>JAFYFC010000040.1 GCA_017543905.1 Clostridia bacterium
CGTCATGATGATGGTGATGATGATGCTCGTGTTCTTCCTCGTCGTCCTCGTCGTCATCGTCGTCGTGATGATGGTGATGATGCTCGTGCTCGTGCTCGTCCTCGTCGTCATCGTCGTCATGATGATGGTGATGATGATGCTCGTGTTCTTCCTCGTCGTCCTCGTCGTCATCGTCGTCGTGATGATGGTGATGATGCTCGTGCTCGTGCTCGTCCTCGTCGTCATCGTCGTCGTGATGATGGTGATGATGCTCGTGCTCGTCTTCCTCGTAATCGTCGTCGTGATGATGGTGGTGGTGATGATGTTCGTGCTCGTCCTCGTCGTCATCGTCGTCGTGATGATGCTCGTGAGGCGGGAACAGCGCGTTCACGTCGATAAGCGAGGACGGATGCTCCACCGCGTCCATGATCACGGTGCCGTCTATTTCGTCCCACGGGGTCGTTATTATGCGCGCGGTTGCGTTAAGCTCGCGCACCATATCGAACGCGGCCTTCAGCTTTTCCTCGCTTACCAGCTGCGTGCGGCTGAATATAACGGTTTCGGCACACTTGACCTGGTCTATGAAGAACTCTCCGAAGTTTTTAAGATACATTTTGCACTTTGCAGCGTCCACGACGGTCACGCTGCCGCCCAGACGGATTTTGCCGTCCTTTTCCTGCTCCTCGACGACGCGGCGTATATCCGAAAGCTTGCCTACGCCGCTCGGCTCGATCAGAAGCCGGTCCGGATTGAAGCGCTCCACGATTTCGCCGATCGCGTCCTGAAAATCGCCCGCGAGCGTGCAGCAAATGCAGCCGGAATTAAGCTCCGTGATCTGTATGCCGCTGTCCTTCATGAACCCGCCGTCGATGCCGACCTCGCCGTATTCATTTTCAAGCAGCACGCACTTTTCGCCCGCAAACGCTTCCTTCAGCAGCTTTTTGATAAGCGTGGTTTTGCCGGCTCCCAGAAAGCCGGATATAATTGTCACATTGGTCATAGAAACACCTTCCTTCTTTATCGTAAGGATTTTAGCACTCAAAAGAAAAGAATAAAGCATCAAATCATTAAATGTGTAATACGTGAAAACGCGTTTGTTTCGGCATGCCGCTTAGCGCAAAACAGCCGCAGCGGAATACGTCCCCTGCGGCTGTCTTATAATGTGTGTTTAACGACTAATTGCTGAATCGGCGTCCCCAGCAGAATTGCCGGTAGTAATAACCGCTGCTCATGTTGCTTACCACTATGCAGCCCGCCGTATAGGAAGCATGTATAAAATAGCCCTTGCCCACGTAAATGCCTATATGGTCGACTATCTCGCTGTCGTTTTCGTCGCAGTCGAAGCACACGATGTCGCCCTTGAGCAGGTCGCGCCTTGCGACGTATTCGCCTTTGCCGGTATGCGCCACGCCTCTTACCGTAGTCGGGATGGTGATCGACATCGCGTTATAGCACGCGCGCACGAAGCCGAGGTTATTGAAGTTTAACGTATTGTCAGGGGTAGTTGAATACTTGCAGCCGAGCTTGCACTGCGCGATGTAAACCATGTGATCGCGGTACTGCGCCGCAGTCATTTTGTCCGAAAGATACGACTGCGTGGATTTTATCGTGGAGGGCATGACCGTGCTCGAGCCCGCCGAAGAATAGCTGATCTTGGCAGAGTCGGCTATCGCGTATTTGTTGACCTTCTCCTGCGAAAGATAACCCGTCTGTACGTAGCCGGTAAACTCGCTGTGATAATCCGAAACTATATAAAAGTTACCGCTTTTTCCCGTCACGTACACAGGATAATCCGCCGTCAACGTGGCGACCGCCGCGCTGCCCGTGGACGCGCTTTTGTACACCTTCGTCTTTTTTGAGGTGTACATAAGCTGCTTTTCCGCGCTCGACAGGCGCGTGGAAGCAGGCGTATCGGTGTTTGCCGCGTTTAGCTTTTCAAAGCACGGAAGCGTAAAGACCACCGCCGCCAGCACCAATAACGCTGTAAGCTTTTTTATATTTATCATATTGCGCTCCTTTATTGTTTCTGCGTTCATGCTTGTTTATTGCATTTTACCACTTAATTCGCAATATTTCAAGCGTTAATTTGTAATATAATTTTCCGTTTCGGAGCATTCGCTTCCCAAAACCGTAAATATGACGCAACAAAACGTATAAAGGTTCCCCGGTGCAGCCGTTATTCACACAAAACAGCCGCACCGGAACCGATGCGGCTGTATACTGAAGAGTAGTTACGCGCGTATTACGGCGCCGAGATTTTTCGAAACTGCCGAGAGTATCTTGTCCATAGCCGCGTTTATTTCCGCGTCGGTCAGCGTATGATCCAGCGAGCGGAAGGTTATGGTGAAGGCGATGGATTTCTTGCCCATGCCTAAGCGTTCGCCTCTGTATACATCAAACAGCTTTACTCCCTCGCAGAGCTTGCCAGCGGCGCGCTCTATCGCGCTTTGCAGCGTGCCCGCGCCCACGTCCTCGTTTACCACGAGCGCAAGATCACGCGATACGGCGGGATACTTGGGCAGCGGCTTCACCGCTCCCAGCTCAACTGCGCAGGTTTTGAGCGCGCGCACGTCGATCTCGGCGACGTATGCGCGTTCCGGCAGAGCGAATTTCTCGTTTACGAGGGGATGAATCTCACCCATCTGGCCAAGCTTCACGCTGCCGCCTCTGAGTGTGAGCACCGCTTTCCTGCCCGGATGATAATAGCCGTCGCCGCCCGCGGCCACGTCGGGCCTAAGCCCGTATTTCGCGCATAGGCACATGACCGCACTCTTGAGCGCATAGAAGTCCGCGCCGTCGCCGTACATGCCGAGCACCGCGTAAGGCCATTCGTCCGGCAGCTCGCCTTCTCCGCGCGGCATGAACACCGGAGCGACCTCCACGAGCCGCGCCGAGTCGTTGCCGCGGTTCATGTTGAGCGCAAGCGCGTTCAGCATAGTGGGCACGAGCGTCGTGCGCATTACGGAGGTATCATCGCCCAGCGGGTTCTGTATCACCACCGGCGTGCGCCGCGCGTCGCCCTCGGGCAGATCCAGCTTTTCTATCCACGAAGGCGAAATGAACGAGAAGCACTGCGCCTCATAGAAGCCGAGCCCCACCATGAATCTCTTTATGCCCATTCCGAAGGACTGCGCTTCGTTTCTGAAGCCGGGCATCGTAACGCCGGTCATGAGGGTGGAAGGTATATGGTCGTAGCCATACATCCTGAGGACCTCTTCAGATATGTCCGCTTCGCCCTCGATATCCTGTCTGTAGGGCGGCACGGTGCAGACAAGCGTGTCTCCGTCCGTCTCCGTGTCTATGTTGAGGTTCAGCAGGATTTCCTCCATGTCCTGCGTGGATACGTCCACGCCTATGCGTCTGCGTATGCGCTCGGCGGAGGCCTTTATCGTCTTTACAGGCGCGGGGTTCGGATAATTGTCGAACATGCCCGGCACTATGTCGCCGCAATCCAGCATTTCAACCAGCATGCAGGCGCGGTCGAGCGCTTCCTTGCAGGTTTCCGGACACACGCCCTTTTCGAAGCGGCCGCTCGATTCCGTGCGGATACCCAGCTTGCGCGCGGTCACGCGGTTGTTGCCGCGTTCGAACGCCGCACATTCGAACAGCACGCTGGCGGTATCGTTTACGATCTCACTCTCTTCTCCGCCCATAATGCCCGCAAGGCCGGTCGCCTGCTTATCGTCCGCGATAACGAGCATATCGCCCGAAAGCACGTGCTCCTTGCCGTCGAGGGTTTTGAGTATTTCGCCCTCGTGCGCCTTGCGCACGACTATCGTGTTTTCACGAACCTTGCTTAAGTCGAACGCGTGCATGGGATGGCCGGTCTCGAGCATGACGAAGTTGGTAATATCGACTATATTGTTTATACTGCGCATTCCCGCGCCGTAGAGATATTCGCGCATCCATTTGGGAGAAGGCCCGATCTTCACGTTCGTTATGATTTTTGCGCAGTAACGCGGGCAGTCGGTCTCGTCTTCTATGCGCACCTTCGCGTAGTCCGCGAACGTGCCCCTGCCGTTTTCCTTATATGCGATTTCAGGCATCACGAAGTGCTCGCCCAGCACCGAGGCGCTCTCGCGCGCTATGCCCCACACGCTCAGGCAGTCGGGGCGGTTCGCGAGTATCTCGTATTCGATAACGTCGTCGCCCAGCCCGAATATCTCGCTTACCGGTGTGCCCGGCGCATAGTCTTCGTTCAGGATGATAATGCCCTCGTTTCCGCAGTGCGGGTATAAATAGTCCGGCACGTCGAGCTCCGGCCCGGAGCACAGCATCCCGCAGGATTCGACGCCGCGTATCTTGCCTTTTTTTATCACGCCGCCCGGCAGACTTGCGCCTTCAAGCGCGCAGCAGACGAGTATGCCCGCCTTGACGTTCGGCGCGCCGCACACGATCTGCAGATCATTCTCTCCGCCCACGTCTACCGCGCAGACGTGCAGATGGTCGCTGTCCGGATGCATCTCGCAGGTATTTACCCTGCCGACGACCACGTTCGTGAATTTCGCGGTGTTTTCCCAGCCCTCGACCGCCGTGCCCGTCATTATCATGCGCCTGGCATACTCCTCGGGCTTCATATCGATTTTTGTATATTCGTTAAGCCATCTCATCGGGATCTTCATGGTTTGTATCCTCCTCAGGTTCTGAACTGCTTAAGGAAGCGGACGTCGTTTTCGTAGAGGTTGCGCATGTCGGTTATATTGTATTTGAGGTTTGACAGTCTTTCGACGCCCATGCCGAACGCGAAGCCTGAGTATTTTTTGCTGTCTATTCCGCACATTTCCAGCACCTTCGGATTTACCATGCCGCTGCCCAGCACTTCTATCCAGCCGGTATCCTTGCAGATGCGGCAGCCCTTTCCGCGGCACGCGGCGCAGGTCAGATCGACCTCGGCGGAAGGCTCTGTGAAGGGGAAGAAGGACGGACGGAAGCGTGTGGTCACGCCCTCGCCGTACAGCCTGCGCGCGAACGTGTCCAGCGTGCCCTTTAAGTCTCCCATGGACACGTTTTCGTCTATCACCAGACCCTCGAGCTGATGGAAAACCGGGGAATGCGTGGCGTCCGCCTCGTCCGCGCGGTATACGCGTCCAAAGGATACTATACGGATGGGAGGCTTGCGCGTGGTCATTATGCGCGCCTGCACAGGCGAAGTATGCGTGCGCAGCACGATATTGTCATCGACATAGAAGGTATCCTGTGCGTCGCGAGCAGGATGGTTTTGGGGGATGTTCATAAGCTCGAAATTATACCTGTCGTATTCGACCTCCGGCCCCTCTACCGCCTCGAAGCCCATTCCGGTGAATATGTCAAACAGCTTTTCAAGCACCAGGCTCATGGGATGCAGACTGCCCTCGCTGCGCTCCTTTACCGGCAGCGTGACGTCGATCTTTTCTTTTTCGAGCCTGCGCTGCATTTCCTTGGCGGCGATCGCCTTCTGAGCGTCGGCGATCGCGTTTTCGATATTCTCGCGCGCCTCGTTCACCCAGCTTCCGATCAGCGGACGCATATCCGCCGCGACCTGTCCCATTGAGCGCAGTATTCCCATAAGCTCGCCCTTTTTGCCCAGCACTCTGACCCTGATATCGTCAAGCGCCTTTGAGTCCGTTACGCTTACCAGCTCGCTTAACGCGCGCCTGCGTATTTCATTGATCTTGTCCTGCATAAGCTTTCCTCCATTAGCATGAAAAACGCCCCTGCACATGCAGGGGCGATTATTCGCGGTACCACCCTATTTACAGACCTGAGCCTGCCTCTTATCCTGTAACGCGGATAACTCCGCCCGCGCCTACATCTCTTCAGTGCGGGAGCTCCGGGGCGAACCCTTCGCGCTTATCCGGTACGCGTGCTTGCAGCCGGTGACACACGCTCTCTGAACCGTATTTGCGTTACTTTTCCCCTTCACGGCTTTTGCTGAATTTTAGCACAAATATGTGCGATATTCAAAGAATTTCAGGTTAACTTATTCCGTATCGGTATCGTCGTCCTCGTCCGCGCCCGCGATTTCGAGATAGCGCTCGAAAACACGCTCGACCTCGTCCTCGTCCGTTGGAGTCGCGTATACATCGTTGCCCTCCGCGTCCTTTTCGATGCGCAGCACGACGGCCTCGTCCTCGTCTATGTCCTCCATCTCCTCGGCAGGCGCGAGCACCACGTAATCCCTGCCTTCGAATTCGAGCGTCATAAGATGCTCGAACCGGCATTCCCTGTCGTTTTCGTCAAGCAGCGTTACGATATTATCCTCGTCGCGCTCCATATAATTGTCTTCCATGATAATTATTGCACCTCCTGATTGCCGGAATCGGCCTGGCTTGCTTCCTTCCAGCCGCCCATATCGAGATAATCCTGCAGTATGAACGCGGCGGCGAGCTTATCGATTACGTTTTTGCGGCTGTCGCGGCGTACGCCCGCGCCGATCAGCACGCGCTCGGCGCTCACGCTGGTCAGCCGCTCGTCCATGAAGCGCACCTCAAAGCCCTTTTCGGCAAGCACCGCCGCAAACTCCCTCACCTTTGCGGCCTGAAGGCCCTCTTCGCCGCTCAGGCGTCTGGGCAGACCGCACAGGATGCGCCGCGTCTGGTATTTTTCCGCAAGCTCGGCGACGCGCGCAGCGTCCTTGTCGCGTCCCTTCGTGAATATCGTCTCTACGCTCTGCGCGGTGATGCCGAGCGGATCGCTTACCGCCACTCCGGTACGTTTGTCCCCTATGTCAAGACACAGTATACGCTGCAAAACTGCCTCCGCATTAAAATCAAATAAAAAGCCCGGCATAAGCGCCGGACTCAGCTGTCAGGCATTTACATGTGTTTTTCGAGGTCTTCCACGTAAAAGCGTACAAATTCCTCAAGCAGCTCGTCTCTTTCCACGCGGCGCACGAGCGAACGCGCGTTGTCATAGCTGGTTATGTAGGTGGGATCGCCGCTGATTATGTAGCCCACTATCTGCATTATCGGATCGTGTCCCTTGGCCTTCAGCGCCGCGTACACTTTTCGTATAATGTCGGAGGCCTCGTAAAGCTCCGGCAGCTTGTTGTTCTCGGACACGCGAAGACCTCCCTTACCTTATATTACCTATGATTATAACACAGATTTCGTTCAAAGTCCATAGCCGCAATGCTAATACAGCTTGCCCACCAGAAAGTTAACAATCCGGATAGGCAGGATTTTGTTGATCACCGCGAACACGCTGTACTTAAAGCCAATGCAGCTGAGCGGCTTCGGCTTTTTGGCGTAGACCGTCTTAAGTATACGCTGCGCGGCATACTCGGGAGAAAGCCCGTTCTGCTCGTCCCGCTCCATCGCGCCTACCGCCTTTTCGATGCGCCCGCCGTAAATCTCGCTGCCGGCGCTGCTTTTTACGCGCGACGCAGTAAAGCCCGTGCGTATGTCGCCGGGCATCAGCGCGCACACGTCGATTTTGAACGGCGCAAGCTCGTTTCTGAGCGCGAGCGCGTAGGCGTTTATCGCAAACTTCGACGCGGAATACCACGCCTGGAACGGGATAGCGAATATAGCGGCCGCCGAGCTTATGAATATGATGCGCCCGCTGCCGTTCGCGCGCATATGCGGTATCACCGCGCGCGTAACGTTGTCCGTGCCGAACAGGTTGACGCCCATCATGCGGGCGGAATCCTCCGCGTCGGTAAACTCAGCCGCGCCGGATATCCCGCAGCCCGCGTTGTTTATAAGCAGGTCTATATGACCGCTCGCCGACGCGATGCAGTTTACGCAGGTCTTGACCGTGCTTTCGTCGGCTATGTCGCAGGACATGTGCTTTACGCCCTGCGGACACCTGTCCCGGCGCGAAAGATCCCAGACCTCCCAGCCTTTCTCTTGCAGCAGCCTCGCGGTTTCGTAGCCTATGCCGCTGCCCGCGCCGGTTATAAGCGCGGTGAGCCTGTCGCTGCTCATTTTTTGAATACCTTTTCGAATATGTCGAGCGCCTCGTCGATTATGTCCTCTGTGAGCGTAGCCATATAGCTGGTACGCAGCAGGCAGTTGCCGGGCTGCGTGGCGGGCGGCAGCACGGGATTTACGTACACGCCCTCGTTAAACAGCTCCTTGGCCTTGATGAGCGTATTCTCCGCTTCGTAGGTGTAAACGGGTATTATGGGAGTGTCCGCCTCTATTATCGGAATGTTCTTTTTGCGGAAGCCTGCGCGCGCGTAGGAGCTGAGGCGCGACAGTCTTTCGACACGCTCGGGCTCGCGCTTTATTATTCTGAGCGCGGTCAGCGCGGCGGCACAGTTGGCAGGCGGCATCGAAGCTGAGAATATGTACGGGCGTGAAGTATGCTGAACGAAATTCACCACGCGCTCGCTTGCAGCCATGAAGCCGCCCAGCGAAGCGAGGGATTTCGAGAACGTGCCCATGTAGATGTCCACCTTGTCCTCAAGGCCGAAGTAGCTTGCGCTGCCGCGCCCGCCCTTGCCTATAACGCCCAGCGCGTGGGAATCGTCCACCATCACGCGCGCGCCGTACTTTTCCGCCAGAGCGCAGATCTCAGGCAGCTTCGCGATGTCGCCGCCCATCGAGAATACGCCGTCGGTAATGATCAGTCTGCCGGCGTTGTCGGGCAGCTTGGCAAGCTGCTTTTCAAGCGCGTCCATATCTCCGTGCGGATATGTGAGCATGCGTCCGTAGCTCAAGCGGCAGCCGTCGTATATGCTGGCGTGGTTTTCCGCGTCGCAGATGGCGTAATCGCCGTGCCCTACCAAAGACGCGATTATGCCCAGATTGCTCTGAAAGCCCGTAGACCAGGTGACTGCGCCGTCCTTGCCGAGAAATTCGGCAAGCTCCTGTTCGAGCTCCAGATGCATCCTGAGCGTACCGTTCAGGAAGCGCGAGCCGGAGCAGCCGGAGCCGTACTGCTCGTATGCCTTTATACCCGCCTCTATGACCTCCGGATGCACCGTCAGTCCCAGATAGTTGTTGCTGCCCAGCATAATGCGGCGCTTGCCTTCCATTATGACCTGCGTATCCTGCCTGGATTCCAGCGCGTGGAAGTAAGGATATATGCCCTGCGCCTTCAGTTCGTCCGGCAGCTTGTAGAGTTGGCACTTCTCGAAAATATCCATATTGCCTCCGTTTATCGTCGCATTGAAAATAATGGCTAATTTTATCAGTTTGAATCGGCTTTGTCAAGCCGTCCGCTGCGGCGGCGCGTACCTTCGTCAGAACGGACGAAGCTCGGCTATGCAGACGCCGTAATCGGGATCGGTGTACCTGCTGCCCTTGTATACGCTGTCGATCACCAGCTTGAATACCGAGCCGGTAACGGGCGAAGGGAACACCACGCTCTGTTCGGCGTTTCCGTCTCTTAACGTAAAGCTGCCCACGAGCACGCCGTCTATGTACACAGAGCAGTCCTTTACACGGCAGTTCCTCTCCTGATAGATTCCCTTGTCGAGCCCGTAGGACTTGCCGTTGTTTATGGAGAAGCCGCTGAATTTGTATTCGTAGCCGTCGGTAACTGCGAGCTGCACCCAAGCGCCTTCCCTGTCGCCCCACGAATCCCACGAGGAATCGATGTCTCCGTCCACGAGGTTGCCGGGAGATACCGGCGGATCGTTGGGCTCGTAGTACGAGCTTGCGGTGCACGCCCAGTAGCTCGAATAACCCGCAATCGAGGGACTGTGATCGTTGTATATCACCTTTTCGCCGTCTGCGGCCGAGTATACGGTATAGTTTCTGCCGTCCGTACTCGCGTATACCGCCGCGCCGCCCGTCTCCTCCGTATCGGAATACGCGGTCATGCCGTATACGACGGGTATGCCCACGATCTTGCTGGTATACGTGTCCCCGCTGTACTCGTCCGTATGCTGCAGGGTGTAGTCCATAAACCCGCTGCCCGTGCCCGTCATGTTAATGCGGTAATCGCACGCAGCGTCAAGGCGCAGGACCTTGCGTTCGTTGCCTGCGCCCTCGAACTGGAGAGTGCCGAAGGACGTACGCGTATTATTCGCGTCGAGCGTTTCTCCAAGGAACGTGACGCTTACGTCGACAGGGCAGTCCACCGTCACTATGACCCTCTGGGATTTGGTAAGCGTATCGAGTATATCCGAGAATATGCCCGAGAACTGATACGAGGTCGTGACGTTGTAGAATTTGCCGCCGCCTCCGGCTATGTATCTGAGCACGTCCTCACACTCCTTGCGGTAGGCAGGCGAGACGTCGTGCAGGAAGCCTACCGAGTAAACGTCCACATAGCCCAGCGCATGCAGACGGTCGGCTTCTCTGTACACGCTGTCAAGTGAATCCGTGGGCTGGCCGTCGCTCATGAATATCACGCAGATGCGCCTGTTTTTAAGACCCTGCGCGTCCAGCGCGGCCTTGCGGGAAATCGCGCTTTCCCTTGCGCGGGCAAGCGCCGCAGCCATAGCGGTATTGCCGCCTGAGGACAGATTGCTGATCGACGAAAGTATGGAGCCGCGCGAGCCGGACGTGACGAAGCCGCTTATCGTATAGGCTCCCGTATTGTATTCCATCAAGGAGAGATACGAATCCGCGCTCCTGTCGAACAGGTCGTTTACGAGCTGGGAGGCTGTCTGTCTGAGCGTGCTTATCGGCGTGCCGCTCATGCTCCCGGAGGTGTCGACCACGAGCAGGAAATCATAGCTCGCCAGCTTCGTCAGCGTGCAATTAAAGCCCTTGAAGCTGCCGTCTGCAAGCGTATTCGCGCCCACATAGTGCTTGTGCAGCGTGTAGCCGGCCTTTGTGGCGGTGCAGTACTTGATATTAATGTACTTATCCGAGGTCAGCCTGATTTCCCATTTGCCGGCAAAGTTGGTAACGCCTGACGCGAGCAGCGTGCCGTCTGCTGCTCGAATGCAGACGTCCGCACCCGAAATCGGCTGCTTCGTCTGTCTGTCGGTTACCGTTCCGGAAAGTAGCGTTTCTGCGGGTCTGAGCGTCACGTCCGCAGTGTAATACGAGCCGTTTTTGGTATATGCAGAGGAAAAAACGACATCCTTTGATTCGTACCCCGCGCCGGTGTAATTGCACGAAACGGCCTCGCCGTTCTGCGCGTTTATCAGATAAAAGCCGTCTGTGCCCGACACGGTGCCGTCCTGCGTGCCGTCCGCGTGCGTAACGGTCACGATCACGGCGTTTATCGGTTTTCCGGTCACTTCGTTCCTGATCGTGCCCGCAAGCGACACGCCGCACAGAAGGTTCGGCGCGCCGTTTGTGTCCTCGTCGAGAGTCGCTTCCACCGTATCTGTATAGCCCGCAAAATCCGCCTTGAAGCGGTAATCACCGTATTTTCCGGAGAACCTGTAAACGCCCTTCTCGTCCGTGACGAGCATCCGGCCCAGGGGCTTATAACGTCCGTTTTCTTTATACTCTACCTCCACGTACGCGCCGCTTACCGCCCTGTTGTCGCCGTTGGTCTGGGTGAACACCCTCCCCTGGAACGTATGCCTGCCCACGACGATGTCCGGCATTTGCATATCGTGCCCGAGCGTCAGGCTTGCGGTTGACGAGTATTTCTCGCCCTCGTATACGACGGACGCGGTGTAGGTGCCGTCAGTGCTTACAAACCTATATACGCCGTTCTCGTCCGTGGTATCGGTCCATATGCTGAATACTGCGCTTGCTGCGTCAAGCGAAACATCCACGCCCGCGCAGGGAATTCCGTTCGCATCGACCACGCGTCCGCTGTACGTGAGCTCAAGGTCTATGTCATTGACGTCGTTGCCGTCTTCACGCGATACGACGAACAAGGTCTGGTACGCCTTCTGCTCGCCGAGCTCCGCCTGAACGGCGTATACTCCGAAGGGCAGATCGCTTATTTCGTACATCCCGTTTTTATCCGTGTATAATTCCGGCATTTTGTATTCCGAATAATTATGATTGAGCCAGCGGAACAGCCTTATGCGGGCGTGTTCGACGGTCGCCTTCGGCGCTACCGCCTTATTCGCGTACACCTTGCCGCTTATGCTGCCCTCCGCCGTGCCGTACAACGCGGGATCGCCGCCGCCTGCCGGATACATGCTTATGTGATTCGCATCGTTCTGTCCGTTCAGACTCTGACTCATCAGCAGCGTATACATATGCTGCTGCGAAGACGCGCCGTGCATTCGGGATATTATGCCCGACAGCTCGTCGCGAACACTGTACTCCGTTCCGGCCTCGAACCTGCTTCTGACGCCCGCATATATGTCGTCGTACAACGCGGTCGTTATCCTGAGTGTATCAAGCTTCGCCTGCTGCAATTTGTAGGGGTCGCTGCACGCGATCACCGCCGTCGCGCCGCGGTCGAGGAAGAAATCTATCAGCTCCTGATCCATTGCTGCATAACAGATGAACAGCTGCACCACCGTGTTGTCGAACAGCCGGTCGCCTATGTACTGCTCCAGGTATTTGTAGGTGACCACCTTGTCGAATTTAAGCCCCCACTTCATCAGGAAGCTCGGCTCAAGATCCAGCACTTCGCTCACCTGATCGAAGCAGCCCATAACATCGTTTGTATCGACATGGTCAATCTCAAAGAAGGTACGCCCATAGATACGGCCGCCGTGAGCACCGATCAGCAGCAGTCCGCAGTCGGTATACTCTCCGCTCTCGATGCAGTCGCGGGCGTCCTGATCCGTCAGAGAGATAAACCTGAGCCCGCCCTTGTCGTTGCTAAAGTCATTAAGGAACGCGGTGGCGAACGAGCCGAATTCGCTCATTACACTATCCTCCGGAGCGAATACCATAAGCTGCAGGTTGTTATTCGTAGGCGCTATGCTCGAAAGCACGGTCATGTCCGCTGTGGACAAACCGCTCGTATACGCTTCGTAGGCCTCAGACGCCGTCACAGCGCCTGCCGCGTCGTCCGGAGTGTCGTAGTACAGGCAGGGAACGCCGTCGTTTGAAAGTATCAAAAGCACGCCGTCCTCTATCAGCGTTTCCTTTACGAGGCCGTTTGCTTCAAGGTATTCGGCGCCCGCCGCGATCGCTTCGGGAGAGTATGCGTCCTCATAGCCGCAGAATAAGAGATAATCCTGCATGGAGATGAACGCCGCGTCTATCTCCGCAAGCGCTGCGTCCGCTTCCTCCTGAGAAAGCACCTTAGGCCCTGACTTTTCTCCTGTCCTTTGTTCGCGCTCAGGGGTCACGACGACCTCGGGAGTTCCGCGTTCCCGCGTTCCGCTCCCGCCCTCCGCAGACGTGCCTGTGCCGCTTTGCCCGCCGCTCTCCGGAGACAGGGATTCCCCGCTCAGCGTGAACAGCTCAGTTTCCAGCAATTCCCCGCAGACTATGCAGCTTCTGCTGCGCACGCCGGGAGCGTCCCCGGTAGGCTCAAGCCTTGTTTCCCACTCGCCCGGAGTGTGTGAGGCAGGTATGACCTCGTAGCTGTCTGCAAAAAGCTGTCCGCAGCCCGCGCAAACCAGCGCCCTGCCGCCGTCATGAGTGCAGTCCGGTTCGAGGACCGTATGGTACACGGCATTCGGCGAATGATGCCCGTCCCTGCACACGCATACGCTGTACTCGCCCCGGCTGTAGGCGTAGAATTTAAATCCGGCGCCCGCTTTTATCTCCTGCGATATACGAACGTTCTCCCCCGCCTGCAGATAGCCGTACTCCGAGCCTGCGACGTAGGTGACTGCGCTGTCCGAAAGGTTTATAAGCCTCAGATAACAGGTAAGCGCTTTGTCTTCACGGATTTCGAAGGTGTATTCTCCCGAAACGGTTTGCACGACGCCGTACTTATCATCGTCAAACACGTTTGCGGCTTCCGCGCCCGACTGAACGGGAATAAGCCCCGGCAGAAGCACGCACAGTATAAGCAGTACAGACATAAGCCTTTTCATAATTCTTATTCCCCATATTAAAAGATGCTTTGATTATAAGTCAATAATATGTTCATTCGTTTCCGTTTCTGCATAGATAGTATTAAGCTTTACTGTCTTTCATATTGATGCGTTATTATATTTTGTTTACACGTGCCAAATCATTTGAAAAATTACAATCGCGGGTTTATAATACAGATAATGGAGGTGTGTATGCCAAAGCTCGAGGCTTATTCAAAGCATCTGCCCTACAGCTACTGTCTTGGGCTGTATCCGTGCCTGTCGCTTATGGAGACGCGGCCGGAAACAGTCATGCGCCTGCTGCTTTCGGAGGACGCGCCGGAGGGCGATGGGGTAAGAAAGCTCAGGCGGCTGTGCGCGGAAAGCGGCGTACGCGAGGAATACGCCTCCCGGACGCTCAGGCGTGAGAGCGGCAAGGAAAACTGCTTTGCGGCTCTGGTGTTCAGAAAATACGACTGCGCGCTGAACGCGGATAAACCGCACGTCGTGCTGAACGCCATATCGGACGGCGGCAACCTCGGCACGATCACGCGCTCTGCAGTCGGCTTCGGTTACAGGGACGTGGCCGTGATACGCCCCTGCGTCGACGTGTTCGAGCCGCACGTGCTGCGTTCGAGCATGGGCGCGGTGTTCAGGCTGCGCATATGCGTCTACGATACGTTCGACGAGTACCTTAAGGAGTTCCCCTCGCGGGAAATATATCCGTTCATGCTAGACGGAGCGAAGGCGCTGGACGAAGTTTCGCGCTCCGCGGGAAGTGTCCACACGCTGGTTTTCGGAAACGAGGCCGCGGGGCTGGACAGCGCATTTCGGTCCTACGGGCAAAGCGTTATAATACCTCAGTCGCGCGAGATAGACTCTCTGAACCTCTCCGTCGCGGCGTCGATAGCAATGTACGCGTTTTCAAGCGCGGGAAAGTGTAAATAATATGCAAAACAATGTTCTGCGGGCGGGTATCATAGGGCTCGGTTCGATAAGCCGCGTGCACGTCGACGCGCTCGAAAAGCTCGAAAGCGCCGAAATCCGCGCCGTGTGCGATATAGACGGCGAAAAGCTGGAAAAGGCAGTCAGGGAGACGGGCGCGAAAGCGTACTCCGACTGGCGCGAGCTTGTGAACGCGGGAGACGTGGATATCGTGCACGTGCTTACTCCGCATTATCTGCACGCGCCAATGAGCATATACGCGCTCGGGCGCGGCAAGCACGTGCTGACCGAAAAGCCCATGGCGACGAGCACTGCGGACGCGCTTAAAATGATAGAAGCCGCCGACAGTTCCGCTTCGACGCTGAACGTGATATTCCAAAACCGCTATAACGATTCCACGCAGGAGCTGAAGCGCATAATCGATTCCGGCGAAGCAGGACGCCTGATCGGCGCGCGGGCGGTGATCTGCTGGCACAGGACCAGCGAATACTACGCGCAGGCTGACTGGCGCGGCAAAAAAGCCACCGAAGGCGGCGCGCTTTTGATAAACCAATGCATACACACGCTGGATCTGATTTCTTACCTGTGCGGGCCGATAAAGCGCGTAAGCGGGCGCGTTTCGACGGGTCTTCTTAAGGACGCGATAGAATGCGAGGACAACGCGCACGCGGTGTTCGAGTTCGAAAGCGGTCAGACCGGCGTTATTTTCGCCAGCAACAATTTCTGCGTTGACGCGCCTGTCATGCTCGAATGCGTGTTCGAAAACGGCGTGTACCAGCTTTGGGCGGAGAAGCTGTTCAGGCTCGTGGACGGCGTGCCCACGCTTATCGCGCGCGGCTCAGACGCGAAGGAGCTGGGCGTTAAAAGCTATTGGGGCGCAGGCCATCTTGCCCAGATCAAAGACGTTTACGACTGCATACTCACGGGCCGCAGGTTTTCGATCGACGGGCGCAGCGCCTTCGGTGCGCTCGCACTTATCGAGGCGATATACAAATCCTCCGAAACCGGCGCGTGGGAAGAGCTTGTCAAACCGACCGGGGAGTGATCATCATGAAAAAAGCTATAATTCTTATCTGCGCATTTGCGCTGCTTGCGAGCGCTTTAGTGGCGCTCTGCGAAGAAGCATGCGAGCACAAGTGGAGCGCGTACAGCGTAGTTAACGAGCCCACCTGCACGAGCGAGGGGCTCGAAATACGCGTATGCGAAAAATGCGGCGCGACTGAAACCGAGATACTCGCAAAGACCGACCATTCCTACAGCGCGTGGCAGAAGCAGACCGACGTATATCATACGCGTACGTGCAGCGTATGCGGCGATACTCAAAGAGAGGAGCACGACAGCACCATACACAAGGACGTGACTACCGCGCGCGTCAATTGTCTGGGAAAGCGCGACTGCACCTGCGCCAAATGCGGCTATACGTACCGCAGGTATATTTCGGTCTATGAAAAGCTTTACCCGATGACCGGCACGGACGTGCTGGGTGACGGCAGCGCCTACATCAAGGTAAACACAGTAAACCTCGCCGCAGGCAGCAGTAAGCCCATTACCTTGTATTCCGACGCCAAATACGAGCTGTTCGCCTCGACCGATTCCACCTTGCTCATATACGCGAACGCGGCAAACGGCCGCTTCACCGGCATAGAGCTTACGAACGGCAGCGCGGTCGTCTCTGTAAGCGGCGGCAGCGCGGAATTGGATTTCGCGATATCCAGCGGCAAAGCGGAATTATCCGCAGAGCTTGGTGAAGACGTAAAGTATCTTCGTCTCACAAACAAGAGCGGGCAGTTCGTGCAGGCCTCGGTAGCTCCCGCGGGACAGACGAAATACCTTGCCTACGTTACGAAAAGCACGCTGGACGGCAATTACCTGAGCGGCGAAATGCGCGCGTACTCCTCCGCGTCCCCGCGCATCGTTTTAAGCGGTAAGGGCAAGAGCTTCAGCGCGCAGCTGAAGGACGGGTCTCAGTATTCGAACGCGTACTGGAGCTATAACGGCAAGAACGGAGGCATCAACTGTCAGGCGAGCGCCGGAAAAATCGTCGTGATGTCTGCCGGAAAGGCGCTGTTCGACGGTGCAGAAGGCGGGACGATGACCGAAAGCGAAGCAGCGGGCGGCTGGTACATAAGCATAAGCGACAATACGCTCGCGTACGCGTCGCCGGTCTACGCTTACGACGGAAGCTTGCTCGACAAAACCCCCGAGGAAGCCGACGCGCACGTACCGGACAGCGGCGAAACGGACGGCGATACCGACACGCAGTCTGCCGATACGGAGATAAGCGAGCCTCAGACGGTAAAGCTTTTGTATTACACCGAAGGATACGCAGGAGAAATCGGCAGTTCGCCGAAGGTAAGTATAAGCTACGACGGAGACGGACATATAACCGTGCGCGCGTCGAACACTCCCGCAAATACCACGTTTGCGTATATACGGCTCACGCAGAATTATACCGGCGGCATGAAGATACTGAACGCCTACACCGCCGAAGCGGAGTTCGAGCTGCTCAGATACGAAAGCGACGTGACGATTTCCGTGGTGTACAAAGACAAAGCCGGAACAGAAAAAGCGGCGTCAAGCATAAGCTACAGGCTTTTGCCCTTCACCTGAAAACTATTCGATCTGGGTATCGAGCCTCAAAAGTTCAGTCAATTCATTTCCTTCAAGCGCGTATAAATACACGTATCCTATCGCCTCTGCCGATATGAAGCCCTCGGCAGGGGCGCTTATATACTCATACACGGCGTCTGTCAAAAGGCTTCCATCCTTGTCCATAAGTCCGAAGCACAGGCTGCCTTCCTCTGAGTATACGGCATATCTGTATATCCCCGCAAGCAGAAGCTGCTCGACATAGAAATACGGCGCGCTTTTTACGCCAGTTTCGATATCGTACAGCCGCATTCCCTCGCCGTCTGCAATTATGACGCGCGCTTCTGATGCGGGCAAAACGAGCGTATCGGGCGCAAACTCCGCCGCGCACGCGCCCTCGCGCGTGAACAGGCGCGCGGCGTCTTTATCGTAAACGGCGTAATAATCGCCGGCCTCCGCGCCGTATGCGTCAGGGTATTCGCCCGTGAGCATCAGCGCGTTGTCCTCTCTCGCAAACGCGTACAGGCAATCGCCGTCACGCGCTAAAATGCAGCTTTCGCCTACGATCACGCTTTCGTATACGGGCTCGAGCAGCCAGTAGCCGAGGCGGTCGATAACGCCCATGCCGTCGCTTGTGCCCGCAGGAGCGGCGGAATTGTTAAACGCGCCCGCGCAGACGTATTCGCTCAAAAGTCTCCAGTTGCCGTTTTCGTCGAGATAACCGTACAGCCCCGTGACAGAGGAGAGCGCCGGCGTGTTTCTCTCGTTAAACTCAAGCTGAGACGGGTACGCCACCGATACGCCCGCGGGCAGCGCTCTGCCGTCCGGCAGCAAAAGGTATATCGCGTCGGCTATGTCGTCGTAAATATTCGTTCGGAAGGCAAAAAAGCGGCTCGAGCTGACGGGGAGTATATGCGTAAAATCCCAGCCCGTGAGCGCGTTCATTTCAAGGTCGAACAGCGCGCTGAGTCCTCCGCGGGAAACGACGAGCCGTCCGTACGCGTATGAAGCGCCTGTGTACTCGTCGTCTGACAGCGTTTTTCCGTCCGAATCGCAAATGATTATTCCGCCGTCCGGACGCACGCACGAAAACAGCCCGCTGTCTCCCAGCGGCGTGACCGCGCTGTATGCGTCGGCCTCAGTCAGCAGCGTTCCGTCCTCCGAGCATAAAAAGCCGGCGGAAGGCGTAGTCACTGCGACTGACGCCAGCGCACACGCGTGCATGGTAAGGCATACGAGCGTCAGAAGCGCCAAGGCGGATTTCATACGTTTAAATCGAACAGGCTTACCTGACTGGAATCGGGCAGATCGTTCAGGCAGCCCGCGCTTGCGAGTATCTCGATAAGTCCCTTGCCCACCTTGCGGCGCAGCATGTCCTCACGCGAGATGAACGGACCGTCGTCACGTATCGAGACGAGGTTCTGCGCAGCATTAAGGCCCAGGCCCGGCAGCGCGGAGAGCGGAGGCAGGATGTGCGTTTCGTCGCAGACGAGGAATTTGTCCGCGTCAGACTTATATAAATCCACCGGCAGCAGGCTTATCCCGCGCAGATTCATTTCGACCAGCGACTGCATGAGCGTGTATTTGCCGTCGTTTCGCTCGCGCTCGTCCTTTTCCATGGCGTCTATCGAATCCAGCATGTACCGCAGACGTTCCGCACCGCACACCATCGTGGATGCGTCGAAGCTCTCCTTATTGCGGTGCAGATAGCAGGCGTAATACGCCACCGGATAGAAAATCTTGAAATATGCGATCCTGAGCGCCATCGTGACATACGCCACGGCGTGCGCCTTCGGGAACATGTATTCGATTTTGCGGCACGCGCCTATGAACCACTCCGGCACGCTGCAGTCCTGCATCGCCTTGAGCATTTCGCTTTTAAGGTCTCCGCCCTTGCCTGCGGCGGCCTTGCCCTTGCGCACGAATTCCATTATGTCGAAAGCCATCTTCGGCTGCATTCCGTAGCCGATCAGCTGGTTCATAATGTCGTCGCGGGTACAGATAGCGTGTTTAAGGTCGGTAAGCCCCGCGCGGAGTATGTCCTGAATGTTGCCGACCCAGACCGCCGTGCCGTGCGAAAGCCCGGATATTCTTATAAGCTCCTCCATGGAGGTCGGATGCGTTTCGTTGAGCATGCCGCGTACGAACGGCGTGCCGAACTCCGGTATGCCCAGCGTGCCCGTGCTGACGCCGAGCTGCTCCGCCGTGATACCAAGCGCCTCCGGACTTGCAAACAACGATATGATCCTGTCGAAAACCGCGTGATCGTTAAGCGGAACATCCTGCGGCTTTACGCCGGTAAGCTCCTGCAGCGCTCTGAGCATCGTGGGATCGTCATGTCCGAGTATATCCAGCTTTACCAGCACGTCGTGCATCGAGCTGAAATCGAAATGCGTGGTCACCGTTTCGGAATTCGTATCGTCCGCAGGGTGCTGTATCGCAGTAAACTCGTATATCTCGTAACCCTTGGGCAGCACAACCATGCCCGCCGGGTGCTGGCCCGTGGTACGCTTTACGCCCGTTATCCCGCGCGCGAGGCGCTCCTTCTCCGCCTGAGAGATATTGAGCCCGCGCTCCTCGGCGTATTTAAGCACGTAGCCGAACGCGGTCTTGTCCGCGACGCCGGAAATGGTGCCCGCACGGAACACGTTTTCCGCGCCGAACAGCTCTTTGACGTACGCGTGCGCGGTCGGCTGATAGTCGCCCGAAAAGTTAAGGTCGATATCGGGCACCTTATCGCCCTTGAAGCCCAAAAACACCTCAAAGGGTATGTTGAAGCCGTCCCTGTCCATGGTTTCCCCGCACACGGGACATTTTTTATCCGGCAGGTCGAGCCCGCAGGTGTACTGCTTCGGCACGTCGAACTCGTAGTGCTTGCATTTGGGGCACACGTAATACGGCGGCAGCGCGTCGACCTCGGTGATGCCCGCCATTTTGGCAGCGAACGAAGAGCCGACCGAGCCTCGCGAGCCCACGATATAGCCGTCCGAAAGCGATTTCTGCACGAGCTTGACCGCTATCATATACAGGGTGGAGAAGCCGTAGCCGCAGATCGAGCCCAGCTCCTTGTCGAGCCGCGCGCGCACTATGTCCGGCAGCGGATGACCGAATATGGATTCCGCCCGGTTTTCGCAGATTTCGCGCAAGTTTTTCTCAGCGTCCTCCCACAGGGGCTGGAAGGTATCGCCGCCGTCGGGCGCCTTCATGAACAGGTCTTTTATATGCTCGACTCTGTCCGCTATCTCGCCCGGCGCTTCTATCACGACGTAATGCGCGTCCTCCTTGCCCAGATACGAAAACTCCCTGAGCATTTCGTCGGTCGTTCTGAAATACAGCGGCGCCTGATTGTCCGCGTCGTCGAAGCCCTTGGCCGCCTGCAGTATGGCACGGTAAATGCTGTCGGACGGATTTTTGAAATGTACGTCTCCCGTCGCGCACACGGGCTTTCCAAGCCTGCGTCCGAGAGAAAGAATGCGCCTGTTTATTTCCTTGATCGCTTCGATGCTTTCGACAGTTCCGTCCCGTACCAGAAACTCGTTGTTGCCGAGCGGCTGGATTTCGAAATAATCGTAGAATTCGGCTATTTTTTCTATTTCAGCGTCTGTTTTTCCGTTCAGGAACGCGCGGTAAAGCTCCCCCGCCTCGCACGCGCTGCCCACTAAAACGTCAGTGCGGTAGTTGCTGATAAGCCCGCGCGGCATGCGCGGCGTTCGGTGGAAGTACTTAAGGTGCGCGTCGGATATCATATGATTCAGGTTTTTCATGCCCGTACGGGAGGTCGCAAGCAGGGTTATATGTCTGCTGTCGCCGCCCGCGTCGGTCGTGAAAAACCGATTAAGCTCGTCGAGCGTGTTTATCTGTCTCTCGGAGCGCATTTTTTCGAGCGTTTTCAGGAGCACCTCGCCCGTCGCGCGCGCGTCGTGCACCGCACGGTGCGCGTTTTTAAGCGATATGCCCAGCTCCTTGCAGATCTGCCCGAGCTTATGCGTTTTCATCGTGCGGTAATAGTTTCTGCACAGCGCGAGCGTATCAAGCACCGGATAATCGAACGGCAGACCCGCGTCCCGGTAAGCGCGTCTGAAAAATGCAGTATCAAACTGCGCGTTGTGAGCAACCACGACCGCGCCTTCGCAGAACTCGGCGAATTCGTGTATCACGTCTGAAATCACGCGCTGCCCGCGCACCATCGTATCGTTTATGCCGGTAAGCTCCGTGACCTTTTCGGGTATGGGACGCTCCGGATCTATAAGCATCGAAAACTCACTGACCTCGGCGCCGTTTTCGATGCGGACCGCGCCGATTTCGATTATCTTGTCGGTAAATACGTTAAGACCCGTGGTTTCGACGTCCAGCACCACGTATGCGCAGGTATCGAGAATACGCGAATCCGCGCCCGATACGATCTCCGGCGAATCCTCGATAAGATACGCCTCGCAGCCCGGAATAAGCTTTATGCCCGCTGCCTTCGCGGCGCCGAAGGCCTCCGGGAACGCCTGCACGACGCCGTGGTCGGTTATGGCGATCGCCTTATGTCCCCATGCCGCCGCCTGATTTATAAGTTCAGTCGGCGAGGTGCACGCGTCCATCGCGCTCATGTTGGTATGCAGATGCAATTCGACACGTTTTTCGCGGGCGGTATCGCGTCTTTCCGGCTTAGAGGCGGGCATCATGTCGCTTATTATTATCTCGAAGCGGCGATCGTATTCGTCATAGCGGTATTCGCCCTGAAGCCTTAGCCATTTGCCTTCTTTTACGTACTGCCTGACGCCTTCGAGCTGCGCTTCGAACGGTATCGCGCGCCGTCCGCGCTTCGGGCGTATAAACGCTTTGCACGCAAGCGTGCCCGTGTAGTCCGTAACGGTCAGGGACAGTATCTTGCTGTCCTCTTTTTTCGTATCTCTTATTTCGAACGAGATGACCTCGCCCGTCACGCAGACCTTGCCCGCCTCCTCGGTTATCTCGCGCATATTTACCGGCGGCGTGCTGAACTCCTGACCGAGTATAGCCTGCGACGGCACGTATTCGTCCTCCGCTTGCGCGGCCGTCTTTTCCGCGATCTCGCGCGCAAGCTCCTGCGCCTCCTCGGCGCGCTTTTCGCTGATGCGGCGGATAAGCTCTGCGTCGTCGCCGGTCTCCTGCAGCTTTACGCCGACGCGCAGATCGAATACGCTTTCCATATAAGTGCGTATCATCGCGTCGGCCTGTCTTGCGCGCAGGAAAGCGAGCGCTTCCTTTCCGTTTACGGAAACGGTAAGCACGTCCCGGTCGATGCTCCAGGTGCTTTCGTTCCATTCCAGAAACGGCATGCACGCGGGGCTTTCGCTGACCACGCGGCGGATTATAACGCTCTTAAACTCGTTTATGCGCTCGCGCGCCTGCTGCCTGAGGGCGGGGTAGCTTACCGTGACGACTGTATCCACGTCCGGAAAGCCTTTTTTTATAGCCTTTTCGATCAGCTTTTCCTCGCTGGGCTTAAGCAGCCGTTCGCTGTTCAGATTTATGGCGAGGTTTCCGGTGACTCTCGATACGCGCACGCGCCCAAGGCTCAGAAGATGTGCGGTTTCTGAGCTCATTCCCGTAAGCAGCTGTGTCCAAAGTTCACTCATGCGTATCTCCGGTATATTCGTTTATCGCGTCTATAAGCGCCGCGGCGATGTCGCCCTTTACGGGTCTGGGCGGCATGTTCTTTACGAACAGCACGCCGCCGTCGCGACCGCCCGCCACGCCTATGTCCGCTTCCTTCGCTTCGCCCGGTCCGTTTACCACGCAGCCCATTACCGCTACCGTCAGCGGCCGCTTTATGTGCCTGACGGCGGACCTGACCTTTTCCACGATCTCGCCTACAGGTATGCAGGTGCGCCCGCAGGTGGGGCAGCTTATGAAATTCACGCAGTCGCGCCTAAGCTCCACTGCTCTAAGTATCTCAAGCGCCGCGTATACCTCGTTTACCGGGTCTCCGGTCAGAGATACGCGCAGGGTATCCCCTATCCCGTCCAGAAGCAGCGCGCCTATGCCTATCGCGCTTTTTATAGTTCCCATGCCCGGCGTGCCCGCCTCGGTCACTCCGATATGCAGAGGGTATCCGCACATTTGTGACGCAAGACGCGCCGCCTTTACGGTGTCCGGTACGTTTGAGGCCTTCATGGACAGCACGATGTCCTCAAAGCCGCAGTTTTCAAGCAGCCTCGCGTGCCCGAGCGCGCTTTCCACGAGCGCCTCGGGAGTAGGCGAGCCGTATTTCGCAAGTATGTCCTTTTCGACCGAGCCGCTGTTCACGCCTATGCGCACGGGCGCCTTATGCATCTTAAGGCACGCGGCAAGCTCACGCACGTGCGCCTCTCCGCCTATGTTGCCCGGGTTTATGCGAACCTTGGCTATGCCGTTTTCAAGCGCGCGTATCGCAAGTGTATGGTTAAAGTGTATGTCCGCGACCAGCGGCACGGGGCTGTTGTCCGCAAGGTATCTGACGTTATGCGCGCATATATCGTCGTATACGCTCACGCGTACGATCTCGCAGCCCGCTGCGGCAAGCGCTTTTATCTGAGAAAGCGTCGCTTCCCTGTCTCGGGTGTCGGTGTTGGTCATCGACGGTATCGTAACGGGCGCGCCACCGCCTATCGCGACGCTTCCCGCGTAAACCTTTCTTGTCACAGGAGCGTATGTCCTCCCTTCAGGATAAACGACGCGTCGTGCAGCCTGAGCGCGTATCTGTCCGCCAGTTCAAGCGCGATTGCGTAGGACGTATCGTCGCACACGTCCGCCGCGGCGTGCGCGTCGCAGCCCACCACCACGTCGTTGCCCGTCTCGCCGGCAATTCTCCAGAATTCTTCGTTTGGGTAAAACCTGTGCGTGCGAATGCCCAGCAGGTTTATTTCAAGCGGTACGCCTTGCTTTTTCGCGTTTTCGCACAGTCTTCGCATTTCACGCCTGTATGCGTCCGGATTTCCGGTAAAATGGATGACGTCCGGATGCGCCACGCACGCAAACAAGCCCGTGGCGAGCCCTTCGCTGCACTGATCCACGAACAGCTTTAGCGTATCCTCGTCCTGTGTTTCGCGCGTGCTCGGCGCGCCGTCGTATTCGTTTTTAATGAAATGCTGACCCATTATTAGATACTCGGCAGGATAGGGGCGTATCAGCTTTTCGAATTCGCCAAAATGCTTCGGGTAGTATTCCGCCTCAAAGCCGATATGAATATCTATCCTGCCGGCATATTCGTCTCTGAGCGCGCCCAGGGTGTCGAAATAGTCCTGTACCTGCTCTCTTTTCATCCTGAAGCCGGAATAGTAATCTCCCTCGAACACGTACGGCGCGTGATCCGAAAAGCCCAGCACCTGCATGCCCGCGCGCACGGCGTTTTCGATATACTCGACCTCTGTGCCGTCCGCGTGATTGCAGCGGTACGTATGTGTATGCATGGATTCTGTAAGCATATTTCCCTCTACCTGACCAGCGATTTTATATCCGAATACGTGATTATCAGCATCAGTATGAGCAGCGCCGCGAGCCCTGCCGCGTTTATGTAGCCCTCGACCCTGCGGTTCAGATGCTTGCCCGTTATCCACTCTATCAGCAGCATCACCATCCTGCCGCCGTCCAGTGCCGGGAAGGGCAGGCTGTTCATTATGCCGAGGCTCAGCGATATCGCCATTATATAGAACACTATCACCTGCAGCCCCATGCCGAACGTTTCGGAAAAGCCCCATCTCATGTCGTCTGAGACCGTAGATACCACGCCGACCACGCCGCTGACCGTGCCCTGCTGAATCCTGCCGCCCGTGAGCAGCGTCCTTATCAGCCCGATCAGTACGTTCACAGTCGTCTTTGCGGTATTCCACATAAACGTGATCGCCTCCGGAACGGCCGTTATCACGTTGCAGTCGTACTCCTCGTAATACGTGGGCATGTTTATGCCCATAAGCACCTGACCGCTTGACGCGTCGCGCACGGGGTACACGGCAAGCTCGAGCGTCTCGTACCCGTCCTGCTCGTTTCCGCGCTTTATGCCGACGTTCACGCCCGCGCCTTCAGGCAGCGCGGCAAGATACTCCTTAAGCTTTGCGGCGCCCTCGCCGTTATAGCTTATCTCCTCGCCGTCTATGCTGAGTATTACGTCGCCCGGCTTAAGGCCTGCTTCCTCCGCCGGCATGCCTTCGATGAGCGCCGAAACCTCCGGCTTCACCTCGGTTTTGTAGGTGTTCGGTATCACTCCGGTCGAAATGAGTATGACCGCGATCACGAACGCCGTGAAGAAATTCATAAACGGGCCCGCGCCTACGGTTATGATGCGCTTCCAGGGCGGCATATTGTTCATGGCGCGGGGATTGTCGCTGTTGTCGTCCTCGCCCACAAACGCGCAGAAGCCGCCGACGGGTATGGCGCGCAGCGAGTATTTTATAGTTTCGGTCTCGTTCGTACCCTTGATCTTTACCTGTTTTTCTTTTTTGTATATGGCCGGGCCCATGCCAATCGCGAACTCCGTTATCGCGATGCCGAGCCTGCGTCCCGCGAAATAATGCCCGAACTCGTGACTTGTGATGATCACGCAGAGCATAAGTATCGCAAGTATTATATATAACGCCGTCACTTGATTTCAGTTCCTCCGCTCAAGCGCCGTCAGCCTCTGCTCCGCGAGCCGTCTCGCGTAAGCGTCCGCCTCGAACACGCCGTCTATGTCGTGTATAGCTTTTACCTCGCAGGTATCCAGCGCATATCTTACCGTATCCGCTATAGCGCCGAATTTTATGCGCCCGTCCAGAAACGCGCGCACGGCCGCTTCGTTGGCGCCGTTCAGTATGACCGGCGCGCTCCCGCCTGCTTTGAACGCCTCCCGCGCGTAGGACAGGCAGGGAAACCTGTCCGTATCCGGCGCGGCGAAAGTAAGACCGGACAGGCGCTCGAAATCCAGACGTTCTCCGCCGCAGCTGATCCTGTGCGGATGAGCCATGGCGTAGCTGATCGGGCCTCTCATGTCAGGTTTGCCCAGCTGCGCCAGCACCGCGCCGTCTTCGAATTCCACCATCGAATGGATCACGCTCTGCGGATGGATCACCACATCCACCTTTTCGGGCGGCATGCCGAACAGCCAGCACGCCTCTATCACCTCGAGCCCCTTGTTCATAAGCGTGGCGCAGTCCACGGTTATCTTGCTGCCCATGCGCCATGTGGGGTGACTTAACACGTCCGCGACGCTTGCGTTCTGTATCTCCGCTTTGGACTTTTCCCTGAGCGCACCGCCGGAGCAGGTGAGTATCAGTCTGCGCGGTTTGTTGCTTTCAGATGCCTTCAGGCACTGGAATATCGCGGAATGCTCGCTGTCCACCGGCAAAAGCTCGCGCCCCAGCCGCGCGGCCTTGTCCAGTACCATTCCCCCACCGGTGACCAGAGCTTCTTTGTTTGCAAGCAGCACGCGCTCGCAGCTGTCCAGTGCCGTCAATACCGCGCCGAGTCCGGCTATGCCGACTATCGCGCACAGCGCGTCGTCCGCGCCGCAGGCGATAAGCATATCCTCGGCGCCGTGAGGGCCGAAAAACCATTGTATATGCTTAAGATCGGACGGCACCTCGCATTCGTCCACCAACGAGCAGCACGCGGGATTAAACTCGCGCGCGAGCCTGAACAGCCCCTCCGCGTCCGAATGCGCACAAAGTGCGCACGCGGAAAACATGTCCGGGTGGCGTCTGATTATATCGAGCGTCTGTGTGCCGATCGAGCCTGTCGCGCCGAGTATCGCAAGACGTCTCATTTGGCGTCCGTCCTTCCGAAGCGACGCTCGCGTCCCGCGTAAACGTTCAGGTCCGCAAACAGCCTTTCCTTGCTGTAATCCGGCCAATAGGTTTTTTCGAATATCAGCTCCGCATACCACGTCTGCCACAGCAGGAAATTCGATATGCGCTCGTCGCCGCCTGTCCTTATCAGCAGGTCGACGTCGGGCTGGCCCTTCGTATAAAGCCTGTCCGAGATCGTATCGTACGTAATGGCTTCGGGGTCAAGCGCTCCCTGCGCGCTCTCGCGGGCGATCTCCTTGACGCAGGAAAGTATCTCTGCACGTCCTCCGTAATTTAGCGCTATATTCAGCTTGAGCCCTGTGTTGTTTTTCGTGCGCTCCATCGCGGAGATAAGCTCTTGCTTCTGCTCCGGCGGGAAAGCGTCCAGCCCGCCCAATATGGTGATGCGCACGTTCTTTTCTGTAAGCTCGTCTATCTCGCTTTTGAAATAGCGGGTTATAAGCTTCATCAGCGCGTCGACCTCGTCCTTCGGGCGGTTCCAGTTTTCGGTGGAGAAAGCGTAGATGCTCATGTGCTTTATGCCTATGTCGGAGCAGGTGCGTATTATCTCCCTGAGCGCCTCCGTGCCGGCTGCGTGGCCTGCGCTGCGCGGCAGTCCCCTTTTTTTCGCCCAGCGCCCGTTGCCGTCCATTATGAACGCGATATGGGCAGGCAGCTTGTCCGCAGGCGGGCATTCCGAAAACGTCTCCCGCTTTTTGAATATCGATCTGATACTAAGTTTCACTCTCGTCTCCTGGCATTTGGACGCTGTCCGGAAAGCGGCACACCAGCAATTCGCTTTTGTCCGCGCTCAGCCGTACCGCGCGTAAAGTGCCGCGGGCGTTTGTGTCCCGCGGCGCAGTGTATTGGATTATTCGGACGCCGCGCACGCCTTCGCTCTCAAGTATGCCCAGCGCGGCGTCAAGCGGCAGCCCCGTTATATCCGTCATACGGACATGATTTCCTTTTCTTTTTCAGCAGCCGTGTTGTCGACGTTTTTGATGTACTCGTCCACTGCCTTCTGCAGCTGCGTCTCGGCGGTCTTCTGATCGTCCTCTGTGATCACGGAGTCCTTCTTCATCTTCTTGAAGGCCTCCATCGCGTCGCGGCGGATGTTGCGCATGGCGACCTTGCTTTCTTCGGCGGCCTTCCTGACCTGCTTGCAGAGCTCCTTTCTGCGTTCCTCGGTAAGCTCCGGAACCAGCAGTCTGATCACGCGGCCGTCGTTTGAAGGATTGATGCCAAGGTCTGACTTCTGGATTTCCTTCTCTATGGGGGTGATCATCTTCGCTTCCCACGGCGCGATGACCAGCAGTCTCGGCTCGGGAGAGGAGATATTCGCCACTCCGTTAAGCGGTGTGGGCGTGCCGTAATAATCGACCGTTATTTTGTCCAGTATCTGGGGATTGGCGCGGCCTGCGCGCAGGGTCGAAAAATCCTTTTTAAGCGCAGTAAGCGTCTTTTCCATTTTTGCTTTGGCTTCTTCGATCTTTTCCTTATACATAATCGTACCTCCGTCGTTTCTTTTTCACTGGTCTATATTTTATAAAATTCCGGCGTATATGTCAAGCAAATTATAAACGAAAAATCGCGCACGGGCAAACAGCGCGTGTCTGTATGAGGATTGTTTCACAGACGGGATAAGCTTTGCGGGACTGCGGCGCTAAACCGAATATTAAGTTTCCAAAAAGTATTGACAAGCAGGGGCCGGAGTAGTATTATATTATAGTCGCCGTAAGGTGATGGCTCGGGAGCATAGCTCAGTTGGGAGAGCACTTGCCTTACAAGCAAGGGGTCACAGGTTCGAGCCCTGTTGTTCCCAGGTTTTGGTGCGGTAGTTCAGTTGGTTAGAATGCCAGCCTGTCACGCTGGAGGTCAGGGGTTCGAGCCCCCTTCGCATCGTTTTATACGGCTCGGTAGCTCAGTTGGTAGAGCAGGAGACTGAAAATCTCCGTGTCGGTGGTTCGATTCCGCCCCGCGCCATATTTGCGGTAGTAGCTCAGTTGGTAGAGCGCCACCTTGCCAAGGTGGAGGTCGCGAGTCCGAGTCTCGTCTACCGCTTGTTTATTTGGTGCCATAGCCAAGTGGTAAGGCAAAGGTCTGCAAAACCTTTATTCCCCGGTCCGAATCCGGGTGGCACCTTACAGCAAACCAAAGCGCGAACCGCAAAGAAACGGTTCGCGCTTTTGTGTTTGCGATGCATCCGTTTATTTAAACAGCGCCGGGGTTTCGTCCGGCGCTGTTTGGAACAGTTATTATCATTCGATCCAGTATCTGTACAGAGTTCTCGTTTCTACCTGATATACTGAGGAAGCGTTCAGCTTCTCGCTGCCCCAGGCGCTCCATTCGCCGTAGCTCTTGTTGGTCTGCACCTCGCAGGTAGAGGAGGCGCTGACAGCCTTGGAGGACCAGTCGCTCCAGGCTGACCACACGTTGTACACGCGCACTTTACATATACTGCGCGATCTGTACTGGGTTTTGGTGCCGACGACGACCTCCTCAGTTTTTGCAGTCTCGTTGTACCAGTATTTACCATTTGTGGCGTTTTGATACACCGGGTAGCTTTGCCCATTTGCGTGCTTTATCGTGTCGTACTGCGTCATGGGCGCATCCGTAGTGCAGTACTGCCAGTTTCCGCCTCTTACATAGTTGGAGTTTTTTGAGTAATCATACGCCGCATACCAATGATTGCCGTTCTTGCCGATGTATTGATATCTGCTGTAACTGTACTTGGTGACCGTCTCTTTCACATCGACAGTACGGGTCTCTACGTCGCGAGCCGAAGAGGACGAGATTGCTGTGTCGCTCCACGAAGACCAATCGCCGTATTCTAAATATACGTTTACCGGCGTCTCTCCGGAAAGCTCTTTATCGCGGGTCGTCTGCTGTGTCAGCGTTCTGTATTTATACAGCGTGGTTACGCTCCTGCCCCTGTACTGGATAAGCGTCTCGGACTTTGCTCCGGTCGGCGGCGTTATTTCGCTCCACTCAGACCACTGGCCGCTTGCGACAGGCTGCGTGGAAGGCGTAGGCGTAGGCGTCGGCGCCGACTTAGGCGTAGGGGTCGCTTTGGGCTCCTTGATCTGTTTTCCCAGAAGCTTCTGCGGCTCAGTTTCGATCTTTCCGGAGACCGAATAAACCATAAAATCGTAATCCGTCGAGCGCTTCAGTCCTGTAAGTATAATGCGAGCATTGGTGGTCGTGCGGCTCGTCCATTCGCCCTCTTTGCTGAGCTTATACTGCACGACGTAATAATCCGCGTGCTTCGCCTCGTTCCATTCGAGTACTGCGCTGCCGCTTGAAGCTGCCTCGCGCATGCGCAGTCCACTGATATCGTCAGGATTGTCCGTATCGTCCTCCGGCACATAACCGATCAAGCTCTCGATGATCTTCATGCGCCCGTCGGCGTCGTTGTTATAGTTATGACTCAGCTTGTAATTATAGTATGCGCCGGCGAAATCGCCTGCATTAAGCGCTTCGTTCGCTGCCTCATAGGCAATTCTGTCTGTGGTGAAGCGCAAATCGCGGCCGCGCAGCTGAGCGTCGAAAAACGAGCCCAGCTCCTTGTACTTTTCTGCCGCTGCCGTTTCGTCTCCCCCATATTCCGCCAGGCGCGCCTCGTAATACCGCTTCAGCTCGTCTGTCGTGCCGATCGGGCTTTCTTCAGAATTCTTTTCGAGATACTTTTCGAAATCGCTGTTTGCGGCAAGCAGCTCTATTTCCACCTGCGAGAGGTAGCCGAAATCCGAGTCCGCTATGAAAACCAGCACCTGTATATAGCTTGCGAACTCTCTGCTGCGCGCGTAACCGTTTATGTCCTCAAACTGCTGTTTGATAGCGGCAAGCCGCACCACGTCCTCTTCGGCGGCTTCGAGATACGCTTCAAGCTCACCCACCGCGCTCGCGTACATCCGTTCTTTCTGCGCGGAGCTCAATGCCGCGCGCGCCGGAACAGCGGTTACGCATAAAACCACTGTCAGCACGAGCACGGTTATTCTTTTAATAAGCTTACTCACCATTAACTCCCTCCATAGCAATTCTACCTTATTATATCATTGTAAACTCTCCGGTGCAAGAGCCCAAGACGCTATTTAACAGTGTTTCGCGCATTTTCTGTATGTCAACAGCAGCGGCCGCATGCATGTCTGTTTACAAAAGCTTTCAAAGCGCCTCCGTCAAAAGCGCAGAGCTTTGCGTGAATTTTTCGTTGCGTCAATTTACATACATCTGCTTGCAAATAAGGCGGATTTAGTGTATTATAATATGGTTGCAAATAATTGGCTTGAGACGGAGGACAGCAGATGTCACGCAAAGCTGACGGTAAGCATTCATCGCGCACGGATAAGCACAGTGAAAAAGCGCGCATAAAGCGCAGGTGGCACTGGGGCACATTCGGGCATTTTCTTACGATATTTTTCACGTTCATACTCGCCATAGTAGTTTTAGTGGTAATGGTGCTGTGGCAGTTTTTCAGAGGGCCGTCACAGGCTGCGAGCGATCTGGGCGTACAGACGCTGCATCAGTCAAGCGCCCTCAAATTCGTGCCGTATCTGTTCCTGTTCGACCATACGACCGAGGCGCTTGAAAGAGGCGAGACGCTCTCTGCCGAAGGCGAAACGGACGCTTCGCTGGTCACAGTGGCCTTTCGCGGCAAGAGCGATACACCCGCGGAAAATCAGGACGGGCAGAATACGGGCACGGACGAGCCCGCAGACGATACCGGCGAGCAGTTCGACGAAAACGGCATACGCATAGAGGAAGTAACGGGCGGCACGTACCACGGCTATATGATGATAGTGCGCGATCCCTCGCGCGTAAGCGTGGGCACCTGCGCAAGGCAGTTTTCAACCCAGCGCTCCGGCAAGCGCGTGGACGAGATAATGCAGGATTACGGCGCGATCGCGGGCATGAACGGCGGCGGCTTTTACGACGCGAACGGCTCCGGCACCGGCGGACAGGCCGAGGGCCTCGTAATCTCTCAGGGCGTGTTTTTAAACCGCGCCAGCAACGGTTACGCCGTGGTAGCGGGCTTCGATCAGGACAACATACTGCACGTAGGCACGTTCTCGAAGGATCAGGCGGAGAAGTTGGGGCTGCGCGACGCGGTCGCGTTCGGGCCCGCGCTGATAGTAAACGGTCAGCCCTCTCTTGCCGCTGATAAAGGGCTCAATCCGCGTACCGCGATCGGGCAGCGCTCAGACGGCGCTGTGCTCATGCTGGTAATCGACGGACGTCAGGCCAACAGCATGGGCGCGACCCTCGCGGACGTTATAAACGTTATGCTGGAATTCGGCGCGGTAAACGCGTGCAACATGGACGGCGGCTCCTCCACCATAATGTATTACGGCGACAAAAAGATAAACGACGGCATGACCGTGAGCGTCTCGCGCCGCATGCCTACCGCGTGGATAGTTAAATAGGAGGCAGGCTATGAGCGGCAAGCGCAAGAACAGTTTCTTCAGCAGAAAATACGTCCGCTACACCGAGGAGCACCTGAAGCACCGGAATATTCGCTTTTGGGTGTTTTACCTGATACTTATAATACTTATAGTGACCGCGTTCGTATACGTGCACGGCTATTTCGACAGAAGCCTTAAGGAATACGAAAAAGCGCAGTATTACCACGTAGCGGACGAAATGGCAAGTGTATTTACCGAGCAAAGGTACGACGAGCTGCTCGCGCTTAAGAGCGTGCAGGAAAGCATAGACGAAACCAAATTTGAAAGCCGCGAAAAGTACGCAGAGCGTCTGCGCGAGCTTACGGACGGCGCGCTTATAGAATACAACCGCGTGTATTCCATGAATCCGAACGAAATCCGCTATCAGGTGACCGCGGACGGCAAGGTATACGCGCACTTCACTTTGGTCGATACCGGAGAAAAGCGCAGCTTCGAGTTGGTGCCGCTGCTTGGCTATACGCTTGCGGCGGACATATACGAGCCGGGCGAAATCAGCGTGAGCATCCACGCGGAAAATACGTTCAGCTACACCGTGCCGGATTACGCCAGCGTGAGCGTAAACGGCAGCGTGCTTGACGAAAGCTATATATCAAATACCGACAGCAAGCTGTACGTGGACGGTGCTTCCCCGCTGTACAACATGGTCACCTACACCTTCAGCTATTCGCTGGGCGTACCTGAGATACACGTACGCGGTGCCGACGGAAGCGAGCTTGCGATGACCGATAACGGAAACGGAGTATTCACATACGGCGAAAGCAGCGTACACGTTTACAAGATCCCCACGACCGCGTCGATAAGCGTTGACGGCGCAGTTCTTTCGGACGATTTCCTGTACGGCAAGGAAGAAGCGATGTTCTTCGAGGGGCATATGCCGCCCGATACAGAAGCGTACAGGCTGCGCACATACCGTTTCAACTACGCCGCCGGAGCGCCCGAAGTGAGCGTGACCGACGCGGACGGCAGCGCAGTCGAGCTGACTCAGACCGGCGAAAACAGCTATGAGTTCGAATTCAAATACGATACGGAGAATCTAAAGCCGATCTATGAAGCGACAGCCGTAAAATTCCTGCAGCAGTATCTGCTGTTCTCCACGCACAACGTGTATATCGGCAGCGTGAACGAGCTTATGCTGAAGGGCTCAAAGGCCTATACTTACGTCAACAATTACGAAAAGACCTGGATAACCAAGGCGGACAAAACGGAGTTTCAGGACGTAGTAAGCAACAATTACGCATATATAGCCGACAACTGCGTAACCTGCGAGGTATACGCGAATTACCACACCACCACGCGCAACAAGGTAAACGACTATCCCACCAAAATGAGGCTGTATATCGCTTTTCAGGGAGATATCAAGAAGATATACGATTTCGAGCTAATGCCGGTGGAAACTGCTGAAAATGAATAAAAGCCGCAAATGTATTACGAACGCCGCTCCGGAAAGCCGGGCGGCGTTCGTATTTATCAGAGAGATAACGCGAAAGCTGAATTCGCGCAAGGCTTGAGGCGCGGGTATACAGCGCCGTTTTACAATATGCGCTCCACGGCCTGCGCGGTCAGCATTAGCCCCTCGCAGTCCTCTGTATCAAAACGGCCGACAAGCGGACTGTCTATATCAAGCACGCCCCACACACGTCCGTGCTTGTGCAGCGGTATGACTATCTCGCTGCGCGAGGCGCTGTCGCAGGCGATGTGACCTGCAAATTCGTGCACGTCCTTAACGACGACAGGCTTATCCCGGCATGCAGCCGTGCCGCAGACTCCCCTGCCCCACGCTATTTCTACGCACGCGGGCTTGCCCTGAAACGGGCCGAGCACCAGCGTATCATCCTCCAGCAAATAAAAGCCGGCCCAATTGATGTCCTCAAGGGTTTCGTAAATCAGGGCGGAGATATTTGCGAGATTTGCAATCAGGTGCCTTACGCCGTCCGTCAGCGCCGCTGCGTTTGCGGCCAGTGCTTCATAATCTGTTTTCATATGCGTTTCCCGTCAGCGTGTCTTTTTGTAAGCGTTCGCGGCTTCCGAATACAGAAACTGTCTGAAGCGCGTATCCGCGCCTTCGCTGCCGAAATAGCCGGATGCCGCCTTGAAGTCGGCTATCGCCTGCGCAGTCTTCTCCCCGAAGGCGCCGTCGTCCTCGCCGTAAGCAAGGTATCCGAGCTCGATCAGCCGCGACTGCATGAGCTTGACCCCGTACATGCGCGTTTTGTCTTCGAACACGATATCCGCATAGCTGTATTCAAGCTGCGTTCCCTGCCATACGGCGGCAGGGTCAAGCTCCGTCAGCACAGGATTTTCCATGCCGCCCAGCTCGCTCATCGTCTGCGATCTGTAGCCCGACGCGGCCAGCAGCGGCAGAAGCTCGCCAAGCTTCGTCACGTCCTCCGCAGTGGTATGGAACAGTACCACGCAGCCCGGCTTAAGCTCGATCTTGCGCATTATCTGTTTGGCGTTCAAGCCCTTGCTGTCAACGTTCCAGATGGCGACTGCCTCGTAGCCAAGGTTTCTGAGCAGCGCGTGCAGGCGCGGATCATACGGCCCGTTGCCTCCGGGCGGGCGCATGAGGCGCATCTGATAATTGCCGCCCAGCACCTGATTCACCTTGAGCGCAGTATCGCGCAGCTCCTTTATAAGCTCGGCGTCGCTGAACTTGTATACCATGCCGTGAGAGTATGTATGGTTGCCTATCTCGATGCCCATGTTATATGCACGCTTCAGCTCCGTCGTATTCATTTCGACGTTCCTGCCCAGCGCAAACAGCGTCGCCTTCATGTTATACTGCTCCAGCAGATCGAGCATATAATAAAGCTGCAGCGGGTCGTTCAGATCGTCTATGGTGATAGAGATGCGCTTTTCGTCGTTCGGATAGCCCGAAACCACCGGCAGCAGCGCGACGGTCTCGTCAGGAGATTCGTGTATCGCACTCAAATCCTGAACAGGCTCTGCCTGTACTGTCGGCGCCGGCTCGCTTGGCGCAGAGGTCTGTATATCAGGCGCCTGAACGTCGCTTCGGCTTGCGCAGGAGTTTACAACGACTATAACGACAAGCGCGAGTATGATCACCGCCGTTATCAATACGTACAGATTGACGGGCGGTTTTTTCCTGCGTTTGACTGCAGGCTTCTTTTGCGTGACGTGCTTCTTTACCACAGTTGTCGCTGCTCTTTGCGGAGTTCTTACGGGAGGTCTTCTGTCAGCCATTTATATCTTCCAGTTCGTCGCAGACCGCGCTCAGGCGGTCTGTTATTTTTTGAAGCGCCGGAGCGTGCTGCTCGTTGTCCTCGGCAAGCTCCTCAAGCCTGTCCATCGCTTCCAGCAGCAGCTCAGTAACGTAATCTATATCTTTTCTGAAGCTATTCGGCATAAGGCATACATAAATCGCAGTGCAGGCGCTGTAAACGCCCGCACTGCATATGTTCGTTTAATCTCAGGTTCTGAATAGTACCGCGAGGGTATTGGCGACTGTGGACATAGTCTTTATGAATATATCCAGCGCGACGCCCACTACGTCTTTTCTGGTATCGCCGACGGTATCGCCGGTGACTGAGGCCTTGTGCGCGGGAGTACCCTTGCCGTGTCCGGGAATCGCGCCGGACTCAATATACTTCTTGGCATTGTCGAACGCTCCGCCGGAGTTGCCCATGAATATCGCGCGCGGTATCGCGACCACGGTCGCGCCGACCAGCAGGCCGCCCACGAACTGAGCGCCGAATATGAAGCCGCCAATCGCCGGGATGACGATTGCGAGAATGGAGGGCACGAGCATCTTTCTGAGCGCCTGATCGGTCGCAGTCTTGATCATAGCGTTGTAGTCCGCGATCTCAAGCTTCTCGGGGCTGTTTTCGTCCAGCACGCCGGGCTTCGATGTAAGTATCGCGTCGCCCTGATCCGCCATCTTCTTTGCGGATTCGATAGTGTTGTCGGTCAGCATCGCGGAGAAGTATTCTACCAGCGCGCCGCCGATTATGCCGCCCGCGACGACGACGTAGCTTGAAAAGTCGATCGCGATTTTAACGGAGCAGTTCTCTACGTACGCAACTATCAGAGATACGGTCGCAAACGCTGCGGAGCCGATCGCAAAGCCCTTGCCTATCGCGGCGGTGGTGTTGCCTACGGCGTCCAGCTTGTCAGTTATCGCGCGCACGTCCTCTTCGAGGTGGCACGCTTCCGCTATGCCGCCCGCGTTGTCGGCTATCGGGCCGAAGGCGTCGATGGATACCGTGGCGCCCACGAACGCCAGCATGCCCAGTGACGCGACAGCTATGCCGTACGTGCCGCAGATGGCGCCGGATACGAACAGCGACAGACCGATAAGGAGTATCGGGAGCAGACAGGAGCGGGAGCCGATCGCGTCGCCCTTGGTTACGACGAACGCTTCGCCCTCAGTGGCCATCTCCGCCAGCTGCGAGGTAGGAGTTACGAGCTTGCCGTCCTCGCCGCCTTGTTTGAGAAGCTTTTTGCACTTGTCTACGAGGTCCTGGATTATATTATGGGAGGTGGAGGTATAATACTCGGTGATAGAGCCGATGAGGACGCCTGAGAGTATTCCAAGCGCCGTGCAGATCCACGGGGAGATAAAGCCCCATTTGAAGCCCATGTTTTTGAGCTCGGCTACGCTGCCCTTGCCCGCGAACAGAATGAGCGCGGCGAAGAAGCCAAACACGAGTGTCGCGCCCGCGGAAATCCACGTCGCCAGATTCAGCTCCATCGAGGGATCGTCGCTCATTTTCTTTTTAAACTGCGCGGAGGCGAGCCCGCCCAGACAGCCCAGAAGCCCCAGACCGGCCAGCAGTATCGGGTACAGATGCGCATGCAGGAAGGTGGAATCCTGTATATTGCCCTCGTTTATGTACGAAACCGCGATCATTATAGTTGCGGACATCGTGGCGACGAAGCTCTCGAGCAGGTCAGAGCAGTTGCCCGCGATATCGTTTACGTTGTCGCCGATAAAGTCTGCGATCACGTTCGGTATACGGCTGTCGTCCTCGGGCAGGTCGTTTCTGACCTTGGCGAGTATGTCAGAGGAGATGTCGGCCGCCTTGGTGTAGTTGCCGCCGGCGACACGGTTGAACATCGCAACCAGCGAGCAGCCCAGCGAGTATGTGCTTATCCTGATAAGGGAAGCCTTTACGCCCGCGACCTTGGCGACGAAGCCGCTGCCCGCCGCGGTGGGGTCTATCTTCCAGATGAAGAGTATCAGCAGCAAGCCCAGCAGACCGAAGGCCTGTACGCTCAGACCTGAAATCGAGCCGCCCTGCAGCGCGACCTTTACGGTTTCGCCTATCGACTTCGTTTCAAGCGCGCGGTTGGTGGTGCGTACGTTCGCGTACGTCGCGCTGCGCATACCCACGATGCACACGAACGTGCTCATCAGCGCGCCGATTATAAACGTGAGGCCGGCCGTCTTTTCGATAAAGAGGCTGAATAGCAGAGCGAGTATCACGACGACGACCGCGACCGTTCTGTACTCGGTCCTGATGAACGTGCGCGCGCCGCTGCGGATTATAGACGAAAGCTCGATCATCTCTTCGTTGCCTTCGCTAAGCTTTTTGATCTGGAGATAATTCCATGCCACATAAGCTATGGCACACAGCACGATCAAGAGCATAATGCTCCAAATCCAATACATAAGCATCCCCCTTGTAAATTGTCATATGCCTTCCGGCACTTATATTATACACACGCATGCCGCGTTTGGCAAGCGGATATATGAAGCAAAGGTCAAATATCCGTCTGAGTTATTACATAAGCGCGTTTCCCTCGCTGTCGAACAGCGGAAGCTTCTGCAGGTATTTTATATCGGTGCGGCTTATGGCGTCGCCCTCGGCGAGTATCGCAAGCCGCCCGACGATATTGCCGCCCGCTGCGTTTACCAGCTTTTCAAGCGCTTTCAGCGACTCTCCGGTGGATATGACGTCGTCGACTATCAGCACTTTTTTGCCCTTCATATATTCCGCGTCCGCGCCGTCTATGTACAGATGCTGCCTGTGATCGGTGGTTATCGAATCCACCTCGACCCCGAACACGTTCTTCATGTACAGCTTCGTGGCCTTTCTTGCCAGCAGGTAGCGGTTGACGCCCTCCTGCCGCGCCATTTCGTGCGCGAGCGGTATGCCCTTGGATTCCGCGGTGATTATCACGTCGTGCTCAGGGGCGATCTTGAGAAGCTCCCGTGCGCAGGAAACGGTAAGCTCCACGTCCCCGAAGATCACGAAGCCCGCTATGCACAGCTTGTCGTTAAGCGGACAGATGGGCAGATCGCGCTCGAGCCCTGCCACCTGTATTCTGTAGTACATATCCTTCATAGTGCGTTACTCTCCTTCTGTTATGCGTTGCCGCGTATATAAAACCGCCGCGCGGTTTGATTCAGTACCTGATAAGGTCGCAGGGATGCGCGTCCGCTGTCAGGATCAAATCTGACGGGCTTAACAGCACCTGCACTCCCCTGTGCCCCGCGCTTACGGATATCCTGTCCTGCAAAAGCGCCGTCTCGTCTATATATGTGGGCAGCTTTTTCTTCATGCCGATCGGCGAGCAGCCTCCGCGTATGTAGCCCGTCAGCGGCTGCAGCGCCTTCACGTGAATCAGGTTCACGCTTTTGCTGCCTGACGCGCCCGCGCATTTTTTAAGATCCAGTTCCTCACACACAGGTATCACGAATACGAAATTCTGCCTGTTGTCGCCTTCCGCGACGAGCGTTTTGAACACGCATTCGGCGGGCAGGTCAAGCGCCTGCGCGGCGTGGAGTCCGCTTAAATCGTTTTCGTCATACTCGTATTCGCGCGCTTCGTATTTTATGCCCGCTTTTTCGAGTATGCGCATCACATTGGTGGTAAGCATAGGTCCTCCGGATAGTCTACGCGCATTAGCGTCAGTCCCTGCGGCGGCGCGGTCACTCCCAGATCCAGCCGTGAGCTGCTTGCAAGCGCGCGGCGTATCGCGCCTTCAGGCAGCTTGCCGCTGCCTACGCCCGTGAGCGTGCCCGCGATTATCCTGACCATGTTGTAAAGAAAACCGTTCCCGGCCACCCTGAGTTCTATAAAAGGCGGAGTCTGCGTTATCGATACGCTGTCGATCCTGCGCACGGTATCCTTTACGACCGAGCCGCTCGCTGCAAACGGCGCGAAGTCGTGCGTTCCGATAAGCGTTTCTGCTTCACGGGACATTTTGTCTATGTCGAGCGGATAAAACACGTGCGCGCTCAGGTTTCTGTACAGCGCGCTCGCGTGCAGAGCCGAATAAAACAGGTATCTGTATTCCTTGGCTCTGGCGGAAAAGCGCGCGTGAAAGCGCTCGGTCACCTCGCTCGATTTGCTTATACGTATATCGTCCGGCAGCAGCGTATTAAGCGCGAAGGCGAATTTATCCGCCGGGATACGTGATTCTGTATCGAAATGCGCGTTTTGCCCCAGCGCATGCACGCCCGCGTCAGTGCGGCTTGCGCCGGTAACGGTGATCTTTCCCTCGCCCGTCAGGCTGCGCAAGGCCTCCTCGACGCGCTGCTGCACGCTGACCGCGTTCAGCTGCCTTTGCCAGCCTGAGTAGCCGCTGCCGTCATATTCGAGCACGAGGCGTATACGGCGCATATCAGAACGCTCCCAGGCAGTTCAGTACGATGATCGCCGCCAGCAGCACCGCAAACACGATTACCGCGTACAGATCGCGCATGCCGTATTTAAGCGGCTTCATCTTAGTCCTGCCCTCGCCGCCCCGGTAGCAGCGCGCCTCCATCGCCATCGCAAGCTCGTCCGCGCGCCTGAACGCGCTGATAAACAGCGGCACGAGCAGGGGCAGAAGCGCTTTCGCGCGCTTTATCAGCCCGCCGCTTTCAAAATCCGCGCCGCGCGCCTTCTGCGCCTTGGTGATTTTATCCGTCTCTTCGATAAGCGTGGGTATAAAACGCAGCGCGATAGACATCATCATCGCAAGCTCGTGTGCGGGGAAGCCGATCTTCCCCAAGGGCTTGAACAGCCTTTCAAGCCCGTCCGTGAGCGCTATCGGCGAGGTAGTGAGCGTGAGCAGCTGTGTGCCGGTCACGAGCAGTATAAGCCGCAGCGCCATAAAGATCGCATTCCTTATACCGCTTTTGGTTATGTGCAGTATGCCCCACTGCCAGATGACGTCAGTGCCCGAGGACAAAAACAGGTTGAGCAAAAACGTGAATATCACTATGACCGCGATCGGCTTTAGCCCGCGTACCAGAAATTTAAGCTGTATGCCTGAAATAAAGCAGCACATAAGGATGTACAGCGTTATTACGCCAAAGCCTGTAAAGCCCTTTGAGAGAAACACGCACACCAGAAACGCCACGGTCAGAATGATCTTCGTGCGCGGATCAAGCTTATGCACAGGCGATGTACCCGGGAAATACTGCCCTATCGTAATATTGCCGAGCAAAGCGTTTACCTCTTTTTAAGCTGCCCGATAAGCGCCCGGGACAGCGATTCTATCGTGTATATATCCTCCGGCAGCGTAAAGCCGCGCGCGTTAAGCCGCTGCTTGAGAAACGCCGCCTGGGGTATCGTCAGGCCCATTCTCGTCAGCTCCTCCGCATGGGAGAACACCTCCGCGCAGCTGCCGTCAAGCGCCACGCGTCCCTGTTCGAGCACGATTATACGCGAGCACAGCCGCGCCGCGTCGTCCATGGAGTGCGTGACCATGATTACGGTGGTGCCGAAGGCGTGTATGTCGGATACTATTTTTAGTATCTCGCGCCTGCCCACCGGATCGAGCCCTGCCGTGGGCTCGTCGAGTATAAGCACCTCCGGATGCATGGCGAGCACGCCCGCGATCGCGCACCTGCGTTTTTTGCCGCCCGAGAGCGCAAAGGGAGACTTTTCCCAATCGGCATCGCTCATTCCCACGGCCTTCAGCGCCCGCACCGCGTTTTCGCGCGCTTCTTCGTCGGACATGCCCATGTTCAGCGGTCCAAAGCACACGTCCTTTATGACTGTCTCCTCAAAAAGCTGATACTCCGGATACTGGAACACGAGCCCCACTCTCTGGCGCAGCTTTGATTTGTCCTTCGATTCGTTTATGTCTTCTCCGTCCACGAGCACGCTGCCGCTGGTAGGCTTTATAAGCGCGTTCAGATGCTGTATGAACGTGCTTTTGCCGGAACCCGTATGCCCGATTATGCCCACGAACTCGCCGTCGTTTACGGTCAGCGTTATATCGTCCAGCGCGCGGGTCTCAAACGGCGTGCCGGGATTGTATATATATGTCAGGTTTTTGACTTCAATCGGCACAGCTCCACTTCCATTTCGTCCGTCGTAAGTATATCCCGCCTTATATCTATGCCCGCGCTGCCAAGATTCTCGGCAAGCTTTATCATGTCCGGAACCTCGAGCCCGAGCGCTTCTATTTTTTCACGCATTTGAAAAACGCTTCTGGGCGGTGCGTCGAAAACGACACTGCCCTTGTCCGTAACGATCACGCGCCCGCACTGCGCGGCTTCCTCCATGAAATGGGTGATCCAGATGACCGTCACGCCTTCGGAATTCAGCTTCTGCGCAAGGGCGAATATCTCCCTGCGGCCCGAAGGATCAAGCATGGACGTGGACTCGTCGAACACTATCATGCGCGGATGCATCGCCACTACGCCCGCTATAGCTATCCGCTGCTTCTGCCCGCCGCTCAGCATATGCGGAGCCGCAGAGGCGTATTCCGACATGCCCACCGTCTTAAGCGCGTCCGCCACGCGGATCTGTATTTCTTCAGGCGCGATGCCCAGATTTTCACAACCGAACGCGACGTCCTCTTCGACTATCGTCGCAACCATCTGATTGTCCGGGTCCTGAAACACCATGCCGCAGCTTTTGCGCACAGTATACGCGTCCTCGTCTGTTTCAGGCGAGACGCCAAACACGCTTATCTCGCCCGAAGCAGGCAGAAACAGCGCGTTAAAGAGCTTGCCGAGAGTGGATTTGCCGCTGCCGTTTCGCCCCAGCACCGCAACGAATTCGCCCTCGTTTATTTTCAGATTTACCCCGTGCACCGCGTCCGTGTTCGAGTTTTCATATCGATAGCACAGGTTTTCGGCGTAAATTGCCGGTACACCTTCAGCCATACAAATTCCTCCGCATTATGATATGAGTATAACACCGGCGCATGGAATAATAAAGTAAAATAATATGAATAATATAATAATATATTAAAACACGGACGTCCGGCGGACGCCCGTGTATGCCGAATACGTCTATACAAGCCCCAAACGCTTCACGCCGTATATGTAGGCGAGCATGGCGCTGGAGTACCAGCGCGAGCAGTCCGTAGGCACGCCGGTATACGGGTCTATCTCCTGCGAAAACAGGATTTCGTCCTGCGCGGCGTAGACGCTTATCCATTTTTCGAGTATCCTGTCGTAATCGCCACTCCTGCCGTAAAAATCCATCCAGCGCTGCGCGCGCAGCAGCGTGAGCGCCTGCGAATAATAGCCCCAGCAGTTTTTATCGGCATGCGTAAAGCGCGCGGAATCGTCCAGTGCGACCGACGGGAACGGGTATTCGCTGCCGAATTCCTGCGGCGAAAGCATATGCCGCTCGTAAATACGGTCGAATTCCGCTTGAGTGAGCATATGTTCAGTAAATACGTTGGTTATGGAAATCGACTTGATTTTGCGCTGCGCAAGCGATTTGTCCGCATCGTAGAAAAAGTCGGTCGCTTCGTCGTACAAAACGCCAAACATCCTGCGTCTGACGGACTCCGCCTTTTGTTTCCAGTCGGCGCTCTCCTTAGCGTATCCAAGCTTTTCCGCCATCTCTGAAAGCGCGATACGGTCGCCGTAGAACACCGCGTTCACGTCAGGCGAAATAAGCGGCAGCCCTCCAATATCCTCGTGCGCGGTGCCTTCCACGTCCGGGCAGCCGTTAGGCAGCCCTTCAAGCCGGCACGAGTTGTCGTGGCCGGTATCGTATACGCAGAACGTTTCGACGAGTCCCTGTCCTAAGGTCATGCGGTTTGCGCACAGCCACGCGTCCCAGCCCTTGCAGGCAGCGTAGGCGGTCTGCAAAAATTTCCTGTCGCCGACAAGCTCATAGGCGTCAAGGCACAAGCGCGCAAACGATACGCACTCCTGCAGCTGCTTGTAGCCGATCTGTCTTCTGCCCCACCACGGCTTCTGCTTTAGCAGCTCCGTATCCAGTACGTTGTACGGAAGATGACCGTTCGCAAGCTGATTGTCGATAAACAGCCGCAATTGGTTGACGGCTACACGTTTCTGCGTCTCGTCGTCCCGGTTAAGCTGTCCCCAGCACACGCCGTCGAACGCATGCTCGAGCCACACGCCCGGATATGCGGTGGAAATCAGCACTACCGGGCCGGGGCTGTTTGCGATGTTACGCAGATGAAATTCGCGTATGCGCTTAAGCGCGAGCTCGTACTTTTCCTTAATTTGAGCATTGGTTACGGTGTAATTCATTCTTGTCCTCCTTAAAACACCGCAGCGTTACTGCTGCGGTGCTGCGAGCTGTCTTAAGGCTTAATACGCGGTTATTCCGGTCAGCGACGTGCAGCCCTTGAATGCGCGCGCGCCGATCTCCTTGACTGAGTAAGGCACGCTCACCGTCTTTATCGCGGTGTTGCCCATAAACGCTTCGGAATCTATCCTTACTACGGGAGCTCCGTTCATCGTTTCGGGAACCTTGATGTTCAAGGTGCTGTCCGGGCACTGTGCAAGCTTGACGGACGCTCCGTACACGCCCTGCACGTTCTTTATCACGTAGGTGTAATCGATTCCGCCCTGCGAATACGTAAGGTAATCGCTTACGCTGACGCTGGAGGCGGCGCTTACGGTTTCACCGTCTTCGTCTGTGATCGTAACGTTCAATTCGTATACGCCCGCAGAAGCGGCATTTACGACTAAGCCGCGGGCGGGATCGTATGCGTCTGCAGAAAGTATCTGCGCACCGTCTCTCTTGACGCTGATGACGTAAGCCAGATCGCCGATTACGTTGTCTGCGTCAAGCGTCCAGATTATATCGTTGCCGGTCGTGTTGATATTAAGGTTCGCCTGCGCGCTCAGCTCAAGCGCTTCGACGACGCTTATCATGTATTCCGCCGTAAATCCGCCGTCCGCAGTCGTTACGGTGGCAGTTACGCTGCCGGACTTGCTGCCCGCCTTGACCTGTGCGCCGGAGGCGGTTTCCGTCAGCGTCACGACGCCCGTGCTGCCGAGCTTCCAGCTCACTTTAGTGTTGTCTGCATTCAGCGGCTCAATCGCGTATGCGAGCGACGCAGTTTTGCCTGTGCGCAGCGTGATATTCGTTTTTTCCGCCTCTATGCCGGTAACGCGTATGGGCGTTACGGTCACGCTCGTCTCGCAGGTGAAGGAGGTGCCGAAGGTGTCCGTCACAGTCGCATATACTACCGCGCTGCCTTCACCCAGCGCCGTGAGACAGCCGTTTTGAGTTACGGACACCACGGCGGGATTGCTGACTCTCCAGCTTACCGAGGCTATATCCGCGTCCGCCGGCTCTGCGGTATATGTAAGATTCGTCTCGTCACGGCTGATAAGCGCAAGGCTCGTCTCTCCGGGAATTACCGAAAGCAGATGCACCTTCGTAGCCGTCACCTTAATGCTTGCCGTGAAGCCGCCGTCCGTGCTCGTGCATGTGATCACGGCTTCGCCGGTATCGCTGACGGCGGTCACGGTGCCGTTTTCGTCCACGGTCACAGCGCCGGGATTGCTGCTCTGCCAGCTTATGCGCTTATCGTCCGCGTTATCCGGCGCGACGGCAGCGTTTATATCGAAGGAACGTCCCTTTTCGAGCGCGGTGTCGGTTTTGTCGAGGCTGACGCCCGCTACTCTTACGGGAGTCACGCTGACCAGGCAGCTCGCCTGCAGCGCGCCGTCGACTGTCGTCGCGGTCACGGTGACCGGAGACCCGGTAATATTGAGCGCGGTCAGCAGACCGGTTTCGCTCACCGAGACCTTTTCCGGATCGCTGCTCGTCCATATCACGGAAGCGTCGTATACGTCGTCCGGGGTTACCGTAGAAGTAAGCTGCAGCGTATCGTAATGGACTATCGAAGCTTCCGCAGCGCTCAGCGAAACGCCGTCCACGTGCTTGTAGACGCGTATCGTGATGCTTGCGCTCTTTCCGTTATGAGACGCGGCCTTTATGGTGGCGATACCGGCTGCTACAGCGTGTGCGCTGCCGTCTGCAGCGACAGTCACGACGTCGGTATTATCGACCGTATAGCTTATTTCCGCCGCCGTGTTCTTGGGAAGCACGGGTGAAATGACGAATTCGTCGCCCTCATGCACAGTTTCGACACTCTTCGCAAGCGTGAAGGAGCCGGGCGCGTTTACTACCTTGACGGTAAGCAGCGCGGTAACGCCGTTGTGCGTAGTCGCGCGCACGCGCGTGGTGCCGGCTACTCTGCCGCGCACAGTGCCTTCGCCTAAATTGGTAAGCACGGCCGTAGATTCGACCTTGTACGTAACCTCGGTCTGCGTTCCGGCAGGCAATTGCAGCAGCTCAGTCGTATCAAGCACCTGTCCGATGCCTATCGTGATCGACGCGGGCACGAACGAAGCCTTATCCGGCGCGGGCACTACGGTAAGCGCGCATACGTCCCTGACGCCGCTTGGCGTTTCCACGTATACGTTCGCGCTGCCGGGCGCTTTTGCGGTAAGCAGGCCGTCCACGGTGGTCGAGATAACGTCTGCGTTATCGGAATAATAGGTCACACGGCTGTAATAGGTATCCTCGAAGCTGTGCGTGAGCGAGGCGGTCTGCCCTGCGCCCAGCGTAAGCTCATGCGTGCTCAGCGTCACGCTCTGAGGCATATTGTAAACGTTTACGGTGATCGTAGCGCTCTTGCCGTTGTAGGTTTCGGCCTTGACCTTTACTGTGCCGTAGGATATGCCCGTGATAAGCCCGCTGGCGTCTACCTTTGCGACAGCTTCGTCTTCACTCGTCCATGTGATGTCCGAGACGGCGTTTGCGGCCTTCAGCGTATACGCAGGTCTGTATCCCGTATCGCCTACCGTCACGGAGCAGCTTGCCGCGCTTAAGGTGATCGCGGTCGGCGCAGCCACTACTCTGATCGCCTTGGTAATCTTGACGCCGTTGTAAGCGGTCACGGTTATGGTCGCGATCCCGACGCCCGCGCCGTAAATATCCAAGCCGTTGGTCTTTATAGTGTAGGTGCTGGAGGATTTCAGCGTGCATACGCCGCTCGTCTCGTTGCCTTCTGCGTCGAAGGCGGCTATCTCGAGGGTGATCGTCTCGCCCTTGCCGATGGAAGCTCTCTCTGTAAGTATCTTGAGCGTCACGGGAGCGGGCGTTACGGTCAGGGTCAGGGTGTCTAAATACTCCTCGCCGGTTTTGCGGTTGACGGTATGAGCGCTTATTACGGCTTCGCCTGTTTTGAGCGCCGTTATAAGCCCGCTGGACGCGTTCACACTTGCGACCTCTTCGTTCGAGGACGCATAGGTTATCACGCCCAGATGGCCTTCGTTCAGTATGCCCTTTACGGTATACTGCGCGCCTTCGCCCAGCGACAGCGTATCCTCAGTGAGCGCGATCCCGTCCGGCTCGTACACGACGCTTACCACGCAGCTTGCGCTCTTTCCGTTATACGCCGTGCAGGTTATGTTCGTAGTGCCGGGATTTACCGCGGTAAGCAGGCCGTCAGAGCTTATCTTCACGACTTCTTCGTTGTCGGAAGCAAACGTCACGCTGCCCGCGCTGCCGTACGGCAGCGTATATTCGACCAGTCTCGTATCGCATTCGGACATGGTAATCCACGTTTCGTTCAGCTTGACCGACGCGGGCGCCTTGACGCAGGTAAACTTGACCACGAGTTTGACTCCGTTGTAGGCGGTGATCGTGATGTTCGCCGTGCCGGTATTTCTGCCGTTTATGTGGCCGTCTTCGGAAACCGTTATCGCGTAACGGTTTGAAGACGTGTACGTGAAGTCGCTGCCTGTAAGCGCGCCGGACGCGTCGAATACCTCCGGAGCAAGATACAGCGTCTCGTTGACGCCGATAGTGCGTCTGTCGAGCTTAAGCTCTATATACGCAGGTACGGGGCATACCGTAACGCTGCAGCGCGCGGTATAGTACTTGCCGGTGCTTTCGTTTTTGATGGTTGCGATTATCGAGGTAACGCCCGCCTTGACGCCGGTCACCTTGCCAGTTGCGGCGTCGACCGTAGCGATGTAGGGATTGCGGGAGGCGTAAACGACGTTCGCAGCCGTGCCTTCCGGCACGTTCGCAGCAATCGTCTTAGTACCGCCTACTCCGACCGTAAGCTCAGTTTCCTCAAACGAAACGCTCTCCGCCTCCGGCAGGACATTAACCTCGCACACGGCGGTCTTTCCGTTATAAGTGGTGACCGTTATACGCGCGCTGCCGAGCCCTGTCGCGCTTACTACGCCGTCGGGATTTACGGCTGCGACGCTTTCGTCGCTGCTCGTCCACGTGACCGACGCGTCCGCGACGTTGTTTGACGTCGCCTTGAGCGTATACGTATTGTTAAGCGGAATGCTTACGGAAGCTGCATTAAGCTCGACCTTCGTAGGCGCGTTCACGATGGTGATCTTAACTTTGGTGCTTATGCCGTTTTCAGCAGTTACGGTTACGGTATACGTGCCGTTGCCTACGCCCTTCACGGTGGTGCCGTCCACCTTTAGCTGATAGTTATTGGTGGATTTAAGCTTGAACGTCATAGGCACCTGATTGCCCTGCGCGTCGAACGCGGCGGGCTCGAGGTCCAGGACCTCGTTTCTGCCTATGCGCGTGCGGGTCTGCATAAGGCGTATTTCGGTGGCCGCCGGAATTACCACAACGTCGCATACCGCGGTTATATCCGTATCGGTTACGTAATCGTGCGCTTTGGCCGTCAGTACGCCGGTTCCTGCGGTGAGTCCGTACAGAGTGCCGTCTTCGCCGACCTGTACCGGCTGCGCGTCCGTATCGCTTTCAAACGAATATACTATGCCGGAATAGCTGCCCTCGGGGGTAAAGGTAATTGTCGTTTCTGTGCTCTCGTTTTCGCTCAGGATATATTCCTCCTGCGCGAAGCTGATTTCCGTCGGCGGATTTGTGACGGTAAGCGTGCAGCTTGCCTTGCGGTTATTGTAGGTGATCGCGTTTATACGTACCGTGCCGCTTGAAACGCCCGTCACGCGGCCGTTTTCGTCTACTGCGGCGATACTTGTATCCTCGCTCTCCCAGCGGACCGAACCGTACTGGTTCGTCTGAAAAACCGGAGTAAGCAGCGCGCTTTCGTTTACGGAAAGCCTGAGCGTATCCGGCAGGGTTATCTTAGCGGGTGCGTACATTACCCTGACCTTGAGGACGTACTCTGCGCCGCCCTCAGCCGTTATCGTTATCTTCACGTCGCCCTTGCCTGTGCCCTTCACGGTCATTCCGTTTACGGACGCCTGATAACGGTTGGACGTACGCAGCGTGAACTGAGTATTTATAACGTTGCCGTCAGCGTCGTACGCACGCGGTGAAAGCGTGACGCTCTCGCCTATGCCTATCGTCAGCTGCTCATAGCCCGCGTCTATACGCGTCGCGTACGCCGAAACGATAAGAGTGTAGGAAGTGCTGAGATCGCCGTATTCGTTCGAATGCGCGCTTGCAGTTATCACGCAGCTACCTACGCCGCGCGCGTTTATCATGCCGCTTGCGGAATCGACGACGGCTATTCGCTCGTCAGAGGACGAGTACGTGATGCGTGCGCTGCTGCCCTCGGGCGTGAATACGGGGCTGTACACCATCTCCGTATTGAGAGGTACGCGCAGAGTATCCTCCGAAAAGCTCATCCCGGCGGGAGAAGACGTTACGGTGATTTCGCACTTTGCGGTTTTGTTGTTGTAGGTCTTGGCGGTGATTACGGCTTTGCCGGGCTTAAGAGCGATTATTCGGCCGTTTTCGTCCACAATGGCGATTTCCGGGTCGCTGCTTTCAAACGTCACGGCGCCCGTCTGCGCATTGGGGATTTCAGCGGCAAGCTGGTAAGCGTCGCCGAGCTGCATAATCAGGCTGCCCGCGTTCAGCGTCAGCTTCGTCGGCGCGTTCATTACGTTAAACTGCACAGACGCGCTCACGCCGTTTGCCGCAGTTACGGTAACTGTAGCCTTGCCGCGGTTGCCGCCGGTGACCGTAAGCTCCTTTATGCTTACGGTATAGCGATTGCTCGTGCTTAAAGTGAAGGTCGTCTCTACGGCGTTTCCGCGCGCGTCTCTCGCTACGGGCTCGAGCTTAAGGGATTCCCTGTTGCCTATGTCCGTGCGGCATTCGATCTCGACGCTCATCGGAGCAGGCGTTACGTTTATCTCCGCGCTCGCAATAAGCTCCGCTCCGCTGACGTTGTCGTGAGCCGTAGCGGTGAGGAGCGCTTTTCCGGAGACGAGCGCGTATACTGTGCCGTCGGAATCGACCCTTGCGATCTCGTATTCGGCGTCGGTATCCGTTATGCTGTATTTTACCGTGCCCGCGCTGCCCTCCGGCAGCAGAGAAGCTGCGACCTTGATGCTTTCGCCTTCCTTGAGCTCGTATACAGCTTTGTCGAGAACGAGCTGCTGCGCGAATTCGACCACGTTCACTGTACAGGAAGCGGTCTTTCCGTTATATGTGGTGCAGCTGACCAGGGCCGTGCCCTTGGATACCGCGTACAGCCTGCCGCTTTCGTTTACGAGCACGACGCTTTCGTCGGAGCTTATCCACGTGACGTCAGCCGTTTCGGTTCCCCTGGTGTGCGCAGTGAGCACTGCGTAGTCGCCGGTAGCAAGGCTTAGCTCGGTCTTTGAGAGCGTGACCTTTGCGGGCGCGGCGGTAACGGTGAATTTACGAGTGGTCTTGGCGCCGTTTGCCGCGGTTAGCGTAAGCGTCGCCGTGCCGTTATAATTACCGTAAGCCTTCGTGCCGTCGACTATCTTAAGGCAGCCTGAATTCGATTTTACGGTAAAGCTCGTTTCGATCACGTTGCTGCGCGCGTCGTATGCGACAGGCTCGAGGTCTACGGTTTCCTTGACGCCCACACTCGTGCGGTCGCCGCGGAAGTCTACCGTTACCGGAGCAGGAAGTATCTCTATCTCGCAGCTTGCGGTGACGTACTCGTTCGTTACGTGATTAAGTGTTCTCGCCGTGAGCGCGGCAGTGCCGGACAGCAGTCCTTTAACGCTCGCGCCTTCAAGCACAGCTACCTCTTCGCCGCCTTCGCAGATCAGCGAGTATTCAACCGTCTCATCGCTGTCTACAGGCGTGCGCACGAGCGTCGGCAGCACGGTTTCGTTTTCGTAAACGGTGTATACCTCGTTTTCAAACGCAAGGGAAGCGGGCACCGCTTTTACGGTCACGGTGCAACTCGCCTTTACGTTTGCGCGGTAAGTCTGGCAGGTTATTACGGCAGTACCCGCCGCATGCGTCGTTATTTTGCCGTCCGTCACGCTTGCGACGCTTTCGTCGCTGCTGCTCCAGGTCACTTCTCCTGTGCTGTTCGCAGTCAGCGTGTAGGTAAGCTCAGCGCCCGTGCCCAGAGGCAGCGTCAGAGCGGTGCTTGAAAGCGTCACCTTCGCAGGCGCGTTCACGCCCTTTATCTTTACCTGAGCGCTTACGCCGTTTTTCGCAGTTACGGTGAGCGTAGCGGTGCCGTTTCCGACGGCGCGGACCAACGTGCCGCCTGCGCTCTTTATAACATACACGCTTGAGGACTTGACAGTGAATTCGGTTTCGGCCTCGTTGCCGTAGCGGTCGTATGCCACAGGCAGAAGGTCTATCGTTTCGTCGCGGCCGATAACGGTCCGCTCCGGGTTAATTATAATGTAAGAAACCGCCGGCACGACCGTTATGTCCGCGCTTATGCTTATATCCCTGTCCTCAGCGAAGGAATGCACTGTCGCAGTCAGCGTGCAGGTGCCGTAATGCAGAGCCTTGACGGTTCCGTTTGCGTCGACGCTTGCGACCGTTTCGTCGTCTATGCTGTACAGCGCTTTGGAATACGCTCCCTCGGGCGTAAATACGAGCTTGGCCTGAACGGCTTCGTCCTCGCTGAGTCTGTATTCCGTTTTGTCGAAAGCGACAGACACGGGAGATGCGTATACCGTTACAGTGCAGGTCGCGTTCCTGCCGTTGTAGGCGGTCGCCTTTATCTTCGCAGTGCCCGGCTTGAGCGCCTTAAGCGCGCCGCCGTCCACGCTGACGACGCTGCTGTCCGTGGTCGTCCAGGCGATCGCGGATACGGAATCCGCGGGCAGTATCGCATCAAGCTGCGCGCCTTCGCCCACGCTCATAGTAAGGGCGGTTAAATCGAACTTCAGGCTTGCGGGAGCCTTCTTAACGGTAAGCGTATACTCTGCGCTCGCGCCGTTTGCGGTTTTAGCGGTGATAACCGCCGTGCCCGTACGCTCGCCCGTGACGCGCGTGCCGCGCACGCTGAGTACGTTTTTATTGCTCGACGTGAGTACGGGTATTTCGCTTAGCAGATTGCCCCTGCCGTCGTATACGCTGGGTGCAAGGTCTATGCTCTCTTTTATGCCGAGCTCGCTTCTGTCAGCTGAGAATACTATTCTCGCTGCAGCCGGATTTACCTTTACGGTAAGGTCTGCGGTGTACGTCTGAGCGCTGGTTTTGTTTTCGACATACAATACGGCGCTGACCGTACCGGAGAGCACGCCCTTTATATCGAGCGTTCCGGCTCCGCTCTGCGTTATCTCTATTTCGCCGTCTCCGCTCACGCTCTGCACATATACGTTTCCGTATACGTCGCCCGTGAAGGAGAAGCCTATCTGTACGGTTTTGCCTTCGTCTACCTCGGCGGAATCCATACTGAGTATAAGGTCGTTGGGTTCGCTCATAACGCTTACCGCACAGGATGCGGTAAGCCCGTTGTAGGCGCGCGCGGTTATAACGGCCGTGCCCGCGGATACGCCGGTCACCCGTCCGGTCTTGTCCACGAACGCGACGCCGGGCGCGCTGGTAAGCCAGCTTACGCTGCCTTCTCCGCCGATAAGCGTGCAGGAAAGCAGTGTGTCCGCGTTTATGCCCAGCGTCAGAGCGGTTTTGTCAAGCTCTATTCCAAGCGGCTCGCTTGTTGCTATGATCGTAAATTCCTGTTCGAGCCCGCTTGCGGTGCGCGCGATTATCTCGATCTCGCCGATTACGAGCGCGGTGAACTTTCCGTTTTCGATCTTTGCCTTGTTTTCGTCTTTTACCGTGAGCGTGACGACTTCGCCCGTCGCTCCCCCGCCGGCGGCGACTGCGTAGATATTCAGATTCACGGTATCGCCCACGCCTACCTTTTCGGATTCCGGCGCAAGAATCAGACGCGGGGATTTTCCGAGCAGATCGTCTCTCATGCCCTCGTCTTCTTCGGGAACGATCGGGTCGTCAGGGGCAGGAACGCCTGTTTCGCCTGAGGGCTGCAGGGTATCCTCGGTCTGCGCGTCTGTGTCTGTTTCGGTGATGTCAGTGTTTTCAGGTTCTGCTTCGGCTTCAGTGTCTGAAGGCTCTTCGTCCGCAGGTACGTCTTGGTCGCCTTCTTTACCAGATGAAGGCTCGGATACGTCTTCCGTCTGAGCGTCCGTATCCTCTGCCGGTTCGGTTATGTCTGTTTCCTGCCCGTCCGCGTCTCCGCTTTGAACGGCGGCGTCCTCAGGCAGAGTTTCCGTGTCGTCAGTCGGCTCTGCGGCGTCGCCTGTCTGCCCGTCAGTGCCGTCCGCAGGCTCTGACGCGTCGTCAGACTGCGTCTGAGCCGCTTCACCGTCCCCGGAAGCTTCGTCCGCGGGTACGTCTGCTGCTTCAAGCGGCATATCGGTCGTTTCAGTGGACTCGCCATCAACATCGCCCGTTTCGTCAGTGTCTGCGGGCTGTTCGGTCGTTTCGGTCTGCTCTGTGTAAGCGTCTGCCGGTTCGTCCTCAGGCTCGTCGGTATCTGATGCGGCAGTTTCTTTTTCGTCTGCTGCGCCTGTGGTTTCGCTTTCGGTTTCGGACTCTGTCTGCGTATCCTCAAGCGTGTCCGCGGGCACTTCCGCATCCACGTCCGCGCCGTCCCCGGCTTCAGAGGTCTGCTCCGTTTCTCCGGAATCGGCGTCAGCAGCTCCGTCGTCCTCCTCGTCCGTCTGCGCATCGGTTTGTTCGTCTTCGGGGTCGTAAGGCTCCGTCTGCGCGTCTTCGGTTTCATCCGTCTGCTCGTCAGCGGGAACGTCTGTTTCTATAAAAATGATAAGTATTTCGGCGAGCGGCGTTTGAGCGTCTTCTTTATATAAGTGCTTCTGCTCGGCAGGCAGCACGGAGAGCGCGGCCTTGAGCGCGCTCACGGCCTCGTCCGTCATCGGAAAAGCTTCGGCTGCCCTTACATATGCGGTATGGACGCCGTCTGCGTCGGCATACGCGACGTAAAGCCTGTCGTAGGCCTTGCCCGCATTCGGACGCGCGAGCGCATACGCGCTGCCCTCACGCGCAGTCTCGGCGAAGTACTCGTCGCCGACTATTTCATTAAACAGCTTAGCGCCGTCTGCAAGCGTCACATAGCCCTTAGTAAACGATACGCTGTACGCACAGCTTCTTGAATAATCGATCTGCGCGTCGTCTTCCCCGGCATCCGTATAAACCGTTTCAGCCGTTGCCTCGTCAAGTGCGTCTTCGTCAAGGCCGTCCTCGGGCGTTTCGTCTTCTGCCGAAGGCTCGTCCGATTCGGTATTCTCGGGGTCGTCATCCTGAGGTGCGGTATACTCTGTATCAGCGCCGTCCTCGGGCAAGACTTCGTCTGCGGCAGCCGTGTCTTCGGCCTCAGACGCTGCTTCCTGGGTTTCGTCCATAGTGCCGTCAGAAGCATCGGCGTCTGACGGAGTCTCCGCCGGAACTTCGGTCTCCGCTTCGGAATCGGCTTCAGTTGCAGGCTCGTCTTCCTGAGCCGTCTCAGGATTATCCTCCGCTTCAGCCGTATCTTCCGCTTCTGAAGCATCTTCCGTTTCTGAAGCATCTTCCGTTTCAGTCGCGTCTGCGTCAGGGGCGGAAATCTCGGCCTCCTGATCGTCTGCCGCGCCGTCCTGAGCCGGAACGTCTGCTGCTTCCTCTATAGCTTCAAGCAGCACGGCGCTTTCGCTTTCAGTATTGAATTCCGTCTCATCCGCCACGCTCAGACATGAAAAAATCATGATCAGCGCGAGGAAAAGAGATATAATCCGTTTATTCATATAAAAACCTCCAAAGGCAGTTCTAATACCTATACGTATGTATTATAGCACGCCTGCTTTGTCAAATCAAGTTATTACCCATATTGTCGATATTTTGGAACCTATTATAAATGTATTTGTAATATAATATTCATATTCAGTATATAAAATGACATCATTAAAGGCAAAGGAGCTCTGATATGTACATTTCAAAGCATGACTCGCTGAGTTTGTTCGAGTTTTTCGCGTCCCTGCAGGAGGAGGGCGAAATGCTTACGCCGCGTCAGACCGAGCTTGCATATGCGGTGATTTCACAAATCGAGCTTTCGGTTCAGAGCCTGCACGAGCGTCTGATAAGCGAGATACCCGGCGTCAAAACGTTCGGCGGACGCACGCTGTACGTCGGCAGCGAACGGCATTTTCCGCGCGGCTGCATTTCGTGTCTTAAAGGCACGGGGCTGGGCGCGATACGCAAAAGCAACCGCTGCAACGCGGCATGCCCCTTTTGCTACGATTACGGCGTGCTCGACCAGATCCCGCCCATAGGCGAAGGAATGTGGGAAATCGGTGGCACAAAATACCGTGAGGAGGACCTGGAGCTGCTGTTGAAGATTCAAAAAAGGCCCAGCGGCGTCGCTTACGTATATCTTGAGCCCTTTACAGAGATAGAGAAATATTATTCGTTTATAAAGAAGGTCCATTCCTTCGGCATATATCAGCATTTATATACAAACGGCATAAACGCGCATAAAGACGAGCTCAAGGCGCTGGGCGAGGCCGGTCTTGACGAAATACGCTTTAATCTCGGCGCGAGCATGTGCGCGGACAGGGTGATAGAAAACATACGCGCCGCCAAGGATTACATTCCCATGGTGGGCATCGAAACGCCTATGACCGAGGATTTCCATGCGCGTTTTATCGAAAAAAAGGATTACATACTCTCTACCGGACTGGATTTCATAAACCTTGCGGAGCTGCACCTGAATCCTAACAATCTGGAAAACTACATAGGCGAAAATATGTATATGTACCGCCACGGCTATGTATCCCCTATCGCAAGCCGCGTGCTGACGCTAAGGACGATGAAGCTTGCGGCGGAAGAAAACTGGGCCTGCACCGTGCACGACTGTTCGAACCGCACGAAATTTGCACGCGACATTAATCTTAAAGCAAAGGAAGGCGCATGGTTCGGCGCAAGCGCGTACGGCTGCGAATTCGAGGAGATACCTTTCGCAGCGTTTTTGCCGGTGCTTTCCGACGACAGCTTCAGCTTTCTGCGCGAGGAGCCGCTGCCCGAGGGCTGGAGGCTGGGCGATATCGTCGTGTAAGCACGCCGCTTCGCGCACGCGCAATTGCAAAGACTGTGTTGAGTTTTTTGCAATGTGATTGACACGCGTCTGGCAAAGGTGTATATTTGTTCGCAATAATTTTAGGGAGGAGCTTATATGGCACACTACTATAACGAGCCCTGTCATACCTTCAACGAGTACCTGCTCATACCGGGGTATACGGGCGAGGATTGCATCCCGTCTAACGTTTGCTTGAAAACTCCGCTTACCAAATACCGTCCGGGCAGCGAAGAGAGCGCTTTTTCGCTGAACATACCGCTCGTATCCGCAATAATGCAGTCCGTTTCCGACGACCGGCTCGCGATCGCGCTGGCAAAGGAAGGCGGACTTTCGTTTATATACGGCGCACAGACCATCGAAAGCCAGGCAAACATGGTGCAGCGCGTCAAGAGCTACAAGGCCGGCTTCGTGGTGTCCGCCTCTAATCTCAGACCCACCGACACGCTGCGCGACGTGCTCGCGCTCAAGGAGAAAAACGGCTTTTCGACCATAGCCATAACGGACGACGGCAGCGCGAACGGAAAGCTGCTGGGCATAGTTACCAGCCGCGATTACAGAGTATCCCGCATGAACGGCGACGAAGCCGTAGCCACGTTCATGACGCCTCTGGACAAGCTCGTAACCGCGCCCGACAGCGTTACTCTCAAGGAAGCCAACGACATAATCTGGGAGCACAAGGTAAATTCACTGCCTATAGTCGACAACGAAGGCAGGCTTAAATACTTCGTTTTCAGAAAGGATTACGCCTCTCACAAGGAAAACCCGCTCGAGCTGCTTGACGCAAACAAGCGCTTTATAGTCGGAGCGGGCGTCAACACCCGCGATTACAAAGAGCGCATACCTGCGCTGCTCGACGCCGGCGCCGACGTACTGTGCATAGACTCCTCCGAGGGCTATACCTGCTGGCAGGCGCAGACGCTCAAATGGGTACGCGACAACTACGGCGACAGCGTCAAAATCGGCGCGGGCAACGTGGTCGACAAGGACGGCTTCCGTTTTCTGGCAGAAGCCGGCGCGGACTTCGTAAAAGTCGGCATCGGCGGCGGCTCCATCTGCATAACCCGTGAAACCAAGGGCATCGGCCGCGGACAGGCGACCGCAGTCATCGAGGTGGCAGCGGAGCGCGACAAATACTTCGAGGAAACCGGCATATACGTGCCCATCTGCTCGGACGGCGGCATCGTATACGATTATCACATGACGCTTGCGCTGGCTATGGGCGCAGACTTCCTGATGCTCGGGCGCTACTTCGCACGCTTCGACGAAAGCCCCGGCGCAAAGGTCATGGTGAACGGTGCATACGTCAAGGAATACTGGGGCGAGGGCTCGAACCGCGCTCGCAACTGGCAAAGATACGATCTGGGCGGCGCAGGTAAATTGAGCTTCGAAGAAGGCGTGGACAGCTACGTCACTTATGCGGGCTCGCTGCACGACAACGTGGAAATCAGCCTGTATAAGGTAAAAAGCACCATGTGCAACTGCGGCGTAAAGACGATAGCAGACCTGCACCGCGACGCAAGGCTGACGCTGGTGTCCCCCACGTCGATAGTCGAGGGCGGCTATCACGATGTAACGCTGCATACGAACGCAACCGCGATGAAATAGCACAAATCAGGCATATTCATAAATTGAGGGCTGCCGCAGATACGCGGCAGCCCTATTTGTATGCCCGCCTGTATTCAGGCGGGCATACATGCTTGTCAGTTGTATACTTCGCGTTTTACGTAATGAGTGTGCAGCAGCTCGTGCGCCAGATGGCTGTTGGGCTTGCCGAAATACTCGTCGTACAGCTTCTGTATGGCCGGCAGGTCGTGAGACTTGCGGACCGGCTTCGCGGCGTCCTCGTCGTAGAGCGCCTTTGCGCGCAGACCCTTCACGTCCACGTCCTCGCGTACGATGGGAGAAACGATCGGCTGACCGCCGCCGTTCACGCAGCCGCCCGGGCAGCCCATGATCTCAATGAAGGTGTAGCTCTTCTCTCCCGCCTTGACCGCGTCGAGCAGACGCGCCGCAGCGCCGGTCGAAGAAGCGACTGCGACCTTGACCTCGAGGCCCTTCAGGTTGTAGCTGGCTTCCTTCACGCCCTCGAAGCCGCGCACGTCGACGAAATCGAGCTTTTCGAGCTTTTCGCCCGTGATCGCCTCGTAGGCGGTACGCAGAGCCGCTTCCATAACGCCGCCGGTTACGCCGAATATGACCGCCGCACCGGAGGAATCGCCGAGCATTTCGTCGAAGTCCTCGTCAGGCAGAGCGTTGAAGTTAATGCCCGCGATCTTTATCATGCGCGCAAGCTCGCGCGTGGTGATAACGATGTCGACGTCGCTTATGCCGTTGTGGCCAAGCTCCGGACGCTTGCATTCGAACTTCTTGGCTGTGCAGGGCATTACCGAAACCACGACTATGTCGTGCGGATCGATGCCGTTTTTCTCAGCGAAGTAGCTCTTTATGACAGCGCCTTCCATCTCGTGAGGAGATTTGCAGGTGGAGAGGTTGGGTATGAAATCGGGATAGTAGGTCTCGCAGAACTTGATCCAGCCGGGCGAGCAGGAGGTGATCATCGGCAGCACGCCGCCGTTCTGCACGCGGGCGATAAGCTCGTTCGCCTCTTCCATGATGGTAAGGTCGGCGGCGAAATCGGTGTCGAATACCTTGCTGAAGCCCAGCCTTCTGAGCGCGGCGGCCATCTTGTGGGTGACGGACGTGCCCATGGGGATGCCGAATTCCTCGCCTAATGCGGCGCGCACGGCGGGCGCCGGCTGCACGACCACGTATTTCTTGGGATCGGCCAGAGCCTCGAATACTTCCTTGGTGTTGTCACGCTCGGTGAGCGCGCCGGTCGGGCAAACCGCGATGCACTGGCCGCAGTTCACGCAGCCGGTCTCCGCAAGGCCCTGATTCCACGCGGGCAGTATCTGCGTTTTGAAGCCGCGCGCCACGGGGCCGATAACGCCCACATGCTGCACCTTCTCGCACACCGCGACGCAGCGGCGGCACAGCACGCACTTGGCGTTGTTTCTAACTATCGCAAGAGAGGAGTTGTCGACGTTCGTTTCCGTCATCGCGCCCGCAAAGCGGTTTTCGTCCTCTACGCCGTACTCGCGGCACAGCGCCTGCAATTCGCAGTTGGTGCTGCGTACGCAGGAGAGGCACTTTTTGTCATGGTTTGAAAGCAGCAGCTCGAGGTTGACCCTGCGCGCCTTGCGGATAGCGGGAGTGTTGGTTTTTACCTCGCACACCTCGCCGGTCACGCGATCTCTCGGCAGCGAATCCACGGGATATACGCAGGCAGCCTGCAGCGCGCGTCCGCCCGCCTCTACGACGCACATACGGCACGCGCCGATTTCGTTTATGTCCTTCATGTAGCAAAGCGTGGGGATTTTGATGCCCGCCTGCTTTGCCGCCTGAAGCACGGTGGTTCCCTGCGGAACGCTTACGGGAACGCCGTCTATTTTAAAGCTTATCATATTCATGTGGCTTCCTCCTTATATTACTTCTTGGAGATAGCGCCGAACTTGCACTTTTCGATGCATGTGCCGCACTTTATGCACTTGGCCTGATCGATGACGTGGGGCTGCTTGACCGTGCCGGTGATGGCGTTGGCCGGGCAGTTGCGGGCGCACATCGTGCAGCCCTTGCACTTGTCGGGATCGATCACATAGCGCATAAGGTTCTTGCAGACGCCCGCCGGGCAGCGCTTTTCGTAGATGTGCGCCTCGTATTCGGAGCGGAACTGCTTGATCGTGCTGAGCACGGGGTTCGGAGCGGTCTGGCCGAGTCCGCACAGGGCGCTTGCCTTGATTGAAGAAGCCAGGTCTTCGAGACGTTCGATGTCGCCGTCTTCGCCTTTGCCGTCGCAGATGCGGTTGAGGATATCGAGCATCCTGCGGGTACCTACACGGCAGGGAGTGCACTTACCGCAGCTCTCGTCGACCGTGAAGTCGAGGAAGAAGCGCGCGATATCGACCATGCAGTTGTCCTCGTCCATTACGATCATGCCGCCAGAGCCCATCATGGAGCCCGCCGCGATAAGGTTGTCGTAATCGATGGGAGTGTCGAGCATGGAAGCAGGGAGACAGCCGCCGGAGGGGCCGCCGGTCTGTACGGCCTTGAAGGCTTTGCCGTTGGGGCAGCCGCCGCCGATATCGTATATGATCTCGCGCAGGGTGGTGCCCATGGGGATTTCCACGAGGCCGGAGTTGTTTATTTTGCCGCCGAGGGCGAATATCTTCGTGCCGGAAGACTTTTCGGTGCCCATGGACTTAAACCATTCGGGACCGTTAAGTATGATCTGCGCGATATTGGCGTAGGTCTCGACGTTGTTGAGTATGGAAGGCTTTTCGAACAGACCCTTTACCGCCGGGAACGGAGGACGGGGTCTCGGCTCGCCGCGCTTGCCTTCGATGGAATTCATAAGCGCGGTTTCCTCGCCGCATACGAACGCGCCTGCGCCCAGGCGGATATGAATGTCGAAATTGAAGCCGGTGCCGAAAATGTCGTTGCCGAGCAGACCGTAATTTCTGGCCTGTTCGATAGCGATCTCAAGGCGTTTTACAGCGATGGGGTATTCTGCGCGGACGTAGATGTAGCCTTCGTCGGAGCCTATGCAATAGCCCGCGATAGCCATAGCCTCGAGCACGCTGTGGGGATCGCCCTCAAGCACAGAACGATCCATGAACGCGCCGGGGTCGCCCTCGTCCGCGTTGCAGCACACGTACTTCTTGCCGGTGGAGCCCATTGCGAACTTCCACTTGAGGCCGGTCGGGAAGCCGGCGCCGCCGCGGCCGCGCAGACCGGAGGCAAGTATGGTTTCCTGAACCTGCTCGCGGGTCATTTCGGTAAGCACCTTCGCAAGCGCCTTATAGCCGTCGAAGGCGATGTATTCGTCGATGTTTTCGGGATCTATGACGCCGCAGTTGCGCAGCACCACGCGCTTCTGCTTCTGATAGAAGTTGATGTCGTCAAGAGGCTTTATCTGGCGGGTGGTCTCGTCCTCGCTGCCCTTATACAGCAGGCGGCTGACCACGCGGCCCTTGATAAGATGCTCGGATACGATCTCGTCGATATCCTCAAGCTTTACGTGGCTGTAGAACGCGCCCTCGGGGTATACGATTACTACGGGGCCCGCCGCGCACAGACCGAAGCAGCCGGTACGTACGAGCTTTATCTCCTTGTCGAGCCCATTCGCTTTAAGCAGCTCCTCGAAGCGCTCAAACAGCTTCATCGAGCCGGAAGACGAGCAGCCGGTACCGCCGCAGACCAGTATGGTGGAACGGAAAAGGTCCATATGCTTACCTCCTTGTTATTCCACCTGACCGATGGTATACTCTACCACGGGCTGGCCGTTTACTACGTGGTCGGCTACGATTTTGGGCACCATTTCTGGCTTTACGTTTACGTAAGTGACCTTATCGTGTCCGGGAGTGGTTATTTCAACAATGGGCTCGAAGCGGCACATACCGATGCAGCCTGTCTGAGCGACAACCACGTCCATCAGATTGCGCTTGCCTACCTCGTTCAAGAATGCGTTCATTACCGGACGGGCGCCCGCCGCGATTCCGCAGGTAGCCATGCCGACTACGATGCGGGTACCCTCGTGCTCACGGCGAAGGTTGACCTTGCTGAGCGTGGCCTGACGGATCTTCTCAAGTTCTGCGATGGATTTCATATTATTTCCTCCCGATTGTTAAGTACTGCTTGCTGCTTCCTCTATTCCTTCTTTTATATAATCACGTATCCACGCCAGCACGTCGGGCGTGTTGAGCGGCACCTCCGGCCCCAGCATGCCTCTGAGCTCTTCGGTGTCGAAATCGAAGCCCTGACCGTTCAGTGAATACTCCAGCCTGAATTCGATGCCCTCCGGCGTGCCGTTGACCAGCGTCAGCACGGTTTCGCCGAGATTGCCCATAGGCGGCAGATCCACGTGCGACGCTTTGAACCTGAGCGTCAGCACAGTGCCCTCGCCGAGCGTGCTGCGAATGTCGAAGGCTCCGTCGCACATCTCGCACAGCTGCCGTATCATGGGTATGCCCAGCCCGACCTTGCGCGTTTTGCGCGTGGTGGTAAACGGGCTTGAGACCTTTTCGAGCAGCTCCCGGCTCATACCGCAGCCGTCGTCCGTTATCACTATTTCAAGCTCGTCCGAAACGGTGTTTATGCGTATGACGATGCAGATGTGCTTAGCTCCCGCCGTGACCGAATTCTGAACCAGATCCAGAATGTAGAGGGAAATCTCGTTCATTAAGCGTTACGGTATTTGTTTAAGATGCCGGGGATCTGATCCGGCGTCAGGCGGCCATACACGTCGTCGTTTATCATCATAACAGGCGCAAGACCGCAGGCGCCGAGGCATCTGGTATCCTTGATCGTGAACTTGCCGTCCTTGCTGGTTTTGCCGACCTTGGTATCCAGCTCGCTGCACACGCGCTCGAGTATGTTCTTCGAGCCCTTGACGTAGCACGCCGTGCCCAGGCAAACGCCGATTATATAATCTCCTCTGGGCTCGAGCGCAAACTGAGAGTAGAAGGTGGCGACGCCGTAGACATCGCTGAGCGTGGTGCCCAGGCCCTCGGCTATGCGAATCTGCACGTCCTTCGGTACGTGGCCGAAAATATCCTGCGCGGACTGCAGCGTGCGCATTACTGCGCCCCTCTGACCCTTATTCGCAGCGATTACCTCGTCCAGCTTGTCATATTTTTCCTGTGAAATTGCCATAAAGGAATCTCCTCCTGATTTCTGAGCTGCGCACAAACGGACGAGCCGCGCAACTCGTCTCCGAAGATTATATCATATAACACGCCGATTTGTAAGGCAGAAAAAACCGTTTGGCGTAAATAAACAAATATTTTACACAAAACGGTTTTCTGTTCGTTATCTTGCGGTGTTCTTGCGGTACTTTTTGTCTCTGCTTTCGCGGCGTTCCCTGCGCAGATTGCGTTTTTTGCTTCTTTCGACGGAGCGCATCTGCGAAAGCTGCGCTAAAAGTCCGATAAGGAACAGCGCGGCGGCCGTAAGCAGCAGGTAGCCGCCGCTTCCGAATATTCCCAGCGCCGCCGTCATCGCGGCAGCCATCGCGCTGCCCGCGACGACCGTAGTGATGATCACGCTTATGTCTACCAGCATGTACGTAATCACGCCTATGCCGATCGCAAACAGTATCGCGGCCAGCACGTACGCGAAAGTCTGTCCGCCGCTCACGGCATTTGCGATCAGCGCCGGAGTAAGCACGAACGCCATTACCGAAAGCGCGGCATAGCCTGCAAAGTACTGCTTGTAATAAATGAAGCCGACTATCGCGATCAGTATGCCCAGCACGATCGGAACTATGTAAGTGAGCAGCGCGTTCGTTTCCGGCAGGCTGCGTGAAAACTCGTCAAGGCCGTTTGTGAAATCACGGCCGTTAAAGAAACTGTCGAGTATATCCCCCACGTCTTCGAGTTCGGACGCGGAAGCAAGTCTGTCGAAGAGTCTGTCAAGCCCTATAAGCCCGGGAAGCTCTTTGAGCGAATTGCGCAGCCAGATGATTTCGCCTATCGTCACGCCCAGCGTGAAGCCCGAAATCGCGGCGGCGACGCGCCTGAGTCTGTAGCCAAACAGCAGTATGGCAAGCGACAGGATGAGAAAGAGTACAGCGAGCACGTCTGAATTCATACGATCAATCCTTTCCTGAATTAAGATTCAATATATTTTGCCGCGCAGTCATGCGCGCAGCATATTTGTCCAGCGTTCAAGCGAGATGTGCGCGGGCTTTAAGGAGGTGTCGGTGAGGCGCTTAATCTTTTTCTGGATAAACGCGCCTGAGCGCATCGCAGATACGTAACGTGCAGCGCCGTCTGCTATCAGCAGCTCGCGCCCGTTGAATACGAGCTCCACCGGTTCGGTTTTGCCTTCAGTTCCGGCAGATGACCCGATTTCCGCTTCTGTCGGCACGCCGCAGTCCCTGCACGGTCTGTAAACACCGCCCAAACGAACCTCGTTCTCGAGCAGACAGTTCACGGCGTCGGTCGTATCCTCGAGCCTGTCGTTGTTCACCATGTATTCGCTGTCAGAGGACAAATTCATCTCGAGCGGAAACCTTTCGGCGCGTTTCTGAATGTTCTCCTCGCTGTCGCCGCGCGCGCGCATGCGGTCAAGCAGCGTGTTCATATCCTCCACGTAAAGAAACACGGAGAGTATCCTCGTTATGCCGGAGAGCTTGGTTTTGTAAGTGCGCGCGCCGAGCACGTCTATGTCTTTTATCAGCGTGCGCCCGCTTTTAAGATGCTCGCGCAGCACCTTTTTTGAGCCGCCGTAGTAATTGCCGTTATGGATTATCTCGTATTCGTAGATCTCCCCCTCGCGTATCAGCGCCTCGAACTGTTCCTTCGTAACATAGTGATACGGATCGCCCTCGCGTTCGCCCGGACGCATTTCACGGGTGGTCAGCGTCGGAAAAATCTCGTATCTTTCAGGATACGCCGCTATGAGTCTGCCAATCACGGTGTTTTTTCCCACACCCGCGCAGCCCACAAATGCCGCAAGCATATATACCGCCTCCGATATTTTTTACTGAGATTATACAACCGATTAACTTCCGTGTCAATCTTGCAATGTACCGTTCTATATGTTATAATCGGATAAAGGCGGTGATTGCATGAATATTAACGAATTCCGTCATCTTTCCGAAAACGGCGAAAACTGGACAGAAGCGTTCAGGGCCGCCGTTTCCGCGCTCGAACGAAACGGCGGCGGAATACTCGAGGTGAGCGCAGGCGTATACAAAACCGGTCCTATCCGCCTTGCGTCGAACATGACGCTGGACGTGCAGGCCGGCGCGCGGATCTGCTTTATACCGGACAGGGAGCTGTATCCTCTTATCGACCTCGAATTCGAGGGTATACAGGGGCCCTGCCGCACGCCCTGCATATATGCGCGCGGCGCCGAAAATGCCGTACTGCGCGGCGACGGCGTGATCGACGGCTGCGGCGAATACTGGTGGAGGATGGTGCGTTCGAAGACGCTCGATCGCCCGAGACCTTACCTTGTGTGCTTCGATCGCTGCACGAACGTGAAGATCCAGAATCTTACCCTCACGAATTCGCCCGTGTGGACGGTGCATCCGTACAGATGCACGAAGGTGCTGATAGAGAAGCTGAATATAGTAAATCCGCCGGATTCGCCGAACACCGACGGAATAGACCCCGATTCCTGCAGCGATGTAAAGATTATCGGCTGCACGATAGACGTGGGCGACGACTGTATCGCGATAAAGAGCGGAACCGAGGATACCCCCTCCCGCGTGCCCTGCGAGCGTATCATAATAACAGACTGTCACTTTCTGCACGGACACGGCGGAATAGTGCTGGGCAGCGAGATGAGCGGCGGAATAAAAAACGTGCTCGTATCCTCCTGCGTGTTTTATCAGACAGACCGCGGCGTCCGGCTTAAAACGAGGCGCGGGCGCGGCGGCACGGTCTCCGGGCTGCGGCTTGACAACTGCCAGATGGAGGACGTGATGTGTCCCTTCGTATTCAATATGATGTACTTCTGCGGCAAGGGCGGCAAGCTGCCCGTCGTGAGCGATCCCCTGCCGCAGCCCGTATGCGAAGGCACGCCGCGGCTTGAAGACGTAAGCATTTCAGGCATAAGCATAAAAAGCTGCACGGCGTGCGCGGGCTTTTTCAGGGGACTGCCCGAAATGAGGATACGAAACGTCAGCATAAGCGACGTAAGCATCGAAATGAAGGAAGGCGCGCCCAAAAAGCCCGCGATGCTGGAGAGATGCACCGAAATGAGCAGGCAGGGCTTCTATCTGTGCGAGACCGACGGAGTACGGCTGACTGACATCCGCTTTGAAAACCTGAACGGCCCCGCCGTCACGCAGGATACCGGAGCGGACTGCAGTATACAGAACGTATCATCGATATAATACGATATAAATGAGGTGAAATCTATGGCAAGCAATATTCCGACTCCCCACAACTCCGCGAAGGCGGGTGATTTTGCAGATACCGTGCTGATGCCGGGCGATCCCCTGCGCAGCAAGTTCATAGCGGAGACGTTCCTTGAAAACGCCGTGCTCGTAAACAACGTGCGGGGCGTGCAGGGCTACACGGGCACGTACAAGGGCAAGCGCGTTTCCGTAATGGCGAGCGGCATGGGCATGCCCTCGATAGGCATATATTCTTACGAGCTGTTCAATTTCTACGGCGTCACGAACATAATCCGCATAGGCACGGCGGGAATGGTGCAGCCGACGCTTAAGCTCAGAGACGTCGTCGCGGGCATGAGCGCATATACGAATTCCGCCTACGGACGCCAGTACGGCTTTGACGGCACGGTCTGCCCCTGCTGCTCGTATACGCTGCTTTCGAAGGCGATCGACGCGGGCAAAGCGCTCGGCGCGAACGTCGTGCCGGGTCCTCTGTACTCCTCCGACTGCTTCTACGACGAAAGCGCGCCGCTTGGAAAGCTGCGTGATCTGGGCGTGCTGGCAGTCGAGATGGAGGCCGCCGCGCTGTACATGAACGCCGCCAAAGCCGGAAAAAACGCCCTGGCGCTGTGCACTATATCCGACAATCCGTTTACGGGTGAGGGCCTTTCGTCTAAGGACAGGCAGGTATCCTTTACTCAGATGATGGAGATCGCGCTCGATATCGCGTAATGCGCTGCGTCAGGCAGCCTTGGAAAAACATTACCGGAGGGGAACGTCCCCTCCGGCGCTTTATAAAACGGATCGGCTTTTCTGAATATCACAAACGGTGCACCCGCCTGCGGCTTGACATAATCGCAAGCACGCAGCCGACTATCGCCGCCGCCGCCCAAGTAAGATATATTACCGTCCAGCCGCCGCTTATATCGTGCACGCGCCCGGTCACGTAGCCCGAAAGCGAGCTGCCGAGATATATAAAGCAGTCCGTGAGTCCGGCGGCAAGCCCTACGCGGCCGTATTCGTCATACTGCATCGGCACGAGCGTGGTAAGCAGCGGATTTGTGCCGTACAGAAGCGCGCTCATAACGCCCAGCAGCAGCGCGGTAAGATATACCGGCAGCGCACCGCCCGCAAACAGCGCAAGCCCGGGCAGCGCGGTGCCCGCGAGCATAAGCCCGACCAGCGCGCGTATATTCGTTTTCACTCTTCTGACGAGATACGCGCCTAACAGTATGCCCAGCATGTTTATGCACGGGATTATCAGGCTGAACAGCTTGGTGCCCTTGTTCGCGCCGAGTATAGTGGGTCCCCAGGTGATGACGCCGTCGCGTATAAAGCCGTTGGTCACGCAGCACAGCAAAAGCAGAAACAGCCCTGTGCCGTACAGCTCCCTGACCGGCGCGCGCTCCGCGCTTTTGCCGGATTTGTTCGTATCCGCAAGCTTGCGTATGCCGCGCGGTATCACGGTCATCGCGATTACGGCTGCTGCGCACAGAACCAGCGCCGGAATCCTGTAGGACCATCTCCACGAGAGTATTTCCGCCATGCGCATCGCGATCGCCCACGCCGCGAGATGCCCTGCGGCAAGCGTGAAGGACATTACGAGCGACGCGCTTTTGCGCTGACTGTCCTCGAACGTGGCCGCCATGCAGATAACCACGGGCGTCCATATCATGGACTGGAACACGCCGTTAAGCGTCCAGATCGCCAGCGCCGAAGCAAACGTTCCGGAGAACGAAAACAGCGCGTTGCACGCGGCGGAGCCTATCAGCCCGACGCTTATCAGCCTTTTCGGCACGAATCTGTCGGAGAGCGTTCCGAACACGAGCTGTCCCGCGGCGTAAAACACCGCCCACAGCGTCTGCAGAAGTCCCCCAGAGGATGCGCTTATCGAAAACGCTTCTATTATATGATCCAGCGTCGCCGACATGTTCAGCCGGCCGATATACGTGCAGAAATATATTGCGAACAGCGCCGCGAGAATCTTTTTCTGGTACGCGCTGAAGCTTCTTATGCCGCTCATATTACCGAGTAGGTACCGTCCTTCTCCGCTTTGATGACAGACTCGTAAAACGCCTTGACGCCGTCGATCATGTACTGCACGTCTTTCGTGCCGGCAGTTTCGTAGGTGGAATGCATGGAAAGCTGCGCAAGGCCTATGTCGACGGTATTAAGCGAAAAGTGGCGGTTTGAAACGTTTCCGAGCGTACCGCCCCCTATCATATCCGAGCGGTTGGCGAAAAACTGCACCGGCACGCCCGCGCGCTCGAGTATCAGCCTGAAAATCGCTTTGGACACGCCGTCCGTGGTGTATTTCTGATTAGCGCTTTCCTTTATAACTATGCCCTCGTTCATATACGCGCAGTTGACCGCGTCGTAAAGCTCCGGATGGTTCGGATGCACGGCGTGGGCGTTGTCGCAGGAGAGCATGAACGAGGACGCGCACAGCCGCCTGTATTCCTGAGTCGTAATTCCGAGCATATCGCACGCACGGCTCAGGGTATCGGTAAGGAAGGTGGAATCCGCGCCCTGCTTGGTGGTGGAGCCGACCTCCTCGTTGTCGAACACTGCCAGTACCGTAAGCGCGCGTCCCGGCGCAGCCTTTATAAAGCCCTGCGCGGACGTGAACGCGCATTCAAGGTCGTCAAGCCGCTCCGCGGACAAAAACTCTTCGTTTTCGCCCCAGACGCAGGGCTCCGTCCTCGAATACAGGAAAAGGTCGTGCCCGACTATATCCTCTTCGGCGCAGTGCGCCAGGCGCGCGACGTGCTTTGCAAAGCCGCCCTTTGCCGTATACGCGCCGTACAGCGGCACGAGGTCCGTCTGCGGGTTGTACTTCATGCCGTCGTTTATGTCGCGCTTCTGATGCGGCGCGACGTTCGGTATGATGAGCGAATTGCTGTCGCAGTTTATAAGGCGCGTTTCGATGCCGCGTCCGGTCTTTACCAGCACGCGCCCCGCGAACGAAAGCGGACGGTCGAGCCAGCTGACGTGCACCAGTCCGCCGTATTTCTCAGTGTCGAGCTGGATGTATTTGCCCTTCACCTCGAGCTCGCTTTTTTCTTTTATCTTGAATACGGGCGAATCGCAGTGGCTCGCGCTGAGCAGCATGCACTCCGGCTCGTTTTCCGGCACCCTGAAGGCGATCAGCGAGGACAGATTGCGCGTGACATAATATGAACGGCCCTTTCTTATATCCCATTGCCCGTTTTCGCACAGCTCCTCAAAGCCTGCGTCCCTGAGCATCGCGCACAGGTTGTCTACCGCATGGAAGGGGCTCGGCGAGTTTTTCAGAAATTCGAGCAGCTTATTCACCATAACAGTTTCTCCTATCTATTAAAGAATAAGTACGCGTAAAGTATAAGCAGATGGAAAGGATAAAACCCGTAGAAAAACCATTTCGGGAGTCTTACGCGCCGCTTCCTAATCGGAAGATATATAAGTACGAGCGACAGTATCGCGTACATCTGCGACGTGCTTGAGAGTATCACGCGCGTCCTGTAGGGCGACTGGCCTTGTGCTCCGAACAGCAAGCGCACGCTCTCGACAAGCCCGTTTGAGAAAAACGAGCTCATCGCCCAGTACCACATGAACATGAACACCCACAAAAACGAAACCAGCGGCCTGTCCAGAAACGCGTAGAACAGCACGATGAGTATGATCGCTTTATAACCGTAGTCCAGCGGCCCGTCCATATGCCACGCGATATAAACAAATATGTATAAAAGCCCGTAATGCCTGGTTTTGATGCAGGCGATAATGAACGTGCTCAGCGAAAGCGTGAAGAATATATTCAGATTCTTTGAATAATAGAATTCGTAAATCGCCGCGGGCTTATAAAAATTCGCTCCCCAGTTAAACGTAAACGGCGTTACGTGCCCCATCGCCGCCTGATACAGCGGATGCACGAGTATGCCGACCAAAAGCAGTCTGAGCGCGTATTTCCAGATATTTTTCGTATATTCGCAGCCGACCGCTATGCCGTAGGCGAACAGAGGCATCGCAAGGCGGCCGATCGCGCGCATGATATTGATGGTCGGCACAAGAAACGCCCACTGTCCCAGCCATTCCGGGGCAGTGAGCTTATAAGCGTTCGGGAAGATCATCTTGCCCGCATGGTCGCAGAACATAAACGCGCAGCCGAGCAGCTTAAGAAGGCCCGTATCGTTGTTGAGCCTTAGCGTGCGCCTTTGGGCAAGCCCATCGGAAGCCGGCGCGAAGCTTTTAAAATACGCGCCGGCCTTGTTTTTAATAAATGTTAATGCTTCCTGCGCTTTCATCAGATAACGACGTCCAGCTCGAGAGGCGCTTTGGCGAGCAGATTGACGCTCACGTTGTCAGGCTGGCTTCCCCCCACGAAGAAGCGGAAATGGCGTCCGGCCTTGATGCGGCGGCCGTCGTCCGTAACGCATTCGAACGCGCGCGGCGGTATCGGCAGCAGCACCCGCTTTTCTTCGCCCGAAGCGAGCGCCACGCGCCCGAACGCGCACAAGGAGCAGTTGATGCCGTGGCTTGAGAACTCCAGAGGCTTCACGTACACCTCGGCGACCTCCTCGGCGTCCCGCAGACCGGTGTTTTTGATTTTTACGCTGATGGCGGATTTGTCCGTATCGTATACCGCGTCGCTGTAGGTAAAATTCGTATAGCTCAGCCCGTAGCCGAAGGGATACAGCGCCTCGCCCTTAAAGTAGCGGTAAGTGCGGCCTCTCATGGAATAGTCTGTAAAATCTGGCAGATCGTCCGCGCTCTTGTAGAACGTGACCGGCAGCCTGCCGCTGGGGCAGGTTTTGCCGAATATGATGTTCGCCGCCGCCGTGCCGCCCGCCTGGCCCGCGTACCACGCCTGGATTATCGCGTTGCCTTCCTCTACGCGCAGCGCCGAACCGCTGGCGATTACGGTGATCACGGGCTTGCCCGCCGCAAGCACCGCGTCAAGCAGCTTTCTCTGGCATTCGGGAAGCTCGAGGTCCTTTTTGTCTCCCGACGAATATTCGTTGCTCGCGTCGCCCTGCTCGCCCTCTATGGACGGATCGAGCCCGAGCACGAGTATGACGGCGTCGCTCATTTCAGCTGCCTGCACCGCCTCGGCGAGCCTGTCCTCTTCCCTGGCGAGCCCGCTCGTAGACTTCTTATAAAGATGCGAGCCCTCGGAATAGTTAACCCTCACGTTGGCTTCGCGGCAAGCCGCTCTGATGCCTTCGAGGTAAGTGACGTATCTGGAAGACCTGCCGTTATAGTTGCCCTCGAGCGCGGGGATGCTGTCGGCGTTGGGACCGATCACCGCGACGGAGCGCAGCGCGCTCAGATTAAGCGGCAGCACGCCGTCGTTTTTGAGTAGCACCATGGACCTTTCAGCCGCCTTCAGCGCGGCCCTGTCGTGGCGGTCGCAGTCGTTTACCGCGTAGGGTATCTTGTCGTATTCGTTGTCGTCGGCGAACATGCCCAGCAGGTAACGGCAAGTGAACGCGCGCACGCACGCCTCGGTAATGCTGTCCTCGGAGATGAGCCCCTCCTCAAGCGCCTCGAGCAGATGGATGTAGGTATTGCCGCAGTTGATGTCGCAGCCGTTTTTGATCGCAAGCGCGGCGCTTTCGGGCGCTGTGTCGGTGATTTTATGATACTGATGGAAATCCGATATGGCCCAGCAGTCGGATACAAAATGGCCTTCAAAGCCCCACTGTCCGCGGAGTATGTCCTTCATAAGAACGCTGTGGCCGCAGCAGGGCTCGCCGTTCGTGCGGTTGTACGCGCCCATTACCGCCTCGACCCCTGCTTCCTTCACGCACGCCTCGAACGCCGGCAGGTAGGTATCCCACAAATCGTACTGGCTTACGACGGCGTCGAACTCGTGACGCAGGATTTCCGGGCCGGAATGCACCGCGAAATGCTTCGCGCACGCGGCGGTTTTCATGTACTTGCCCTGTCCCTGCAGCCCTTTTACAAAGCCGACGCCCATGCGGGAGGTCAGGTACGGATCCTCGCCGTAGGTCTCCTGCCCTCTGCCCCAGCGCGGGTCGCGGAATATATTTACGTTCGGGGACCAGAACGTAAGCCCCTTGTATATGTCTCTGTCGCCGTGCGCGGACTGCGAGTTGTATTTCGCGCGCGCCTCGGTGGATATGATCTCGGCTATATCGCCTATAATGTCCTCGTCGAATATGGCGGCAAGCCCTATCGCCTGCGGAAACACGGTAGCGGTTCCGGCGCGCGCAACGCCGTGCAGCGCCTCGTTCCACCAGTTGTACGCGGGTATGCCCAGCCGTTCTATGGCAGGCGCGTCGTAGCGAAGCTGGGAGGCCTTCTCCTCCAGCGTCATCTTCGCCACGAGCTCACGGGCTTTTTCGCGGGCTTCGTTTCTGTCCATGCGTTTCCCTCCACAAAAATACTCGATTATATTTTAATACTTAACGCACCGCGTGTCAATCGCGATTGACAAAATCAATTAAATAACGCATAATCTTAAACAGAAATCCTGCTTGGGAGGCTTGCATGGGCTGGCTTGACAGAACGGAAATGCTGCTTGGCGAAGACGCGCTGAACGTATTCAGGCGCGCGCACGTGGCGCTGTTCGGTCTGGGAGGCGTCGGCGGAGGCGTACTCGAGGCGCTCGCGCGCGCAGGCGTCGGACAGCTTACGCTGATAGACGGCGACGTCATAGACGAAACGAACCTTAACCGCCAGCTCATTTCTGTGCGCGGAAACATAGGCATGCCCAAGGCCGAAGCCGCAAGGCAGCGCGTGCTTGCCATAAACCCCGAATGCCGTGTGGACGCGCTTAGGCTGTTTTACAGCGCCGAAAACGCGGACGAATTGGATTTTTCCCGCTTCGACTACGCAGCGGACTGCATAGACACGGTAGCTTCAAAGCTTCTTATAATAGAAAAGGCGTATGCGGCGGGCGTTCCGGTCATCTCCTGCATGGGCACAGGCAACAAGCTCGATCCCTCCGCCTTCGCGATCGACGATATAAGCAAAACCAGCGTATGTCCGCTCGCGCGGGTAATGCGCAGGGAGCTGCGCGAGCGCGGCATAACGCAGGTAAAGGTGCTGTATTCGCGCGAGCTGCCCGTAAAAACCGGCACGCGCCGCCCCGGCTCCGTATCGTTCGTGCCGCCCGCCGCAGGCTTTATGATAGCCGGAGAAATACTGCGCGGGCTGTGCGGCGCGAAGCCGGCGTTCTAAGCTGTAATACTTATTTTACGCAAGGAGTAAGATAAACCCGCGCGAAAACCTTATAATGCCGATTCGGCACGGAGGTAATATGAAACCGTTCATAGGAATAGACATAGGCGGCACCAAATGCGCCGTAACGCTTTCCGAAATAGACAAGGGAATACGCATTATCAAAAAGCTGCGCTTCGAATCGGAGGCCGCCAGGGGCTGCGAGCATATGCTGCAAAGGCTTTACGCCGCGGTCGATACGCTCGTGGCAGACGAAAAGGCCTCCGCCGGAGTCGAGGCGATAGGCATAAGCTGCGGCGGGCCGCTTGACGAGCGCAGCGGCACGGTGCTCTGTCCGCCGAACCTGCCGGGCTGGATCGATATTCCGCTCACGCGGCTTTTCGAGGAACGCTATCACGTTAAAGCCTTCCTTATGAACGACGCCAACGCCTGCGCGCTCGCCGAATGGAAGCTCGGCGCAGGGCGCGGCACCAAAAACATGATTTTTCTTACCATGGGCACAGGCATGGGCGGCGGAGTCGTTTCAGAAGGAAAGCTCGTTTCCGGAGCGAACTCCATGGCCGGCGAGATAGGACATCTGCGCCTGTCTGAGGACGGCCCCGAGGGCTTCGGCAAAAAGGGCTCCTTCGAGGGCTGGACGAGCGGCGGCGGCATAGCCAGACAGGCCGTTCAGAGGACGCGCGAGCTGATCGCAGATGGGCGCGCTCCCGCATGGATACGGGACGGCCACGCCGAAAGCGAAATCAGTGCGAAGCTGATCGCCGAATACGCCAAAGCCGGTGACGCGGACGCGCTCGCGATATACGAAACCGTCGGGAAGTATCTGGGCAAAGGGCTTTCGCTGCTCGTAGACGCGTTTAATCCCGAGGCGATAGTTATCGGCAGCATATTCACGCGCAGCCGCGAGCTGCTCGAAAACAGCATGCGCCGCGAGCTTGAAAAGGAAGCGATACCCCATTCGCTCGAAGCGGTACGCATACTGCCCGCCGAAAGCGGCGAAAATCTGGGCGATTACGCGGCGATAATGGCCGCGCTGTACTCTTTGGGCATAAGCCCCATGTACGAAGCAGGAGAAAAAGACGAACGCGTGCTTTGTCATTACGAGCGTCTGTTTAAGAGATACCCTGAGCTCGAATGCGTGAGACGGAGCCTTATGGACGCGTACGTTATGATACGCGACAGCTTCTCGGAAGGCGGCAAGCTGCTGCTGTGCGGAAACGGCGGCTCCTGCGCGGACTGCGATCACATAGCCGGCGAACTCATGAAAGGCTTTTATTTAAAGCGCCCGCTCGGAGAAGACGGCGTGCTTTCGCATCTGCAGGGCGCGCTGCCCGCGATAGCGCTCACAGAGCACAGCGCGCTTTCGACCGCCTTTATGAACGACTGCGAAAGCGCATACGTGTATGCCCAGCAGTTGGTCGGCTACGGCAGGCGCGGCGACGTGCTTATCGCGATCTCGACAAGCGGCAACGCCGTAAACGTAATAAACGCGTGCGAGGCCGCGAAAAGGCTCGGCGTAAAAACCGTCGCGCTGAGCGGCGGCAGCGGCGGCAGGCTGAAGGCAGCCTGCGACTGCGCGATAATCGCGCCCGCCTCCACCCCCGCCGACGTGCAGGAATACCACCTGCCCATATATCATACGCTCTGCGCGATGCTCGAAGCGCATTATTATAAAGAATAACAGGAGTGAAATATGCTCGAACTCAAAAACATCACCTGGACCACAGAGGACGGCCGCCGCGTGCTCGACGACGTAAGCCTGAGCGTGCCGGACAGGAAGTTAGTCGCGATAACCGGTCCGAACGGCGGCGGCAAAACCTCGCTGGCCAAGGTCATAGCCGGCATCATAAAGCCTGACAGCGGGCGCGTGCTGCTGGACGGACGCGACATAACCGATCTCGACGTAACCCAGCGCGCCCGCGAGGGCATCGCCTTCGCGTTCCAGCAGCCCGTGCGCTTCAAGGGGCTGACCGTGCGCGCGCTCATAGAGATAGCCGCTGGCAAGACGCTCAATTACACGAAGCTGTGCGATTACATGTCCTCGGTAGGGCTCTGCGCGCGCGATTACCTCGACCGCGAAATCAACAATACGTTGTCCGGCGGCGAAATGAAGCGCATAGAAATAGCAACAGTACTCGCAAGAGGCGCTGCTCTTACCGTGTTCGACGAGCCCGAGGCGGGCATCGACATCTGGTCGTTCGCAGGTCTCATAAAAACCTTCGACAATCTGCGCAGGGCGCAGGAGAGCACGCTGGTGGTAGTGTCGCACCAGGAGCGCGTGCTGCGCACCGCCGACGAAATCGTACTGCTGACCGACGGCAAAGTGACCCTGCGCGGCAGCGGCAGCGAAATGCTCGCCTCGCTCGTTTCACAGGGAAATACCGCGACGGTATGCGGAAAGAAGGAGGCCATAATCGATGGATAACGTAACCGAAAACCTGCTCAGGCTGGTCTCCGACTGGGACGGCAAGTATAAAGGCGCGTACAACATACGCGTGGACGGTACCTGCGCGGGCAGACAGTCCAGCGACAACATCGCCATCCTTTCAAAGCAGGACAATCCCGGGCTCGACATACATATACGTCCGGGCACTAAGGACGAGAGCGTGTCGATACCGGCGTGCGTCACTCACGGGAACGTCGACGACCTCGTATACAACGATTTTTACGTAGGCGAGAACGCGGACGTCACGATAGTGGCAGGCTGCGGCGTTCACACCGAAACCGGCGAGCCCGCGCGGCACAACGGCATACACCGCTTCTTCCTCGCGCCCGGCTCCAAGGTAAAATACATCGAAAAGCACGTAGGCACGGGCAAGGGCGTCGGTCTGCGTTCAATAGACCCCGTGACCGAGGCGTTTCTCGAAAAGGACGCTCTGCTCGAAATGGACACGTCTCAGATCGGCGGCGTGGACAGAACTGCGCGCAGGACGGAGTGTACGCTGGGCGAGGGAGCGCGCCTCATAATCCGCGAGCGGCTGCTGACTGAAAAAGAGCAAACGGCAGTGACCGTTTTCAAGGTGGAATTGAACGGCGACGGCAGCGCAGCCGACGTCGTGTCGCGCTCGGTCGCGCGGGATTCGTCGCGTCAGGAGTACGAATCCACCATAATCGGAAACGCGCGCTGCACGGGACACACTGAGTGCGACGCGATAATCTCCGGCAAGGCGCAGGTAGACGCAAGTCCCCGCCTGTTTGCGCGCAACGAGGACGCCGCGCTCATTCACGAAGCGGCAATAGGCAAAATCGCGGGCGAGCAGATACTGAAGCTGCGTACGCTCGGGCTTACCGAGCAGGAAGCAGAGCAAAAAATCGTCGAGGGCTTCCTGTCGTAAAGCGTATGGGCGTTTATTTTCGCTTTTCATGCGGATAATAAAAAATTTTACGCTGGAAACGGTTGCGCAAATCCGCTTATAATGTTATAATATCATTTGCTATGTGCTTAACCGCGCTGCAGCGCGGTATATCAAGGAGGAATACAGATGTCCGTTGCAATCAACATCGTGCTTATCCTTGCGTCCCTCGTGCTGATCGTTTCCGTGCTTATGCAGGAAGGCAACAAGCAGGGACTGGGAGTCATCGGCGGCGCAGCCGAGACCTTCCTTGGCAAGAATAAGGCAAAAAGCGCCGAAGGCAAGTTATTAAATATCACCCGCATTACCGCGGCGGTATTCGTAGTGCTGGCGATACTCGCCACATGGCTTAATGCGCGCACCTACACCATTACATACCGCGACGAGAACGGTGACGAGTTTTTCCCGTCTCTGGCAAGCGAGGTTTATTTGTCGAATACGCTCTACGGCACAAGCGAAACCTACGAGGATCACTATGCGGAAAGCCTGCGCGAGTACATAATCGCAAATCTCGCCGCCGACAATTACGAAAGCGACTATCAGAGACTCTACACGAGCTCCCAGAACAAAGAAATAACCGCTGCGGAGCTCAATCAGGCGCTGACCGAGCTTACTCAGGCAGATTACGACAAGCTTTCCGATAAAAAGCTCGCCAAGTACGAAGAGGATTATCAGAAATCCCTGCGCTCGAACACCTCTTACGCAAACGGCGCAAGCATCACCACGATGCCGACTCCCCAGAAGACCGGCTACACTGGCAAATGGGTAATCGACTCAAACGGCAACGGCAAGGCCGACGAAGGCGAAAACGAAGCCCTGCCCGAAACGATGGGACGCAAGTCCTACTCCGCGGTGCCCGTGTATACTGTTAACGATTATACCGTAAGGATACTGATGGGCAGCAGGAGCGAGGATCCGGCACCTGAAACCGACGAAGCCGACGACGCGGCAAATATCGCCGCAGCGACAGATGCCGGCGATACCGAAGCGCCCGATACCGAAGAGGCGGACGACGCTTTGATCGAAGATTCCGAGGCCGTCGCCGTAGCGGAAGAGCCCGGTAACTCTGCCGCCGACGAAGCCGCCGACGAAGCCGAGCCCGAGGTGCTGTTCACATTCACCGGCAATTACGGCAGCGCTATCGATTACGAGGGCAAGGACGTAACTGAGGAGCTCGAAGGCTGGTACGTATTCTTCTCCACCGACGCGGACGCGCTCACGAACGGCGCTATCTACAAGACCGTGCTGCCCGAGACCGTACCTGCTCAGAATGTGGATTATTACCTGCATTACGCGCACGGCGGATTCGTCAAGTACTTTATACCCGAGGAGGCCGAAGCAGAGCCCGCCGAAGAAACCGCTGACAGCGCAGAAGCATCCGATACGGACGAGACCGCAGACACCGGCAACGCTCAGACTGACGATACCGAAACTGCCGGCGGCGAGATCGAATGGTTCCCGAAGCTGCAGGATTCCATCGACTATCAGCAGTATTACTACTTCGCAAATGAAGGCCAGCTCTACGATTTCACCGGCGTATACGAAGCCGAGGTCGCGGCGGCAACAGAGAACGGCACGCTCGACATGCTGCGCACGTTTGTGTTCTACGGCGATGCGATCACCCTGTACCCCGTGCCCAGCGTACCTGCCGGATTTGTTGGCGTTTGGGAGCCTGAGCTTGACGGCAGCGTAATGGACGACACCGACCACGAGCTCCATGCGGTATTCTACGAGGACGTAACCGTAACGCTGGTCGACAATAAGCCTGCCGAGGCAATTGCAGAGCCCGAGACCGAGGCGGAGCCGGAAGAAACAGGCGAAACCGCAGCCCCCGCCGACGAAGCCGAGCAGACCGGCGAAGATACGACAGAGCCCGCTGAAGAGACTGAAGAGTCCTCCGAGAACGAAGAGGCCGAAGCTCCCGCCGACAACGTCATCTTCACCTTCTCCGGCAAGGGACGCACGATCGACTATAAGGGCTACGACGTACTGCCTGAGCTCGAAGGCTACGAAGTGAGCTGGAGCGAGGAGCTGCCCACCGTAGTGCCCGACGAGAACGTAACGATTTACGTGGTTTACACGAAGTCAGGCGAAGCTGCGGAAGACACGACAGACGCTTCCTCAGACGGTGAGACCGAAACCGTGACCGACGGAGAATAAGAAATATTCAGCTTACGGCATGCAGTCAGATCGGCTGCATGCCGTTTTATAAACGAAAATGGATATACAGACGACTATACTCGAAGCAATTGCGAACGCACGGCGTCCGCTTTCTGTAAGCGAAATCGCAGAACGCAGCGGACTTGACAAGCCTGAAGTGCGAAATGCGTGCGAGACCTGCATAACAGAGGGCGTGCTTATTTGCGCCAAAGGCGGCAAATACGCTCTGCCATATATGCTGGGACTTAAAAAGTGCACCGTGAAGGCTAAAAGCGGCGCGCCGGCTTTTGCGCGCGCATCAGACGGAGGCAGCGACATATATCTGGATATGCCCTATGAGCAGGCGTTTGACGGCGATATCGTGTTTGTACGCGTAACGCAGGACGGCGAGAAGCCGCGCGGCACGCTGCACAGCATAATAAAACGCGCAGCGAACCGCGTGACCGGCACGCTGTATCTTGATGCGCCCGAGCGCGGCTATTCCCGCCGCCGCAAAGGACGCAGACCGCATTACGTGCCCGAAAACAGATACCTTGCGCTTATAAGCGATAAGCGCTACCCGCGCCAGGCGCTTGTTAAGGGCGCGCTGCCAGACGCAGAGCCGGGCGACATGTGCGTTTTCGAAGTGACCAAATGGCCGCTCAAGGGCACCGAAATGCAGGTACGTCTCGAGCAGGTGCTCGGACGGGAAAGCGATCTCGGAGTGCATCTCTCCGCGCTGTGCGCGATGCATAATATAAGCGAGGATTTCTCCCCCGAAGCGCTCGAAGAGGCCGCCGCATACGGCGAAGATCCTAAGCGTTACGATATCGACGGCCGGCTGGATCTGCGCGGAGAAACGATATTTACGATAGACGGCGCGGACGCGCAGGATTTTGACGACGCGGTGTCGCTTGAGCGCAGACACGACGGCTGGACGCTCGGCGTGCATATCGCGGACGTAAGCCACTACGTAAAGCCCGGCAGCGCACTGGACGCCGAAGCGCGCGAACGGGGCACGAGCGTGTATCTGCCAGGGCGCACGATACCCATGCTGCCCGAAAGCCTGTGCAACTGCCTGTGCTCCCTGATGCCGCACAGGGACAGGCTCACGTTTTCCGCTATTATGGAGCTTGACTCACAGGGCGTCACGCAGTCACTGCAGATACGTCCGTCCGTAATACGCTCCTGCGCGAGGCTCACTTACGAAGACGTGAACGAAATGCTTGCCGGCAGAGCAAACACCGTGCCGCCTGAGCTGCACGCAGTGCTCACTGAAATGAACTCGCTCGCGTCGCTTTTGCACGCAAACCGCGTCAGGCACGGCTCGCTTGAGCTCGACATGCCGGAGGTCGCCTTCAGTCTCGACGAAACCGGTTATCCTACAGAAATAAAGGCGCGCGAACGCGGCGACGCGCACAGGCTCATCGAGGAGTTCATGCTCGCCGCGAACCGCGCAGTCGCGTCTCACGCGGAAAAAACCGAGCTGCCTTTCCCCTACCGCGTGCACGAAAAGCCTGACAGCGAAAAGCTGGACGCGCTCGAGGAAACGCTCGCCGCCATCGGAAAGCCCATGCATTTCGGGAAGTCGCCCACCCAGTCGAGGCTGCAGACTGTACTGGACGCTTTCAGAGGCAAGCCAAACGGTATCGCCGTGTCCGAAATGCTGCTGCGCGCCATGAGCAAGGCGCGCTACAGCGAAAAGAACCTTGGCCATTACGGACTTGCGTTCGACGATTACTGCCACTTTACCTCTCCGATACGCCGCTATCCCGACCTGCTCGCGCACAGAATGCTGCGACTGCAGGCAAATACCCGCCTGACTGCCGAGGACGATCTGCGTCTGACCGCTAGCATGCACACGCTGACAGACGAAGCAAGCGAAAACGAAGAAGAGGCCGCTCAGTGCGAGCGCGAGGCGGACAAGCTCATGTGCGCGGCCTACATGAAGAGGAATAAATCCAAGGTGTTTGCAGCGGCCGTCACGCGCTTTATCAAAAAAGGCGCGTGCGTAACGCTTGAAAACTGCTGCGAAGGCATAATCCCCTTCCGGAACATGGACGACGTATACGGGCTTGACGAAACCCACGTGTTTATGATGGGCAGAAGCACCCGCCGTATAGTGCGGCTCGGAGACACGGTATACGTAAAATGCACAGACGCGGATATTTCGTGCGGAGAAGTGGAATTTGAATTGCTGCCGGAAAGAAAGCAGAAGCGCAAAGGCTGAAAGCGCCTAAGCAGCTGATGCAAAGGCGCGTACGATGCCATGCGCCCGACGCGGCTCATTTTCTCACGAGCTTCGAATATATCCGTTCGCGGAACCAGCTTTCAGTGGACGCGTTTATCGCGTCCTCCGGCGTAAACCATCTTACGGCGGTATTCTCGCCCTCGCGCGGGCGTACAGGACAGGTATCGTCCGCCTCTGCGAGGTACGTGACGTTCAGATGCAGGTGCGAAGCGACGTACGAGCCGCGTTTTTCGTGGCCGTCGACCGTGAGCACCTCGATGGAATATATGCCGTCCCGCGCAAGGCGCACGCGCGCAATGCCGCTCTCTTCCATGACCTCCCTGAGCGCGACGGCGGCAAGATCGGTTTCGCTGTCCGCATGGCCGCCCAGCCAGGCCCACGAATCGTATATGCTGTGATACGCCATAAGCACCTTCGTGCGCGCCGGGTTGACCGTCCACGCGGAAGCGGTCATGTGGCACAGGATATTCGTTCGCTCGAACACGTCGTCAAAACGCTCAAGGCACATGAGAATGGTTTCCCTGTCCCGCGCCTCCTGCTCGTTCACAGGCACATAGGCGCGTATTTCACTGATTAGCTGCGCTCGCGTACTCATATGACTTACCCTGCCTTCGCTAAAGCCTGGACGCCAAACCGGAATGCCGATATGCGGCGTCTGCGTCCGTGAGCATTATACAGTAGAGCGCGCGCACGGTAAAGCCCTAATTATTATAAAAGCTTTATTTCAGCGTTAGCGGAAACGTATAAATCAGCTTGTGCGCCAAAGCGCACAGAGCTGTTATGACCGGAGATTCATATGCCTCAGATAATCGAGATAAACGACATAAACGCGCCTGAGCTCGAAATATACGCGCGTCTTACAGGCAGACAGCTTGTGCGCTCTGATATGTTCGTGGCGGAAAGCGTAAACGTGATACAAAGCGCTCTGGACGCGGGGCTTGAGCCCGTCAGCCTGCTGTGCGAAAAGCGTCATATTTACGGCAAAGCCGCCGCGCTCGTCGCGAGGATGGACGGCGTTCCGGTATATACCTCCGAGGACGAAACGCTCGCCTCGCTTACCGGGTACGAGCTGCACAGAGGCTGTCTGTGCGCGTTCAGAAGGCCCGCTCCGCTCACGCCGGCGCAGGCTCTTGAAGGCGCGCAGGCGTGCGCCGTGCTCGAGGACGTAAACGACGCAGAGAACATCGGCGCGATATTCAGAAGCGCGGCGGCGCTGGGCGTCGGCGCGCTGCTCATGACGCCGTCGTGCGCGGACGCGCTTTCGCGCCGCAGCGTACGGGTGAGCCTGGGCGCGGTGTTCCGTATAAAACACGCCCGCATCCCCGAAATCGCAGACGGCGGCGCGGATATACTGCGCGCGCACGGCTTTACCGTCTGCGCGCTCGCACTGAGAGACGAGAGCGTAAACCTCGCAGAGCTTGACGCTCGCAAGCCTGCGCTGCTGCTTGGAAGCGAAGGCGGCGGCCTGCGGGCGCAGAGCATAGCTGCAAGCGATATCTGCGTGCGCATACCCATGTCCGCAGGGGTGGATTCGCTGAATATCGCCGCCGCTGCGGCAGTTGCGTTCTGGGAGATACGCAGGCGCGATCTGCGCTGCAAATAAGCCGCTGTTAAAGCAAAATCGATTTACTTGGGATTTTTGCGGCGCAGACGTCACGCTTATTGACGCAGAAAACCCGAAGGTCCTATTTCATTTTCAGCAATACGTACACGAACGCGAACACGATGCCTATCGTACATATTATCAGGCCGAACGTCACGGTGTTCGTAAAATACGAGCCGTACCTCAGATCGGTCACTTCGCGCGGATCAGGTCTTATTTGCGGCTTCAGACGCTCGAGCTCTTGCTGCACTGCGGCCTCGTGGCGTCTGAGCCTGTCTGCCGGGCCATGCGCCTTTGAGCGCAGATCGTGAGAATGATCTGTAAACAGCGTTTCCTTTAAAAACAGCGCCAGCATATCGGTCGCGCTTTCAAACACGCGCGATAAAAGCGCGATTATAACGGTAAAGGCGTGCGCGAATGCGTCGCCTGTTTTTTCGATCATGCCGCACACATACGCAAGCGCTTTCGTGAACGTAGCAGCGGCAAAGTCGCCCGCGCAGGACAGCACGCGGCAGACCGCGCCGAGTGCGTCTGGCAGCAGTCTGCAGAAAAGCGGTCTGTAAACCAACTCCTCTAAATCGAGCCGCTCCGGCCATCTGTCCGTATAGCCCTGTGCTTCGTCGCAGAGGAACCTGCGCACAAACAGCACGTAAACGAGCGTACCGATAATAAGCGTCACTGCGCCGCCCGCAAGGTTTTTAAGGCTGAAAAACGCGATATCCTCCGGCGCGGACTGCCCGAAGAACGCAAGCCCCTTCCCCGCCGCCACGCGCAGCAGCAAATGCGGGACGCAGCCCAGCAGCGGGATAAGCAGCGCGGAAAGCAAAAGCGACGTGCGCGATGCGGCGTCGGCATATGTGCGTGCGCACGCGTCGTAACGGGCCTGAGTTTTGGAATCCCGATTCTTCTGAATGAATATGCATATGTAGGTCTTCAGCATATACGCCGTGGTAAGACCGGCCGCGAACAGGAATACCCATTCGCATACGCGAAACGCAAACAGCCCGCTCTCCTCAGCCAGTTCCACAAGCCCCTCGTGTATCATTGTCTTTGAGATATATCCGTTAAAGCCCGGCACGCCCATAAGCCCCAGCGCTCCCGTGAGATAACAGATATGCAGCAGCGGCTTTTTCCGCCCGAAGCCGCGCAGCGCGTTCAGATCCAGCGTATGCGCGTTCATGTATACGACGCCCGCTGACATAAACAGCGTGAGCTTAAGCAGCGAGTGGTTTATCATATGCGTGAGCGCTCCCGCGGACGCAAGCCCGCCCTCTGCGTTCATCAGGACTCCCGACGCGATCCCGGTAAGGATATAGCCTATCTGCGACATGGACGAGCACGCGAGCGTACGCTTAAGGTTGACCGAAAACACGCCCAGCACCGCGCCCGTCAGCATCGTGGTAAGGGCAAGCGCCAGCAGTATGCAGCCGTATACCTGCGAGCCGGAAAAAATGTTGTACGATACAACTATCACGCCGAGCACTCCTACCTTTGTGAGCATACCGCTCAGCAATGCGCTGGCAGGCGCGGGCGCGACAGGATGCGCCTTAGGCAGCCAGATATGCAGCGGAAACGCGCCCGCTTTGGCAAGGAAGCCGAAAAGTATCAACGCGGAAGCGGTATAGACCGCAGATGTCCTGGGTGCCGAGGCGAGCGATTCGTACGCGAGCGTAGATGTCTGGCTGTACATAAGCATAAGCCCCATAAGCGTCACCATGCCGCCCAGCACGGCTATAGCCAGATAAGTCGCGGCGGCGCGCATTGCCGGCGCGCTTTCCTCGTGCGCGACCCACGGATATGACGAAAGCGACATAAGCTCGAAGAATATGAACGCCGTGTACAGATCGTTTGCCAGAAACACGCCCATAACGCCGCACAGCGTAAGCTGATTAAAGAAGTAATACCGCGTGCGGTTGTGGTAATGCGCAAAATACGCCCGCGACATGAGCGTGGTTTCAAACCACATGAACGCGGCCATGCATACGTACAGCGCACGGAAAAAATCCGCCCTGAACGTAAGCGTCATGCCGCACACGTTTTTAAGCTCGAGTGCGTATTCTTTGTTTCTCCCGGCGCATATAAGCAGATAAACGCTAAGCGCGAAGCACGCAAACGTCACCGCGCGCATAAACAGGTCTCGCGTCTGTTTGCGGCCGCTTCCGATAAGCCTGACCGCACACGCGCCCAGCAGCGGAACAAGTATAAGCACGGCGATCATATCAGATACCTCCGATAAACGCGGAAAGCGCGGTGCCCGAAAGGCTTGCGCATATTATCGCCGCGCTCAGGATAAGGATGGACGTTTTCATGCACGCGCCCATATCCGTTTTAAGCGCGCCGGGCTCGTCGGAACGCGCGGGCATGAAATATGCCGGCACGAGAAACGTAAATATGTATACAGCCGTGAGTATCGCGCTTATTATCAGGCTGACGGCGCCTGCCGTCTCAAACGCGCCCGCGTTCTCAAGCGCCGCTGTGACGATAAGGTACTTGCTTGTAAAGCCGACAAGCGGCGGCAGCCCCGTGAGCGCGAGCCCGGCCAGCGCGAACGCCGCGCAGGTGAACGGCATTCGGCGGGACAGGCCGCGCATCTCGTGGATGTCGGTTTTGCCCGTTTTGCACATTATCGCCCCCGCGCAGAAAAACAGCACGATTTTCATAAGCGAGTGATACAGCATATGCGTAAGCGCCGCATGCATGCCCGAAGAAGTAAGCAGACTTGCCGCAAACAGCATATATCCAAGATTGCTCACCGTGCTCCAGGCGAGGCGGCGTTTAAGCTGCGTTTCCCGCACGGCCCTTACCGCGCCGTATACAACTGTCGCCGACGCCAGACACATCGCTGTGTACTGCGCCCAGCTGCCGCGCAAAAGCTCCGCGACAAACACGTAATAGCCGCACCTTGTAACGCTGAACACGCCCGCGTTCACAACCGCAGCTGCGTGCAGCAGCGCGGTCACCGGCGTAGGCGCGACCGACGCCTTGGGCAGCCAGCGGCTGAGCGGGAACACCGCGGCCTTCGCTCCAAAGCCGATAAACGCCATTATATACGCCGCGCGGACAAGCTTTGCGTCCGCGTCCGCGCTAATGCTTCCGCCTCTTACAAACTCCGTGCCGCCCTGAACGCCCGCTATGACCATCGCCGCAAAGCCCAGAAACGCGCCGCCGATCAGGTACACAAGATACGCCCGTCCTGCGCGGTAGGCTTCCTTGTTCTGTTCGTGCTCCACCAGCGGAAGCGTGATTATCGTGAGGCACTCGTAAAAGATGTACAGCGTGAACAGATTCGCGCTTGCGCATATAAGCAGCGTGACTCCGTAAGCCATCGTATAGAACATATAAAACTGGCCGGTGTGTGTTTCCGTCTTCATATACTCGAACGCGTAAAGCGTGCACAGCGGCCACAGAAACGCCGCAAGTCCCGCATAGATACGGGACATGCCGTCCGTACCGAGCGCGCACACGAAACGCGCGTTCAGCGAAAACAGCCGCACGCGGTCCTCACGGCCGTATACGAGCGCGAGCAGCACGCACACGCTGGTCAAAACGGTCAGCGCTTCGATAAAAGCATTGCGTTTCTTTTCGTTTTTAAAGCTGATAAACGCCGACGCGAGCCCGCCGACGAGCGGCAAAAGCGCGCAAAGCGCGACATACATACGCTTACTCTCCTATACAGCCAGTTTTGCAATACCAGTAAAAAACGCGATAAGCCCGCCGGGGATAACGCCGCCTATTACAGACAAAAGCGCAAGCAGCGCCATAGGCGCGAGCATCTTAAACGTCGGGTCGCACTTCTGCACGCCTGTACCGTCTTCTCCCGTGAAGAACGCGTTTATGGCAACGGAAAGCAGATAAGCCGCGGTGAGTATCGCGCTCAGCAAAAGACACGCCACGCCGATCCAGTTCCCCTTTCCGCTCATCGACAGCGCGCCGGCGGCCAGATTCCACTTGCTTATGAAGCCGCCCGTGGGCGGTATGCCGATAAGTCCCAGAGAAACGACGGTAAACAGCGTCATGGTGAAGGGCATCTTCTTTCCTATGCCTTTAAGCTCCTCCACGCGCGTCAGGCCGGTTTTGTGTATCACCGCGCCCGCGGACATGAAGAGCGTGTTTTTAATGAGCGAATGGAAAACGATATGCAGACACGCGCCTATAAAGCCCGCTTCTGTCAGAGTGGACAAGCCGAACAGCACATATGAGACCTGACTGACCGTGGAATACGCCAGGCGCTTTTTGAAAAGCTTTTCCTTATAAGCAAGCGTCGAGCCCATAACCACGGTTATAAGCGAGAGCGTCATAAACGTGTACTGAACGAATGTTCCGCGCAGAAAATCCGCGCCCGCGATATAGTATACCGTGCGGATGATGCCCATAACGCCCATTTTGGTTATTATGCCCGAAAGCACGGCGCTTGCGGGCGCAGGCGCGACCGGGTGCGCCGTAGGCAGCCAGGAGTGCATCGGGAACATGCCCGCCTTGACCCCGAAGCCCAGTATCATTACAAGGAACACCGTGCGCAGCAGGGACGGATGCGCGCTGAGGGTTTCGGCAGCGAATATCCCGCCCGCCGTAAACTCAAACGTGCCCGCATACGCGCCTACGAAGAATATGCCGAGCAAAGCCGCCGACGCGCCGAACACGGAATACAGCAGGTATTTGACCGCCGCTGCGTTCGCCTCCCTGTCGCGGTTATGCGCGACCAGCGGCACCGTGACCAGCGTCATCATTTCATAAAACATATACAGCGTTATCAGATTTGCGGACGCGCTAAGTCCCATAAGCGCGCCGTACGAAATCAGATAATACCTGAAAAACGAGGCGGCGTTTTCGTCGTGCTCGGTATACTCCACCGCGTATATCCCCACGCAGAGCCAGATAAACGAAACCAGCGCGATATAAAAGCGGTTGATGCCGTCCAGCGAAAAAGCGATCTTTACCTTGTCCGCTATGGCAAACAGCGTAAACGTGCCCTCCTGACCTGTAAGCAGGCAGGAAAGCGCGCAGACTACCGAAAGCGCAAGACAGGCGACGCTGACGCGCGCGACGGTTTTTCTTTCCGCGCGGATATGCCTGACCGCGACGCCCGAGCATACGGGCAGAAGTATTGATATTATTATAAGCGCACCGAACATATTGTCACACTCCCAAAGTCCAGAACCCGATCCCGTTCCTGATTATATTCATTATGCCGCCCGCGCCTGCGCCCAGCATAAGATTAAGCAGTATAAACACGCACAGCGCCGCCGCAGACAGCGGATGCGCCGTTTTGTCCGCTTTGTCGCTGAACACCGCGCTTTTTCTGTACACGGTGACCACCGTGCGCAGAAAGTATACTACGTTAAGCACCGTGCTTGCCGCAAGTGCGGCGAGCACAGCATACAGCTTTAACCCGCCCGCGTATACAGCCGCTTCGGTGATGAACAGCTTTGCCGAAAATCCGCCCAGCAGCGGTATGCCCGTAATCGAAAACGCGCCGACCGTGAACGCCGCTCCGGCTAAAGGCGCGCGATAACCGCTGCCGCGCAGGTCGCGGAAATTCTCGTTCCCGCCGGAAACCTCGCTGAGTCTGTCCGCAGCGGGGAACAGCATCGCCTTGGCGGCGGAATGCGCAAGCATCTGAAATACGCACGCGCAGATACCGTTTACCGTGCCTATTGCAGCTGCCAGAAATATATAGCCGATCTGCGCTACAGAGGAGTAGCTGATCATGCGCCTTATGTTGTGCTCGCGTATCGCGTCAACGCTCCCCAGCACTATCGCAAACGCCGCGTACACGAACACGACGTCGCCCGCGCCCGACGACATATACGCTTTAAGCCCTATCCCGCGCAGTACGAGCTTTATATACAGGAATATATAAGCCTTCGAAACCAGCGAGCTCAGAAGCGAGCTTGCTGCAGGCGTCGCAAGCGAATACGCGTTAGGCAGCCACGTATGGAACGGATACAGCGCGCTTTTTATCGCAAGCCCCAGAGTGAGCAGCAAAAGGCTCGCCGTCAGCGGCACGCCGTATTCGCCCGTCGCTTCAAGCAGCGTCACCGCCTCCTGCATCTGAGGGAACAGAAGCTGTCCGGTAAGCGCGTACAAAACCGCCAGTCCCAGCAAAAACAGGCCGCTGCCCAGCAGGTTCATTATCATGTAGCGCATGGACGCAAACAGCGCGCCTTCACGGCTGCGCACGAATATCAGCGCGCCTGCGGCGATGGTGGTTATCTCGATGAACACATAGCCCGTGAACAGGTCGTTTGTGAGCGTGAGCGCGTTCAGTGCCGCAAGCAGCAGAGAGCATACCGTAAAAAACAGCCCTCTGCGGTTTGTATGTATCTCCTCGTCCGCGCGCCTGAACGCCGCCGTCAGAGACAGAAGCTCTATCAGATCGAACGCCAGACACGTGAGCGCTTCGGCGGAGGATATATATAATTCGTTGCCGAACGGCGCTCCCACCTCGCCCATTTTTACGGCGAACGCAGTTCCGAGCGAGACGGTTTTGTACAGTAAAAGCGCGCTTAAAATCACGCACAGCGCATTCACTCCCAGCATGAGCGTGCGCGCCGCCGCGGGCTTAAGCACCGCCGTCAGCGAGGATATAAACAGCGGCAGCACTATGAGCACGATGGGTATATTGCGCCACAGCATCTATCTGCCCTCCTCGCGTACGATTTCCGCTATCTCGTCTATGTCGAGCGTGTGGTAATGCCTGTAGAGTCTTACCGTGAGGGCGAGCATGATCGCACTCACGCTCACGCTGACCACTATGCCCGTAAGCACGAGTCCCGCCGGCAGCGGATTTACGTACATTTCGGGATTCGTGTCTCCGTTTATGTATATGGGAGAAAGCCTGCCGCCGATATAGCCGTACGACGCCAGAAACAGATATATCGCGTTGTCCATCATCGAAAAGCCGATTATCTTTTTGATAAGGTTTTTATTGAGCAAAAGCGTGGTAAAGCCTATGCAGAACAGTATTATCGCCGCGCTTTCGTGCATATGGTCCGCAAGCAGAGCCTTCATCAGAAATCCCCCTTCCGAAACAGCGTAAAAAGCGCATACATCGTCATCGCGACCACCGCGCCCACGAATATGTTAAGGTACAGCAGCATGCCTCCGGAAAATATACTGCCCGGCACGCCCCTGGTAAACACGCTTTCCAGCCCGTTATAGCCGCATATGAAATGGTATGTCTTAAACGCGCAGTAGCTCATAAGCGCGCTTGCAGAAACCGCGCGGAAGGTCGTTATATTCATAAAACGGGAGCTGGCGGGATAGCCGTATATGCTCAGATACAGTATGAGCCCCGCACCGATGACCGCGCCGCCGGAAAAGCCTCCGCCGGGGCTTATGTTGCCGTTTAGTATGATATAAAGCCCGAACATAAGTATCAGCGGCACCGCTATGCGGCCGCCTGCAAACAATATCAGATCGTCGTGCGGCTCGTCTTTGTCGTCGCCGTTTGCGTACGCGCTCAGCAGCGTGCTTCTGTCGGTGGGACTGTTTCTAAGAAGTATCATAACCGCGCACACCGCAATAAACAGCACATGGCTTTCGCCGAGCGTATCGAAGCCTCGGTAGTTAAGTATTATACTCGTAACGATATTCACCGCGCCGGTGTCCTTTACGCCGTTTTCCACATAAAACTCCGAAACCTCGTTATGGCTGAGCGTATCCGGATGCCCGAAGGCGGGCAGGCGCGACACGGTAAGCAGCATAAGGCTGATAAGCGCCGCGCACAAAAGCACTCCCGAGCATAAATGCAGGCATCTGCCGAGGCGCGATTTTGCGGCTATATGAAAAGCCTGCCTTTGCGGTTTTTCAGGCTTTAAAGGCGCTTGTTTAGTCTCCGGCGCGCCCAGCTCGCTCAGCATCTCGTCGTCAAGCGCGTCTATTCCGTTGTCGATAAAGCTTTTAAGCTTTTCCGTTATGCTGTTCATGCTTGACCGTTCTCACTGCGTGTATTTTTTTAAGCGCTACAAACATCAGAAGGCTCGTGACGCCGGCTCCCACCGCCGCCTCCGTTATGGCGAGGTCGGGCGAACGCAGAAGTATCCACACCACGCTCATAGCCAGCGACTGCAGCATGAATATTATGACCGCGCTCAGCAGACTGCGCGCGAGGCTCACGCTCACCGCGCACGCAAGTATGAAAATAAGCAGCAGCGCGTTTACTGTTTCCATATCGGCGCCTCCCGTCCGACTTCCTTATCCGTCCTGTACACGAGCAGGCTGATAAGGTGGCTGCTCATGGGCGAGGTTATCAGCATGAACAGTAACACGAACGCAAACTTGAGCGAAAGCAGATTAAGCCCGCTTTTTACGACGCACGCAAGCGTTATAAGCATAAGACCCAGCGTGTCGCCGATCGACGCGGCATGCAGCCTACTTAATGCGAAGCCGAAACGGTTTACGCCAAGCAGCGCGTGGAATTCAAGTATGAGTCCCGCCGCAAGCAGTATGCAGAACAGTATGAAGCGTATATGCTCAGGCATCCCTGCCGTCCTCCCCTCCGCGCTTGCGGTTAAGCGATACGAATATGCGTACGAGCAGCACCACCGCAAGAAAGCTGATAAGCGCGTATATCAGCGCTATGTCCGCAAGGTAAGCTTCTTTCAGAAACAGCGTAAGCAAAAGTATCGTCATAATTATGAGCGTTCCGGCCATGTTGACCGAAATGACCCTGTCCGCCGTCGACGGACCTCTGACCGCGCGTATGAGGCACGCGAACAGTCCCAGCCCGAGCAGCAGCAGCGCCGCCGTGAGCACTGTATCATATGCTTCTGCCATTTGCCTTATCCTCCAGCCTGAGCAGTCTTTTTTCAAATCCGCTGCACGTCAGCCCCTCCGCCATTTCGCGCGTAAGGCAGTGCACCGTAAGCACGTTGTCGGTAAGCTGCACCGTAACGGTGCCGGGCGTCAGCGTTATGGAATTTGCCAGCACCGCGCGCGCCGCCTTGGTTTTCAGGTTGGTCGCGAACGTGCGTATGCATGGCTGTTCCCGTTTTGTGTATATAAGCTTTATAACGCTTAAATTCGCAAGCACGATCTGCCCGGCGAGGTACACGGCGTACATGAGCCCGCCCGGTATCAGTCTGTATATCGTGATTTCGCGCTTAAAGCTCCATGCGCCGAAAAAATACATGAACGTCAAAACGAGCGAGCAAACGCATACGCCCGTTATCAATACGTCCGCCTGCGCGCGCCCGTTAAGCACTATCCAAAACAGCATGAGCAGAGGCAGCATCATTCGCCCTCCTTTTCCCACGCGTATTTGGTTTCCAGAAATTTCTGTGAATGGTACAGACTGCATTTGCCGGAAATCAGAAAGCTGACCGACGCCGCGAGCGCGAAAAATGCGAAGTATCTGCCTGAAAACATCTCGCACGCCATGATGATCGCCGCTACCGGCGCGTTCGTGACGCCGCAGAACAGCGCGGTCATGCCTATGGCTGCCGATACGCCCGCGTCGAGCCCTAAAAGTCCTCCTGCGGCGCAGCCCAGCGCAGCGCCCGTAAAAAACGCCGGCACTATCTCGCCGCCCTTGAAGCCGCCCGCAAGCGTGAGCGCGGTAAACAGCAGCTTAAGCAGCCACGCAAAAGGCAGTGCTTCGCCGTTCAGTGCGCGCCGTATAACGCTCATGCCCGCGCCGTTATAATCGCGCGTGCCGCTTATAAGCGTAAGCAGTACGACCGCTGCGGCGGAAACGAGTACTCTGCAGTAATCGTTTTTTATGTATTTTTCGAAAAGCGTATGGGAATACTGCATCGTTTTGCAAAACAGCACCGCCGCCGCGCCAAGCAGTACCGACAGCGCGCAGATGCGCGCCAGGTCCGAAACGTCGTATCTGAGCAAGCCTTCGCCGAGCTCGAACGCCGTCGGCATAACGCCGCACACACGGCTGACGTACGCCGCGCACACGCTTGCAAGCATGCAGGGCAGCAGCGCCTTATAACGGATGCGCCCTACGTCCACCACCTCTATCGCAAAAAACGCCGCGGCGGCAGGCGTGCCGAACAGCGCTGCGAACAGCGCGCTCATGCCGCACATCTCAAGCACGTGCATACCGTGCGCGTCTACCCGCAAGAGCCTGCCTTCGGCAGACGCGATGCCCGCGCCCAGCTGCAGCGCCGCGCCCTCGCGGCCGGCTGATCCGCCGCACAGGTGTGTAAGGAACGTGCCCGCGAATATGAGCGGCGCCATGCGGGCCGGCACGCCGCCCTCTTCACGGGTCGATTCGAATACCCTGTCTGTGCCTATGGAAACCGGCAGCCTACAGAGCTTATATAAGCCGACTACGGCCAATCCGGCAGCGGGCAGCAGGTATAACAGCCACGCTTTCGAATAAAACAGCTCTCCCGCCGCGTCGAGCGCTTTGTGAAACAGCGTCCCCACGCCGCCGCACACCAGCCCTGTCAAAAGCGCCATGCCTATCCACATAAGCGCGTGCAAAAAAGTATAAATATGTTTTCCGGCTTTGCTTTTCATTTCCGTACCAGTCCTCTTGATAAAGATATATGATAGCAAGAGTAATGTTAATTATCTATCACGCTGAAATTTCTTTTATTTCGCATGCTTTAAGTATATAAAAACTCGCAAGTATGTGTTATAATATTAACGGCTCCAAGCATATAAAACGAAATACGGAGGCTTACTAAATGAAAAAGGCATGGATATTCGAGGGCGGCTGGGACGGCCACGAGCCCAAGCTGACGAGCAAACGTTTTGCTTCTCTGCTTGAAAAACACGATTACGAGGTCACGATCCACGATACTCTGAGCGCCGCTGAGGATCTTCAAGCGCTCAAGCAGCTCGACCTGATAGTTTTCTGCTGGACTATGGGCGAGATCACGCGCGAACAGAGCAAAAACGTCTCGCTCGCGGTCGCTTCCGGCGTCGGGCTGGCAGGCTGCCACGGCGGCATGTGCGACAGCTTCCGCCAGGACACCGAATGGCAGTTCATGACCGGAGGTCAGTGGGTCTCCCATCCGGGCGGCGACGGCATCAGCTACACGGTCAACATAAACCACGGCTCAAGCCCGATAGTCGAGGGGCTTGAGGATTTCCCAGTATGCAGCGAGCATTACTACCTGCACGTGGATCCCGCGATAGAGGTGCTGGCGACGACGCGCTTCCCCGTGGTGCATTATTACCATATCAGCAATAAGCCCGTGGACATGCCGGTAGCGTGGACGAAGTTCTGGGGCAACGGCCGGGTGTTCTATACCTCCCTCGGACATCACGACGACGTATTCGACAAATCCCCGAACGCGCAGATACTCATGGAGCGCGGCATGGTATGGGCAGGCAACGGCAAGCAGTATACGATCGACAACGGTTTGACCACGACCAGATTTGAAAATATGGCGAAGATGTATTAAGGAGGGGCAGCTAATGAAACCCGTAAACGTTGCGATGATAGGCGTAGGCTGCATAAGCGGCATATACCTCGAAAACATAACCAACGTATTCAAGGATATAAAGCTGATCGGCGTGTGCGATCTCGTGCGCGAGAGAGCGGAGCAGGCTCAGAAAAAGTACAACGTTCCGAAGCTCTACGAAACGATGTACGACGCGTTCAACGACCCCGAGGTCGAGGTGATACTCAATCTTACCCGTCCTTACGAACATTACGGCGTAAGCAAGCCCGCGCTCGAGGCCGGAAAGCACGTTTACAGCGAAAAGCCGCTGGGCGCGTCTCTCGAGGAGGGCAAGGAATTGGTGCGCCTTGCGGAGGAAAAGGGCCTTATGCTCGGCGGCGCGCCGGATACCTTCATGGGCGCGGGAATTCAGACGTGCAGACGGCTTATAGACGACGGATTTATAGGCGACGTGGTCGGCAGCGCCGCCTTCATGATCTGCCGCGGACACGAGAGCTGGCATCCGGACCCCGACTTCTATTATCAGTACGGCGGAGGCCCGATGTTCGACATGGGCCCGTACTATCTGACCGCGCTCATTAATCTGTGCGGCGGTATCCACTCGGTCATGAGCGCGAGCAAAAAGTCCTTTGAAAAGCGCCTGATAACCAGCCAGCCTTTCGCGGGCACGGAGATAAACGTAAGCGTCAACACGTACGTCGCAGGCACGATCAAGTACGATTCGGGCGCAATAGGCACGCTCTTCACCACGTTCGACGCATACTACCCCTATCAGGCGAGGTTTGAGGTGTACGGCAGCCGCGGCACGCTGTTCGTGCCCGATCCGAACACCTTCGGCGGCCCGGTAAAGCTGTTCCGTCCCGAGGACGGCGAGGTGCGCGAGATACCGCTCATTTACGATTACAAACAAAACAGCCGCGGACTCGGACTTGACGATATGGCCGTGGCAATACGCACAGGCCGCGAGGCGCGCGCTGATTACAGGCAAACCTTCCACGTGCTCGACGCGATGACCGGCTTTGAGAGAAGCGCGCAGAGCGGACGCTGGGTGCGCATGAGCACGAAGTACAAGCGCAAAAAGGCGATGGTCAAGGCGAGTCTGACCGGAGTACTGGATGAGTAAGCAGGAGCGCGGCGCAAACGCGAAAAAGCGCAGGCGCGGCTCGCTTTTCCCAATAGTCCTCGCGTTTTTGATGATAGCGGCGCTCGCGTTCGCAGGCGGGTACAAAACCGGCTTCGAGCGCGGCAATGCAAAACGCAGGCAGGGCAGCTCCCTGCTGCTCGTAAACGAGAGCCATCCCCTGAGCGCGGATTACGTGCCCGAGGAGCTTGTAAGGCTGTACGACATGCGTCACTCCTTCCGGCTTGCAAAAAGCGACATATATCTCACCTACGACACGTATCTTGCCGCGCAGGATATGTTCGCGGCAGCCGAAAGCGAGAACATGAACGGTTACATAATCACAAGCGGCTACCGTTCCTACGATAAACAGGCAGAGGTATATGCGGAGAGCCAGCCGGGCTACGCTCAGAAGCCCGGCTGCAGCGAGCATCAGACCGGACTGTGCTTCGACGTGACGGTCGAGACGGCGCAGGGCTTCGAGAATACGCCCCAGTACCGCTGGCTGCGCGCGAACGCGCATAAATACGGCTTTATACAGCGTTATCCCGCCGACAAGGCAGACGTCACGGGCATATCATACGAGCCCTGGCATTATCGCTACGTTGGCGCGGACGCAGCGAACGAAATGTACAAAAACTCACTTACGCTCGAGGAATATCTGGGAAGCTGAGACAGACGTCAGGTACAGGCGCATCTGCCTGAACGCGGGAGCGACAGAATGGATACATTTGAAATCACGGCTTTTGCAGCGGCTGCAGCTGTCTCGGCGTTATTCTGCGCGCTGTTTTTGCGCAGCGGAAAGCGAAGAACAGCAAGGCGCGCCGCGTTCAAATGCGTCCCGGGCACGGCGTCGTTTCTTTCCGCGCTGCTGCTGACGCTGCATAAACCCGCTTTCACCGCATACTCAGCGCTTATCGTTGCAGGGCTGCTCGTATGCACTGCGGCGGACGCCGTGCTGGAGTTTGTGTTCCTGCCCGGCGTATGCTGCTTCGCCGCCGCGCATCTGTGCTTTATATGCGCGTTCTGGCTGCGCGGCGTGCCGGGCGTCGCCGGAATAGTGTGTTTTGCCTGTGTGTACGCGCTGTTTTTGCTGATATACGCGCGCGTCAGGCATCTGCGCGCGCACAGCTTTCCGGCGGGAGCGTTTTGGGGGTATTCCAGCGTGCTCGCGTTCATGCTCGCCTCTTCCCTGCGCTCAGGCGCTTATGCTGTCGTCGGCGCGGCGCTTTTCACGATTTCGGACACGCTGCTGGGGCTACGCATATTCGGAGCGCTCAGGCATAAAGCAAGCGGAGCCGTTGTCATGATCACATACTACTCCGCGCTGCTGATGCTGTCCGCAAGCGTATTGTAAGAAGCGGATAACGGAACGCAAAAATAACAGCATGCTGCTTGTCAAAAGCGGCGGCAAAGCCAATAATTACGGCGTACTCACGATATAAGGCTCTGAACCAATTATACGAAAGGAAGAATTCGATATGAAGGTTGCAATCATCGGCTGCGGTACGATCGCAAACAGCGCGCACATTCCCGCATATATGGACAATCCTGACGCCGAAATCAAGTATTTCTGCGACGTAATTCCCGAAAAGGCGCTCTCCTGCGCAGAAAAATACGGCTGCGGCAAGGCCGTGACGGATTACAGGGAGGTGCTTGCCGATCCCGAGGTGGCGGCGGTAAGCGTATGCACGCCCAACAACATGCATGCGGAGATCTCTATCGCCGCGATGCGCGCCGGAAAAGACGTGCTGTGCGAGAAGCCTGCCGCGCGCACGCTCGCCGAAGCATGCGAAATGCTGAAGGTGCATAACGAAACCGGCAGGATACTGAACATAGGCGTAGTAAACCGTTTCAACGACAACGTAAACCTTATCAAAAAGTTCATAGACGACGGAAAGCTCGGACGGATATACCACGTTTACATGTCCTTCCGCTCTCACAGATCGATACCCGGTCTGGGCGGCGCGTTTACGACGAAGGCGATCGCGGGCGGCGGCGCGCTCATCGACTGGGGCGTACATTTCCTGGATATAGTAATGTACTGCTGCTCTGATCCGAAGCCGCTCACCGTCAGCGGCGAAGCGTTCTGCGAACTGGGCAAGGATATGCCCTCCTACGTTTACACCTCCATGTGGGCGGAGGATACCAAGAACCTGAACGGGACCTACGACGTCGACGATTCAGTCGCCGCGTTCATCAGGACTTCAGGTCCTTCCATCACCGTACACGGCGCATGGGCGCAGAACATAGGCGAAAACGAGATGTATATAGATTTCATGGGCGATAAGGGCGGAATAAGACTTTCGTACGGCAAGACGTTCAAATACTATACCACGGAAGGCGAATCGCTCATCTCATATACTCCTGAGATAAAGACGCGCAACCATTTCAAAAACGAAATAAACGCGTTCGTCAAGGACGTTCAGACCCGTGAGAAGCTGCCCTCCTCCATCGAAACCGTTATACTCACGCAGCAGATAATGCAGGCGATATACGATTCCTCAGACACTCACCGCGAGATAACGCTCGCGCAGTAACGGATCAAAGCGCTTAAACGCATATAAGCAGCACGCTTCCGAACGCGAACCTGCCGCTTTGCCGTACGGGTTCGCGTTTTGTGTTTATTACAAAGTTTTTAATAATCCGGCTGCGTTCTTGATTTCATTTTCAAAAAGTGGTATCATAACAATACGTAAGTATGGAAAGGAAGCTGCAATGAAGATACTGGGCTATGTGGGCGACAGAGACCTGCCCGACGTAACGCGCGAGGACGCGCTGATGCTGGACACGATAAATATCGCCTTCGGCCACGTGGGCAAGGACAGCGCGCTCGAAACGAAGGGCATACGCCACACAGACGAGCTGAGCCGGATTCGTTCGTATAACCCGGACATCAAATTCGTATTAAGCGTTGGCGGCTGGGGCGCGGGCGGCTTTTCCATAATGAGCCGTACGCAGGAAGGACGGAGTATCTTCGCTGAAAGCTGTGCCGGGTATGCGTTTGCGCACGGTCTTGACGGCATAGACATCGACTGGGAATACCCCTGCAACGATTCAGCGAACATAGACGCTCATCCCTCTGACAAGCAGAATTACACATTGCTTCTTGATGAGCTCCGCAAGGCCTTGGGGCAGGAAAAAATCGTGTCCATCGCAGCGGGCGCGGGCAGATATTTCGTCCGCGACACGGAAATGGACAAGGTCGCCGATATCTGCTCTTACGTGCAGCTGATGACCTACGACATGCGCTCCGGCTTCTGCAGACAGTCCGGACATCACACCGCGCCGTTCGCTTCAAAGGGCGACGACAGCGGTCTTGATACGCGTTCCATAACAGAAATGTTTATAAGCGCGGGCGTACCGGCTGAAAAGATCGTAATAGGCGTCGCGTTTTATTCCCGCCGCTGGGACGGCGTGCCGAACGTAAACCACGGACTGCTTCAGAAAGCCGCCACCACAGGCAATTACGGGCCCGGCTACACCGAGCTCGTGAACAACTGGATAAACAAAAACGGCTTTACACGTTATTTCGACGAGGACGCCAAGGCGCCTTTCCTGTTTAACGGAGAAAGCCTGATAAGCTACGACGACCCGGAGTCTGTGACCGCCAAATGCGAGTATCTGAAGCACGCGGGGCTCATGGGCATAATGTACTGGGAACACAAATGCGACAGCGAACGCGTGCTGCTTAAAACCATGCACGCGTGCCGCTGAGTATAAACAGGCAGGACAGTATGGAAACGGCAGATCGCAGAAAAGTAACCATAGTCGGCTGCGGCTTCGTGGGCAGCGCCTCGGCTTTCGCACTGATGGAAAGCGGCCTGTTTTCGGAAATGGTGCTGATAGACAGCGATTCTTCGAAGGCGGAGGGCGAAGCGCTCGACATATCTCATGGGCTTCCCTTCGCGCAGCCGATGAAGATATACGCCGGCACCTATGACGACGCGGCGGATTCGGACATAATAATCGTAACCGCAGGCGCAGGTCAGAAGCCCGGCGAGACGCGGCTTGACCTGGTCAAAAAGAACGTCGGCATAATGTCGCAGATAATCCCCCAGATCGCCTCGCGCAAATTCGGCGGCATACTTCTGATAGTCGCAAATCCCGTGGACATACTTACCTATGCCGCGCTCAAGCTGTCCGGTCTGCCGGAAAACCGTGTTATCGGCTCCGGCACGGTGCTCGATACGGCGCGGCTCAAATACCTCCTGGGCGAGCATCTGAGAATAGACAGCCGCAGCGTACACGCCTGCATAATCGGAGAGCACGGCGATAGCGAGATCGTAGCCTGGTCGTCGGTAAACGTCAGCGGCGTTCCGCTCTCCCGCTTCTGCGAGATGCGCGGGTTTTATAACCACACCCGCGCGATGGAGCGCATAGCAAACGAGGTCAAAAACAGCGCATACGTCATAATAGACAAGAAAAAAGCCACATATTACGGCATAGCTATGTCCGTGCGCAGGATATGCGAGGCGATAATACGCGACGAAAAGTCGATACTGCCGCTTTCGGTAATGCAGCACGGCGAGTTCGGGCCGGACGACGTGGTGCTCTCGATGCCGGTGATCATAGGCGCGAACGGCCCGGAGGGCATGGTTCCGATGGCGCTCAGCACGCAGGAGCTCGATGCGCTGAACGCATCCGCTGAAACACTTAAATCCATTATCCGCGAAACGGATATGAAATAAAGGAGGAAAACTTCATGGACATCAATCTCGGCAGCAAAATCAAGGAAATTCTCGCAAAATACCCCCAGATAAAGAGCAAGCTCGCTGAAATCAGCCCCAAGTTCAAGTTCGCGGGCAGCTTCCTTGGCAAGCTCTTCTCTAACGACACCGTGGAAAGCATCGCCAAAAAGATCAATATCGATCCCAACGAGCTTTTAAACAAGATCAAGAGCCTGATAGCGAAATAATCAGACATAAAACACGGCGGGGACTTTCACAGTCTCCGCCGCGTTTTTTATTTCGTCAATAGTTTTCCGCGTTGACCTCGAAATAGGACTGCGGATGCGCGCAGACCGGGCAAATGTCGGGCGCCTTCGTGCCTACTACGATATGACCGCAGTTACGGCACTCCCAGATCTTTACCTCGCTCTTTTCGAATACCTGCGCGGTTTCGACGTTTTTAAGCAGTGCGCGGTAACGTTCCTCGTGATGCTTCTCTATCGCAGCTACGCCGCGGAATTTGGCCGCCAGCTCCGGGAAGCCTTCCGCCTCGGCAGTCTTCGCAAAGCCCTCGTACATATCCGTCCACTCGAAGTTTTCGCCGTCCGCCGCCGCAGCAAGATTCTGAGCGGTATCGCCGATGCCGTTCAGCTCCTTGAACCACATTTTGGCGTGCTCCTTCTCGTTGTCGGCCGTCTTCAGGAACATCGCCGCGATCTGCTCGTAGCCTTCCTTCTTTGCCTTGGACGCGAAGTACGTATACTTGTTGCGCGCCTGGCTTTCGCCCGCAAACGCCGCCTGCAGGTTCTTTTCCGTCTGAGTGCCCGCGTAGGGATTGGCTTTCTTGTCTTCCACGAGCTCAAGCTTGTCGCCCTTCGCCTTGCACAGGGGGCATACGGGCTCCTGACCGTCTTCTACCGTAAAGGTCTTTCCGCAGACTTTGCACTTATAGGTTTTCATAAACTACCTCCACCTGTTTGATCGTCTTGTAACGGACATACGCCCGATTACGTCAATTGGTTATGGGCTCGAAGTCTGCCGCGCCGTGCTTGCACAGCGGACACACGAAGTCCTCCGGGAGCTCCTCTCCCTCGTATACATAGCCGCACACCTTGCACACCCAGCCCTTTTTACCTTCGGTCTGAGGCTTGGGCTTCACATTGGTCTGGTAATAGGTGTAAGTCATCGTGTCCTTGTCGTTTATAACGCGCGCCTCCGTTACTGAGCAGATGAACATCCCGTGCGTATCGAGATCCACGTACTGCTCGACCTTAAGAGACATGAACGCGTTTATGTACTTGGGCAGGAATACAAGCCCGTTGTCGCTTCTGAGCACGCGCGTGCCCTCGAACTTGTCCGCTGTACGGCCGCTTCTGAAGCCGAAATTCTCAAATACCGCAAACGGCGCTTCGACGCTCAGGCAGTTCACGTTCATTATCCCGGTCTGCTTTATGATGTGATGGGAATAATTCTGCTTGTTGATGCACACCGCGACGCGGTTGGGCGTATTGGTAACCTGCGTTACGGTATTCACGATAAGGCCGTTGTCCTTCTTGCCGTCGTTTGAGGTGACCACGTACAGACCGTAGCCGATTTTGAACAGGGCGGTAAGGTCGTTTTTGTTGGCGGTCTCGCCGTTTCGGGCCACGTATTCGCCCGTAAGCTCCTCGCTGAGCGCGTCTATCTGAGCTTTGCTGACGTCGTCAAGAGCGGAGGTTATCTTTACAGAAGCGGCGGTATAGGTGATATTTACGCTCTTTTCAAGCAGCGACTTCATCACCTTTGCGGCCTGCGGCGCCCAGGAGCCGTTTTCGACGAACGCGACCGTGCGGTTTTTATATCCGCGCTCCGTAAGATGCTCTATGAACGTGCGCATGAACGGGAATATATCCGCATTGTAGGTAGTTGTCGCAAGCACGAGCTTGTTGTACCTGAAGGCGTCCTCTACCGCCTCGGCCATATCCGTGCGCGCAAGATCGTGGACTACGACCTTGGGGCAGCTTCTGGCCTTGAGCTTTTCCGCAAGCATGTCGACCGCCTGCTTCGTATTTCCGTAAACGGAGGTGTAGGCTATAACTATGCCTTCGCTTTCGGCGGCATATGAGGACCACGTATCGTACAGCGATACGTAGTAGCCGATGTTCTCAGTTAGCACGGGGCCGTGCAGCGGGCAGATCGTTTGGATGTCGAGCCCGGACGCTTTTTTGAGCAGCGCCTGCACCTGTGCGCCGTACTTTCCGACTATGCCGAAATAATAGCGTCTGGCTTCGCACGCCCAGTCCTCGTCCGCGTCCAGCGCGCCGAACTTGCCGAACGCGTCCGCGGAGAACAGCACCTTGTCGGTACTGTCGTATGTCAGCATGACCTCCGGCCAGTGCACCATAGGCGCGGCGACAAACGTAAGATTGTGCCTGCCCAGCGAAAGCGTGCTGCCCTCGGATATCACGACGCGCCTGTCTTCGTATTCCTTACCAAAGAAATTGCGCATCATCGCGAAGGCCTTCGCGCTCGCGCAGACCGTCGCGTCCGGATACGTGCTCATGAACGCGGCGATGTTCGCGGAGTGATCGGGCTCCATATGCTGCACGATAAGATAATCCGGTCTGCGCCCTTCAAGCGCGGAGGAAAGATTGTCCAGCCACTCGTGCGTGAAGCGCCTGTCTACGGTGTCGAACACCGCGGTCTTATCGTCGAGTATCACATATGAATTGTACGCCATGCCGTTAGGCACGGTATACTGCCCCTCGAAGATGTCGATTTTGCGGTCGTTGACGCCCGCGTAGCGTATATCTGCGCTGATCCTGTTCATGCTTTATCCTCTTACGCCTTCCAGAGCGAATGCAGGTTGCAGTATGCGTATACCGCTTCGACCTCGTCGCCCTCGCAGATGGAGAAGCATACCTCCGGCGCGCTGCCCGGCGTCAAGGCCTTGCGCTGGTTGCCGAATTTGGTCTGAAGCGAAACCCATTCGATGTAATGCTCCTCGAGCATCGGATGCGCGACGGAGCCTACCTTTACGTGCACCTTTCCGTTTTTGACCTCGTATACCGGCACGTGCTTTTCGAGCGCAGCGTCGGTGCTGCAGGGGATCATCTCCTGCATCGGCTGTCCGCAGCACACGACAGGCGAACCCGTCGCCTTTACCAGCGCGATAATCTGTCCGCATACCGGGCAGCGATAAAACTTCATTTCCATAATGTACCTCCCGTTGTCATTATCATATAAGGCTTGCGCCCATTATGTTTAAAGTCTGCAGAACTCGTCTATCTGAGACTGCACGTAGGCGAGGCTCTTTTGCCAGAACGCCTTGTCGCTCAGGTCTATACCCAGCATCTCTCCGTCCTGCTCTATCGTATGCACGCCCGTCAGACGCAGCATCTCCCTGTAATCGTCCATAAAGCCGCTGCCGCGTTCCTTGTACAGGCTGTACAGCCCCTGCGCGAACAGGTTTCCGAACGCATACGGGAAATTGTAGAAGCTCGTGCCCGTGGAATAGTAATGGCTTTTGCATATCCACATGCCCGGATTCAGGAAATCCCCGTCCAGACCGTCGCCGTAGGTTTGCTTCTGGCATTCGAGCATGATACGGTTTAGGTCAGACGCCATCAGGAAGCTGGTGCGGCTTTCTTCGAATACGCGCGTTTCGAATCTGTAGCGGCAGGTGATATCCACCACGCACTGCGCGGTCTCACGCAGCGTGCTGTCCAGCAGCGCCGCACGTTCCCGGCTGTCCGCTTGCTTAAGCGCGTACTCTCCCAGATGCAGCTCGTTAAACGTACTGGCGGTTTCCGCGATCGGCATCGTATACGAGCGGTTAAGCGGCAGCTCGTTCTCCGTGCAGAGGTTGTGATACGCGTGTCCGAGCTCGTGCGCAAGCGTGTCCACCGCGCTGAACGTGCCGTCGTAATTCGTGAGTATACGGCTCTGCTTCGCGTCGGCTATGCCGGAGCAGAACGCGCCTTCGCTCTTGCCCGCGCGGGGATAGAAATCTATCCAGTCCTCGTCGAACGCGCGCGCCATCATAGCTGCCATGTCGGGAGCAAGCCCGCCGAAGCAGCTTACGAGATATTCCTTCGCCTCCGCCGGGCTGTAGCTTTTTTCGTTTTTTCCGAGCGGAGCGAACAGGTCGTACCACGGCAGACCGTTTTTATGCCAGAGCAGCTCTCCCTTTTTGCGGAAGTATCTGCGGAACGCAGGCAGATACTCCTCTATCGCGCCCATCATGGCGTCCAGCGTGCTTCTCTGCATGCGCGCGTCCTCGAGCGTCTGCTCAAGCGGCGATGCATAACCGCGCTTTAATGCGAGCGTGGTGACCTGGTTTTTGATGTTGTTGAGCGCAAAGGCCACGCTGTCCTGTATTTTTTCGTACGAGGCGAGCTCGGCTTCATAAGCCGCTTTGCGCAGGGCGGGATCGTCGCTGTATGCAAGATTTCTCACCTCTGAAAGCGTGAGCTGTTTTCCAAGGCAGTCCACCCTGAGTGTGGAGGTGAGATACGAGCGCATGTTCGCCCATGCGCTGCCCGCGTTCGTGTCCATCGCGGCGACGACCGCCTCGGCCTCGTCGGAGAGCAGATGTCTGCAGTCTCTGATCGCTTCGCGTATATAGAATTCGTAAGCCTTTGCCTTATCGCTTGCGGAAAGCAGCTTTTCCAAATCGCTTATGCCGCCCAGCGCCTTGCGTGCGGCAGCGGCGTCCGCCGCGCCGTCGGAATACAGGCGCATAAGCCTTGCCTCCTGCGCCATTATGGCGCCGTCGTCGGTATTGACGCTGTGGCTGAGCTCCACGAAGGAAAACAGCCGTTCGAGCTTCTCGGCAAGGCGTTCGGTATATTCGAGCACGCCCTCTGCGAGAGTTACCTCGTCAGTGTCCGCGCGCGCCTCGAGGAACAGGTGCATTTCCCGCTGCAGGCGGGTGTATTCCTCTATGTCAGCTTCATATGCAGGGTCGTCAAAGCCCTTGTAGAGCAAATCCAGATTCCAGCGGTCGTACATAAAAGTCTCCTTCTGTTTGCTGATATTAGTATGCCACAAAAGCGAAAATTTATCAAGTGCAAATTTATGACAAGCGTGATTATACAAAATTTAAAGATGCAAAAACCCGGAAGGGCTCAAACGAGCCTTGCCGGGTCTCAGTGCAGTTGTTCTTACTTTTTCCTCTGTATGCGCGTTTACCTTTCGAACACGCATTCACGGCAGCTTTCCTCCTCGGCACCGTTCCAAAAAAGCTTGCCTTCGCTCAGGCCGAAAAAGCCCTCGCCGCCCTCGTAAATCAGATTTACGCCCGGGTGTTCGCTGTCGTCGGAGCCGATTTGCTCCTTGGTGCAGTCGGTGTAGTAAAGCAGCCCGTCCTCGCCCAGCTTGACTGTCATCGTCCAGCGTACGTATTCAAAAGCTGAATCCGCCCAGTCCACCTCGATGCTCGCTCCCTCGCTGCCGTTCGCGCTTACCGTAAGATGCGCGCGCTGGGAATAGGAATCCTCGTAAGCGCCTTCGAGCGCGGCATAAAACGCCTCCAGCTCGGCAGTGGTCGGCACCGTACTCGTCAGATCTTTCATTTCGAGCGCGACGAGGCGGAAGGTTTCCTCGTCCATGTATTCCTCGGGATCGCTCAGCACGAAGCAGTACTGCCCGTTTATGTCGAACCAGCGCGCCAAACGCAGCCCTTCGCCCGCGGCGAACTGTATTTCGCCCTCAAATTCATCCGCGAACGCGGCTTCGCCGCCTATGTAAACGCCGGAAATATCCTCGTCCGCAACGGCTGCGCAGCGCATGGTGCATTCGTAGGAATTTATCCTGAAAGAATACTCCGCGATGAGGCTGTCGCCCGTATCGATGATGCAGAAGCGTTCGTCCGTTACGCCCATAACCGCGGGATGAACGAGATTGCTGCCCACGAGCGCGTTTATCTCTTCGAGCGAAGCGCATTCAGTGACCGGGTTGGGCATCCCCACGGTGTTCTCCGCGCTCACGGCGCAGAACGCCAAAGCAAGCATAAGCAGTATGACAAAGGTGTGTTTCATATCGTTATCCTCCGTTTTGCAGCAGCATACGACCGCTGCTGTTTTTAATTAATTATACGCAATATAAGACGCAAGCAAGAGCGCTTTGTTCTGTTAAAATTTGATTTATAAACTTCAAAGAATCAAAACGATACAAAATGACCGACTCAGCACAGGAACAACTTCACGTGAGAAAGCCCGCAGGGGTGGCTTGGAGGGGCGAGCCCCTCCAACTTCATTCCGCAGGGCGAGCTTTGCCCGCCCGAGGAGCGATTTTTGCGCAGGGAGCGAAGCGAAGACGACCGGAGCAAATAATCGCTACCTTACGCCTTTTGCGCCTGGAAAATCCCGCAGGATTTTCAGCAAAAGGCGCAAACCCGCCTCACGACTTGCCGAAAGCCGCACGTTTCATCCAAGAACCTTATTAAGCTGCAGACAACCAAGCCGATCGAAATGAAGCAACGCTTCATTTCGATCGAGAGGCTGCGCAAGCAGCCGTATATTTAGTATTCGATTTCGCCCTCGAACACCATTACGGCGTTGCCGGTCAGTGTAATGCCGCCGTCCGCATCTATATCCACTGTCAGATCGCCGCCGGGCAATTTTACGGTTATGCCCCTTCCCGCGTCGCAGCGGCCGGTCCTGACCGCCGCCGCGGCTGCCGCGCACGCGCCGGTGCCGCAGGCGAGCGTTTCGCCGCTGCCGCGCTCCCACACGCGCAGGCGCAGCGTGCTCCTGTTTATGACGCGCACCCATTCCGTGTTGACGCGCTCCGGAAAAATCGACGCGTATTCGTGCTTGGGGCCGATCTCCGCGAGATTCAGCGCGTCTATACCGTCGCAGAATATCACCGCATGCGGATTGCCCACATTCACGCAGGTGATGCGCTCGTCCACGTTCATGACGGAAACAGGCTCGTCCACCATGCAGGGCTTGTCGAATATTACCGGTATCTGTGCGCACTCAAAACTCGCCTTGCCCATGTCGCAGGAAACCGTATTTACCTTGCCGTCCTTCAGATACACCTGCAGACGGTGCACGCCCGACGCGGTCTCTATGTTTATAACGCGCGAGCGCACGTAGCCCTTGTCGTAGACGTATTTCGCGACGCAGCGTATATTGTTTCCGGCCATAGTGCCTTCGCTGCCGTCGCGGTTGAACATGCGCATGCGCACGTCCGCCTTGTTGGACTTTTCAAGCAGCACTATGCCGTCGCCGCCTATGCCGTAATGCATGCGGCACAGCTCCACGCACAGAGATTCCGGGCAGGTGACGGTGCCGTCGAAGTTTTCGATGAAAATGCAGTCGTTGCCGCAGGACTGCATCTTTGCAAAATGCAGCTTCTGCCGCCACGCGCGCATGTTGTTTATGTCCACAAGCTCGGTATTTCCCGCGTTAAAGCGGCTTTCGATTATATCCGCCAGCGCGTTTGCGGTGTCGAGCGACGTAAGGCAGGGTACGCCGAGGAGCATCGCTTTTCTGTGCAGCACGGTGTAATCCCCTATCGTAGCGTCCTTGACCGCGCCCGTGTATACGATGTAACTAAGCCTTCCGCCGGACATAAGGCCGGTTATCTCGTCGCTTTCGCCCGCATTCGCGACGGCGGTTACGTCTATATCCAGCGTACGTATCGCGTTCGCTGTGCCGGTCGTGGCGTAGAGCGTCATGCCGAGATCGTGGAAGCGCTTGGCGAGAGAGATTATCTCCTGATAGTCGCTCTCTTCGACGCTCAGCAAAACGCCGGGCGCGCGCCTGTCACGCGGCGAGGGTACTGAAAAGCCCGCCGCGGTAAGCCCCTTGAACATAGCCTCCGCTAACGTGCGACCTATGCCCAGCACCTCGCCCGTGGACTTCATCTCCGGCCCCAGAATGGAGTTTGCGTCGTTCAGCTTTTCGAAGGAGAAAACCGGCACCTTTACCGCGTAGTACGGCGGCGTACGGTAAAGCCCCGTGCCGAGCCCCAGATCCCTGAGCTTCGCGCCCAGCATGATGCGCGAGGCCATGTCTACCATAGGCACGTTCGTGACTTTGCTGATGTACGGCACCGTGCGTGACGCGCGGGGATTTACCTCGATCACGTACAGCTCGTCCTCGTATATCAGGTACTGAATATTTACGAGCCCCTTCGTGCCCAGCGCCAGCGCCAGCTTCTCGCTGGCCGCTACGATGCGGCTCAGGAACTTGTCGTTCAGGTTGTAGGGCGGATAGACGGCTATCGAGTCTCCGCTGTGTACGCCGGCGCGCTCGATGTGCTCCATGATGCCCGGTATCAGCACGTCGTCACCGTCTGAGATCGCGTCCACCTCAAGCTCTATGCCGGGCATGTATTTGTCGATCAGCACCGGATTTTCTATGCCGCCCGCGAGTATGCCGCGCATATATTTTTCAGTCTGCTCGGGCGTTTTGGATATGGTCATGTTCTGCCCGCCGATCACGTAAGAGGGTCTGAGCAGCACGGGATAGCCCAATTCGGAAGCCGCGTCGAGCGCTTCCTGAAGCGTGTTTACGCCGCGCCCTTTCGGACGGGAGATGCCGAAGCTCTCAAGCAGCGCGTCGAAGCGCGCTCTGTCCTCAGCGATATCGATGCTGTCGGCGGACGTGCCGAGTATCCGTATGCCCTGACGGTCGAGGTACTGCGTGAGCTTTATGGCGGTCTGCCCGCCGAAGGCGACTACCACGCCGACGGGCTGCTCGACCTTGATTATATTCATTACGTCCTCGCGGCAGAGCGGCTCGAAATACAGCCGGTCGGCGGTATCGTAGTCGGTTGAGACGGTCTCCGGATTGTTGTTTATGATTACGACGTCGTAACCCATTTCCCTGAGCGTCCAGACGCAGTGCACCGAGCTGTAGTCGAACTCAATGCCCTGTCCTATGCGGATAGGCCCTGAGCCTAAAACGATGACGACGGGCTTGCCGCTGCGCCTGAATTCGCGCGCTTCGCATTCCTCGTCGTAGCCCGAATAGAAATACGGCGTTTCCGCGTCGAATTCCGCGCCGCAGGTATCGACCATTTTATAGCTCATATCGAGCCCGGGCAGCACCTGCGCGCCGCTTATCCGGGATATCGCCTCGTCGGTATAGCCCAAACGCTTCGCCTTTATATAGGTTTCTTTGTCGGGCGCTCCTTCGGCCAGACGCTTTTCAAACTCGGCCATGCCTCTGAGCTTATACAAAAACCATTTGTCTATTTTTGTAATATCGTATATCTCGTCCACGCTGACGCCCTGCTTGAGCGCCTCGAACACCGTGAATATGCGTCTGTCGTTCTGCTGGCGCAGTCTCTCGCTAACCGGCGCGTCGCTGAGCGGCGGAGCGTTCAGGGTATCAAGCGATATCTCCGCGCCGCGCACCGCCTTCATGAGCGCCATCTCGAAGCTGCTTGCTATGGACATGACCTCGCCGGTCGCTTTCATCTGCGTGCCGAGGCTGCGGCTCGAGCCCGCGAACTTGTCGAACGGCCATTTGGGAAGCTTGACCACTACGTAATCCACCGTCGGCTCGAAGCAGGCGCAGGTCTTGCCGGTAATGTCGTTTTTGATTTCGTCCAGCGTGTAGCCTAACGCTATGCGTGTGCTTATTTTTGCGATGGGATAACCCGTCGCCTTGCTCGCCAGCGCCGAGGAGCGGGATACTCTGGGATTTACCTCTATCACCGCGTATTCGAAGCTGTCCGGATCAAGCGCGAACTGGCAGTTGCAGCCGCCCACGATGCCTATCTCCGAAACGATGTCCAGTGACGCGGTCCTGAGCATTTTGTATTCCTTGTCCGAAAGCGTGAGCGCAGGCGCGACGACTATGCTGTCGCCCGTATGGATCCCGACCGGATCGACGTTTTCCATCGAGCACACCGCGATAACATTGCCTGCCGCGTCGCGCATCGTCTCGAACTCGATTTCCTTCCAGCCGGACACGCACTTTTCGACCAGTATCTGCGTTATGGGCGACATATCGAGGCCGGTTCTGGCTATGAGCCTGAGCTCCTCCGCGTTCTGAGCTATGCCGCCGCCCGTGCCGCCTAGCGTATAAGCGGGGCGCACTATGACCGGGTAACCGATGGTATCCGCTATTCTCAGAGCGGAGTCCACGTCGTTGGCCGTATCGGACGGGATTATGGGCTGTCCGAGCTTTTGGAGCGTTTCGCGGAACAGCTCCCTGTCCTCAGCCTTCTGGATAGCGTCAATGCCGCTGCCGAGCAGCCGCACGCCGTATTTATCCAGCGTGCCGTCGCGGCTCAGCTGCATGGCGAGCGTAAGCCCCGTCTGGCCGCCGAGCCCCGCAAGCAGCCCATCCGGGTGTTCCTTTTCTATAATGCGCGCAAGCGTCTGCGCAGTCAGCGGTTCAAGGTAGATCGCGTCCGCAAGATGCTTGTCCGTCATGATCGTGGCGGGATTTGAATTTACCAGAACAGTCGTTATGCCCTCCTGCCTCAGCACCCGGCAGGCCTGTGCGCCCGCGTAGTCGAACTCCGCCGCCTGACCGATGACGATGGGACCGGAGCCGATCACCAGCACTTTTTGTATGCTTTTATCCTTAGGCATCGCCCTTTCCTCCCATCATACGCACGAAACGCTCGAACAGAAATTCGGTATCACGCGGCCCCGAGCAGGCCTCCGGATGGAACTGCACCGTAAAGCAGCGTTTGTCCGGATAATCAAGCCCCTCGCAGGTAAGATCGTTGGCGTTTATATAGCTGAGCACCGCTTTGCCGCGCATGCTTTCGCTGACCACGGCGTAGCCGTGATTCTGACTGCTTATGAAGCAGCGCCCGTCGCTCAGGCGCTTAACGGGCTGATTGCCGCCGCGGTGTCCGTATTTGAGCTTTTGCGTCTGCCCGCCCATCGCCAGCGCGGTCAGCTGATGTCCAAGGCAGATGCCGAATATCGGCAGCTTGCCTATCAGCTTTCTGAGCTCCTCGATACACTCAGTGTTTTCGGCGGGGTCTCCGGGACCGTTCGAAAGCATAACCCCGTCCGGCTGCATCGCAAGTATCGTTTCGGCCTTCGTGTCGTATGGCACTGCCGTTACGCGGCAGCCCCGCGCGCAGAGGCTGCGTATTATATTTCTTTTCGCGCCGTAGTCTATAAGACAAATATGAAAACGCTCTTCGCCCTCGGCGGAGTATTCGTTCACCGTCGCACGGCTGACAAGCTTTACCGCGCCCTTGACTGAATAGCTCCTGACGGCCTCAAGATCAGAAGGCGGCTCAGAGCAGATGATCGCGTTCATTACGCCCTGTTCGCGAATGATGCGGGTGATGCACCTCGTATCGACCCCAGCGATCCCGGGAATATGCTTTTTTATAAGCAGTTCGTTTAGCGCGTACATGCTGCGGAAGTTGGACGGCTCGTCGCAGATCTCTCTCACCACGTAGCCGCTGCAGGCGCTTTCGCCCTCGAAATCCTGCTCTATCACGCCGTAATTGCCGATGAGCGGAAAGGTCTGCATTATGATCTGTCCGGCGTAGCTGGGATCGGTGAGCGTCTCAAGGTAGCCGACCATTCCGGTCGTGAACACGAGCTCGCCTATGCTGTCGCCCTTGTAACCTATCCGCTGCCCCTCGAATATCCTGCCGTTTGAGAGTACGAGATATGCCTTTTCCATATTCATGCTTCCTGTATGTTTAATGCGCCTTCGGGAAATCCCATCGTGGCGGCCATCACTGCTTTGATCGTGTGCATGCGGTTTTCAGCCTCGTCGAATACGATAGACTGTTCGCTCTCGAACACCTCGTCGGTCACCTCCATGCAGGTAAGACCGAACTTTTTGTAAATCTCCTGTCCGATTCCGGTATTCAGGTCGTGGAACGACGGCAGACAGTGCATGAAGCGGCACTGCGGCCCCGCAAGCGCCATGACCTCCCGCGTCACCTGATAAGGCTTAAGGTCTTTAATGCGCTTTTCCCAAACGCTCTCGTCCTCGCCCATCGACACCCATACGTCCGTGTAGATCACGTCCGCGCCCTTCACCGCGCTTTGGGTATCCTCGTGGAAGCTTATCTGAGAGGCGGTTTCAGAGGCGAGCCCGCGGCATTTTTCGCTCAGCTCACGCGGCGGGAAATACGCCTTCGGCGCGGCCACTTTGAAGTTCACGCCAAGCTTTGCGCAGCCTATCATAAGCGAGGCGGCCATATTGTAGCGGGCATCGCCCATGAACACCAGCGTCCTGCCTTTAAGAGACCCGAAATGCTCTCTCATCGTAAGCATATCCGCCAGCACCTGCGTGGGATGGTACTCGTTCGTCAGTCCGTTCCATACGGGCACTTCGGAGTACCTGGCGAGCGCTTCCACGCGCTCCTGCCCAAAGCCCCTGTATTCTATCGCGTCGTACATGCGCCCCAGCACGCGCGCTGTGTCGGCGACGGATTCCTTTTTGCCGAGCTGCGAGGACACCGGATCAAGGTATGTCGTATACATGCCGAGATCGGCTGCCGCCACCTCGAAGGAGCAGCGCGTGCGCGTGGAGGTTTTTTCGAATATCAGCGCCGCGTTTTTGCCCTCGCACAGACGGTGCGCTGTGCCTTGACGCTTTTTTTGTTTAAGCAAAGCTGCCAGCTCGAGCAGGTATTCGATTTCTTCCGTGCTGAAATCCAGCAGCGTAAGAAAGCTTCTGCCCTTAAGGTTTGTCATATTGGATTCCCCCTTACCAGTGTGCCCGCGCCTTCGTTTGTAAGCAGCTCCATAAGTATCGAATGCGGCACGCGCCCGTCCATGATCACCACCTGCCTGACGCCCTCGTTTATCGCCTGCACGCAGCAGTCGACCTTGGGTATCATGCCGCCGCTTATTATGCCGCTTCGGCGCAGGTCGTATACGTCGCTTATGCTGATTTCGGGTATGAGCGTGGACGGATCGTTTTTGTCTCTTAATACGCCCGCGATATCCGTCATCATTATAAGCCTTTCCGCGCCCAGCGCGCCGGCTATGCGCGCGGCGGCGGTATCGCCGTTTATATTGTACACGCTGCCGTCCCTGTCGCAGCCCACGGTCGAAATAACGGGTATGTAGCCGTTATCGAGCAAATCTGTGACGGGCTTTATGTTTACTTTGGTTATTTCGCCCACATAGCCCAAGCGCTCGTCCTTCGCGCGCGCTTCGATGAGCCGTCCGTCCATGCCGGACAGTCCGATCGCGCTGCCGCCCTGCATTTCGATCAGGTTTACGAGCGTTTTGTTTACCCTGCCCGCAAGCACCATCTGAACGATGTCCGCGGTTTCCCGGTCGGTCACGCGCAGCCCGTCCACGAACTCGGGCTGCTTGCCGAGGCGATCCATCAGCGCGTTTATCTCAGGGCCGCCGCCGTGCACCAGCACCGCGCGCACGCCTATAAGCTGCAGAAGCACTATATCCTCCATCACCTGCAGCTTGAGTTCTTCGTTTACCATGGCGTTGCCGCCGTATTTGATAACTACGATTTTTCCGGAATAGCGCCTGATGTAGGGCAGCGCCTGCACGAGCACCTCCGCCCTCTGCGCGTTAGAAAACGACGTATTCATTCTGCCTCCGATTGATCAGGTGCGGTAATCCGCGTTTATCTTTACGTAATCGTATGTAAGGTCGCAGCCCCACGCGCACGCGGAATACTCGCCCGAATTCAGATTGACGAGTATATCTATTTCCTTCTCTGAAAGTATCTGCTTTGCCAGCGCTTCGTCGAAATCCACGCCCGCGCCGGACTCGCACACGGAGATTTTGCCCTTCTTGCTTTCGAAGCACACGTCGATCCTGCCGACGTCCGTATATGCGCCGGAGTAGCCTATCGCGCAGAGTACGCGCCCCCAGTTCGCGTCCGCGCCGAACATCGCGGCTTTCGTCAGGCTGGAGCAGACCACGCTTTTGGCGATCTTTTTGGCGGTTTCCTCGTCAGACGCACCCGTGAGCCTGCACTCAAGCAGCTTGGTAGCGCCTTCGCCGTCGCCCGCTATCATGCGGCACAGCGCGACGTTCACGCTGTTCAGCGCCTGCATGAAGACGTTAAAGTCCTCGCCTTCCTCACGTATTTCGGCGTTTCCGGCGCAGCCGTTCGCCATGACCACGACCATGTCGTTCGTGGAGGTATCGCCGTCTATACTGAGCATGTTGAAGGTGTTTTTGACGTCGCCCGAGAGCGCCTTCTGCAAAAGCGCAGGAGATATGCCTGCGTCAGTGGTTATAAACACCAGCATCGTAGCCATGTTCGGGTGTATCATGCCGCTGCCCTTGGCGATGCCGCCCATGCGGCAGACGACACCGCCTATTTCAAACTCGATCGCGACTTCCTTTTTGACCGTGTCGGTAGTCATTATGCCCTCGGCGGCAAACGCGCCGCCCTCTGCGCTCAAGCCCTCGCACAGCGGAATAATGCCCGACCCGATAGGCTCGAGGCTCATTTTCTGACCGATCACGCCGGTCGACGCCACCACGACGTCCGCAGCGTCTATGCCGAGCTGCTTTGCGGCGAGCGCACACATTCCCTCCGCGATTTCGGGACCGTTCGCGTTGCAGGTATTCGCGTTGCCGCTGTTGCAGACGATCGCCTGCGCATAGCCGTCCGCTATATGCGCCTTGGTTACCGCAAGCGGCGCGCCCTTTACCAGATTTGTGGTGTATACTGCCGCGCAGGCGGCGCGCTTTTCGGAAAAAATCAGCGCAAGATCGCGCTTGGAGCGGTTTTTGCGTATGCCGCAGTGCACGCCGTTCGCTCTAAAGCCCTTCGCTGCGCATACTCCGCCGGAAATCTGCTTCATAGATATATCCTCCGTACTCAGGCCGTGACGAGCCCTGTTATTTCATCCATTCCCAACATCAGGTTCATGTTCTGTATTGCTGCGCCCGATGCGCCCTTGCCCAGATTGTCGAAGCGGGCGATGAGCGCCAGACGCTCGCCATTGCCGTGCACTGACACTTCCAAATCGTCGCGTCCCGCAAACGCGCACGCAGAGGCAAAGCCGTTCTCGTCCGCGTTTCGTGAAAACCTAATAAGTCCGCTTGCGTAATACGCTTCGTACGCCTGCTCGGCCTCGGTTTTATCGACCCCGGCAAGCATCACGCAGACCTCCATGCCCGCATAGAAGGGACCGACCACAGGCATGAACACGGGCGCTTCGCTCAGGCCGCCGTATTTTTTCATCTCAGGCAGATGCTTATGGTTCTGATCAAGCGCGTACGCGCGCGGCGCGGACAACAGTGCGCTTCTGTCCGCCTGCTCATATTCCGCGATCATCTTCTTGCCGCCGCCTGAGTAACCCGTGAGCGAGAAGCACGCCATATGCGCGTCAGGCGAAATGACGCCGAGCTCGGTCAGCGGTCTTACCAGCGCGATAAAGCCGCTTGCGTGACAGCCCGGATTTGCTACGCGCTTTGACGCGGCGATTTTTTCGCGCTGTGCGCGGATTTCGGGGAAGCCGTACGTCCACGCCTCGTCCGTTCTGTGTGCGGTGGAGGCGTCTATCACGCGCACCGCGGGGTTTTTGACAAGGCTCGCGCTTTCCCGCGCCGCGTCGTCCGGCAGGCACAGAAATACGATGTCCGCGTCGTTTATCGCCTGTGCGCGGGCAGAGGTATCCCGGCGCAGATCGTCCGTAATGGAAATCAGCTTAATGTCCGCACGAGAGCTCAGGCGTTCTCTTATTCTGAGCCCGGTAGTGCCGCTGCTGCCGTCAATAAAAACCGTATACATTTTTGCTCCGACTTAACAATGTATTTTTATGCGAACGATTATACGCCTTTTATGCATAAAAGTCAATTTATATTTGTATTTATTCATTGTTAAGGCATTTTTATACATTTCGCCCCCATGCCTGCGCGCGGCGTTAAATGCATGTGACGAGCGTCAAAGCAGTTGACAACAAATCCGTAAAGTGGTAAGATGCTTATAATTAAATACAGATGCGATGAGGGAGAGAGTCCGGACAGAAGCGTGTTCAGAGAGACGCCGGTGGGTGCAAGGCGTTCGCGCGGAGAAGGACCGTAGCTCCTTAGCAGAGGGAAGAAAGCCCTGAGGCAAGTAGAACCCTCCGTCAGCCCGCGCAGGGGCAAAACAAGCGCATTCCTTCGGGAGTGAATTTGAGTGGTACCGCGGTATATCCGTCTCAAAGCCTTGCTTTGGGGCGTTTTTATTTGCTGGAGGCGTAAATATGGCAATAACGACAGGTCTTGAATACAAGCTTAAGGAGATGTCGGGGCGCATAAAAGAGCTGCGCGAGATAGAGAACATATCCATAGAGGATATGGCGCTGAAAACCGGCGTGAGCCTTGAGGAGTACATAAGCTGCGAGGAAGGCAAAAGCGATCTGAACTTCGCGTTCATATATCGCTGCGCGCTGGTGCTGGGCGTGGACGTGACCGATATCATCGAGGGCGCGAGCCCGCGTCTGTCGTCGTACACCGTGACGCGCCGCGGCGCCGGACAGCGCATAGAGCAGGCGCACGGCATGGTTTATTATAACCTCGCCTCGCAGTTCAAAAACCGTATCGCCGAGCCGCTGTACGTAAACGCCGCCTACAGCGAGGAAGCGCAGTACAGGGATATCGAGCTGACCTCCCACGCCGGGCAGGAATGCGATATTATCATAAAGGGCAAGCTCAAGGTGCAGGTCGGCACGCACTGGGAGATACTCGAAGAGGGCGACAGCATCTATTACGACTCCTCTTCCCCGCACGGCATGATCGCCGTGGGCGGAGAGGACTGCCTGTTCTACGCGATCGTGCTCAATCCCAGCGGCGAGCCCGTGCCGGAGCTGACCGAGAACTATTCCATGACGCTGCCCAAGCAGGCTGAAATCCAGGCCGTGAAGCCGACTGTGCCCGCGCGCGAGCATATCTGGCAGCGCTATATAGACGTCGAGGAAAATCCGGACGGCTCCTGCAGGAGCATATCTTTCAAAAATACCGAGCATTTCAATTTCGCCTTCGACGTGGTGGACGAGATGGCGCGCCTGTATCCGGACAAGCTCGCGATGCTGCACATTTCACGCGACAAAACCGAACGCCGCTTTACCTTCGCCGACATGTCGCGCCTGTCCAACCGGGCGGCCAATTATTTCAAATCCCTCGGCATACGCAAGGGCGACCGCGTGCTGATGATGCTCAGGCGGCACTATCAGTTCTGGATAGCGATGCTCGCGCTTAATAAAATCGGCGCGGTAGGCATACTCGCCACCAACCAGCTGCTCAAAAAGGACCTCGTTTACCGCTTCGAAAAAGCGGGAGTTACGGCGGTGCTGTGCACCTCTACCGGCGACTGCGCCAATCAGGTGGAGCAGGCGGCAGCGGAATGCCCGAACGTACGCACGCTGATACTCGTAGACGGCGAGCGCGAGGGCTGGCATAATTTCGACGAGGAATACCGGATGTTCCGTTCCACGTACACTCCTGCCAAGGGCGATACCCGTCCCGAAGGCGAGGACCTGCTGCTTATGGTGTTCACCTCCGGCACGACCGGCTATCCCAAGATCGCGACTCACACGCACACTTATCCTCTCGGGCACTTCTATACCGCGCATTACTGGCACTGCGTCGATCCCGAGGGGCTGCATCTTACGATTTCGGACACCGGCTGGGCGAAGAGCATGTGGGGCAAGCTGTACGGTCAGTGGCTGAGCGAGGGCGCGATATTCGTATACGATTTCGACCGTTTCGACGCGAACGACATACTGCCGATGTTCAAAAAATACAACGTCACCACCTTCTGCGCTCCGCCCACGATGTACCGCTTCATGATAAAGGAGGACCTGGCCAGGTTCGATCTATCCAGCATAAAGCACGCGACCATAGCGGGCGAGGCGCTGAACCCCGAGGTGTTCAACCAGTTCAAAAAGGCGACCGGGCTTTCGGTTATGGAGGGCTTTGGTCAGAGCGAAACCACGGTAATGATCGCAAACTCCGTCGGCATGACGCCGAAGGTCGGCTCCATGGGCAAGCCCGTGCCGCAGTATGACGTGGATATAGTCGACGCGGACGGCAAAAGCGTGGGCGTAGGCGAAACAGGCGAGATAGTGATACGCGTTTCAGGCGGACTGCCCTGCGGATTGTGCCGCGGCTATTACGACAACGAGCTCGGCAAGCCGCTGCTCGACGTCCACGACGGGCTGTATCACACCGGCGATACCGCCTGGCGCGACGAGGACGGCTATTTCTGGTATGTAGGCCGCGTGGACGACGTCATCAAGTCCTCCGGCTACAGGATCGGCCCGTTCGAAATAGAAAACGTTATTATGGAGCTGCCCTACGTGCTCGAATGCGGCGTCTCAGCCGCGCCGGACGAAATACGCGGGCAGGTCGTCAAGGCAAGCATAGTGCTCACCAAGGGCACGCAGGCAAGCGAAGAGCTCAAAAAGGAAATACAGAATTACGTAAAGCACCGCACCGCGCCCTACAAATACCCGCGCATAGTCGTATTCAGGGACGAGCTTCCCAAGACCACGAGCGGAAAAATCATACGAAAACAGCTGTAAGCGATCAGTTTATAACAGAAAACTCCACGGCTTGCGCTTCGCGTACCGTGGAGTTTTTTACTGCATATCCTGTAGGCGTGAATTTTATATTGATTAATCGACGGCAAAATGCTATACTTTAAGCAGCAGTTAAGGTTGGGAGGCTTGCCGTATGTTCGATATTTCCATAGGTACGATCGTTCCCGTGCGTTGCGCCGCAGATATGATTCCCATACTTGAGCCCAAGGGGTTCGAATGCTTCGAGCTCGACTTCTTGGGCGAAAACCCTGCGCAACTCGACTGGAGCCGCCTTTCGGACAGCATTAACTCGAAGCTGCAGGGCGCGCGCATTTCAGCGCTCGGGTTTTACGCAAATCCTATACTTCGGGAAGAGGACAGGAATAATCTCACGGTCATGATAAAAAACGCGCGCCGGTTCGGCTGCAATGTAATAGGAGCTTTCGCGGGCGGAGACCCCGAAAAGTCAGTGCCGGAAAATATACCGGATTTCAAGCGTGTCTGGACGCCGTTAGTGCAAATGGCGGAGGACGAAGGCGTAAAGATCGGACTTGAGGGCTGCGGGGGCGGCTGGCGTCACGGAAGCAGGAACATAGGCTTCTGTTCGGACGCGTGGGAGCTAATACTTGACGCCGTGCAATCGCCCGCACTCGGTCTGGAATGGGAGCCCTGCCACGCACTGGAAAAGCTTGCCGACCCGATCATACAGCTGCGCAGATGGGCTGACAAAGTCGTGCATGTGCATGGCAAGGACGGAACCGTCGCCTGGGACGTGATCGCAGAGCACGGCATAGACAGCGGAGCGATCTACTGCTGGAACCGCACGCCCGGCTTCGGCGATACGAACTGGGCAGACCTGTTCACGATACTGCTGCAGAGCGGCTTCAGGGGCGCGTGCGATATCGAAGGGTATCACGACCCTGTTCATTTGGACGATATGGAATGGTCGGCGCAATTGACAGCGCTGGATTATCTGAAACGCTGCCGCGGCGGCGTAAGCTGGTTCGACGGGCCGGAATACAAGGGCTATGCCAAGCGCATACGAAAGGCGCATATCTGACGCGCAGACTCAGCCGGCAGGATGCGCCGACAGCACTGAAAACACGGTTGGACAAGCGGCGGCGCGTCGCATAAGAGTACGTCTTGCAAACCGCGCGAAAGCTGACAGCTTGCCGTCAAAAATCCACGAGACAGATTCCTGTCGTGATATGGCGGAAGCTTCCTTTGAGCTCATGGCTTTTGACGCGAGCCGTCAGCAGCTTTCCCGCTTTGCGGTTCCGCTATTCAGGGCACGTCCTGCCACATGACGATCAGCGTGCCGTCTCCGACCGACAGCTCGGCTGCGTCTGCGTCTGACGCGAAGAAGTTTGAAACGCCCAGCGGGAATTCGGGCGTGAGCACGGCATGCTCCAAGGTATAAAGCGCCCCCCGCACGCACACGTCTTTTGCGTCTCCTCCGAAGGCAAACACCGCAAGGCGCGGTTCGTCCTCGGGCGTCCCGGCAGGCGCTGCGTTCGTGCCCGGCTTAAGCAGCGTCATTTCGCCGTTATGCAGCGCGGTGACCGCCAGTTTGTCGCAGTACATGATTACGCGGCGGCCGCGCGCGGCGTGATACGCGAGCATCTGTACATTTGCAAGCGTGTGATCGAAGCGCCCGCCGGCGCCTGCATACAGGCGTATGTCGTCAAAGCCGCGCCGCACCGCTGTATCGAGCGCCGCCCATGTATCCGTTACGTCCTTGTGCACCGGCAGACGCTCGATTTCCGCCTGCGTTTCAGGGCGCGGCGCGGAGTCGAAATCCCCCACGAGCAGATCGTAGCGTATGCCCTGTTCGTCGCAGTAACGCCAGCCTGCGTCTGCCGCGATCACAAAATCGTCCGGCTGCACGTCTATTTTTCTGCCGAACAGCTCGCCCGCCGCAACCACGACGCAGCGGCGTTTTAAAACGGCTTGCTTATTCATATATCCATGTGCATGAAAGCTGGGGCCGCCTGACAGCCCCAGCTGTTCATATATTAATCGTCTCAGGCGCGCTGACGAAGGAGCTGAAGGTCGCCGTGGCGTTTTTAAAATACAGCACCTGCGTGTTGTCGTCGTCGGCGGAATACATGCCCTTCAGCGACGGATGCTTGTCCAGCATGGCCTGCTTTACTTCACGGCGGTCGTCGTTTATCAGCTCGCCCGTCACGCGCAGCCATTTGCCGCCGCTGAAGGCGCAGATTTCGGCTTTGGGATTGAGCGCGAGCTGTTTGGATACGTTTTTGACCTTACCCGTCTGTATGTACAGCCTGCCCTCATAAACCAGCGCCGTACCGAAGGGACGCACCCTTGGCTGATCGCCCTCGACCGTAGCCAGATAGTATGTCTGCGCCTCCTCTAAAAAACTGCACACTCTTTCGATATCGCTCATGGTATTTCTCCTTTCGCCTGCGCGTATGCCGCGCAGGAACGCTTTGTTATCATCATACTCCCGCGGCAGCCGGGTGTCAATACACGCGTACAAATATTTTGCGCAGTCATGCAAGCCAAATCATACCGCCTGCGCAACGCATATAAGGAAACAGCACCGGGACCTGCGTCCTGATGCTGTTTTCACGGAGAAGGAGGGATTCGAACCCTCGAACGGATTTTGGCCGTTACACGATTTCCAGTCGTGCGCCCTCGACCAAGCTAGGCGACTTCTCCGCATGGCCGAAAGTAGAGCTGCTGCTCAACAGGCGATATTATAACAGAAGACTCTCCCTAATGCAAGTATCCGCGCACGATTTTTCATTAAAATTACACGCCTTTCGGCGCTTTACTTAGCTGCCTTTCTCATTCCGGCTCAAACTGCGCTTCTTTTTGAGGTCAATTTGCGAGCCCGTTCGGTTCACGCTTTCCAGACGCTCTTGCTGATTTCGTAAACCCCGCCGTGGTACACGCTCTTTCCGGTAAAGACAGTCTGAAACCCGCTTTTTTCCAGAACCCGACCGGACGCGGTGTTCTCCAAAAGGCGGATACCGTATACCTCTGTCGCGGCGACCTGTTTCGTTATCACCGGAAGAAACGCTGTCACCGCCTCTGTCGCATAGCCCTTTTTCGTGAAAGCTTTAGCTATATGGTATCCGATCTCCCAATTACCGTTTTCGAGATGTACCAGCTGAACGTAGCCGATGTTTTTGTGTTCGTCTTTCGTGATAAGCGCGTAGACCAGCGGGCCGTCCGCGGTGCCGTAACGGGATATCAGGAATTCCAGCGTCTGTTTTGCGTGTTCCGGCGTTTTGAATACTTCGTCGGGTACGAATCTTTTTATGTCTTCATCCAAAGAATTCTTATAGACGTCCGCCGCCATGTCCGTCGTCATTTCGGTTATGAGCAATCTGTCTGTTTCTGTCAATACGCTCACGGCTTTTCTCTCTTAGATATAGTTTTCACGCAGCCAGCTTACAGTCTTTCGCATGGAGGCTCTCGGTCGCCGCCGTCAAAGTGTCGCTTCTTATCGTCACACTGCTAAGCCCGCGCAGTACGTAAAGAGCGGAGCAAGGATAAATGCACCGTCTTCAGAAGCCGCGGACTTTAGCGCCTGGACGAGCAGTTGAGGAACGCTGTATAAGCGGACTTTCCGGCGGCAGATTTGGCGGCAAGCAGCGTGCTAACGCGCCTGTCACGGTGTCTGCGCTTATTCGCCGTTCCCGGCGTTCAGAAAGCCCTTTACGGCCAGCCAATCCATCGAGCGCTCTATAGCCGCGCTTTCGAGCGTCAAGGTCACGTCGTCTTTCCGCTCACGCAGCGTTTTGAGTATGCCTTCAACATCTATCACGCCGTCGTCGAGAGCCGAGTGCGTATCCGCCGCTGCGGGGAATTCCGCTGCGGCAGTGCCCTTGTTGTTGTGTATATGCAGATGGGACAGGTACGGCATTTCCTGTTCAAGCCAGATTTCCGGCGCGGTCTTCGAGAGATTTGCGTGGCCTATGTCGAGGCACAGGCGCAGTCTCGCGTCGTCTACACGCGTTACTATATCCGTAAGCAGCGCGGGCTCAGACTCCATCACGTTTTCGATACAAATCACCGTATCGCCTTCATGCTTGTTCAGAAAACGCTTCCAGAACTCGACCTGCCTGTTTACGAACCATAAGGGATGGTACAAGGCAGACACGAAGTTTGCGTGCACCACCATTTTTTCAAGACCGAAGCGGGTGCATATCCCGTAAGCTGACGCGTACTGCCTTTCCGCCACGCGCATTACCTCCGGCTCTATCGCATGCGGATAAAGCTCGTTGTACGGCGCGTGCATAATACAGGGCAAGCCGCTTTTCACGTTCAGGTCAAAAAACGGGAACTCCCCTCTCTCATATGCGGCAAGGTTGCCCGCTATGCAGAGATCCGCAAGCTCGAGCCCCACGCCGTATTTTCTTGCGAGCGGCGCGGTTATCTGTTTGTAGCCAAGCTCGATGTGGTTTTCGTCTTCCTCGTAAACCACGTCCGTTATGGTAGAAATAAAGTATCTCATTGCCTCACAAAATCCTTTACGTCCTCTCCCAGCGAGAGCGTGTACAGCCAGTCGACCTCATCGCCGTCCGCAAGCAGATAATCCCCGCAGCTGACGTTCGGAGACACGCCGTTTACGTGATAAATCCAGCCGGACATATCTCCGAATTCACGCTCGTACAGGTAATTGATACCCGCTATGTATACCATGCCGTGCGCGTTCAGCGCCCCGCCGCGGTTTTCGACCTGCAGACTGTGCTCACGCGCGGCGCGGGTAAGCGCGTCAAATACCGAGTCCCCTTCGTACAGCTTTACTTCCGTGACCGGCAGGATCACTCCATCGGCAGGTATGTATTCCTTGTCCGTCGTTCCCGCGACGATATCGCAGCGCACGGTCAGCGTTACCGTGCCGATATACTGTTTGTTCGAGTTGTCCTCGGGCGAGTAATAACTGCGCACGCTTTCAAAATCCGTGAGCAGCGTCAAGCCCCCGAGCACTATTGCCGCCGCCAGCACGAAAACGTAATTCTTTACGTGCCGTTTGCCTTTTATCGTAAGCGCGATACACGCCGCGAGCGCGCACGCGCCAACAGAAATCAATACTATCGCTTTATACGAAAGGCCGCCGTCTTCGCTTTCAGCGCTCAGCAGCGCTTCCGCCCTTGTGTTTGGGACGATCTGGCTGTCCAGGTTATAAAACGCTCCGCGCCCGCTTCTGAGCCTCCATACGGACACCAAAGCGTAAAACGCCTGCGTAACGGCGCTGTTGTTCGCCGGACCGTCCTTGACGTGGCGAAACGCGCCCTCGGCTGTGCGATACGACAGCAGCGCGTCGACGGCGCTGTTCCCGTTTTTTATGAAACGCGCGTCTTTTTCGGGCTCGATGCCAAGGTTCGTCAGCGCCATTATTACCTGAGCGCAGGATTCGCAGTTTTCGCTGCCGTAGCTCGCAAAGCCGCCGTTTTCAAGCTGTCGGGACGACAGCAGCTCAAGCGCTTCGTCCACAGCTTCGTGCACGCGGAGATCGGAAGCATACGCTGGCGCCAGCGCCTGCAGCGCCATCGCGGTGACGTCCACGTCCGGATTGCTGCCTGTAACAGCCCAGCCCCCGCCCTTGCGCAGGGAGAGCAGGGTGTCTGTCACCTCTTTGACGTCAGCGGCGTCTCCGGAAGCGCAATTATTTAACAGATGCAGCCCGTAAATATACGACATCACGCCCATTTGGCCGATCGAGTCGCTCAGCGTGCGCTTTACGAATTCGTTCTCACGCTCGCCGCAGGATATATACACCAAAGCGATTTTCTGTCTCTCCGTAGCGCTGCTTATCGTGTTTTCAGATACGTATTTATTTAGCGCCGCGAGGTAAGCAGCAGGATCAAATGCGAAACCGTACTGACGCAGCGTGATCACGTACCATTCCGCGCCGCGCCCCGCGTTTTCGGCAAGATATGTGTCCGCAAGCTCCTGCACGCTTTCGGCGCCTGCTTCTATGAGTCTTAAAGAGATGATTCCATCCGCACTTGCGGATACGTCTGTAAGGAATCTGCCCTCCGCTGTGCACGATGCAAGCAGCAGCACCAGCGCGATAAGCGCACACGCGATTCTTCTCATGCGATTCCTCCTTGCAGCGTTTTGCCAATTATACCACTCATACGCTTATAGCGCAAACCCGGCGGGATTGTTTGCATTCTATTAACACTGATGCACTGCTGCAGCTTTATACTCATGTTCGTGCGAAACCGGATCAGTCTTACGATTCTATGTAGTAAGACCTTAATATGCAGTTCCAAAGGCAATTGATATTCTGAGTAAATCGCTTATATGGGGATTTACCAGCGTGTCATATTCGTATGGAACTTTTGCACGTATGCTTTTTTCAGTTCGTCCGCAGATATTCCATAGCACAGCAAAACATCGTTATAATACATCAATACGTCCGCCAATTCTTCAACCAAACGCTCGCGCTGATTGCTTTCCTGGCTTGCTGCTTCAGCACCGTTCTTTTTTATTATATCTATTACCTCGCCAATCTCCCCAATCATCCACAGCAACTGGTTTGTGCAAATTTCAGGCGATAGACCGCCCCACTTGTCTTCATATCTCTTCTGCAGAGACCTTTGCATTTCAAGCATTTCATTGATCCAAAATCGCTCATCGTTCCGCCTCTCAGCGTTAATCTGTCTGTCCGGCACTAATACATTTGATATCCGGTTCATGCTGCTTTCCCCTACTTCTCGAAATGCAGCACCGACTTGTCCGTGTGCTTCAGGTCTTTACAGCCGGTGAAGGCCATATATTTGCGCAGGGCGGCGGTTTCACGCCTGACCCAGTCGCTTACTCCCTGAGCGCCCGCTTCCTTGATCGCCGTCATAAGCGGTCTGCCGACACATACGCCCTGCGCGCCCAGACACAGATATTTGAACGCGTCGGCGCCGCTGTTTATCACGCAGTCAGCAAATACGCTTATACCGGAAAGCAGCGTTTCGTCCGTCTCGCGCAGAAAACGCGCAGGCGGAAGCGCGTAAGCTATGCGGTTGTTGTGATGCGAAATCACCACTCCGTCCGCGCCTGCGGCTTTGCAGGCTTTCAGATCGTATTCGCTCAGCACGCCTTTCACTATGAACGGAAGACGCGTCGAACGCTTAAGTTCTGTAAGCTCCGCGCTGTTCAGCGGCCGCATGTCACATCCGTTTACCACGTCGTTTTTGCCGTCGCTGCCGAACGAATGGTCTATGTCCACGCCTACGGCGAGGAAGCCAAGTTCCTCGGCTTTGCGTATACGCGCGTATATGCATTCCCTGTCCGCGTAGGGCTTTATGATCTCCACTATACTCGCGCCCGTCGCAGCGCACATTTCCGCCTCGCGGTCGTTCGTCATTCCCAGCCACATAAGCGCGCCGGACGCCGCCATCCCCTCGGCATACAGCCTCATCGCTCCGTCGAACATGAACCTGTCTAAATGGCTGAGCGCCGCGGACATTATCGGCGTCGGAAAGCTGCGGCCGAAAAACTCGAACGTCGTATCCGGCTCACAGCCGTTTATATAACGGGTTTCTATAAGTATGCTGTCAAGATATGCCCGCGTGATAAGATTGCTGTCAGAAGCGTTCATAGTTATCCCCCTTTTGCCGCTTAGTCGTATGCTGCGAACAGTCCGCCCGCGCCGCCGGTGTGCACGAAAAGCACGTTTTCGGAGGCAGCGAAGGCCCGTTCGCGCGCCAGCGCGATCAGCCCCGCGAACGCCTTGCCCGTATAGACGGGATCGAGAAAAATGCCCTCGTTTTCGGCCATAAGCCGTATGGCGGCATTGCCCTCCTCCGACGGCTTCGCGTAACCCGGGCCGCACATGTCGCGCAGGGAAAAATCGTCCCCTGTTATTCTGATTTCAGTTTCCAGCATCGCTGCCGCTTCACGCATCAGGCGTAGCGTTATCACGTCGAACGGGTCCGTGTCCACCATCATGCCGTGCACGCGCGTGCCGGGCAAAAACAGCTTAGCGCCCAGCGCGAGCCCCGCCATCGTCCCGCCGCTGCCTTCCGCGCAGACTATGTGGTCGAAGCGTACGCCCTGCTCGCTTATCTCCCGTACGCAGTCGACGTAGCCCAGCGTGCCCAGCGCGTTCGAGCCGCCGCAGGGGATTTTGTAATACACTGCGCCGAGGCTGCGTCCCACACTATCCATCTCCGCGTAAATATCGGCGTAGTCGTCGGTGTCGATGAAGCGCACGTCGGTGTTCATCAGGTGTTCGAGCAGGAGGTTGCCGCGCCGGGCCGTGACGCCGCGCTTTTTAAGCAGCAGTATCGGCGTCATGCCGAGCTTGCGCGCGGCGGCGGCTGTAAGCATAGCGTGGTTGGATTGCGCGCCGCCCGTAGTGAACACTACCTGCGCGCCTTTGTTTTGCGCGTCCGCAAGCAAAAACTCGAGCTTACGCAGCTTGTTTCCGCCCAGCCCCAGCCCCGTGAGATCGTCTCGCTTTATATACAGGTTTATTCCGAGCAGGCGGCTGAGATTGTCAAGATGCTGAACGGGCGTTGGAAAAATACCGAGGCTTACGCGCGGGAACGTACTCAAAGCCTTCATTTATGCCTCCCTGCGGTACAGAAGTCCGCTCTCAGAAAGATAGTTTTTAAGCATCAGCGGCCAGTCGGTCTGTATGAAATCGAAGCCGCGCCGCGCCAGCCAGCCCCAGTGCGCGTCCATCCCCTGCGTAAGCGCCGCGTCGTCGCTGTGTCCGCCCGCGAGCACCGCGTGATAGTCGTACACGATGGAATTCACCCAGCTGAGTATGCCGTCCCTGCGCAGAGCGTCCAGATATTCCCTCTGGCACAGCTCGCTCGATTCGTCCGAAAACAGCAGCTCCTGCCCCATATAGTTGAGCTTGCGGCGCTTTAAGCTTTCGTGCGCCTCACGGGCGTTTTTCGTGAGAATCACCACATACTGTACGTCCTGCGCGTACTCTTCTATAAGGTCTAAAAGCACGCCGTGCGGAGACGTTTTGACGAGTACCTGCTCCATCATGCCGTGCGCGCGGATACGCTCGGTGATCTCGCGCGGATGCTCCCAGAATTTGTCGCAGTTTATGTAGCAGCATCCCTTGAAGCGCTCCAGCACCTCGTCCAGCGTGTTAAGCCCAAACTGCGTGGCAGAGTCGTCCTGATTTACGAATCTCAGCTTTTTTACCTCGCACGAGGGCAGCGCGCTTATATGAACGCCCGGGCTGTTAAGGTGGGCGTGCTCCATGCCCGGATGGAATATGAACAGCTCTCCGTCCGCGCTCATGGTCACGTCGATTTCTATCATGTCCGCGCCCTGACGAAGCGCAATTTCATACGCGGATATCGTGTTGCAGGGAATGTTTCCGCCGCTCACGCCGCGGTGCGCCACTATTATAAGCTTCTCCCGCGCAGTTTTGCGCAGATCAAAATCCATAAAGCCGTCCTCCATTTTAACAAAAATACTGCCTTACGGCAGCATGCTCTTGGTGACCTTGCCCGTCACGCGCCCGAAGCAGCGCACGGAAGCATATTCGCCCGGACGTATCACGTCGTAAGCGTTGTTGAGCGGATACAGACCGTCCGCGCGGTATTGCTTTATCATGCCCTCGCCGTCTATGACGAACACGCCTATTTCGCCCTCGCGCAGCGTCTGCGTATGCGTTACCAGCGCAAGGTCTCCGTCTGAATACATAGGCTCCATGCTGCTGCCGCTCACGCGCACGATCTCGTCGCACGCTTCAAGCTGCGCGCATCTGAGCAAGCGCAGGCGCTCGCCCTCGCTGCCGTCTGAAAGATACACGCCGTCGCCCGCGCACATCGCAAGCTCGTTGACCGGCAGTGTCACGTACCTGCGGGAGGACGTCTGCGCGGGGCGCGCGCTGCAGGGCGAAACGTCCTTTTCCGGCGCGGCCCTGCGCGCTTTTGCAAGCGGGATTATTTCCGTCTGCGAGGCATCCGTCCGCACAGGTACCCCTGCGCTCGCTATGCGCATAAAGCGCGTCATTTCCGATATATATAAACGCTCGCGTTCGGGCAGTGCGCGGTAGCTGTCAAGCAGCGCGCGCTCCTCAGGCGTAAGCGTTTCCGTCTGTTTTAAGCCGAGCAATTCGTCGCTGCTTACGGAAAGCGCGGCGCACAGCCGCTTCACGCTGTCGAGGTCAGGGCGCGTACGGCCGTATTCCCACGCGGAAACGCCGCCCAGCGTCATGTGCATTTCGCGCGCGAGCTCGCTTCTGCTTATGCCCCTGAGCATGCGCAGACGAGCGATGTTCTCCCCCAGCGAGGCGGGCGATTCGGCGCCGCTTTGCGCGGGCATGTCCTTGCCGTATTCAGTCGTTCCGTTCATTGCAGCGCTCCTTTTGCGGTTTGTATGCATTATAGCACATTTACGCAGTTTTGTAAACAGCGTTATGCAAACTCGATACAATTTGTATTGTTATATTTGCGTAATATTGCATTTCTTGCACATTTTTAGTGGTTGACAGTTACTATCTGTATCGTTTATAATATGCCCGTAAATCAGGAGGCAGACATGGACGGCATCAGCTTCGGCAGGTTCATATCCGGCAAACGCAGGCGCGCGGGGCTCACGCTCAGGCAGCTTGCGGACAGGCTGGGCATAAGCACGGCGTATCTCAGCGACGTGGAGAAGGGCCGCCGTTACGCGTTCGACCTGGAAAGGCTGCGCGTTTTCGCGCACGAAACGGCGCTCGACCGCAAGGAGACAGAGCTTTTGTACGATCTCGCGGGTCAGAGCCGCGGGCAGGTCTCGCCGGACATAAACGAGTACCTGTATTCAAACTCCTATATCTGCGCCGCCCTGCGCACGGTCAGGACCTTAAACGCCGACGCGGAGGACTGGAAGCTGCTGCTGGATGAGCTCAAGAAAAGAAAGGGTGTGTAGAATGAATTACTCATATATAGATACCGAGCCTGCATGCGTGCCGTATCTGAGCAGCGCGTATATAGACAGCCGCTGCGGCGAGCTCGTACGCAAATTCGATCCGAAGGCCGCGCTGGGTCTGCGTCCGCTGAATATAGAGCAGTTCATCACCGGCTTTTTAGGCTTAAGGCTCGAATTCGAGCATCTTTCAAGCGACCATAGCGTGCTCGGCGCAGCCGTGTTCGCGGACGGAGAGCTGCCCGTGTACGACAGGGAACGCGGGTCTGCAGTCTACAGGCGCGTGCGCGAAGACAGCGTGTTTATAGACCCCTTCCTCACCCGCGCGGGCAAAAACAACCTCTACCGCTTCACGCTTGCGCACGAGGCGGGACACGCACTGTGGCACGGCATGTACCAGAGAGCGCGTCTGCGCGCGGGCAAAACCATTAAACCATACCTCTCGTGCGAACGGCAAAACGTGACGTCCGCGGGCGCGGACACGGATCGCTTATCTGACCGCCGCAGCTTATTGGAGTATCAGGCGAACCGTTCCGCCGCCGCACTGCTTATGCCCGAAAGCGCGATAAACAAGCTTGTCTCGTCGTTTGGCGAATACCGCACAACAGACGAAATCGCAGACCTCGTAATCTTCATAGCGGGCGCGTGCCGCGTAAGCGACAAAGCCGCCGCCTGCAGGCTAAAGCAGCTGGGGCTGATTTCGGAAAGCGGAGAAAGAGAAAAAATATTAGCTTAAGCGGCAGAGCCCTTCGATTGAAATGAAGCTGCGCTTCATTTCAATCGGGTGGGGTTGGTGTAGCGGAATAAGGTGCTTGGATAAAACGTTCGGCTTTTGGATGGGCCGAGGCGGGTTTTGCAATTTTTGCTGAAAATCCTGCGGGATTTTCCGGGCGCAAAAATTGTAAGGTAGCGATTATTTGCTCCGGTCGTCTTCGCTGCGCTGCGCTCCCTGCGCAAAAATCGCGTCCTCGCGCCGTACATGCCGCCGCTGCGGAATGAAGTTGGACGGGCAAGCCCCTCCAAGCCACCCCTCGGGCTTGTTTGCTTCGCTGAAGCCCCTTTTATTTGTTTATCTCCAATGTATAATATCAGCTTTACGGCGTTACCGCAATTACCGGGCGGACTGCTGTGTTTGTCATGGTGATCAGGATATTATTCTGAAACATCACAGTGCCTTTAGCGGTTACGTAGTCGGCAAAGTAAAAACCGTTGTAGGGTGAGCGCAGCCACCAGCCGCACTCGCTCATGCCTTTAACGCCGTACCGTTTTATCAGTCCCTGAGTAGAGGCATATTGCGTAGACAAGCACTTTCTTGACGTATCGTCCTTAAAATAACTGTACTGCTTGTCTTTTCCGAAGGTATCGCAAACCTCGCTTGCGCTAAGCAGCCAGACCTTATCGAAGGTATCGCTGCCGCCCGGAAGGCCGTTTATCGGGTGGTCTTCGTTTTCGACCTTCGTGGTCATGATTTTTGCTTTCTCTGCGGTACTAAACGCTTCCTCGTAAAAGCTGCCGTTCAGCCATTTTCGCAGCGAGCTGTTTTCCCACGTGGTATTCAGCACACTTGCGTATTCGAGGTCCTTCATATCGAGCGCGTACTTGCTGAGCAGCACCAGGCTGCCGTCCTCGTTCACACTTATGACTATCCAGTCTATGGGCTCCTTGCCGTTCTTTTTATCGTCGTCCTGCTCGTAGGAGCCGAAGGTGAATATGTCCCCCACCGCGAAGGCAGGCGCAGGCGTGGGGCTCGGCGTGGGCACAGGCGTGGGCGCAGAGGCGGCAGTCAGCACGTTTTCAAGCAGCGCGCCTTCGGTTTTAAAGCTCGCGGCGCACGCGGTCACGCGAAAATCGTACAGGCTGTTTACGGTAAGCCCTGTCACCTTGCAGATTATATTCGCAGTACTGCCCGCAAGCTTCCACGCGCTCTCGCCGCTCAGCCTGTACTCCACGGTATAGCTCGTCGCGTGCGCGGGCATGTTCCAGATGAGCGAAACGTACGTGTCGCCCGTTTCAAACAGCATTACGCTCTGCACGCTGCCCGGATTGTCCAGCTCGTTTTCAGGAATATATCCGATCATGGCTATTACGGCGTTCGCTCTTTCAGCGGCGTCGGAATAATTTCCCGCGCTTTGGAACGCCCAGTACGCGGCGGCGGGATTATTGCCGCGCAGATACGTACTGCCGCGCTCGTAGAGCGTGCGCAGGTTCTGACCAAGCAAAGTATCGTAGCGATCCGTGGAGTCGAAAAAGTCCATGCATTCAAGGTAGTATTCCAGCGCGGCTTCGGTATTCGAGTCGCGTTCGGCGCGGCGCGCGTTCACGTACGCGGTCAGCTTTTCGACGCTGCCTATGGGACTGTTGTCGAGCTTGTCTAAAAACTGACTGAACGAGGCCGTTTGGGTGAGTATAAACAGCGAATTTTCGAGCTCGAAATCGAATTCGCCGGTCGCCACCTTCAAAAGTACGTTCACGTAATACCAGAACTGGCGGCTCTGCGGGATGCCGCCCAGCTCGTAAAACCGGAGCGCGATAGAGTTGAGCCGCGCGGGATCTTCCTTGAGCTCCGAGAGATATGCTTCCAGCTCGCTTAGCGTTTTGTTGAATAAATCCTGCTTTTGGGACGAGGTCAGCACCTCGGCGGACGCGCATTCGAAGCATACGACCAGCGCGAGCAGCAGGCAGAGGGTTATGACGCGTTTAATATGGTTCATTTCGGCCTCCGGAAGAAGTATGCGGCTGCACACTTATCCTGTAAATGTTATTCCGTCGTAGAGCCGCAAGGCTTCGCGACAAAGGCTGCTTTCGCGCGCTTAGCGGCGTGCGCAGGAAGCGCTGATGGGGTTTTCATATTCAGCGGCAGCGCGTAATCCGCCAGCCGTTTCGCTTATGTTATAACAGCAAGATCGCTTTTTGTAACAGCCATAATTTTTTTCGGCCATTGTATGCGCCAAAGGCGCGTACAATGGCGGGGTCACGCGGGATTTCTTGGTTTCGGACTCGGGTTACGGGATTAGGGTTACGTGGGATTGGGATTTAGGTTACGGGATTTGGATTTGGGTTTCGGGATTAGGATTACGGGATTAGGGGATTTATTTTAGAAAAGCCGGGCACGCACTGCGGGGACGACGCTGCTGAAAGTGTCGCTGACACTGCTGCCATCGACGTCGACATCGCCATAGTCGAAGACACGAGCGGCGTTCACGGAGGCGGAGCCGGGGGACCGAAGCCACCAGTAACACGCGCCGTTATTGCTCCTCGCTCCCTGAGCCTTGGCGTACGCAGTGGGCTGCTTTATCAGCCTGTCTTCGCCGTTCCAGCGATAATTAGATCCCGTATTCTTGTCTATGCTGTAATACTTTTCTATCTCTTCAAGGCTGAGCAGGAACACGTAATCGCTCGTGTCGTTTCCGCCCTGCGTGCCGTAATTGGGGTTATTCGCGTTTTTGTTCTTCGTGACCACTATCTTTCCGCGCTCGCTCGTGTTGAAGGCGTTATTGTAAAAGGTGTTTTTGAGCCAGCTTCTGAGCGAGCAGGTCTCCCACGTCACGTCTTTTCTATCTTTATTGTACGGTCTGCAGTCCAGCGCGTATCTGCTTATAAGCAGGCAGGTGCTGTCGCTTTCGACGTTCAGTACCTCCCACTCGATGGGTTCCTTGCCGTTTGAGGTATTGTTATCCTGCTCGTACGCGCCGAAGGTGACTATATCCCCTACCTTTACCTTGGGAGCGGGCGTAGGCGTGGGTGTGGGCTTCGGGGTGGGTTTAGGCGTGGGCGTTGGTGTGGGCGCAGCGGTGAGCACGGAGGTAAGCTGCGCGCCTGTGGTTTTAAGACCGGAGGAATAGGCGGTAACCAAAAAGTCGTAAGACTGAGCGGGAACGAGGTCATTTACGGGATAAGAGGTGTTCGCAGTCTCTCCCGCCTGTAGCCACGCGGAATCGCCGGTCACGCGGTACTCCACGGTATAGCGGGTGGCGTGCGCGGCCTTGTCCCAGGAAAGGGTGACGGAGGAGGTATTTACGGATTTTACCTTCAGGTTTTTTACGCTGCCGGGGTTGTCCTGCGCGTTTTCGGGCGTGTAGCCGATAAAAAGCTCTATATTTTCGATACGCGCTTTGGCGTCGCTATAGTTGTTGCTCTCCAGGTAATAAAAATACGCAGCTGCGAAGTCTCCCGCGGTAAGCGCGGCGGCGGCGGCTTCGTAGGCTTCCCTGTCGCCCTGCATGCGGATCTCGCGGTAGCGCTGGGGCGCGTCGAAGAACGAGCCCAGAGTGGCGTATATTTCCGCAGCGGCGCCTACGTCGCCGTCGTATTCCGCGCTGCGGGCGTCGTAATACTGCCTGAGCTTTGCGACCGAGCCGATCGGGCTGTCGTCGTAGTTTTTGGCAAGATGCTGCTCGAAGTCCTGATTGCGGGCGAGCATGTCCATATCGAAGAGGGACATATAGCCGAAATCGTCCTGCGCGATGTATAAGAGGATGGCGGTATAGGCGGAGAACTCGCGGCTTTTCGCGTGCCCGCCCAGCGCGTCGAATTCCGACTTTATGGCGGCAAGCAGGCGCAGGTCCTCCTGAGCGTTTTCGAGGTAATCCTCGAGCGCCTGCACTGCGATGATGTACTTGTTTTCTTTTTCGGTTCTGCTCATGGCGGCATGCGCCGTAAGCGCGGGCAGCGCCAGCGTAAGAACGAGCAAAAGCGGAATTATCCTGAATACGAGCCTTTTCATATGCGCCTCCGTGCTGGTTTTATATACATATTATAGCACAGTAAACAGACGAAGGCAAGCGGAGAGAAGGCGGCGAGTACTGAAAAACGAATATTTTTAATCGGTGGATTTAATTACCTTAGCGGACGCGCAGCCGACATACGGGCGTTCAGTTTTGAGTTTTCGGCTTGCCTCAGCAGGATGAGGCGGCGAGGACGCCCGTTTCAAGCAGCCTGCCTACCTCGCGGGTGATCACGGCGTGCCCGGATTCGTTGGGGTGGATGCCGTCCGCACACATCAGGCTGTCCAGATTTCTTTCGAAGAGGAAGGCGCTGCGCAGGTCGAACACGGGACAGCGCGTCTCGTCTGCGGCGGACTGCGCGGCGTAGGCGTATCTCTCCTGCCAGCGGTAGATGTACTCGGTGGTGCCCAGATAGCGCATAAGCGCGTCCGAATCCAGACCGCGCGAGAACCACTCGAAGTATCTCTGAGCGCGCACGGGCACGGGCAGTGTGACCAGCGGCTTAAGCCCGCACGCGCGCGCCTTTATTATAAGCGCACGCAGGGCATGCCTGAACATGTCCAGCGGCACGCGCGCGTCGTGGAACACGTCCGGACGCGCGGCGACGTCCGCCCAGACGAGGTCGGAATCGTTGCTGCCCGTCTCTATGACCAGATACGCGCCGTCCGGCTTTTCACATTTTTCGAACAAATCGGCGGCGTCCAGTACCGTGCCGCCCACGCGCGCAAGGTTTTTGACCCGCGCGCCCGCGTTTTTGAGCACGTTCATAAACGTATCGCGGCAGATACGGTAACGCGCCTGCGCTTCGTCGTAAACGAGACCCCGCGCAATGGAATCTCCCAGAATAATAATATCGTTCATAATACCTCCGGCGTCCGGTTAAGGAGCAGATGAAATGTTTTCTTTTCGCGGCGCACTCATATGAAGGCGGCAAGTCCGCGGCGCGTTCACGTGCTGGTGGAAAGCCCGCAGCGTGCTCACGTGCTGGCGGAAAGCCCGCACACGCGCGGCGTGAATCAGGGCGCGAGGCAGCGAATTCTGCGCAAGCGCGGCTTTTAATGCGCGCGCTTTAGGAGCCTGCGTCGCTTGCGGCGGGAAAGCTGCCGTCGCCTTTGCAGCGGCTTTCAATGCACGCGCTTTGAGCGCCCATTTACGTCATTATAACGCGGAGCGCGGCGGGTGTCACGCTACAGACGGGGCTTTCGGCTCTACGCTTTAAAAAGCGCCAAATAGATGCGAACGCTTGACAATTTGAGTTTTAACGCGTAAAATAGAGGCGGTTCTACTCTGAGTAGAGCGCAAAAACACACGATTATACCCGCAGTAGAGTTCGGAGGCGGCATGGAGAGCGAGTTACTGAAAAAACGGCTGGGCGAAAGCCTGAGTGCGCACAGGAAAAAAGCCGGTTACACGCAGAGCGAGCTGGGCGAGAAGCTGAATTATTCAGACAAATCGATATCTAAATGGGAGCGCGGGGACGGGCTGCCCGACGTAGGCGTGATAATCGCGCTGGCGCAAATGTACGGTGTGACGACGGACGAGCTGCTGGGGCTGTCGCCCGCAGAGAAAAAGGCCGTCGAGCCTACCGCAAGGCGCGCGACCAAGCTGCTGACGTTCAGCGGGCTTATATGGCTGTGTGCATCGGTGATTTTTATAATACTGGTGCTGTTTGCGCCCAATATGCACAACAAATGGCTGTGCTTCGTGGTGGCGCTGCCGATAAACGCGGCGGCGTTATGCGCGCTGTTTTTGAAATGGCGCTCGTACGGCTGGGCGTTCGGCGCGCTGTGCGCGGCCATATGGACGGCGTGCGTGAGCGTACATCTGGTATTCGGCATACGCAATCCACTGATAGTGTACGCCGCGGGGGTTCTGTTGCAGCTGGCCGCGTTCACGGTAAGCGGAATAACGCTTCTGCACAAGCAGAAATAGGCGGAGGCGGTTATGAAAACTGTTTTGATTTCGGGAGGCTCGCGCGGAATAGGCGCAGCGGCGGTTAGAGAGCTTACGAAAAGCGGCATATGCGTAAGCTTTCTGTACGAAAAAAACGCGTCCGCCGCGGACAAGCTCGCGCACGAAACCGGCGCGTACGCGATACGCTGCGACGTCTCAGACCCCTATGCCGTGCGGCAGGCTTATACCGAGGCCGCGCGCAGGATGGGACGCGTGGAGGGGCTCGTGTGCTGCGCGGGGATAGCGCTCAAGGGGCTGTTTACGGACGTTACGCCCGAAAACTGGCAGCATCTGTGCGGCGTGGATCTGTCCGGAGCGATATATCTGGCGCAGGCGGCGCTGCCGGACATGATACGCCGCCAAAGCGGCAGCATAGTGTTCGTATCGAGCGTGTGGGGCAGCGTAGGCGCAAGCTGCGAAGCGCATTATTCCGCCGCGAAGGCCGCGCTGCACGGGCTGACGCGCGCGCTCGCAAAGGAAGCAGGGCCTTCCCGCGTGCGCGTGAACGCGGTGGCGCCCGGCGTTATAAACACGGAAATGAACGCCGATTTGACGGACGAGGACGTAAATGCGTTAAACGACGCGACCCCGCTGTGCCGCATGGGCGAGCCGGACGAGGTCGCAAGGGCGATAAAATTTTTACTGAGCGAGGACGCCTCCTTCATAACCGGCCAGATACTCGGCGTGGACGGAGGGTTTACGGGATAAAAAAACGGCTGCTTGCGCAGCGATTCGATCGAAATGAAGCTTCGCTTCATTTCGATCGGGTGGGTTGCTGCAGCTGATTAAGGTGCTTGGATAAAACGTTCGGCTTTTGGATGGGATGCAGCAGGTTTTGCAGTTTTTTCTGAAATCTCTGCGGAAATTTCCGGGCGCAAGGCGCACCGCCTCAAATCGCAGATTTGAGCCGATGTGTCCCGTCGAAGGCGGGGTTGATTTGCCAATGGCAAATCAACCTCAAACTGCAATGTAGCGATTATTTGCTCCGGTCGTCTTCGCTCCCTGCGCAAAAATCGCTCCTCGCGGCGTGCATGCCGCCGCTGCGGATTGAAGTTGGAGGGGTTCGCCCCTCCAAGCCTCCCCTGCGGGCTTGTGCGCTTCGCTGAAGCCCGCGGGGTTGCTGCGCGGTATAATGATTATGTTCTGAAACGGCAGGATTTTTGCGGCGGATTTGGCGGTTTTTGCCATGTCGTCCCCGCGGCGGCAAAGCCGCCCCTGCGGATTGTCGTAAAATTGCGCAGCGGTTTGCGCCTTTGCAGATGCGTTTATACTTCCGTATGCACGAACTTCAGCTTATCGCCGTCTGGCAGCATCCTGACGCGCTGGCCGAGGGCTATGTTTCCCGACAGGATTTCTTCGCTGAGCGCGTCCTCCACGAGACGCTGTATAGAGCGTCTTAACGGGCGCGCGCCGTACTGCAGATCGTAGCCCGCCTTCGCGGCTACCTGCGCCGCCTCGTTCGTCACCTCGAGCTCTATGCCGCGCTCCTTTATGCGCTTGGCGACGTCGTTCATCATGTGCAGCGCAATTTTGTTTATGTGCTCCTGCTCGAGGGCGTGGAACACGATTATCTCGTCCACGCGGTTTATAAACTCGGGGCGAAAGGTCTTTTTGACCTCTCCCATGACCGCTTCCTTCATGCTCTCGTAGCTCTTTTCGCTCTCCGCCGCGCTGCCGAAGCCCACCGAGCGCTGCTTGCCTATGGTGCGCGCGCCGGTGTTTGAGGTCATGACGATTATGCAGTTTTTAAAGTCCACCACACGTCCCTGTCCGTCCGTGAGGCGGCCGTCCTCAAGCACCTGCAGGAGTATATTGAATACGTCCGGGTGCGCCTTTTCGATCTCGTCCAGTAGCAGCACGCTGTAGGGCTTGCGCCTGACCTTTTCGGTAAGCTGTCCGCCCTCGTCGTAGCCCACGTAGCCGGGCGGCGAGCCTATCATGCGCGAAACAGAGAACTTCTCCATATATTCGGACATGTCCACGCGCACGACGCAGTTTTCGTCTCCGAACAACGCTTCGCCCAGCGCCTTGCACAGCTCCGTTTTGCCCACACCAGTCGGACCGAGGAAAATGAACGAGCCGATCGGGCGGCGAGGGTCCTTGAGCCCCGCGCGCGCCCTTCTGACGGCGCGCGACACCGCCTTTATCGCCTCCTCCTGCCCCACCACGCGGCGGTGCAGTATCTCCTCCATGTTAAGCAGCCGCGCGGCCTCGTCCTCCGTCATCTGCGATACGGGGATGCCCGTCCAGATGGACACGACCTGCGTGATCTCCTCTTCGTTTACGGTTTCGAGCTTTTCGAGGCGCTGCTTTTCCCAGTCCTTTTTCATGTCCTCCATCTGTCTGGTAAGCTGCTTTTTGCTGTCGCGCTTGTCGGCGGCGAGCTCGAAATTCTCGTCCGCTACGGCGCGGCGTATCTCCTCGTCCAGCTCCTCCAGCCGCTTTTGCTGCTCGAGCATGTCCGGCGGGGCCGAAAACGTGCGTATGCGCACGCGCGAAGCCGCCTCGTCCAGCAGGTCTATCGCCTTGTCCGGCAGGAACCTGTCGGATATGTAGCGGGAGGACAGGCGCACCGCCGCCTCTATCGCGTCGTCGGTTATGCGCACGTGGTGATGGTTTTCATATCTTTCGCGCAGTCCCTTGAGTATCTCTACGCTTTCGTCCTTGCCGGGCTCGCCGACTGTAACGGGCTGAAAGCGGCGTTCGAGCGCGGTGTCCTTTTCTATGTATTTATGATATTCCCTCAAGGTGGTGGCGCCGATGCACTTTATGTCGCCGTTTGAGAGCGCGGGCTTCATAATCGCGGCGGCGTCTATCGAGCTTTCGCCCGCGCCCGCGCCGACGATCGTGTGTATCTCGTCTATGAAGAGTATGACGTTGCCTGAGGTTTTGACCTCGTTTATCATGTCCTTCAGGCGTTCCTCGAACTCGCCGCGGTACTTCGCGCCCGCAAGCATCCCGGGGATGTCCAGCGAAAGTATGCGCATGCCGTTCAGTATTCCCGGTATGCTGCCGTCGCTTATGCGCTGCGCAAGCCCCTGCGCGATCGAGGACTTGCCCACGCCCGGCTCGCCTATGAGCACGGGATTGTTTTTCGTGCGGCGGGAGAGTATCTGTATTATGCGCTCCATCTCGGCGTCCCTGCCGATAACGGGATCGAGCTCGCCGTTCGCGGCGGCAGATACGAGATCGCGCGCGTATTTGTCCAGCATCGGCGTAGGCCCCTTGCCCCCGCGCGCGTTTTCCTGTATTCCCGCGTATTGCTTCGGCTTTTTGCCGCCCAGTGCGCTTATCAGTTCCTCGCGCGCCTTGTTTAAATCAAGCCCCATTTTGGTAAGCGTATGCGCCGCCACACCCGCGCGCTCGCGCATAAGCGCCAGAAGGATATGCTCAGTGTCTATATAATCCTGCCCCAGCTCACGCGCCTCGCGCGCGCTGGCTTCGATAACGGTTTTGGAACGTATGGTGTATATAAGTTCGCTCGGATCGGGCGTGTCCTCTCCCCTGCCGACCAGCTGGATTATTTCGCTTCTGGCGTCCTCGAGCGTTATGCCTTCAAGCACGATCGACGCCTTGCCCGGATCGTTCAATATACCCAGAAGCAAATGCTCTGTGCCTATATAGCTTCTGCCCATCAGAGCCGCTTCGCGTTTGGCGGCCTCCAGCGCTTTATTTCCGTGTTCGTTGCATCTTGCCAGCATATTTTCACTCCGTCATATGTACTTAGGGCGTATGCTCTCCGTCAGCATACGTCCGGTTTCGTCCGCGCGTATTATTTCCTCGTCGCGTTTGCTTATGTCCCCGTACGCCGCGTGCAGACGCTCCGGCGACATATCCGCCATAAACGCGTCCAGCGCTTTATAATCGCCCGCCAGAAAGCCGTCCGCAAGGCCCGCGCGCAGGTCCGAATACATCTCTGCAAGCTCCTCGTAGCCCAGCAGGCGGGCGTGCGTGAGTATGCCGAGCGAGCGCATCACGTCGTCTGCGAACGCGTCCGTGTCGTCGTCTATATGCTCGCACCTTGCGCTGCGTTCGAGCAGCGCCGCCTCCGCTATGGCCTCGTTTGCCTGCGCGAGCGCGTCCTGCTCGCTTATGCCCAGCTGCTGCTGAGTGTAGGCGCAGAAAAACTCACAGCCATCGCTCCCGTCGTCGTCCGCAAACAGCGGCGCTAAAGCCATATGCCTGCCGCCGAGCAGCTTTTCGCACTCGTTTATGCGTTCGAGACGCTTGAGCCCGTACAGGTGCAATAGAAAAACCGCCGTGAGCGCGTTCCCCGTGCGGCGTATTTCCGAAACGAGATAGCCGCGGTTTTTGTCGAACGCAAATCCGCCCGCGGACGCGAGCGCGCTCTCTGCCGGGCGGCATAGCGCGTAGGCGGAACGCGCGTCGCAGCCGGATACATACGCGCTTACGTTTATGTGGTCGCCGCGCATCAGCGTTACCCGTACGCGCCCCGACGTGCCTATCGCCGCGCTTTCGTCGCCGCGCGCCTCGCCGGGTGCTGAAAACGCCGCTTTTTCAATCAGGTCTCCCAGCGAATACGACGCGTCCTCGTCAAGTACGCGCCTTTCGCCGAGCGCGCCCGGCAGCTCGCTTTCAAGCGCAGCGTACGCGCGCTGCCTGATTTCTGTTTTGTGTTCCTCAGTCAGCTTTTGTGTGAACGCGTATCCCGCGTAATTGCGCTTCACGTTCACGCCGCAGGCGAGCACTACGTCGCTCAGATCGTTTTCGTCCGGTTTTATCATGCTACGCCTGCCTGCCCTCCAGCTCGCGAATACTGTCGCGGATAAGCGCGGCGCTCTCGTAATCCTCTTCGCCTATCGCCTTGGCGAGCTGCTCGCGCAGCTTTTTGAGCTTGTAGATTTCCGCATTCACGCCCTCTCCACCGTCGGGGTCTCTGCCGGTATAAACGGCCGTGCCGTTGCCTCTGACCAGCGCTTCCTCTATAGGCTCGTGAAATTCCTTATAGCATTCGGGGCAGCCCACGCAGCCGGTTTTGCGGATATCGTCCCAGCTGCTGCCGCAGACCGCGCACGTGCCTTCGTAGGTCTCCGTTTCGCGCGCCCGCCGTGAGGACTGCAGCATATTGATAAGCTCGCTTATAAAGCCGGTAACGTCCAGGGCGCGAATTCCGTTCCTGCCGGCGCGCAGTTTGTTTACGCACTCGCTGCAGAGCATACGGTCAGTGCCGCTCCCGTCGGGCGCTATCATATGTATTTGTACGGCGGCCTCGTTTTTGCCGCATTCTTCGCACAGCATCGTCAATCCTCCCGCAGGTTTTTGAAAACCTGCACAAGCGCGTTTTTAAGTATCTGAGCTCTGAGCATATCGCACGCCCTGCCGGACAAGGCCACGTTGTCGCATCTTACAGCCGACGCGAGTATCCTCGCTTCGTTCAGGGTGATCAGGCTGAGCTCGTACAATCTGTGGATGATCGCGTTCGCGCTGTCTTTGTCTATCTCGTCCCCCACGCGCGAAATCAGCACGCTCAGCAGATCGCTGTCCGACTGGGTGATCCTGATCACCTTGACGTAACCGCTGCCTCCGCGGCGCGACTCGACTATATAGCCCCTGTCGACCGAAAAGCGCGTGGCGAGCACATAATTTATCTGGCTGGGCGCGCAGCCGAAATGCTGCGCGAGCTCGTTGCGTCTTAATTCAATTTTGGTATCCTCGTCCATCAGCTGCTTTATAAAACGTTCAATGTTATCGCTGAGAGCCGCCACATACGTCACTCCTCTCTTTGACCATTTTTGACTATTATATAACAGCAAAAACCAAATTGCAAGTATTTAAACAAATTATTTACGTTGCAAAAAACAGGCCTGTCCGGCGGGCAGACCGTCTTAGTGCCGTTTGAGTGTTTCAGGCGCCGAGGTATTCCATAAGTACCTTTACGGACATTTTCGCGGCCTTACCGGCAAACTCCGTATAGCTCATGCCCGCGTCCTCGTCCGCGCCGTCGGATACCGCGCGCAGTATGGCGCAGGGCTTTTTGAACATATAGCACGCGTGCGCGATCGCCGCGCCCTCCATTTCGCAGATGCGGCAGGAGAAGGTATCGCGTATATAGCTTTTATCCTCGGCTTTGCATACGAAGCGGTCTCCGCTGGCGACGCCGCCGCGCTTCGGCTGCACGCCCGCGCGCTGCATAGCCGCGCAGAGCCGGGCAGAGAGTTCTTCGTCTACCGGAAAGCGCAGCGTATTTACCGTGCTCACAAAGCCCGGCGGGTCCCCAAGCGCCGTGGTATCCATATCGTGCTGCACGGCATATTCCGCGCATACCACGTCGCAGACGTGTAATTCTTTATCCAGCGCGCCGCCCACGCCGGTATTGATTATTTCGTCGGGATCGTATTTAAGTATCATCGTGCCTGCGCACACTGCGGCGTTGACCTTGCCTATACCGCAGACCGCGCACACGACGTCCTTGCTGCTTATGCTCCCGCTGACGAAGCGTATCCCGGCGATTTCCTCGCTCATGGGTTTCTTTATATGCGCAAGCAGCCCCTCGAGCTCCTTGTCCATTGCCGCGATTATTCCGGTCATGCCTTTTCCTCCGGATAAGCAAGCTGCGCCTGCGTCCAATCCTTTACGTATTCGAGATAGCGCGCAGCCTCGGTCTTGGCTTTTTCAAGCGAAAGGTTGATGTAATTTCCGCATTCCAAGCGGCTTGCGCCGAATACCGGGCCGTCATATGCAAGTATCTGCCTGAGCGTATCCTTTATCAGCGTTAACACATTTGCGTCGTCGGCGTTTCTGACCAGCAGATAAAACCCGGTCTGGCAGCCCATCGGGCCGAAATAGATTATGCTTTCGCCAAGCGCGCTGTTTCGCACGAACGTGGCGAACATATGCTCCATGCTGTGCATGGCGGCGTTGTCCATAATATCGCCCGTGTTCGGCTTTCTGGTGCGCAGGTCGTATGTGGTTATGTCGCCGTCGACGCGCGAAATATATATGCCGGGCACGATCAAGTCGTGATTTACCGAAAAGCTCGCGATTCTGTTCATTGTGTCACCTTCTTTAAAAGCACTGCCGCCTGCGCGGATATGCCCGCGCCTTCTCCCTCAAAGCCCAGACGCTCCGTCGTGGTGGCCTTTACGCTCACGCGTGAAACATCCGTTTGCAGGCAGATTGCGATATTCTGGCGCATCCTGTCTATGTACGGCGCAAGCTTAGGCCTTTGGCATACGATGGTTACGTCGCAGTTTTCGAGCGTGAAGCCCGCTTTATTTATCGCCCTGTTGGTTTCTTCGAGCAATACGAGCGAGGAAATCCCCTCGTATCGGGCGTCCGTATCCGGAAACAGCCTGCCTATATCGCCGAGCGCCGCCGCGCCCAGCATCGCGTCCATCAGCGCGTGCAGCGCGACGTCGGCGTCGCTGTGTCCCAGCAGCCCTTTTTCATAGGGTATGCATTCTCCGCACAGCACAAGCCTTCTGCCTTCTGTCAATCTGTGTACGTCGTAGCCTGTGCCTGTGCGGTATTCATAGTTGAATCTTGCTTCCGCAGCCAAGAAGTCCTCCATTACGGTAAGCTTTATGTTGTCCCGCGTACCTGCGGCCTCGGTCAGATGCACGTTTCCGTATGCCTTTTCAAACAGATACGCGTCATCCGTAGCGGCGGCGTCGTCCGCGCCGGACGCATATGCGTCAAGCAGCATTTTATAATTGAACGCCTGAGGCGTCTGCACGCTTCTGAGATACGCGCGGTCGAGCGTACGCACGTGTCCGTCCGCGTCCGTCTGCTTCACGGTATCGGTAACGGGCGCAGAAATCACGCCGGATGCGTAGATTTCCGCGTCTTTTATAACGCTCGTGATTATTTCTTCTGTAACGAAGGGACGCGCGGCGTCGTGCACGAGCACGATATCCGTATCCGCATCCAGCGCCTTGAGCCCCGCGTATACGCTGCGCGCGCGGGTGCTTCCGCCCTGGACCGGCGGCAGCAAAAACGCGGGCCGGCCTTCGCGCGGCAGAAGCTTTTCATAAGCCTCGAAATCACACGCGTTCAGCACCGGCACGCATATATCTATATGACCTCCGGCCGCCAGCGCGTCAAGCGTGCGCATGAGCACGCTTTTGCCCGCCAGAGGATAGAATACTTTATTATAGCCCAAACCGGCCCGCTCGCCGCGGCCGGCGGCGACTACGACGCAGCCGACCTTCATTTGAGCATTCTGTACATTTCGCCCGCTTCGTCCTTGCGGGCGTGCTCGTTCAAGCTGAGCACTTCGAAGTCGTTTGCCGATTCGCCGAAGCGCAGCGTTATCACGTCTCCGACCTTAAGCCTGAGGCCGGGCTTCGCGGGACGGCCGTTAACGGATACATGATCCGTATCGCACGCGTCGTTTGCGACGCTCCTGCGCTTTATTATGCGCGAAACCTTCAGAAACTTGTCAAGCCTCATGCCCGCCTCTCCCTGCGGAGAAGCGGGCCTGTCCTTATTTGCCATTTAAGCGGTTTTCTCCTGCCTAAGCTCAGAACTTCTTGGCGTAAGCCTTGCTGAAGGTGAACACGGGCTTTTTGTGCGCCTTGATGGTTATCTTCTTGCCGGTTGCGGGATTGCGCGCCTCGCGCTGCTTGACTTCCTTCACGGCAAAGGTGCCGAAGCCCAGCAGGTTTACGTTACCGCCGTTCTCGAGCTCGGCTTTGACAGTCTCCTCCAGCGCGTCAAGTATAGCCTTGGTCTGGGTCTTCGGCAGAGCGATCTTCTGCGCAAGTGCTGCTGTAAGTTCGGTTCTATTCATAACTGGTATCTCCTTCTTTTATAATCTGCGCCGCAAGTCTGGTTATGTCGCTCAGCGTATATTCTCCGTGAGCCTCTCCGGCACAAATATATTCTACCATACTGATCATATGCTTTGCAACCGTTTCTTCGGCTTCAGGAACACATTCTGTATGCTTTTTTCGTAAAAATAAACGTTTTAAGGACTCAAAATCGTAAAATTCCGCGTCTTCTGCGTCCGCAGGCGGATTCACGAGGCACGCGCAGCGGTGATCGTAGCTTTTGAGTCTGTCCAGATTTTCAAGCGGCAGGCTTATTATCCTGCCCTCCGGCAGACGCACGAACGCCTGCGCGCCGTCCCCGAACACTTCGGACAGGCGGAGCTTGACCTCTCCCGCCAGCAGACGGTTGTCGATCTCGGCGGCGAGCACGCCTGTGAACGCAGGGATGTCGGCGTATGCGATATCCTGCGCGCTTATGCGCATCAGAGTCTCCCCTGCACGCAGCTCGAGCCCCGCGTATATGCCGCCTCCGACGACATGCGTGTCCGGGTGCAGACGCAGATACGCCGCGGCGGTTTTGTCAGAGGTATCCAGCACGCAAAACACGCTGTTCTCTTGCGCGTTTTCCAGGCAGTCAAGGCACAGGCGTATGTGCTCGTCAAAGCTGTCTGCACGCTCGTAAAGCTCGTCGAGCGTAGTAAACTCTCTGCCCGCTGCCTTTAGATACTCACCCAGCGCGCAGCGTCCGGTATGAAGTATGATACTCTCCGCCCTGTCAAGCGCTTCGAGCGCATCCTGCGTCATATCTCCCATTTCGAAGCCGGAAACCAAGATCAGCATGTCGTACCTCTTTCGCTGCTTCGGCTGCGTCTACGCCGGCAGCGCGTCCGTTTCTATAAGCGTGCAGACGCTGTCTGCAAATACGCTGTCCGCCCACGCGAACCATTCGCGCGTGAACTTTTCAGGCTTATTGGGGTCGAAGCTCTCGTGCATGCGCCCGGTACCCGCGTGGGTCGAAATCAGCATGCGCAGCGTCTGCTCCGCTTCATCGCGCGACTCCGCAGTCATCATGCGCGCGCACAGCGCCAGCGGCCAGATATAGCCCTCCGGAGTATGCGGACTGCCTACGCCGCGCGCGTATGCGCCCTCGTAATAATACTTATTGTCGGGGCTTAGCACGAACGCGCGCGTATTCCGGTAAAGCGTATCGTCTTTTCCGCATATTCCAAACAGCGGCAGCGAGAGCAGGCTGGGCATGTTGGCGTCGTCCATAAGCACGTGCTGTCCAAGCCCGTCCGTTTCGTATGCGTATATGCGGCCGCAGCGTTTATGCTCGACGAGGGCGTATTTTTGTATGCCCTCGTGTATGCCGGAAGCCAGCGCGCGGCATTTTGCGGCGTATGCCGCGTCGCCTTTGGCTTCGAACACTCGCGCCGCGAAGCCCATCACCTTTTTCGCCAGGAGATTTGAATATACCGGATAATGCAACGCGCATCTGTCGTCGCTGGGGCGGAAGCCGCTCCATACCATGCCGGTGTAGCCCACTTGCGCTCCGTGACCGCCGTTGTCCAGCGTGTCCCGGCTGCCCGAGCGCAGGAAATAGTACTCGCTGCGTTCGTGACGCGTTTCGAGCTCGCACAGATCGACTATTGTTTTTAGCGCGCGCATATATGTGTCCGTCGCAAACGAGAGATCGCCCGTCTTTTCGTAATACCTGCCCGCAAGATGCAGCGGCCAGCACAGCGAGTCGAGCTCGTACTTGCGCTCCCACACCTGATCTCCGGGCGCGGGCGTGTCTTTGTTGGCATGACAATGCCTGCCGTTGGCGCTTATGTTGAACGAGTTGGCGTACGGATCGACGAGTATCAGGCGCGCCTGAGTTTCGAGCAGACGCTTTATCGCGTCCGCGACATACGCGTCGTCCGCAAAGCGCACGTAATGCATAAGCTGCGCACTCGAATCCCGCAGCCACATCGCGGGTATGTCGCCTGTTATCACGAACAGACCGCCGTCCTCGGTGGGCGTGAGCGTGGTGTCGCAGGTGCACATGAAGCACGAGCGGAACATCTCCGCGTCGACTATGCTCCCCTTAAGCGCGTCTGTATACGGCTTAAGTCTTTCGTTAAGCACGTTTGAAAGCGAGCGCATGAAAATCACCTCTTGCACATTGTTTTCAGGGCACGGAGCGCTGCGCAGATCCGGATGATTGAAACGAAGCTATTTTCATTTCAACCGGGTATCTGCCGGGCACATCCGTTTTATCTGACGCGGTTTATTATCCTGCTGATGCATTTATGGCTCTTCATATCCGTCTGTCTGACCCAGAGCGATACCCGGCTGGCCGGATTCAGGTTTTCCCAGATATCGGCTACCATATCGAAAATCGAGCCCTCTATATGCACCGCCGCCGGTTCCCCTGTAAAGGCGGTATCGCCGTCCGGGGCGTACATCGTAAGCAGCGCGCCGCAGCCCTCCGGCAGCTCAGAAAACTTGAAGGCGTTTCTGAGTATGCCCCTGCCCTCCGCGTCCGCAGCCTTGGTCAGACGCATGTCCATGAAGAAATCGTTTTCAGCCATGTCGATAAGCGCGGTTATGCGCGGCATATACTCCGGCCCGTCGTCAAGGCACACCTGTTCGCGCACGGCGCGGCCGAAGCTTTTGCCCTCGGCAAGGTCCGAGAATATATGCTCCGTATGCGTGCCGTTGCCTATCAGTATCTTGTTTTCAAACGCAAGCACCGGCTGATAGATCAGATTTGCCCGCGTGATGCTTCCGGAGGGCTCGATAACCACTCCGCCGCCTTCCTCCACGAACCTGCGGGACATGCTTTCGTCGTCCCTGCCGCAAATAAAGCAGGCTGTAAGGATGTTGGAAGAATCCTCGCTTTTGCCCGCAAGTATCCCCGCTCCGGGATAACTGTACTTGGAAATCGCCTCCGATATCGAAATAAATGCCATATCAGCCTCCGCTAAAGCATGAAGCGCCTGTCTGGCTCAAGCTTTAGATAGTCCAGAAATCTGCGTATGTGTTCGTCCCAGTATTCCCAGGTATGCGAGCCCGGATCCTCCTCGTATTTATAATCGAAAGGATTGTCCGGGAAGGCCTGGAAGAAATCGCGCGTTTTATGCGCGTTTTCAAGCAGGAAATCCTCGCTGCCGCAGGAATGGTATATCCTCGGCAGCAGTCTGCCCGCCTCGCAGGCGCGGCTCGCGTTTCCGAAAACGTCCTCCTCGGTGTCGGCAAGCTTTCTACCCTCGTACAGCATACGCTTTTTCTCACGGAAGCGCGGATCGTCGTTTTCGCCCATATACATACCGTACGCGCCGGCCGAGAGGCAGCAGATCGCCGCGTATTTGTCCGGGTTCGCAAGGCCGATTTTAAGCGCGCCCGCGCCGCCCATCGAAAGCCCCGCGATGAAGTTGTCCTCACGCTTTTCGCTTAACGGGAAAAACGTCCGCATGAGCCGCGGAAGCTCGCTTGATATATAAGTGTAGTACCTCGCGCCGTGCGCCATGTCGGCATAGGATGAAAGGCTTACCGCGGGCATTACCACCGCCAGACCGTAAGCGGATACATAGCGTTCTATCGAGGTGCGTCTTTGCCATATCGTCTCGTCGTCGCTCGAGCCGTGAAGCAGGTACAGGGTTTTGAATTTCTCGTCCCCGGGACGCCCGCCGCGAAGCTGCGGGAGTATCACGTCGCAGGATACGCAGCGCACCAGCGCGTCCGAGAAAAAGTTTATATGAGTGAGCGCCATTATACTCCCTCCTCTCCAAGCGGCAGCCATTTAAGCACGCTCTGTATCTTTCTGTCCCACAGTCCCCATTCGTGTACGCCGGGCTCCTCCTCGTACGTAAGGTCGAGCCCCAACTTTTTAATGTGGTTTCTGAGCTTTACGTTCTGCAGATACAGAAAATCCTCCGTTCCGCAGCACATGTAGAGTCTGGGCGCCTGAGGCGCGTCCCTAAGGTTTTCGGCTAAAGTGAACAGATCGTGATTAGAGCCCGGGACGTCTTCGGCCCTGCCGAATATGTCCTCCATCTCGCGTTTTTCCGCAAACGCCGGGCGCGCGCAGATCTCCGCTATGTCCACCGCGCCGGACAGGCTTGCGGCGTGAGAATAGATATCCGGTCTGCTCATTCCGAGCTTGAGCGCGCCGTAACCGCCCATCGAAAGTCCTGCCACGAAAGTGTCCTCACGGTTTAAGGATATGTTCGGAAAGAAGCTCTTGCACACGCGCGGCAGCTCCTCCGTAAAGTACGTAAACCATTTGAAGCCGATTTTCATGTCCGTGTACCAGCCGCGCTGCGTGGTGGGCATGATAACCGCAAGGGGCTTATTGGACACGTAGCGTTCTATGGACGTGCGCCTTTGCCAGATAGTGTGGTCGTCGCTGAGTCCGTGCAGGAGATACAGCGTTTTCCACGCGCCGGAAGAAACGTTCGAGCTCATGCCTATCTGGCCGCTCACGCGCTCAGGCAGGATAACGTAAAGCTGCGTATGCATGCCCAGCGTCTCGGAAAAGAAATCCGTCTGTAAAAGTGCCATACAGCGCCTCCGTGCGTCAGTCGATCATTTCAAGCTTGACCGTAAGCTCGAGTATCTCTATCTTTTTGAGCGCTTCCCCGTCCTTGTCGAAGTAACGCGCGATGGTCACGGTGAAGGTGTCGCCCGCGGAGAGCTTGTCGATTATCTTGGTGTACTCGCGGAAATTGTACACGCGCGTGCCGTTTATATGAGTTATAACGTCGCCCACGCGCAGACCCGCCTTCGCGCCGGAGCCGCCCTTTTCGACCTCGGATATCTTGAGTCCGGCAGGCGGATAATTCTTGAGCGCTTCCTCGGGACCGTTGTTGTCCATGACGGACACTCCGATGCGCGGACGGTTATAAACGCCAGTGTTTATAATGCTTTCGGCGATCGGCCACGCCACGTCCATCGGCACCGCGAAGGCAAGGTTTTCATATACTATCAGCTCTTCGCCGTTTGCGTCCTTGTAGTAGTAGCCCATGTATTTCATAAACGGTATGCCTACCAGCTCGCCCTGCATGTTGAGCAGCGCGCCGCCCGAATTGCCGGGGTTGACCGCCGCGTCCACCTGTATGAGGCCTACGGCGCGCTGCGCGTCATAATCCGCGTCTTCGCGGTTAAGACCGGCGACGATACCCGACGTAAGCGTATTGTACATGGCTTTCTCGTCGACCGGCGTACCGATCACGCAGATCAGCTCGCCCACCCGCAGAGCAGAGGAGGAGCCGATTTTTACAGGCTCGATGTTCAGTTCCTCGTCGACCTTCACGACCGCCACGTCGCTTGCCGCGTCGAAGCCGACTACGAGCGCCTCGTACGTAACACCGCCGCCGAAGCGGATCTCGAGCTCGTCACAGTCCTCGACCACGTGATAGTTGGTAAGGAAATAGCCGCGCACGTCGACAAGCACCGCGCTGCCACCGCCCTCCTCCTTCTTGGTGACCGTATCGGTATTTGCGTCCCATACGTTCGACACTCTCGCGAGCACGGCCACCGCCGGAGATACCTTTTCGTATATTTCCGGCAGAGGGTTGCTGTTTGCAAGCACGTTCAGGTTTATGTCCGCGCATGCGGTCAATACGCAGGCGCACAGGAGTACCGCGGTGAGTATCAGAGCAATCAGTCTTTTCATGTGTATACCTCGTTTATCATAGTTTCGGCTGCTTCCGGGCAGCCGGAGGGTTCATTTGAGCGTCACTATCGTCACGCCGTCCTCGCCTTCGCCGTAGCGGCCGGAACGGAACGAATCGACGTCCTTGATTTGCTTGAGTCGCGCCTGTACGGCGGCTCTCAGCGTGCCGGTGCCCTTGCCGTGGATGATCGTCAGGTTTTTAAGATTCGACAGCCGCGCGCCGTCTATGAACAGCTCCATTTGAGTGAGCGCTTCCTCTGTGCTCATACCGCGCAGATCGCATTCGGTGGAGCCGCTGCGCGCGGAAACCTGTACGGAGGAGCCCGTCTGCGTTCTGGGCGTATAGCGCCCGACCGGCTTGGGCTTGGGCTCGCTCGTATCCATGCGTACCTCGCTTATGTTCGCCTTGAGCTTAAGCGCGCCTGCCTGCACGGTCATGTCTCCCTTGCTGTCAGGCGCGGTCACGACGCTCGCGCTCGTTCCCAGACGCAGCAGCACGATACGGTCGCCCGGCTTAAGACTCTTCGGACGTTCTCCTTCCCGCTGCACCTCCGGCCTGACCGTATCCGTAAGCTCGTCCAGCCCGTTTTGAAGCTCGCCCCGCAGCGCATGCAGCTCGTGCTCCTTGATAGAATTCTGCTTCGCCTTTTTTAGCTCCGAAATGATGCGTTCGGAATCGTCCTGCGCCTTTTTGATAACCCGTCTTGCGTCCTCGCGCGCTTTTTTGAGCATCTGCTCGCGCTGCTGCTCGAGCTCGCGCCTTTCCTTTTCAGCCTGCGCGCGGATATGCAGGGTTTCGATATGCGCGCTTTCAGCGAGCTTGCGTTCCTTTTCTGCGATCTGGCGATGGTATTCGGCGTTGGCGATAACGTCCTCAAAGCGTATCTGATCGTGCGTGAGGTGCTCGGCGGCGTTCTTTATAACGTTTTCTGGCAGTCCCAGCTTGCGCGAGATTTCAAACGCGTTCGACTTGCCCGGCACGCCGATAGAAAGGCGGTACGTGGGGCGCAGCGTCTCCACGTCAAATTCCACCGACGCGTTCTCGACGCCCTTCGTGCTTAACGCGAACACCTTAAGCTCGCTGTAGTGAGTCGTCGCGAGCGTGCTTATACCCTGCGATAGCAGGTTTTCAAGTATGCTCATGGCGAGCGCGGCTCCCTCTGTGGGGTCCGTGCCCGCGCCGAGCTCGTCGAACAGCACGAGGGAGCGCCGCGTCACGTTTCCGAGTATACGCACGATATTCGTCATGTGTGACGAAAACGTCGAAAGGCTCTGCTCTATCGACTGCTCGTCGCCTATGTCCGCGAACACCTCGTCGTATATGCTTATCTCGCTTCCGAAGGACGCGGGTATCTGCATGCCGGCCTGCGCCATAAGCGTGAGCAGGCCCACCGTTTTGAGCGTGACCGTCTTGCCGCCGGTATTCGGGCCGGTTATCACGAGCGTTGTAAACTCTCCGCCCATCCACAGATCGGTCGGCACCACGCGCGCCGGGTCTATTAGCGGATGCCTTGCGCGGATAAGCTTTATCCGTCCCTCCGTGTTTAGCGCGGGCGGCACCGCGTTCATTTCTCTGGCCAGATACGCCCTTGCGAATATCACGTCCAGCGCGGCCATCGTGCGCATGGAGGAGAGTATGAGCCCCGCCTCCGGCGCGACGCGCGCGGTGAATTCCGCAAGTATGCGCTCGATTTCCTTCTTTTCCTTCAGCGTAAGCTCCTTAAGCTCGTTCCCCGCCTCCACTACGCTCATCGGTTCTATGAACACCGTGGAGCCGCTGCCGCTCTGGTCGTGCACGAGACCGGGCACATACTGTCTGTATTCGCTTTTTACAGGCAGCACGTAGCGGCCGTTTCTGACGGTGATTATCGTGCCCATCAGATACTTCTGCATAGACGCGGAATGTATGAAGCTGTTCAGCTTGTCGCGCACCTTGTCGTTTACGACGCGTATATGGCGGCGTATGTCGTAAAGCTCCGGCGAGGCGTGGTCGCTCATCTCGTCCTCGGAGATTATCGCGTTCGTGATCTCCTCCTCAAGCATGCGGTCTGTAGTGATGGTCGAGGCAAGCTCCGTTATGATGGGCGTGTCCTCACGGTCTGTGACCAGCGCGCGGCGCACGTTACGGCACGCGCACAAAACTCCCGCTATCTCGAGCAGTGCCTTCATCGTCAGCACGCTGCCCATTTCAGACAGCCGCAGATATTCGCTCACGTCCCTGAAGGCGCTTATCGGATTTCCGCCCGTATACGCGATCACGTCGAGTGCTTCTTCGGTTTCCGCCTGCAGGCGCTTTACCTGCTCAGGCTCGCCGGAGGGCGCAAGCTCAAGCGCAAGCGCCTTACCCATCTCGGACACCGCGAAGTCCTTCAGGCGCTCGAGTATTTTGTCGTATTCAAGTATATGTCTGTATTTTGCGTCCATTTATGCTCCGTTTATTCGGTTTTTCTGAAATAATGCCCCGTGGTTATGCTTTCCGGCAGCACGCTCGTATCCGTGCGTTCTCCGCGCGCGAGGCTTGCGTAGGCAAGCGTGATTCTGCGTGCAGCCGCATAGTCTGCGCGGTCGAATATAAGTCTCCAGGATTCGCACGCGGGCAGCTTCTCTGTATGCTGCGCGAGGCTCAGCGGCACGGAGTTCAGTACGTCTATTGTGCAGCCATCGTCTGACGCAAGCCGCCTTAACGGAAAGCGCACGTTCATCCGGTCAGTCAGCGTGCAGTCGTCGAGCCGTTTTCCGTTTTTCGCCGTGTCGCACGCGCGGCACGCTGTATGCAGTCCCCCGCGCCGCGCCGCGTTAAGCGGACAGTGCCGCAGATGCATAAGCGGCAGACGTCCGTATACGAGCAGCTCCTTGCGCCCGCCGAAGGCCGCGATCTCACGCGAGGTCAATTCCGGCGAAGGGGTGTATATCCGGTTTCCGACATCCAGAAACTCAAGCGCGGGCGAATTTGCGATGTTCAGCGCGAAATCGAAGCGGTTTTCGCCCGGCCAGTTCTTAAGCAGCTGTCCTATATTCGTTATATATACGCCCTTCAGCCTGTCCGCGTTCTTTACCGCAAACTCATATAAGACGTCGAGCGTCCGCGTCTGCGCGACCGGCGGAAGGTACAAAAACATGCCGTCGATATCCGCGCCTTCAAGCGCGCTCGCGCGCAGATCCGCCGGGAAATACACCCCGTCGTCCGCTCCCGCGGAAAGAAGCTCGCGCAGCAGCGACGCGTTGTCGCTCTGAACTGTTATGCGCGGCGCACGCGCGGCGCTCATAGCGTATTCCGGTACGGTATACGGTTTAAGTACGGCTGCGTCGTGCGCGGCGCGGATGCGCTTGGCGCGCAGCGTATCGATGCATTCGCGCCTAAGCGTGTTTACAGCCGATATCGGCATAAACGCGTCCGCATCCGTATCCAGCGACACGTTTTTTATATAATAAGGCGTTCCGCCCGTCTTCGAAAGCTGTGCGCGCAGACGTTCAGTATCAAGAGGCGACTTCTGCGCTTTCTCGGCAGCTTCGCCCTGCGCGCTTACGGTATGTATGCCGTCCGTCATCGTGAGGCGCGTATTTTCGCCTGTATGCACGTACATATGCGCGTCGACGCCCACGCACTGCGCTTCGCACTGCATGCTGCGCGCCGCTTCGCTCAGCTGAGCCTCGCTCGCCATGCGGTATAGCTCTCCGGGTTTGCCCGCAGGATTCGGGAGGCTGTCTCCGGCGCGTCCGGACAGCCTTACAGGCTCGTCTTCACCGTTTGCCGTGCGCAGCGCGAGCGCGTCGGCGCTTGAAACGTCCTTTTCCAGAAGCGCCGCTTTGGGCGTGCACTCACCTACCCTGACGCCGTAATGCGAGGGGCGCTCTTTTGAGATGAAATCGCCGTCGCGTATCCCGACGGCATAGCCGTCCGTAAAGCCGCCGCGGTTGAAAATCTGCTTAAGCGCTTCCTCGTCGGCGCGCGTGAATTTCCCGCCGTCGAGCAGGCTTCTGTATATCCGCGTGACCACCGCCACGTATTCCGGGCGCTTCAGGCGGCCTTCGATTTTAAGGCTGGCGACTCCCGCACCGCGCAGCAAGTCCAAAAAGCCCGCCGTCATAAGGTCCTTGGGCGAAAGCAGATACCCGCTTGCGTCCGCCGCGCCGGAAAGAGTATACGGCAGACGGCAGGGTTGGGCGCATTGCCCGCGGTTGCCGCTGCGGCCTCCCACGAGGCTCGAAAACAGGCACTGTCCCGAGCAGGCGACGCACAGCGCGCCATGGCAGAATACTTCGGTTTCGATGCCGCAAGCGCTACACTGCCCGATTTCGTCAAGGCTCATTTCCCGCGCAAGCACCACGCGCTCGAAGCCGCGCTTTTTAAGATACGCCGCGCCCTGTGCGTTGTGCACCGCCATCTGGGTGCTCGCGTGCAGTCTGAGACGCGGCAGCATACCGCTAAGCAGCGCGCATACGCCGAAATCCTGAACTATCGCCGCGTCGGCCGCGCAGTCGTAAAGCTCCCGCGCGATCTCCTCCAGGTGAGAAAGCTCCTCCTGCTTTACCACGGTATTGACCGTGACGTAGAGCTTTTTCCCGCGTTCGTGCAGATAGTCGGCTGCTCTCAAAAGCCCGTCCGCGTCGAAGTTTCCGGCGCCGCGCCGCGCGTTCAGCGTTTTGCCGCCCAGATATACCGCGTCCGCGCCGTTTTGCACTGCGGCGACGAGCGAGTCCCACTGACCCGCCGGCGCAAGCAGCTCCGGTTTGCAGCGCTTCATTATTTGCCGTATATGAAGCGGTGAAGCTCTTTGGTGTTCTCCGCTACGTCCATATCGTAGAGCATCGCTTCCTCGCCGCGTTTTTCGTCCTTGTACGTGCCGTTTGCGGGCAGTCTAAGCTCAGACAGGCCGCTGAAGTCGGCGTTTGAAAGCACCTTGCCGGCGAGGTCGTATATCGTCTTTATGTCGAGATTGGTCTTGCAGTACTGGATATTGTTCGTTACCAGCGGTATTATCTGCGACGCCGATAATTTCATCGCCTTGCCGAGCAGCGCGTTCAGCACGTCTCTCTGCCTGCGCGTGCGTTCGTAGTCGCCGCCGTCCAGCTTTCTTATGCGCGCGTAGCCAAGCGTCTGCATGCCGTTTAAATGAATGCCCTTGCCGAAGGCTTTGAGCTCTGTTTCGTAATACTCTTTTTCCGCAGAGTCGTAATCCATCTTTTTCTGGTTTATCAGAATGTGATACTGTTCTGCTACGTTATGATTAATATGCTTCATTTCGGCTTCGCTTATGTCCATGTCTATGCCGCCGAGCTGACTGGCGATAGACGCAAAGCCGTCGAAATCCACAAATACGTATTTGGTTATGTTCATGCCGAAATAACGGTTCACGGTTTTCATCGCGAGGTTCGCTTCGCCGAGGAAATACGCGCTGTTGATACGCGTGGTGCGCCCGTTTATCGAAACGGCGGTGTCGCGCATTATGGACGTGAGCTTGACTTCTCCGCTAACCGTGTTCACGGAGCAGATCATCATCGTGTCGGTCCGGCAGGGCTCGCTGAGCACGCGTCTGTCCGCGCCGAGCAGCAGTATGTTCATCCATTCGGGATCGAGCCCCGCCGTAACGTCGAGCTCGTCCGCGCTCACGCTCACGCTGCCGCCGAGCGCCGCGTCGAGACCGTCGCCCGCGCCTTCAGCCTCGACCGTGGCGAAGTAACCATCGTTTTCGTATTTGGGGCTTTCGCGCACCGGGTCGCTGCGCGTGTCCTTCCCTTTGCCCACAAGCTGCTTCGCATCGAGCTTCGGCACGTCGTATACGTCGAAGTAGTCGAGCGCGAACGCCGCGCCGCAAAGCGATACGAGTACGAGCAGCACCGAAAGCAGCACGGCTGGTACCGCAGATTTTTTCTTTTTGGAGCCGCGTCCCGCTTTTGAGGCCGAGGACGCGCGGCGGTTTGCGGCGTCACGCGCCTTTGCCCCGTCCGGTCTGCGCGCAGACGCCTTGCCTGAGGCGGAGCTTTTTTTCTTTTTGGGCTTTTCCTCTTCGTCGAGATATACGTACGGCAGCTCCCGCTCGGAATCGCCCGCCGCGCGCCCGGAGGCTGCTTTTTTCTTTTTGGCAGGCTTCTCGTCGTCTAAGTATACGTAAGGCAATTCACGCTCGGAATCGCCGGAAGCACGTTTATCAGGCGAAGCGCTTTTCTTCTTTTTGCGCTTGCCCTCGTCTTCGTCTATATAGGTATAAGGCAGATCGTCCCGCATCGGTTTTCTCCCACAGATATAGTTTTATAGGATAGTATTATACATGGTATAACAAAGTTTTACAAGTGGCTTTTGTGTTATAACGGTTAAAGCGTAATAAACATGCTTGACCGGCCCGAAGGTTTGTGCTATAGTCCACCAAAATGAAAATTGTACGGAGGGGCATTTATGTGGTTCGCGCTTTTGACCGTGCTCTGGGCACTCGCTCTGGCGGGTCTGTTTTATATGACAGTGCGCTTTCATTCCTTCGGCTTCATACGCAGGCTCGTCGAAAAAAGCAGGCTGCTGTCGTGGTGCGCAGCGTTTGGTCTGCTTTCGCCCCTGGCGCTGTTTTTGCTGTTCAATATATACACTCTCGTCATCGTGCTTCTGCATCTGGTCATATTTACCGCGCTCGTGCAGCTTGCCGCGCGCGCCCTGCGCGCTCTGCGCAAGCGTCCCGTCAGCCCGAACGCGGTCAATATAACCGCGCTCTGCCTGACGGCCGTGTACGTCGGCTGCGGGTTTTTCGCGGCGTTTCACGTATTCGAAACGGATTATTCGTTTAAAACGGACAAGAACATCGGCGGCAGTCTGCGTATAGTCGAAATCGCGGATCTGCACGTCGGCATTACGCAGACGGGCGAAAGCTTCGCCAGACAGATACAGCGTGTGAACGCGCTTGATCCCGACGCGGTCATGATAGTGGGCGATTTCGTGGACGACGACAGCTCTAAAGAGGACATGCTGCGCGCGTGCGAGGCGCTGGGCGAGGTCAAGAGCACATACGGCGTGTATTTCGTGCTCGGCAACCACGACGACGGGTATTTCAATTACAGAGAATTCAGCGGTTCTGAGCTCAGGCGGCAGCTTGCCGCGCACAACGTGGTCGTGCTCGAAGACGAAGCAGTGTTGGTGGACGGCCGCTTTTACGTGGTCGGCCGCCTGGACAAAAGCATGCTCAATCGCAAAAGCGCCGCCGAAATAACCGCCGGACTTGACGAAAGCATATACACCGTCATACTCGACCACCAGCCGAACGACTATGCAAACGAAGCCGAAACGTGCGCGGATCTGGTGCTGTCCGGGCATACGCACGGCGGGCATATTTTTCCGGCAGGCTATATCGGGCTGTGGACGGGCGCTAACGACAGGGTTTACGGCACCGAAAACCGAAACGGGGTCGATTTCGTGGTGACCAGCGGAATATCCGGCTGGGCGCTGCCCATAAAAACGGGTACGTTTTCCGAAATCGTGGTCATAGACGTCACGCAAATCTGAACAGCGCACGCAAAAACCGCGCCGAAGCGACCCGGCGCGGTTTTGTGTCTGTCTGATCTATATGCTTACTGCTGACGCAGGGCTGCGAAGCACTCGCTGCAATAGATGGGACGGTCGGACTTGGGAATGAAAGGTACGCGAGTGGGCTTGCCGCACTTTGCGCACACAGTTTCAAACGTTTCGCGCTCGCCGGAGGCGGTGTTGCGTGCAGCCTTGCGGGCAGCGCGGCAGTCCTTGCAGCGGGTGGGCTCGTTCTGGAAACCCTTCTCGGCGTAGAAAGCCTGTTCACCGGCAGAGAAGATGAATTCCTTACCGCAGTCCTTGCAAATCAGAGTCTTGTCCTCGTACATGAAATGATACCCCCAAATATTAATGGCCGCGCGCATCGGCTGACCTGATCTTTGACCCCACACTCGCCGGCTGGGACGTTCGCTCCTAAGCAGCTGCTCCCCACTACTTGCCCTCTCGGTTTTACCGGCCGGACTTACTTCTAAGCCGCACCATGCTCGCCTGATGTTTCATCTGGTTTACGTGGATCGTTTTGCCTGCGACTGGCTTCGACTTTCAACCACAGACCCGAAAAACGCGCGATTACAGCAATTATACTATAATGCGCGCGTATTTTCAAGAGTTTTTTTAATGGTTTGCAAAAAAATTTGTCGCTATTTGACCGTATGCGCGGTAAATCAGCTCACTTGCCGGCTATCTTCATAACCGTTACGCCGCTCATTTTCGCTACGTCGAGCTCCTCCTGTTGAGCGTACACGGCGTGAGTAAGCCGCACGAACTCGCTTTCGTCGGATATGGGGAAACCGCAGTACGCGTTTTTGAAATGCATAGGCACAGCGGCGCGGGGGCGCGCGGCGGACAGTATCTTTACCGCTGTCGGCGTGTCTATGGTATAATAGCCTCCCACGGGTATCAGTATCAGATCCGCGCCCGCAATGAACTTAAGCAGCGCGCCGGTTGGATAGTGACCAAGATCGCCCAAATGCGCGACGCTCTGTCCGTCCGCTTCTATACGGAACACGAGGTTCGCTCCGCGTTTTTTGCCGCCCGCGTCGTCGTGAAACGCCGGAAAGCTCCTTACTGTAAAGCCGTTTGCGGTCTCGCTGAGCTCGGAGTCGTATACCGAAGGGCTGCCCTTCACCGCATACAGACAGTCGTGGTCGTGATGGTGATGGCTTATGCAGACCGCCTCGGCGCTGACGCTGAGCGGCCCGTACCCCACGCTGTCGTCATAAGGATCAGTTACAAGGCGCGTTCCCGCGTTCGACGTAAGCATGAAACATGCGTGCCCGAGCCACTTTATCTTCATCTGATATGCACCCTTTCCTTACTGAGTATCGTTTGGGATTTTCCTTAACAGTGTTTCAAGGTATTTGGCCTCGTTTGTGCTTTTCGCGCGCAGGCACAGCGCGAGGCACTGTCTGAGCGCTTTTTCCTTTTCGTATCCGCGCGCTTTGAGGTATTTTATATACAGCGCGCGCGCTTCGCTTTTAAGCTCATTGAGCGCCGGACTTATATGCATAAGGCCGCCTTTCGCAGATATCTCATAGCCGTCAAGCCTCAGCTCAAAGTCCTTTTGTCTTGCGGGCGCGTCCGTTACGAACAGCGCCTTTCCCCTGTCCGTACGCAGAAACGCGCTTTCCGGCAGGCGCGGACGTATTTCCGCCGCGTATTCGTCAAGCGTCCGCATCGTTTATCGCGCGGCCTATGCACTCGATGATATCCTGCGGCAGCATCGAGACCGCCCCGTGCATGCTCTGCGCGAGCTCGCCCGCCCTGCCGTGCAGCTGGCTTGCCGTCCAGAGCGCCGTCTCAGGTTCAACACCCTGCGCGAGGAGCGCGCCCGTCATGCCTGTGAGCACGTCGCCGCTGCCGCCCTTCGCCATTCCCACGCAGCCTGAAGCGCTGACGAACAGCCCTTCGCCCTCGATCACGCTCGACGCTCCCTTTACAAGCACGTTAGCGCCAAGCCTGCTTATTTTCTGCGTATACGTCACGCTGTCAAGGCCCGTCTGGCCCGTAAGGCGCGCGCATTCGCCCGGATGCGGCGTGAGCGCGTGGCGCGCGGAAAGCAGCTGCTTAAGCTCCGCGCGGGCTGAGATTATGTTGAGCGCGTCCGCGTCCAGCACTGCGGGCAGTGCGCTTTCAAGTACAGCCTTAAGGCATTTTACGGACGCGCCCCTTGAAAGCCCCGGGCCCGCCGCTATCGCCGTTTTGCCCTTGAGCGCGCTCAGGAGCGTGTCGAGTGCGGCGTCTGACACGTGTCCGTTTTCTTCCGCAAGCGGCACGCACATCGCCGAAGGCGCTGAAATCTGGACTATGTCCGTAATCGACGCAGGGCACGCGGCCGTGACCAGTCCCGCGCCCATGCGCAGCGCCGCCCTTACGCAGAGCACCGCCGCGCCCGCCATGCCGCGCGAGCCGGCGAAAACCAGCAGATGCCCAAAATCGTTTTTGTGCGCCGTGCGCGGTCTTGCGGGCAGCGCAGACAGCGCGTCGGCGTCCTCGATAAGACGCATGTAGTCGTTTGGCAGCACGGCATCCGGAAGACCTATGTCCCTTACGCGCACGTCTCCGCATACGTCCGGTCCCCTGCCGAGCAGATGTCCGCGCTTAAGGTACTGAAACGTCACCGTGACGTCCGCGCGCACGCATTCGCCCAAAATCTCTCCCGTGTCTGACGAAAGACCTGATGGGATATCGCAGCTGACGACGCGCGTGCCGCGCGCCCGGTCTGCATTCATGCGCCGGATAAGCTTTGCAAATTCCCCCTCGGGCGCGCTTTTGAGCCCCGTGCCGAACACGCAGTCCGCCCAAACCGCCGGGCACGGCAGCGTATCGAGGCACCGGCTGTCTGTCAGCGCAAATACCGCGTCCTTCGCGAGCTCTCTGTTGGTCAGCGCGTCGGCGTGCTTTGGAAGTCCGCACTCGACGACTACGCAGCGCACGCCTCTTTTCGCAAGCAGCCGCGCCGCCGCATAGCCGTCGCCGCCGTTTCCGCCCTTACCGCACGCGAAAGCGCAGGTGCCGCCCTCCGGCATCAGCGCGGTGAGCTCGTCCGCCAGCGCCTTTGCCGCGCGTTCCATAAGCGCAAGAGAGCTTTCTCCCGCTGCAAAAAACCTTTGCTCGCTTTCGCGCATCTGCGCGGCGGTAAGTACCGGCTTCACTTATCCTCGTCCCTTATAACCGTATATCCGCCCAGTATATCGGGCTTGTTCAGCATAGAGTCGCTTTCGTCTATAGCGCGTATCACGCGGCAGGGCACGCCCGCGGCAAAGCTGTCGTCCGGGATGTCCCGCGTTACCACGCTGCCCGCGCCTATCACGCAGCGGCTGCCTATGGTGACGCCCGGGCACACCACCACGTTCGCGCCCAGCCAGCAGTCGTCGCCTATATGCACGGGCTTTGCGTAGCACACGTGCTTTTTCTCGCCTTCGGGCGAAAGCATGAACTTGCGCTCGTCCGCACGCAGCGGATGCACCGGCGTTACTATCGTCACGTTCGGACCGAAATTGCAGTCGTCGCCGATATATACGGGCGCGTCGTCCTGCACTGTCAGGTTAAAGTTGCCGAAAAAGCGCTTGCCTATGTGCGTATGCACGCCGTAATGAAACGCTATCGGCCCCTGAATAAAGCTGCCCTCGCCGAAATCGCCCAGCAGCGCGCTCAGGATTTCGGCGCGCTTTTCCGTTTCGAATTCGTATGTTTTGTTGTAATCCGTGTCGAGATCGTGCGCGCGCAGCTTGATTTTGCGCAGCTCAGTATCCCCCGGCGCGAACAGCACGCCCTTGAATATCCTGCTTTCCTCGTTCATAATAAGTCTCCGTATTCCTTATCTGTTGTACTCGATCCGCGCGGCGGCGCTTTTGTAGTATGACTTTGCAAGCTCCTCGCGCTTTATTTCGTTGCCCTGCGCGTCGTGATACACGCGGTACGCGACCGCCCTGTAGCCCGTGCGCGCCTCGGACACCTCGACCTCCGTACCTGCGGGAAGCGAGGTATTCAGTACATACACCGGATCGCCGGGCTTTATGGTATTCGTGGTTTTGGCTTCTACGGTGATCGTCACGCCGTCCGCAAGCAGCTTTCCGTATATCTCGCAGTACAGCCGCCTGTTTTCGTTGGTATAGCACACGATGTACATAGGCATGTCCGAGGTGTTTTTGAACTTCATGTCCTGCACGCCCCAGCTTACGGTGGCGTCCTTGCCTCTGTCCACATATGCCACGGGAAGCGAATGCTCGTGCCTTTCGACGTTTTCGCAGTCCGCCTTCATCGCCGCGTTCCACAGCGTCGTGGACACCTGGCATATGCCGCCGCCCACGTCTTTTGATACCTCGCCGGACGAGTACACGGTAGCTATCTGGTAGCCCGCCGCCTTCGTGCGCTTGCCGACGGTATCGTTGAAGGAAAACGTCTCTCCCGGGTACAGTATCGTGCCGTTTATCGCGGCGCAGGCAAGCTGGATGTTGGTTTCCCTTTCCTTGCTGGAGCCGGTCGTGCGCGTTACCGCCTGCGTTATCATACCCACGTGCGAAGCAAGCTCGCTCGTCGTCTGGCTCGGCTCGACGCGCAGCGTTTCGACCGCCAGCACGCCTCCTCCGCTTTCAAGAAGCGCCGCTGCGTTTTTATAAAGCTCGTCGGCATCGATATAGAAGCCGGGCGCGGACTGCTCGAACGTGAACTCCCGCCTGTCGAAATCGAAGCCCGTCACGCTCGCCTGCGATACATCTATAGTATACTTGCGTACGAGCGCGTCGATAAACTCACGCAGCTTCTCCGGGTCGTAGAGCGTGCGCTTTACCTCGTATACCGCGCCTTCTCCCGACGCGTTTATGGAGCGGTAGCGTTCCTCGAGCGTACCGCTTCTGCCCGCGTGCCACGCCCTTTCGAGCGTTTCGGCGTAATCGCTCTCATAGCCTAGATCCTGCGCGGAAACGAACTCCGTGATGCCCTGCACCTCGAAAAGTATCGATCTTTCGGAATACTGCTTTTCGTATTTGTCCGCCCAGACCGCGAGCATGTCTGAATAGCTGTAGCCCGATACGTCTATATTGTCTATCACAGTGCCGGCATAGAAGCCTTCGTTCTGCACAGCGGTTTTCATTTTGCGAAATCTGTCGAAATTTCTGACCTCGCCCGCCGCAAGCAGACATACGAACATTACGATTACCAGTCCCGAAACCGCGACGGGCAGCGCCCACCAGCAGCTTGGTTTTTTGTGTTTTTTTGAAGCGGTACGCGCGCGCTGCCTGCCGGACGCTTTGCCCGCGCGATTCCCTGTGGAACGCGTGCGCTTCGGCGCGAGCGTACCCGGTTTTTCATGCCGTTTATCAGAGCCTGCCGCTTCGTGCGGCGAATACTGTTTTGCGTTATCGGTCATTATCGTCTCCGCTTTGTTTGCGAGCATTCATGCTTTCTTTTATATGTTTTTCGTTTCCCATTTCGCTCGGCTCGTAATATGGGAAGCCGCCCGCGTCTATGGGTTTGTATACCTGATTTATCCAGTGCCCCGGGAAATCGTGCGGATACAGATACCCCACTCCGCTTCCCAGCCGCGTGTGTCCTTTATAGCTGGTGTCGCGCAGATGCACGGGCACCTGCTCGTAGCCGCCCTTCTGCGCGTCTGCCTGAGCCCTGTCTATAGCCATTACGACCGAATTCGATTTCGGGCTTTCGCAAACCGTGATTATCGCCTGCGTTATCGGCAGCCGCGCCTCCGGCATACCTATCGCCTCCAGCGCCGTCCATGCAGCAGCGGCGGTCAGCATGGCGTTCGGATTTGCAAGCCCCACGTCCTCGCTTGCGTGCGCGATGACGCGCCTTACGATTATCCTGGGGTCCACTCCCGCGTACAGCATGCGCGCAAACCACGCCAGTGCCGCGTCGCTGTCGCTGCCGCGCAGAGATTTGCAAAATGCGCTGAGCATGTCGTAATACAGGCTCTCGTCCATGCGCATTACGGGCTTCTGTATAGAGTCCTCCGCGACGGACAGGTCTATGTGTATGCTGCCGTCGCGGTTTACGGGCGTAGACAGCACCGCGATCTCAAGCGCGTTAAGGGCGCTTCTGACGTCTCCGCCAGCGACAATAGCTATATGGCGCGCCGCGTCCTCGTCCAGCGTCACTACGCGGTCGCCGTAGCCGTTTTCCCTGTCGCTTACGGCGTTGTACAGCGCCTTTATAACCTGCTCGTCCGTAAGCGCCTCGAACCTGAACAGGCGGCAGCGGCTCACGATCGCGGGCGTCATAGCTATCATGGGGTTTTCCGTGGTGGAGCCGATAAAGCGCACCACGCCCTGCTCTATCGCCGGAAGTATCGAATCCGACTGCGCCTTATTCCAGCGGTGACATTCGTCGAGCAGGAGATACGTGGGACGTCCGTACATCCTGCGCCTGTCCTCCGCGCGCGCGAGCACCTCTCTTACGTCGCTTACGCCGCTGGTTACGGCGTTCAGCTTTTCAAAAGCGGCGCTGGTGGTCTGCGCTATTATATACGCGAGCGTCGTCTTGCCCGTGCCGGGCGGTCCCCAGAAAATCGCGCTCGTAAGGCGGTCGGCCTCTATCGCGCGGCGCAGCAGCTTTCCCCTGCCGACGATTTGCTCCTGCCCCAAAAAGCCGTCGAGGGTTTTGGGGCGCATCCGGTCGGCGAGCGGCGACAGGCGCTTCGTATCCATCGCCGCACTGAACAGATCATCCATTTATTCCATCCTCCGGCAGCGCGCTGTACACGCTTACCGTTACGAGCACCAGCGCGCAGCCTATAAGTCCCAGCGTATCGGGCCGCTCTCCCACGATGAGGAACACCCATACCGGGTTCAGCACCGGCTCGAGGTTTTCAAGCACGGCCGCGCTCACGGGCGAGGCGTACTTAAGCCCTATGCCGAGCAGTAAATACCCCAGTCCCAGCGATACGCCCATTGCGGCTGCAAGCAGCCAGTCGCTTATGTGCGCAGCGTCCGCCTTTACCGCCGGATCGAAAAACGCGCTTGCCGCGAACAGCACCGCCAGCAGGTTTCCAAGGTACGTATAATCCACGCTGTCGGCGTCCTTCATGCGCGAGGCTATGAACACGAACGCATACGTCAGTCCCGATATAAGCCCGATTATGTTGCCAAGCGCCGCTTTGGGCAGCTTTTCCGCGCCCGCGTTTTCGCCCGCGCAGCAGAGTATCACGCCCGCAAGCAGTACAGGCACCGTTATTATCTGCTTGATGGACGGCTTTGTCCGAAACAGCAGATAATTGAGTATTATCACGTACACCGGCATGGAGTACTGCAGCACTATCGCGTTCGCGGAGGTGGTAAACTGCAGCGCCGTCATGTACAGAAGGCTCGTCGCCGTAACGCCGACGGCGCCTGTCAGCGTGCCCCGCGTCAGCTTTACTTTAAAGCTTCTGCGCGCGGCTGCGTATATGAACACCGCCACCACCGCGCGCACTCCCGCCTTTGAAAACGCGTTCCATGCGAAATTTTTGCTGAGCACGCCCGAAAAGCTCCAGCACACTGCGGACGCGACGACTATCAGCGCGCCTTTGGTCGTTTTACGCATCTACTCTGTTCAATCTTTCTCCGTTTATGAACGCTCTTATGTTGTTGACCGCCGTGTTCATGAGCCGCACTCTCGCTTCGTAGGGCGCCCACGCTATATGCGGCGTAAGCAGCACGTTCGGCGCTTTGAGCAGCGGATTTGTTCCGAGTATGGGCTCGCGGCTGACTACGTCCGCGCAGAAATACGCGATCTTTCCGCTTGCAAGCGCGTCGCAGACCGCCTGCTCGTCTATAAGACCGCCCCGCGCCGTGTTTATAAGCCATACGCCCGGCTTCATGCGGTTTATCGCGTCCGCGTTTATCATGCCCGCGTTGTCCGGCTTGAGAGGGCAGTTTAATGAGATTATGTCGCTGTCGCATATGATGCCCTCCAGCACGCTTTTGTCGCATTTTGAGGGCGAATAGCCCGTTACCTGCATACCGAAGGCGCGTCCTATTTCGGCTACGCGCGAGCCTATCGCGCCCATGCCTATTATGCCCAGCTTCTTTCCGCTAATTTCGGTGAGCGGTTCGTTCCAGAAGCAGAAATCCGCCGAGCGTTCCCACTGTCCCGCTCTGACGGCGCGCGCGTGCGCGCCCACGTGCGAAGCGCATTCGAGTATGAACGCGAATACGAGCTGCGCGACGCTTTCGGTGGAATACGCGGGTATGTTGGTGACCGCGATTTTGCGTCTGCCCGCGGCGGTAACGTCTATTACATTGTAGCCGGTAGCCAGCACGCCTATATACTTAAGAGACGGCAGCGCGTCCATAACGTCCGCACCGATCACGCATTTATTAGTAAGCACGGCGTCCGCGCCCGTGCAGCGCGGGATTATTTCTTCCGGTTTGGTTCTGTCGTAAACCGTAAGCTCCCCCATTTTCGCCATTTCGTCCCAGGATATGTCTCCGGGATTTGCTGCATATCCGTCCAGCACGCATATTTTCATAAATAAAGTCTCCTGCCGAATTATGCATATATTATCACAGTCTCCATTTTACCGCGTAAAGCCGCCCGTGTCAATAATCCCGAAAAAAACATTTGCATGCGGCGGCGAACGGGGGCAGTTTCCGGTTGCAGACGCAACGCGCAATGTTATTTACATATGACAAATCGTTCAAATTTTTCTGTCGCATTGTTCATAGATTTTTAGCCGCTTTGAATTTGATTTTGGCACAGCGCGCACTTATAATTTGTCATACGATGACGCGCAGGAATTGCGCGTTACATTTGTCAGTATAATGTCGAGGTAACAGTATGATAGAGATGATCATAAAGCGCGACGGTCGGAAGGTGCCTTTTAATCAGGAAAAAATCAGTGCCGCCATAAACAAGGCGTTTCAGGCCAGCGGCAGCGCAAAAACGTCAAACGTCGCGGAGGAGCTTGCCCGCCAGGTCGTATCGCGCATAAACGCGGACGAAAGCATAGGCACGCCCACCGTCGAAGAGGTGCAGGACATAGTCGAGCGCGTGCTGCTCGACAACGGCTTCGTCAATACCGCCAAAAGCTATATAGTCTACCGCGCCGAGCGCAGCCGCGTAAGGCAGATGAACACGCGCCTCATGCGCATTTACGACGACATCACGAACAAGGCTGCGCGCGACAGCGACATAAAGCGCGAAAACGCCAACATCAACGGCGACACGGCGATGGGCGCGATGCTCAAATACGGCTCTGAAGGCGCCAAGCAGTTCAACTCCATGTTCATCCTTAAGCCCGAGCACGCCGCGGCGCACAACAACGGAGACATCCATATCCACGATATGGACTTCTACACCCTTACCACCACCTGCACGCAGATCGACCTTATAAAGCTGTTCGACGGCGGCTTTTCGACCGGTCACGGCGTGCTCAGGGAGCCGAACGACATTTCGTCCTATTCCGCGCTCGCCTGCATCGCCATTCAGGCCAACCAGAACGATCAGCATGGCGGTCAGAGCATAGTCAATTTCGACTACTCCATGGCGGAAGGCGTAAAAAAGACGTTCATAAAGCGCTACCGCGACAACATGGTGCGCGCGCTCGAGCTCAGATGCGGCATGGAGGACGCGAGCACTCCCGTAAAGGCGTACATGCAGGCGCTTGCAGACAAGGGCCTCAAGCCCACGCTCGTCGCCCGGCCCGAGTTCGCCGAAGCAGAAAAAGAAGAGCTCCTTAAGCTGGGCGTATCCGGGGACGAGATCGCGACGCTGCAGGCGTTCGCGCACAAAAAAGCCGAAAAGGAGACCGACCGCGCCACATATCAGGCGATGGAAGCGCTGGTGCACAACCTGAACACCATGAACTCCCGCGCGGGCGCTCAGGTACCCTTCTCCTCCATAAACTACGGAACCGACACCTCCGACGAAGCGCGCATGGTTATGAAAAACCTGCTGCTCACCACCGAGGCGGGCCTCGGTCACGGCGAAACGCCCATATTCCCTATACAGATATTCCGCGTGAAGGAAGGCGTGAACTACAATCCCGGAGATCCGAACTACGATCTGTTCAAGCTCGCGATGCGCGTGAGCGCCAAGCGTCTGTTCCCGAACTTCTCGTTCCAGGACGCTCCGTACAACCTGCAGTACTATAAGCCCGGACATCCGGAGACCGAAATAGCCTACATGGGCTGCCGCACGCGCGTTATCGGAAACGTCTACGATCCCACGCGGCAGATCTCGAACGGACGCGGCAATCTTTCCTTCACCTCTATAAACCTGCCCCGCATAGCGATAAACGCGAACCACAATATAGACCTGTTCTTCCGCGAGCTGGACAGGATGCTGGATCTTGCGATAGATCAGCTTACGGAGAGATTTGCGATACAGTGCAAAAAGAAGGTGCGTAACTTCCCCTTCCTGATGGGACAGGGCGTATGGCTGGACAGCGAGAAGCTGGACTGGGACGACGAGGTCGGCGAGGTACTCAAGCACGGCACGCTTTCGGTCGGCTTCATAGGTCTTGCCGAAACCCTGAAGGCGCTGATCGGCGAGCATCACGGCGAAAGCGAGCACGCACAGAATCTGGGGCTTGAGATAATCCAGTACATGCGCAAAAAGATGGACGATACCAGCAAGGCGCGCGGGCTGAACTACACGCTGCTGGCTACCCCCGCGGAGGGACTGTCGGGCCGCTTCGTGCGCATCGACCGCGAAAAGTACGGCTCCATACCCGGCGTAACGGACAGGGATTACTACACCAACTCCTTCCACATCCCGGTATACTACAACATCTCCGCCATCAAGAAGATAAAGCTCGAAGCGCCGTATCACGCTCTTACGAACGCGGGCCACATCTCCTACGTCGAGATGGACGGCGATCCCACGCAGAACCTTGAAGCGTTTGAAAAAATCGTGCGCGTGATGAAGGAAAGCGGCATAGGCTACGGCTCGATTAACCACCCCGTCGACCGCGACCCCGTATGCGGCTTCAACGGCATAATCGGCGACAGCTGCCCCTCCTGCGGCAGAAGCGAGGGCGACGTGCACTTCGAGCGCATACGCCGCATAACCGGCTATCTGGTGGGCACGATGGACAAGTGGAACAACGCAAAACGCGCCGAGGAGCACGACCGCGTCAAACACACCGTGGAATAAGCAGGATATGGATATAAGAATCGCGGGGCTGGTCGACGATTCCATAGTGGACGGCCCCGGCTTCAGGCTCGCAGTATTCACGCAGGGCTGCCCGCATAATTGTCCCGGCTGCCACAATCCCGAGACGCACGATTTCGCAGCCGGAAAAACGGACGATACCGAGCGTATCATTTCGGTAATGCGCGAAAACGCGCTGCTGGACGGCGTGACGCTGACCGGCGGCGATCCGTTCTGCCAGAGTCTGCCCTGCGCGCTTATCGCGGAAGCCGCGCACGAAAGCGGGCTGAACGTATGGGCCTACAGCGGCTGGACGTTCGAAGAGCTTATGAAGAAGGCAGACGCCGACGCAAGCGTCATGCGCTTTCTGAAAAGCACAGACGTGCTCGTGGACGGCCCATTCATACTAAGCGAACGCACGCTCGAACTGCGCTTCCGCGGCAGCCGCAATCAGCGTCTGATAGACGTGCCCGCCTCGCTGGCAGCGGGACGTGCGGTCAGCAAGGAAAACGCGTAGACAAGCACACGAAACTCCGCCCGCATCGCGGGCGGTTTTTTTACAGACGATTGAGCTTCCTTCATAAAATATCCATGCCGCTTTTTGAAACGGCGGCGCAGTGCCGCAGCGTCACATGAATGCTGCCATATTTCATTTGATTGCAGAGCAGACGAGTGGGTGTGTTCGTTTTAGTCTGCCCCAGTATTTGAACAGCAGACAAAACGCCATAGGCAGCGCCGGCTGCGTCTGCAGCGGTCAGCAGCGGCCCATGCGCGCGCCAGACTTTAGGAATCTCTGATTAATTCGGCGGCACATCCGGCGGTGCCTTTTCCGCCATCTACTTCTTGCAAATTCTTTGATTTACCTCCAGTAAACCTTCAGAATTTGCAATCGTATCTGACGAAAAATTCACTCGCCGGCTGACCATCTCATTTAATCAGTGGTTCCTTTGTTTTATGCCCAGAAACAGCCCGGCAGCTCGCAGTCGCAGCGGGCGCTTCCCTTCACTCGCTGGAAATCGCACTCATCAAGTTAATTTTCTGTTATCCGGCAAAATGCCGTGCTTTTATTGTCTGTGCACGCTATACTATAAAAAAACGAGTGAAGGCAGGTCGGCTCATGAAGGAAAACAGACTGTATTACGACGCGCCCGCACAGGACTGGCACGAGGCGCTGCCGCTGGGGAACGGACGTCTCGGAATGATGGTGTTCGGCGGCATCAGCGAAGAACACGTTCAGCTGAACGAAGAAAGCGTATGGTCGGGCTGGGAATGTCCGGAATACAACAATCCGCATACGTACGAGCATCTGGAAGAGATCCGGCGTCTCGTTTTTTCCGGCAAGTACAGCTCCGCCCAGGAGTTATGCGATAAATACCTGGTCTGCCGCGGGCTCGGACATAACGATATAACCGGTGCCTTCGGCTCCTACCAGACGGCCGGAGATCTGTACATACAGCTGCCCGAAGCGCACGCGCAGGAATACAGCCGCGAGCTTATACTGGACGAGGGCCGCGCGGAGGTCTGCTTTAGCGGCGTCAAGCGCGAATACATCGTTTCGTATAAATACAATACCGCCGCGATAAAGCTGCCGGGAGTACGGGACGCGCGCGTCAGGTACGAGAGGCAGAATGCCGCCGTCATAGAAGGCGACGGCGAGATAAGCGCGCGCGCGTTTCTGCCCACGGAATTCGCGCTGCTCGTCAAATACGAATATGCGCCGGACGCTATGTACATATATATAACCGCCGCGACCTCGTATAAAACAGACGAAAAACCGATGGCCGCATGCAGGCGGACGCTCGCCCGCGCAATGGAAGCCGGTTACGAGCGTCTGAAGGCCGAAACGAAGGATTACTTCACCGAAATGCTGGGACGCGCCGGCGTGAGCTTTGGCGTGTCCGGCACGAAGGCGGGCGTGCCGACCGACAAGCGCATACTCGCGCCGGAGGACGATCCTGAACTCGCTGAATTGTATTTCAATTACGGGCGGTATCTGCTGATCGCCTCCTCGCGCGGAAAGCTGCCCGCAAATCTGCAGGGCATCTGGTGCAAGGATTACAGGCCCGCCTGGAGCGCGGACTACCACATCAACATAAACATACAGATGAATTACTGGTTCGCGGAGCAGGTGAACCTGCCGGAGCTGATGGAGCCGTTTTTTGATCTGATCAGGCTCATAGCCAAAAGCGGAGAAACGACCGCGCGCGAAATCTATCACTGTCCGGGCTGGGCGGCGCATTTCGATACGAATCCATGGGGATACACGGCGCTTGGCCTGAACCCCTTATACGGAGCGTTCGTGACCGCCGGAGCATGGTGTCTGAGGCACGTAAAGGAAAGATACCTATTCAGCTGCGATACAGGCATACTGCGGGAATTCTATCCGATAATCAGGGGCGCGTGCGAATTCTTCCTTGCGTATCTGTGCACGGATCCGCGCACGGGGTATCTGGTCGCCGCGCCCGCAAGCTCGCCCGAAAACACCTTCGTAAGCCCCGAGGACGGCAGGAGGATAAACATCTGCGCAGGCACCGCGATAGATACGAGCATAATACGGGAGCTGTTCACATTCGCGGCGGACACCATGCGCATGTTATCGCTCGACTCAGAGCTTGCCGGAAAAATCTCTGCCGCGCTTAAAAAGCTGCCCCCGCTTAAAACTGGCAGGCACGGTCAGGTCGTGGAATGGAACGAGGACTTCGAGGAATACGAGCCCGGACACAGACACATGTCCCAGCTTTACGGCCTGTACCCCGCAAACGAAATTACGTCCGCAGAGCCGGAGCTGTTTGCTTCTGCCAAACGCACGATAGCGCGCAGGCTCGCTCACGGCGGAGGCCATACGGGCTGGAGCCGCGCATGGATAATAAACTTTTTCGCCCGACTCAGGGACGGCGAAAACGCGCACCGCAATCTGCTCGCGCTGTTTTAAAACAGCACGCTGCCGAATATGTTCGACAACCATCCCCCATTCCAGATAGACGGCAACTTCGGCGGCACGGCAGGCATAGCGGAAATGCTTATGCAAAGCCACGAGGGCTTTATACACATACTGCCCGCGCTTCCAAGCGCATGGCCTGACGGCGTATTTTACGGCTTGCGCGCGCGCGGCGGCTTCAGCGTGTCCGCAAAGTGGAAACAAGGCCGCGTGACGGAGCTGCGCGTCGAGGGCAGGCCCGGACAGAAGGGACGCGTGCGCTTTAACAAACGCGAAGAAGAATTCGAGGGCAGCTTCTGCCTGTGACGCACTGCACGCAAGGGCAAGTAAAGAGCGATACCGCGCCTTTAAGTACCCTGCACTGCTTATCAAATAAAACACAGTAAAATTTGCACCCGCATTTCGCCTAATGCGGGTGCAAAGCATAAGAGAATCCTTGATCTGTTTTCAGTCCGAAAACTGCTCTCTGAGCAGCATGAGCGCGTTTTGGTGGCGGAGCTTCACTGCGCCGTAGCTCAGGTTCATCATCTCCGCGATTTCGGTTAGCGGCTTGCCGTCATAGTATCTGAGCACTATGATATCGCGCAGCTGCTCGGGGAGCTTTGTAAGCGCGTTTGCAAGCTGCGTAAGCGTCTCGCTGTTTAGAAGTCCCTCGTCTACCCCGCTATCGTCCACAAGATTCTCGTCAAGCTCGCTACCCGGTCTGCCGCGGCGGAAATGGTCTATTACCGTGTTGCGCGTTATCGTGAACACCCAGGTGCTGACGCTCGCTTTAGTATCGTCGAACGTGGATAAACGCCGCATTATTTTTTCGAACACGTCCGCGCATAAATCCTCAGCGTCCGCGTGATTGTTCACGCGCGCCGAAATGTATCCCATCACCTTGCCCTTGTACTGTGCGTATATTTGAGCGATATCCGGAGTCATTTAAGCTTATCGTCCGCTTCGGGCAGTTTTTTGCCGACTTCAGGCGCGCCCGCGGCTGTGACCAAGTCCAGCTCTTCGTCCGTCAGCATCCGCGCGCCGTAACGACGGTGCACGGAATCTATAACGCTTTGAAGCGCAGGATTGGACTCAAATTTCTGATAATCGAACAGGCTTTTGAGCTTTTTTTCCATTTTTTGCCTCCTTTTCCTCATACTTCATATGTATATACGCACGTCTGAGGCATATGTCAGGCTCAGTGATTCAGACAGGGATATTTTAACACGTATGAAGTGCGATTGCAATACATCCGTAAAGATTATTTCTGTATGTATGTTCAGCGCGTGCTGTCAATAAAGCCGAGCTGCGGCTGCGGCTGCGGTTCCGAAAGCGGCTTTTTTTCCACGCCGCCCTTCGTTAGTATGCTGTTTATAAACGCGCGGGTACGTTCGCGCGCGGGATTATTAAAGAAATCCTCGGACGACGCGGTTTCGATCACCTCGCCCTTATCCATGAACAGCACCTTATTCGAGACGCTGCGCGCGAATTCCATCTCGTGCGTTACGACTATCATCGTCATGCCGTCGTCTGCGAGCGAACGCATCACGTTAAGCACCTCGCCTATCAGCTCCGGGTCCAGCGCGCTGGTGGGTTCGTCGAAGTATATTATTTCCGGCTTGGCAGCCAGCCCTCGCGCTATCGCCACGCGCTGCTGCTGACCGCCTGACAATTGCGACGGATACGCGTTCAGCTTATCGGCCATGCCCACGCGCTCAAGCGCCGAAAGCGCGGCTTCTTTTGCAAGCGCCCGCGGCATGCCGAGACCGTGCACGAGTCCCAGCATTACATTCTTAAGTACGGTTTTGTTAAGAAACAGGTTATAGTTTTGAAATACGAACGCCGTTTTCCTGCGCACTGCGGCAATGTCGCGCTTTTTGATACTGTGCATGTCGTATACATTCCCGTCGAACACCATTTGGCCGCTGTCCGCCCGTTCGAGGAAGTTTATGCAGCGGAGAAACGTCGTTTTGCCTGAGCCAGAGGGCCCGAGTATCGCGACCACGTCCCCTTTGTCCACCGACAGGCTAACGCCCTTCAGCACTTCTCCGTCCTTGCCGAAGCTCTTGCGGACGTCCTTTATCTCAAGCATCATCTGGCACCTCCGTAAGCGCCCAGCAGCTTTTCGCCCAGGCGCTGCAAAAGCGTCAGCAGCGAGCAGAACACAAGGTATATCAGCGCGACCTCTATATACAGCGGCAGCACCTCGTAATGCCTGCCGATTATGTCGAGCGCCTCCTTGAACATATCCACCACAGTTATCGCGGACACTATCGACGTGCCCTTGACCATCGAGATCAGCGAATTTGCAAACGACGGGAATACCGTGCGCAGCGCCTGCGGAAGTATCACGTGCCACATCGTGGAGGTATAACTCATGTTTACGCAGTAGCCGGCCTCGAGCTGCCCGGAGGGCACGGATTCCAGCGCGCCGCGCATCGCTTCCGCCATGTACGCGCCTTCGTTTAAGCCGAACACGAGCACGCCTGTCGGAAACGGATCGAGCACTATTCCGACGTCGGGCAGCCCGTAGAATACCAGATACAGCTGGACCATGAGCGGCGTGCCGCGGATTATCCAGATATACACCCGGCACAGATCTTTGAGCACGGGCACCTTGGCGTACTGTATCATCGCAACCAGCACTGAAATCAAAAGCGCCAGCAAAAATGAAAGCGCCGTCAGGGGCAGCGTTACATTGACGAACGCCTTAAGCAGGAACGGCAGCGCGTCCTTTACTATGGCAAGCTGTCGGGCGGTCATGCGTGCAGGCTCTCCTCCATACATGTAGTTTCCATGAGTTCAGTTATAACCCTTATGCCCTGCGCGAACGCTCGTACCGATATGCGCTCGTTCGTGCCGTGGACTCCCTCCGCGGAAATCTCTTCTTCCTCGAGGAAGGGCCCAAAGCGCAGGCAGCAGCGGCTAATCTGCTCGTATGAACGGCAGTCCGTCGCGCCTTTGTTCTGCGCGGGTATGAATATAAGGCGGTCAAAGTAATGCTCAAGTACCATTCTGAGCGTTTTGAAGCCGAGGCTGTCCGTTTCGGACGGACGCGACGCGCCGATCTGCTGATCCCAATTAAGCTCGCATTCAGGCGGTATCAGCTTTTTTATATGCGCAAGTACGCTTTCCGGCGTATCCTGCGGCGCGAAGCGCAGGTTTATAACAGCGTACATATCCTGCGGCAGTACGTTCGCGGCGGGCGAACCGCCGTTTATGACGGTCGGCGCGATAGTAGTGCTCACCTGATGATACAAGGACCGCTTCGTCATGAAATAATCAAGCAGCTCGTTTTCGTATAAGTCTGTATCGTTTACCCATGTGCGCAGCGGCTCTTCTGATATATAAGGGGTAAGCAGCTTGAGCGCGTCTTTTAGAGCAGCGTTCAATTTCGGCGGCGGGGGATTTTCGACTATCGCAGCGATGGCCCGCGCGAGCGTTCCAAGCGACGTGCCGCCGAAGGGGTCTGACGAGTGTCCGCCCCGCGAGCGCACGCCTATGCGCAGATCCCCGTAGCCCTTTTCGTATATGCCGATCGGGCAGACGAGCGCGCCCGGAGCGCCGTAATCAGCGGCGTCTGTCACCTCGCCCGCGCCTTCGTCCAGCACGTATTCCGCTTCGATACCGCGGTTTTTGAGTATGTCGCTTATGCGGCGCGCGCCGCAGCTGAGCGTCTCCTCGTCCTCGGCAAAGGCAAATATAATGCTTCGCGCCGGAGTTTTGCCGCGCGAAAGCAAATATTCCGCCGCCTCGAGATGCGCGATCAGCATTTGCTTTATGTCCATCGCGCCGCGTCCCCAGATGTAGCCCTCCGCGAGGTCGCCATTAAATGGCTCATGCCGCCAGTTTTGAAACGTGCCGGGCTTTACGGGCACCACGTCCTGATGCGCCATGAATACTGCGGGCTTAAGCCCTTCGTCGCTGCCCGGCAGGGTTATAAGCAGGGAGTACCCCGTGGTTTCCCACGTCGCAGCGGAAACGATGCGCGGATACGCGCGCTTAAGCACGTCGTGCAGCCTGTCAAACTCACTGTAATCGGTTTTCGCCGTGTCGGTATAGCTTACCGTTTTACAGCGAAGCGCCTGCCGCAGATGCTCGACAGCGTCCGCAACAGGCAAATCCGGATAATCTGTTTCGTTGATGAACAAATCCGCGTTGGACATGTTTTCCCCAAATTCACTGAAAAAGTCGTCGCACAAGGGCAAAAGCCCGGAGAGACCAGGATGGGCCGCATACAGCAATCGAATGAAGCACGGCCTTATTTAAAACGAGGGGCTGCGCCGGCAGCCCCTTCAGGCTTTACTCTGCCGCCGCTTCCGTTTCCTCTGCAGCTTCTGCGGAGTCCCTGCTCAGGTCCAGCCCGTTAAAGAACCGCATGGAAAGCTCCGAAAGCCTGCCGTCCTCGCGCATCATCTCAAGCACCTCGTTGATCGCGGCAAGCAGCGTAGCGCTGTCGTCGCCCTTGCGTACGGGTATGACCACGAGATCGCCTTCAGTCTCCGCGACCACCTTTAACGGCGCGTCGGGATGCTCGGTGAAATAATCGTTTATCGTGACCTGTGAGTTTATCGTCGCGTCCACGCGTCTTTGTATGACGAGCTGGATAGTGTTCGCCAGCGTGTCTACGCCCACGACCTCGGCGCCGTATTTCTCGCCCAGCGCAGCATAAGTGCTGGCGGACGTGTTGGCGGTCTTCTTGCCCTTTAAATCCTCGAACGATTTGATGGAATCGTTGTCGATCCTCACGACCAGCACCTTGCGGGTAAACGCGTACGGGGTCGAGAAATCGTATTTCTGCGCGCGCTCTTCGGTGATGCCTATACCGTTGCAGGCGATATCGAAGCGTTTTGAATCGATGCCTGCGAGTATCGCGTCGAATTTGGTTTCCGCAAAGCGCGCTTCCACGCCGAGATATTCGGCGATCGCTTTGCCGATTTCGATGTCGTAGCCGGTAAGCTCCTTGGTGGTTTCGTCGCGGTACGTCCACGGCGACCAGTCGCCCTCGGTAGCGATGACGATATAGCCGCGCGCCTTGATGTCTTCAAGCTGATCCGCGCCGGCAAAGGCGGCAAAAGACACAATAAGCGTCAGTGCGAGCACAAGGCTCAGAATGCGTGAGAGTTTTGACATATTCGTCTCCTTTATATTCCGTCGGTCGTGCTTGCTGATATGTACAGCCTTAATGCCAAAAACAGCATATGCCGTTTCCCGCATATGCTGCATTATATTTTAATCTTTGACATTTGTCAACCCTGTTTGCGAATAATTCATACTCCCGCCTGTTAACTTTTATACCTAAGTAAACGGCAGCTTTCGCTCATACCAGGGGCAGCGCCCTTTTCAGCCTGCTTCCTACCACGACGGCAAGCGTGATTTTGGCCGCGTCGGGCAGTATAAACGGCAGCACGCACAGAGTTAAGGCTTTTCCGAGGCCGTATTGCGTGCCGCGCGCCGCGTACACCCCGACGAACCAGAGCGTGCCTAAAACGTAGCAAAGCAGCATGCCAAGCGCAAGCGACATGTATCTAACGAGCCTGCTTTTTTCGCCCGGCTTCTCGAGCGCCGTATAGCACAGACCCGCCAGCAGGAAGCCGATCATGTAGCCGCCCGTCGGGCCAAGTGCATATGCGATGCCGGCATTGAAGCCCGAAAACACAGGCACGCCCGCGCAGCCCAAAAGGATATACAGTGCTGTGGCGAGGGTGCCTCTGCGTCCGCCGAGTATTATGAGCGCGGCAAACACGCCGAAGGTCTGCATAGTAAACGGCACCGTAAACGGTACCGTTATCCATGAGCAGATCGCTATTACCACCGCCATCAGCGCGACGTACAGCATGCTTTTAAGCTTCAGCCTTTGCGTCACTGCTCTTCCAGCTCCCGGCTTTTGCCTGTAAAAAACAGCGCGACCGTGCCCGGCCCGGTGTGGCTGCCTATTACGGTGCCGATGCTGTTTATCAGCACCTTGCCGTTAAGTTTCGGAAAACGCGCCTCCACGAGCTCCGCAACCGCGCGCGCGTCCTCGTAACAGCCGGAATTGCTTACAAAGCACTTGCCGGAATACTCTCTGCCTCCGTCCGCATATTCCTCCATCACGTCGACTATTCTCGATATTACCTTCTTTTTGGTGCGTATCTTTTCCATCGGGATCAGTCTGCCCAGCTTGTCCACGTGCAGCAGCGGGCATATGCCGAGTATCCCTCCGAAGAAGCCGGCGGTTTTGGACACGCGTCCGCCCTTGATGTAGTATTTGAGCGTGGTGGAGAAAAACCAGTGGTGCAGCTTTAACTTGTTCTGCTCGATCCACGCGTAAAGCTCGTCGATGCTCAGACCCTCGTCGCGCTTGTCGGCGATCAGCTCCATAAGCAGCCCGTATCCAGAGGACGCGGCCAGCGAATCGATTATGTAAAGCTTCCTGTCCGGATATTTGGCTCTCAGCCCCTCCGCGGCTATATTGGCGGAGTTGTAGGAGCCGGAAAGTCCGCTTGAAAAATCCACGTGCAGCAAATCGCTGCCCTGCTTAAGGACGCTTTCAAAAAACGCCTCGTATTCTTCTACATTTATCTGGCTCGTGCGCGTATCCGCGCCCTCGTCCATAGCTTTGTAGAATTTATCGAAGGGCATCGACTCTCCGAGATCGTCCGGATACTTTTTGCCGTCCAGCTCGAACTGGAAGCAGATATATTTTATATTCCGTCTGTCGAAATGCTCCTTTGACAAATCCGCCGTGGAACAGCAGCTTATTATGTAATCGCTCATACGCTAATCCGTCCTTCCGCGCCTTTATTAACATTCAGAGAAAAAATCCGGCGCATTTTTTAACAGCAGCAGTATTGACTTGAAATAAAAACGGTGCTATACTTCCGCCATTCAAGGGCATTCTAACATAGGCAGGTTACTTTTTCAAGCGTACGAATGCCGACATACGGAGTTTAACATGAACGAGCGCAAACACATAACCGAAATGTATTACTTTTACTTTAGCTTTACCGGCGCGGACGGTAAGGTCGGTTTGTGATTGAGTGTTTGTGATAATAAAGTCATAAAGGCGCCGCACAGATTGACCTGTACGGCGCCTTGATTTTTAAAATGCATTTTCGGAGGACATATTTATGATCGTTATACTTAAGCCGAATATCGCACAGCAAAAGCAGGCGCAGCTCATCGACTGGCTCAAAAGTATGGGACTCGGCGTCCACATATCCGTGGGCGAGTTCCAAACCGTACTTGGCCTTATCGGCGACACCACCAAGGTCGACATCGATCTTATCAGCAGTCTCGACATAGTCGAGGCCGTAAAGCGGGTAACGGAGACCTTCAAGTGCTGCAACCGCAAATTCCATCCCGAGGACACGGTCGTTTCCGTGGGCAGCGTAAAAATCGGCGGCGGCAATTTCTGCATGATAGCCGGTCCCTGCTCGGTGGAATCGGAAGAGCAGATCGTAGGCATCGCGAAGGACGTGAAGGCTGCGGGAGCGAACCTGCTGCGCGGCGGCGCGTTCAAGCCCAGAACCTCCCCTTACGACTTTCAGGGACTGCGCGAGGTAGGGCTCGAGCTGCTTAAGACCGCGCGCGCGGAGACGGGGCTGCCTATAGTGACAGAAATAATGAGCGTGGCTGACCTTGAGCTGTTCGAGGACATAGACGTGCTGCAGGTGGGCGCGCGCAACATGCAGAATTTCGACCTGCTCAAGGAGCTCGGTCACACCGGAAAGCCCATACTGCTTAAGCGCGGTCTTGCGAATACGCTTAAGGAGCTGCTTATGAGCGCGGAATACATAATGGCCAGCGGCAACGAAAACGTGATACTCTGCGAGCGCGGCATCCGCACGTTCGGCGACTATTTAAGAAACACGCTGGATCTGTCGGCAGTGCCGATGCTGCACGAATTGAGCCACCTGCCTGTCATAGTGGACCCGAGCCACGCGACCGGCATATCCCGCATCGTACCGCCGATGGCGCTGGCGGCCGCAGCCTGCGGCTGCGACGGACTGATAATCGAGGTGCACAACGATCCGCCTCACGCGCTGTGCGACGGCGCGCAGTCGCTGCGCCCCGAGGAATACGCCGCGCTCGCCAAAAAAGTGTCGGCGATACGGGAGATAGCGGTATGTTAGCGGGCATAGTCGGGCTGGGCCTGATAGGCGGCTCCTTCGCCAAAGCCTACACTGCCGCAGGGCACAGCGTATATGCGTTCGATACAAACGAGCAGGTGCTCTCATACGCCTTGCTTTCAGGCGCTGCGGAAGGCAGGCTCACCGACGACGTAATTCCAAAATGCGACATAATACTCGTTTGTACCTACCCCGCCGCGGCCATAAACTATATCGAGCAGAAGGGCGCGCTGTTTGGAAGCAGGCCCGTGGTAATCGATTCCTGCGGCATAAAGCGCGAGGTGGTCGAACGCGGTATGCAGATCGCCCGCGAGCACGGCTTTACGTACTGTGGCGGACACCCGATGGCGGGCACGCAGTATTCGGGCTTCAAGTATTCGAGGGACAATCTGTTCAAGGGCGCGCCGATGGTGATAGTGCCGCCGCGCCGCGACGACATCGCGCTGCTGAACAAAATCAAGACGCTGCTCTCCCCCGCCGGCTTCGGCCGCATCAGCGTAACGGACGCGCAGACGCACGACGAGGTCATCGCCTATACCTCTCAGCTTGCGCACGTGGTATCAAGCGCGTATATAAAAAGTCCCGTGGTACGCGCGCACAGAGGCCTGTCCGCAGGCAGCTACAAGGACATGACCCGCGTCGCGCGCTTAAGCCCCGATATGTGGACGGAGCTGTGCATGGCGAACCGCGACAATCTTATAAAAGAAATAGATATTCTAATGCATAATCTCGAAGACTACAAAGCCGCGCTCGCAAACGGCGACAGCGACATGCTTAAGCAGCTGTTCGACGAGGGACGGCGCATAAAGGAGGAGGTAGACGGATAGCATGACAGAAGTAAACGTGCATGCACCGGACGGCTACCGCATACTTATCGCGCCGGGGCTCATGGATAGTGCGGGCGGATACGTCCGCGAGGTCACTAAAGCTTCGAAGGCCGTGATCGTAAGCGACGATAACGTTTATCCCCTGTATGGCGCTAAGCTCACAAAAAGTCTCGGGGAAGCGGGCTTTTCCGTGTCCGCGTTCGTGTTCGAACACGGCGAAAGCAGCAAGAGCCTAATCACGTACGAGCGTGCGTTACGCTTTCTGAGCCGCGCGGGCGCGGGCAGAAGCGACGCAGTGATAGCGCTGGGCGGCGGAGTCGCAGGCGACCTTGCGGGCTTTGCGGCAGCTACATATATGCGCGGGATCGATCTTGTGCAGATACCCACCTCGCTGCTCGCCGCGGTTGATTCCTCCGTAGGCGGCAAGACCGCCGTAAACTTAGGCGGGCTCAAAAACCAGATCGGAGCGTTTTACAGACCGAAGCTCGTAATCTGTGATACCGATACTCTAAATACGCTCCCCGAGGCGGAATACATAAACGGCTGCGCCGAGGTTATAAAACACGCCGTGATCGGGAGCGAAGAAATGTTTGACGAGCTTTCGCGTTTGCCTGTGCATAAGCAGTACGAGCACGTGATAACGCGCTGCGTGCGCATGAAGGCGGAATTCGTAGAGGCGGACGAGCACGATACCGGCGCGCGCATGGCGCTGAATTTCGGACACACCGCAGGGCACGCAATCGAGGCCGCGAGCAAGTATTCGATACGCCACGGAGAAGCAGTCGCAATCGGCATGGCGATCGTCGCCCGCGCCGCCAGCGCGTTTGGATACTGCCCGGCGGAGCTGCCTGACAAGCTTGATGCGCTGCTTAAACTGTATTCCCTGCCCGTGCAGACGGATTACGACGCCCGCACGCTTGCGCGCACGGCGCTGTCCGACAAAAAGCGCCGCGGCAGCAGACTGACGCTCGTACTGCCACGGAGTTTGGGCGAATATTCGCTCGAAAGCATAGAAGCGCGGGATTTTGAAAAATGGCTGCGCGCGGGAGGCGTAAAATGACGCGCATACTGAAAGCAGGCGCGCGCCGCGGCAGCGTTTACGTGCCTTCGTCCAAGTCCGCCGCGCACAGGATGCTGATCTGCGCCGCGCTTTCGAAGCACGGCTGCGAGCTGAGAAGCGACGGCCTGAGCGACGATATACTCGCGACCGCGCAGTGCCTTGCGGAATTGTGCGCCAAGGTCGAATTCGTGCCGGACGGACGTATACTGACCCGCCCGCAGGAAAAGCGGGCAGCCGGTCTTCGTGTCCTTCCCTGCGCGGAAAGCGGCTCCACGCTGCGCTTTCTTTTGCCGCTTGCCGGCGCGCTCGGCGTGCCCTGCGTGTTCAGACGCGAAGGCAGGTTAGCCGAAAGGCCGCTTGACGCGCTTATGCACGCGCTCACGAGCCACGGCATGAGCATCTCGTCCAAGGGCGCCGAATTGTACTGCTCCGGCGCATTAAGCGCGGGCGAGTACGAGATAACCGGCAGCATTTCCTCACAGTACATATCGGGACTGCTGTTCGCACTGCCGCTTCTGAAGGGCGAAAGCACGCTCAGGGTGAGCGGCAAAATCGAATCTGCTTCATATATAGCGATGACGGAGGATTGTCTGCGCAAATCCGGCATACGTTTTGAAAAGCAAGCAAATACTTACCGCATACCCGGCGGTCAGACTTACGACGCCCCGGAACGTGCCCGCGTCGAACGCGACTGGTCCGGAGCGGCGTTTTTCGTATGCATGGGCGCGTTTTCAGACGGCGGCATCTGCGTACGGGATATGAACCTTTCGTCGTGTCAGGGCGACCGCGCTGTAATCGACATAGTCAGACGCTTCGGCGCTCAGGTTACCTTTTCCGGAAACGACGTAACTGTAAAGCGCGGCGATTTGCACGGCACAGATATAGACGCTTCGGATATACCCGATCTCGTGCCCGCGCTGAGCGTGCTCGCCGCCGGCGCGCACGGCGTTACCCGCATAACGAACGCAGGACGTCTTCGATTCAAGGAAAGCGACCGTCTTAAAACTGTGAGCGGCATGCTGCGCGCGCTCGGCTCAGACGTAAGCGAGCTGCCGGACGGGCTGATAATACGCGGAAGCGGACATCTTGAGGGCGGCAGCGTTTGCGCGGCAAACGATCACAGGATAGCGATGGCGGCGGCGGAAGGCGCGTGCGTCTGCGCGAACGCAGTTTTATTGGACGACGGCAAATGCGTCCGCAAATCCTATCCCGCGTTCTGGAGCGATTACGAAAGTCTGGAGGAAGATATATGAGCAGTTCATACGGCGAAAACATTCGCCTCAGCATATTCGGGGAGTCGCACTCGCCTTCGGTAGGCATGGTGCTCGAAGGCATACGCGCCGGAGAAAAGCTGGACAGCGACAAGCTTCTGCGTTTTCTGGCCCGCCGCGCGCCCGGCACGCGCGAATACTCGACCGCAAGGCGCGAAGCCGACGCTCCCGTTTTCCTGAGCGGAATAAAGAACGGAGTCTTCACCGGCACACCGGTCTGCGCGGTGATACAGAATACCGACACCCGTTCCTCCGACTACGAACAGCTTAAACGCGTCCCCCGTCCCGGGCACGCGGATTATACCGCGCAGATAAAATACTTCGGCCATCAGGACAGCGCGGGCGGCGGACATTTTTCAGGCAGGCTGACCGCTCCCATGTGCGTCGCGGGCGGAATACTCATTCAGCTGCTCGAAAACGAAGGCATACGCATATTTTCACGTATTTATTCTATCGGAGGCATATTGGACACCGGCACGCTCGACGCACCGACCGCAGACAAGGCCTTTCCCACGGTAAACGACGAAAAAGGCGCGCAGATGCTCGCGCTCATAGCCGAAAAACGCGCTGCCGGTGATTCGGTGGGCGGAGTTATAGAGGTTTGCGCAAAAAACCTTCCCGCAGGGCTTGGCGATCCGATGTTCGACGGTATGGAAAACCGCATCGCCCGCGCGGTGTTCGCGATCCCCGCGGTAAAGGGCATAGAGTTCGGCAGCGGCTTTGCGGGAGCGAACTCCTGCGGCAGCGAAAACAACGACGCTTTTTACTCAGATAACGGCAGAATATACACAAAAACAAACAACGCGGGCGGCATACTCGGCGGAATAACCAACGGCATGGATCTGACGTTCCGCGCCGCAGTTAAGCCCACGCCCTCCATCGCCCTTCCGCAGGACAGCATAGACATGCAGACCTGCGAAAAGGCCGTGCTGTCCGTTCAGGGCAGGCACGATCCCTGTATAGTGCCCCGCGCAGTGCCCTGCATGGAGGCCGCCTGTGCGCTGGCCGTATATGACGCGCTGCTTGGCAGAAGAAAGGAGACACACCCATGAGTCTTAGCGACTACCGCTTCAAAATCGACGAAATCGACGAAAAACTCTTAAAGCTGTTTTCAGAGCGTATGGAAACGTGCGCGCAGATCGCCGCATTCAAAAAGGAAAACTCGCTGCCCGTGCTCGACGCGCGCCGCGAACGGGAAAAGCTGCAGAGCGTACTTAAGCAGACGCCTGAAAGCCTGCGCGATTACACGCCGCAGCTGTTTTCGCTGATAATGGAAATGAGCCGCAGCTTTCAAAACCGCAGCATCGGCACGGACAGCGGACTCGCTTCCGCAATAAAAAAAGCCATAGACGAAACGCCGCAGCTGTTTCCCGAAAGCGCGAGCGTGGCCTGTCAGGGCGTCGAGGGCGCAAATTCACAGTTCGCCTGCGAAAAGCTGTTCAGAAGCCCGAACATAATGTTCCTTTCAAGCTTTGACGCGGTTTTCTCGTCCATCGAAAAGGGCCTGTGCAAATACGGCGTGATACCCGTAGAAAACTCGACCGCCGGTTCTGTCAACTCTGTATACGATCTTATGCTCAGGCACGAATTCCGCATCGTGCGTTCGGTGAGGATAAAGGTGGAGCACAATCTGCTTGCGAAGCCGGGAACCAGGCTTGAGGATATCCGCGAGATATATTCGCACGAACAGGCGATCAGTCAGTGCAGCGCGTTTCTGGGCACGCTTAAAAACGTGCGCGTGATCCCCTGCGAAAACACCGCCGTGGCCGCAAAGCGCGTTTCCGAATCCGAAAGAAGCGACATCGCGGCGCTCTCGTCGCGTCAGTGCATGAAATACTACGGCCTGTCCTGCGTAAAGGAGAACGTACAGAATACCGGCAACAACTACACCCGCTTCATCTGCATAAGCAAAGCGCTTGAAATATATCCCGGCGCGAACCGTACAAGCCTCATGCTCACGCTGCCCCACGAGGCCGGCTCGCTGTATAAGCTGCTGTCCCGCCTGTACGCGCTGGATATAAACCTTATCAAGCTCGAAAGCCGTCCGCTGCCGGAGAGGGAGTTCGAGTTCATGTTCTATTTCGACCTCGATACGCCCGTGTATTCTCCGCGTCTGCTGCAGCTGCTGGGTGAGCTGCCGGAGGCCTGCGAAAGCAACCACTATCTGGGCAGCTACTCGGAAGTGTTCTGATGGATATCAGGTGCGGACTGCTCGGACGCAGTCTTTCCCACAGCTATTCCCCGCAAATACACCGCGAGCTGGGCGCATACCCGTACAGACTGTTCGAGCTCGAGGAAACCGAGATACCGGTTTTTCTTAAACGTGCCGACTGGACCGGCATAAACGTGACGATCCCGTACAAGAAAACCGTATATCCGTACATGGACGAGGTGAGCCCCGCTTCACGGCGCATACGCAGCGTGAACACTGTTATAAGACGCCCGGACGGCAGCCTGTACGGCGACATTACGGACGTATACGGCTTTACTGAGACAGTCAGAAAAAGCGGCGTATGCGTAAGCGGCAAGCAGACGCTCGTGCTCGGCAGCGGCGGCGCGTCCGCAGCGGTCTGCGCCGCGCTCGAGGCGCTGAACGCGCCGTATACCGTTATAAGCAGGCGCGGCGAAAACAATTACGAAAACATAGACAAGCACGCCGGAGCGCGCATAATAGTGAACGCTACGCCCGTGGGCATGTACCCGAAAAACGGCGAAGCGCCGCTTGATCTAAGCCGTTTTCCGCAGCTTGAGGGCGTGTTCGATCTGATTTACAACCCCGCGCGCACGGCGCTTATACTGCAGGCCGGGGCGCTCGGCATACCCGCCTTTAACGGCCTTTATATGCTGGTCGCTCAGGCAGCGCGCAGCGCGGAGCTGTTTACTGGAGGCAAAATCACGGACGAAACCGTCGAACGGGTTTACAATAAGCTCGCGCAGTCCATGCGGAATATCGTGCTGATCGGCATGCCGGGCTGCGGCAAAAGCACGCTGGGCGCAGAAATCGCCGCGCTCACGGGACGTGAGTTTTATGACAGCGACGCCGAGATCACGCGCCTTACTGGGCGAAAGCCGTCGGAAATAATACGCGCCGACGGAGAAGCCGCGTTCAGGGATACCGAAAGCGGCGTGCTGCGGGAGCTCGGCAAACGCTCGGCCTGCGTGATCGCTACCGGCGGCGGCGCGGTGCTCAGAAGCGAAAACTATGCCTATCTGCGTCAAAACGGCGTCGTCGTGTGGCTTAAGCGGGAGCTTGACGCGCTGGACGATACCGACCGCCCGCTGCTGGACAGGGCGCACGTACGAGAATTATACGCAGTAAGAGCGCCGCTGTACACGCGATTTGCCGATATAAGCACGGAGATTACCGGGGACGCAGACGTATCCGCGCGGCGCGTGCTGGCAACGATAAACGAGTATCAGGAGGGACGCGCATGAGGATTCTTGTAATAAACGGACCGAATATAAACATGCTGGGCATCCGCGAGCCCGACGTTTACGGCACGCGGGACTATAACGCGCTGCTCGCATTCATAAAAGCGGCGGGAGACGAGGCCGAAGCCGAAACGGAGTGCTTCCAGTCGAATCACGAGGGCGCTATAGTCGATACTATCCAAAGTGCGTACGGCCGCTTTGACGGGATAGTGATAAACCCCGCCGCCTACACGCACACGAGCATAGCGATACTCGACGCGCTCAAGGCGGTAGGCATACCCGCAGTAGAGGTGCATCTGTCCGACGTATCAAAACGCGAAGCCTTCAGACAAATTTCCTATCCGGGCATGGCCGCCGTAAAAACCTACATGGGGCTGGGCTTTGAGGGCTACAGACAGGCGATACTGTATCTTGCGAAAAACTATGGGGCTGCTTGCGCAGCCCCTCGATCGAAATGAAGCTTCGCTTCATTTCGATCGGCTTGGTTCTCTGCAGTTGAATAAGGTGCTTAGATAAAACGTTCGGCTTTTGGAAGGGCTGAGGCAGGATAACAGTTTTTGCTGAAAATCCCGCGGGATTTTCCGGGCGCAAAAACTGAACGGAAGCGATTATTTGCTCCGGTCGTCTTCGCTTCGCTCCGCTCCCTGCGCAAAAATCGCGTCCTCGCGGCGTACACGCCGCCGCTACGGAATGAAGTTGGATGGGCAAGCCCCTCCAAACCTCCCCTGGGCTTTTGTATTTCTGAAGCAGCTTCGTTTGATTTGTTTTTTAGCTTGCGCATACTCCAGAAATGAGTTATAATCAGCACATCAAACACAGCGGAGGCTTTTATGTGCACGTTCAAACTGGTTTCATGTCTGGAAAAGGTGTTTTGCGACAAGCTCCCGCAGGCGGAGTTTTACCCGCCTGAGGGACTTTTGAACGAGAAGGCCGCGTTTCAGGCGGTATGGAGAGCCGATAGCGCCGAATTTACGCGCGCGCTCGTCAATCTTGAAATACGAAGCGCGCTTGCGCCTTACATAAAGCTGTATCGGGTAAGCGACGTTCCGGTCGGTTTTCCGTGGATACCCTGCGCGGACGACAATTACCTAAGAACAGACCCCGGTCTGTTTCCGGACGCACTGATACCCACAAACGGCAAAAACCTGCGCCTGTTCTCGTTCAGATACAGCGCGGTATGGATAGAGATAGACGCGCCGGACAGCGTACAGGCGGGCGAGTATCCGATAACGCTCGCTCTCACGGACGCAAACGGCACGGTGCTTGCAGAAGCCTCTACCGTTTATAAGCGCATTGGCGCGCGTCTGCCTGAGCAAAGGCTTATACACACACGCTGGTTCCACTCGGACGGGCTGTGCAGCTATTACGGCGTAAAGATGTTCGACGAGGAATTCTGGCGCATATGCGAAAACTTCATGCGCGCGGCTGCGGACATGAGCGTGAACTGTCTGCTCACGCCGGTGCACACTCCGCCACTCGACACCGCCGTGGGCGGTGAGCGGCTCACCTGTCAGCTCACTGACATAGTAAAATCCGGAGATGAATACGCTTTCGGCTTTGAAAAGCTGGAAAGATGGATAAGGCTCGCACAAAAATGCGGCATCAGGTATTTCGAAATCGTGCACTTTTTCACGCAGTGGGGCGCGCGGCACGCACCCAAGATAATCGCCGTGGAAAACGGCTGCGAAAAGCAGCTTTTCGGCTGGGACACGGACGCGCTTTCAGACGAGTATACTTCCTTCCTTAAGCAGTACATAACCGCGCTCAGGCAGGAGCTGACGCGCCTTGGCGTTCTCGAAAACTGCCTGTTCCACATTTCCGACGAGCCGGGAAATGATCATCTTGAGTATTATTCCGCCGCGCGCGCGTCCGTCAAAAAAGAGCTTGAGGGGCTGACGGTAATAGACGCGTTAAGCAGCATCGAGCTGTACAACGCAGGCGCAGTCGAGCATCCTGTACCGGCCACGAACCACATAAAGCCCTTCCTCGACGCAAAAATACCGGGCCTGTGGGCATACTACTGCACGGGGCAGTTCGAAAAGGTCTCAAACGCGTTTATATCCATGCCGCTTGCGCGCGAGCGCATAATCGGCCTGCAGATGTACAAATACGACATATCCGGCTTCCTGCACTGGGGCTTCAACTTTTACAATTCCCAGTATTCGCTCTTCAGCATAAACCCCTGGCGCACGACGGACGGCGACGGCTTCTCGCCCTCGGGAGACTGCTTTATCGTCTATCCCGGCGAAAACGGCGAGGCTTACCCGTCTCTGCGCTCCAAGGTGTTCGAGATGGCTGTAAACGACCTGCGCGCCTGCCGCCTGCTGGAAGAAAAATGCGGCAGGGATACCGTTATGTCCGTAATAGAAAAGGATATTCCGCCTCTCGAATTCGACGAATATCCGAAGGAAGCGGAATATCTGTTTGACGTAAGAAGGCGTATAAACGCGCTGCTCTGAAAAAGCCGCGGTCTATCCGGCGTAATAAATCTGCGCGAGACCTCCGTGCGAGGTTTCGCGATATTTTTCATCCATATCCTTGCCGGTCCTGTACATCGTCGCGACTACCTCGTCGAAGGATATCTTGCGCGTGGTGTACAGAAAGCGCGACAGATTTACCGAGCTTATAGCGCGCATCGCGGCGACCGCGTTTCGCTCTATGCAGGGAATCTGCACCAGACCCTTGACCGGGTCGCAGGTGAGCCCCAGATTATGCTCCATCGCGATCTCCGCCGCATATTCGACCTGATCGATGTTCAGCCCGTACAGCGTAGCAAGCGCGCCCGCCGCCATGGAGCACGCGCTGCCGATTTCCGCCTGACAGCCGCACTCCGCGCCGGATATGCTGGCGTTGGTGCGTATGACGTTGCCTATAAGCCCGCCTACCGCGAGCGCGTCGAGTATCTCCTCCTCCGGGAAGCCGCGCTCGCTGTGCATATAGTACATTACGGCAGGCAGCACGCCGCAGCTTCCGCAGGTCGGCGCGGTTACGACAAGCTGTTCGTCCGCGTTCTCCTCGCTGACGGCGTATGCGTAGGCGGCTATCTCGCGGTTCATGGTGACATCCGCGCTTTCGTTGTAGCAGCGCTTCTCGTAGAGCATCTTTGCCTTGCGCGATACGCCAAGCCCGCCCGGCAATATCCCGTCTGCGCTCAAGCCGCGCTTTACAGCCGCCTTCATCGCTTCCCAAACCTCGGAAAGATACTGACGCAGCGTCTGATCCTCCATACGGTATATGAACTGCGCGAGGTTAAGGCTCCTCTCACGGCACAGGCTGAGTATTTCGGTAAAGTTCTTCTGGGGATAGACCTCCCTTTCCTCCTCCGATTCCTCTCCCTCTATGCGTATAGACCCGCCGCCGATACTGAATATGCGGCGGCTGCCTATGCTCTGCCCGTTCTTTAACGCCTCGAAGCGCATCGTGTTCGGGTGCGGAAGCTCAGTGTTTTCCCTGTCGAACAGCACCTCGGCGTTCGGCAGCGCGGCTTTGATCGCCTTGCCGGTTCCGTGCCCGACGCCCGTGAACGCGAGCGAGCCGTACAGCGTCACACGGAAGGCGTCCGCCTCCGGATACCTGCCGCCGAAGACCTGCGCGGCGTGATACGGGCCTACGGTATGCGAGCTTGACGGGCCGCGGCCTATTTTATACACAGAAGCTATGCTTTTCATTTTATACTTCCCTGTACAGCGGTTTTTAAGTGTTTTACAGGCACGATCTGTATATTTCCACTATGTCCTCGTCTGTAAGGTCGACAAACGCGTTTTTAAGATAGCCACCCGCGTTCGCGTGATTGGCCATTATTTCGAAATTCTCGGTGCCTATGCCAAGCTCAGTCAGCGTCATAGGTATGCCGGTAGACCTGAAATACGCTTCCAGTGCGTCTATGCCCTGCAAAGCAAGCTGCATATCGTCGTTTCCGTCAAGTCCCATAACGTTTTTGGCGAACCTCACGAACCTCGGCAGGCTCGTTGCGTCCTTTTTCAGAATGTGCCGCATCCAGCGCGGAGTGAGTATCGCGAGCCCTACGCCGTGGGTTATATCGTAAAACGCGGACAGCTCGTGCTCCATCGCGTGGCAGGGCCAGCCCGTGCCCTGCTTGCCGTATTCAGGTATGCCCGAGCACGCCACGGAGGAATTTGCCATAAGATTCGCGCGCGCCACATAGTTGCGCGGCTCCTTTATCGCGACAGGGCAGTTCTTCATAACGGATTTGAGTATAGTCTCCGCTATGCCGTCTGCAAGGTCGCTGTCCATCGTGCGCGAAAAATAGCCCTCGAATATGTGGCTCATTATATCCGCGCTGCCCGCGGCGGTCTGATACGCGGATACCGAGAACGTGTATTCGGGATCGCAGATGGATACCGCGGGATAGGTGTACATGTTGCCGAGCTTCTGCTTGGTTTTGAGATTCGTGATGACTCCCCCGCCGTCGAATTCCGATCCCGTGGCGGACAGCGTGAGTATGTCTACCAGCGGCAGCGCTTTGAGTACGCCGTGGCGGTTCTCGACCATGCCCCACAGATCGCCCTCGTAGTACACGCCCGCAGCGATCGCCTTCGAGCAGTCTATAGTGCTGCCCCCGCCTACCGCGAGAATTACGTCCACGCCGTTCTCTTTGCACAGACACACGCCCGCTTCCACAGACTCGATGCGCGGATTGGGCTCTATGCCGGAAAGCTCAGTTACGTTGAAGCCGCCGTCTTTAAGGATCCCGATGACCGTGTCGTACAGCCCGATTTTCTTTATCGAGCCGCCTCCGTAGGTCAGAAGCACGTTTTTGCCGTATGGCCTGAGCGCGTCCTTAAGGCTGCTTATCGCGCCGTGTCCGAAAAATACCTTCGTCGGGATATCGTGTACGTAGTTCAGCATAAACAATCTCCTTTATCATTTCGCACATAGCGATTTATTAAGCAGCGTTCAGATTCGGTGCGTAAAAGCCGTTTACTGAGCGCCCGGCTGCTTATTTCATTTTATCATAAATGCCGCATCACGGCAACCTCAAAATACCGATATGCGTACATTTCGGCGTAAAGTTTCAGTATTTGCATGTATAATAAACGGAGCTGCTGCGCAGCCCCTCGGTTTTCTGCAGCCGAATAAAGTTATCGGATAAAACGTTCGGCTTTTGGAATGGCTGCAGCAGGTATGCAGTTTTTACTGAAATCTCTGATACTCAGGCGGATACGTGGACGTACTGCAGGTATATTAAAGCTCCGTGATCACTGCTCGCTTATATCTTTGCCGACCTGCTTTTGCATATTCGTTTTTTCGAACACCGCACCGTCCGGCAGCTTTACATGCAGAAAATTGTCCGAACCGGCCTTTGAGAAAATCAGCCTGTCTTTGTCTATTCTGAACGTGTTGTTCTGCCCAAGGTCGTTTTCCTCGTACATATACAGAAGCATATACGAGACGTTCCAGCGTCCGCTACCTATATAGCTGCTCAATGCGCCTTCATAGTACGTATAGGTGCCGTCCGGATTCAGCGTGATCGTAAAATCTCCCCCGAAGCCTTCGCCCGTATAGCGGTACGTGCCCTCAAGGCCTCCCGCCCATGCGGAGGTAAGCAGCTCCTCAAGCGCGGCTGCGGCGTCAAAGTAACCAGTCGGAAAAGAGTTGCTGCCGTACGCGTCCACGGTCGTCCCGTCCGTATACTCGATGGACAGGCTGAAGTCCTCTCCGTCCAGCACATACTGAGCGCTTTCGTTAAAGCCGTCCCATGAATCCAGTTCGTATTCAATCGTCAAATCCTGAAGTCTGTCTGTAAACGATTTATCAATCGCGCGGGCGGGTTCGTCGTTTATGCTCAGCATATATTCGCCGTTCTGCAGCGTGAGTTCGAACGACTGCGGCGCCATATAGCCTCCGCGCGTAAAGCGAAACGCCGAAAGCTCGCGCAGGAGCGTCAAAGAGACGTTTAAATCCGCGTCCACCTCGAGGATATAGCGCGTTTCTCCGTTACCCGCGATCGGCGAAGTCCTGCTGACTGTCACTGTCGTCCTGCCGGGTTTGACGCCCGTGAATGTATATTCCACCATATATTCCGCCCCCGGCGGCACGGGCGTCTGCGCGTCGCCGTATACAATACGGCTCGAAAGCGAAACGAGCGTCTGGTCTTCGATATTTACTGAGTACTCCGGCCCGCCGCCGAAAAAGGACGTAAAGCTCATAACGGCGTCCTCCCCCGCGGCATATACTGCGCAGCAAAGCAAGGCGATAACCAGATATACCAATCTCTTCATACTGTACTCTCCCTTCCGTCTGCCGTCAGGGCGCTGCCTGTGCAGCCTGTCCGGACGGCAGATAATCCTCTGTTTAAAAACCCGCTGCAAATATGACGCTGCGCCGATCGTTTTTGACAGTTATTTCAAAAATTTAACAAAACTTGCATTCTCAACGAAAGACACTGCGGCTCAGAATTCGCGTTTCAGCACGCCGCTGCCTGTGCATACGGTTTTGCCTTCGAGCAGCAGACGCTTTAACCCCTTCTCCAGGCGCGTACGTTCAGGCAGAGCGGCATAGTCCGTTTTGCAGGGCGTGTCGGGCGGGAGCTTGAATACGAACTTGATAAGCGCGTCAATGCAGTCGCCGCCGCTTTGTATAGGCTCGAACGCATGGCGGAACGTAAGTACACGCGATTTTGCTCCGAGCACGGACGCGACCTCATATGACAGCAGCCAGCTTTCGCATGTCATCGGCGCGTCTGCGTACTTAGGAAAATGCGCGGCGAAAAACTCTCTTGCGCGCTTGACGGACGCATTCAGCGCAGACTTTTCGAGCACGGCGTCCGAGGGTATGTGTATTCCAAGCACAGGCGCGCCGTCTGCGTTCTGCTTAAGCTCGTATTCCAGCTCTCCCAGCCTGAATATACGCGCGTTCACGTGCCGCTCGGTCCAGTCCGCCCTGTCGAAGCCGTAAAAGCCGTACATGCGCTTATGCTCGTTTGCATAGCGGCTGAAGCATTTGAGAGTGTCGATCCAGACGTCCTCCTCTATGCCGCACCACGCACCGGACGCTCTGTTTGCGAGCGCGGCAAGCAGCTGCCTGACCATAGCGCGGGTACCCTGCGGGTATTCGCGTTTTTCGGTACAGGCAAATTCGTCCAGCTCCTGCCACAGCGCGTCCATCGCCTCACGCGCATACTCTGCGGGCATCCGGATGCGCTCGATAAGCTTTTCGAACGCCTCCTGCCGTATTATGAAATCGCAGATCTCGAACACACGCGGCATGCCCGGCAGCCTGCGTTTGGCTTCCTCGGACTTGAACAAGCGCCGTCTTGCGCGTTTGCCGGACACCAGTCCTCACGCGGCGCCCAGTTAAGGCCGAGATAAGCGAGCTGCTGTTTAAGACCGTCAAGCTGCCGCACGCAGGCGTTCCACGTGCCCGCGCGTCCGTTCGCCTTAAGCGCCGTGATCGCCATGCGCGGAAGCAGCAGGTATTCCATGCGCTCAGGGTTGGTTATACGCTCGCCCCACTGCGGGCATTCCAGTCCGTACAGCTTATCCTCATAGCCACGCGCGTTTTCCGGTACGCCTGCCCGCCAGAGCCTGTGCGCGCTCAGGGCAAAATACGTACGGCTTATATAATAATCGTTCGCGTCCGAAATTATTACTCTGCCGCCCCGCGCCATAAACTCGCGCGTTTCCCCGTCGTTTCCAAGCCAGTGCTGTACTATGAAGTTGTCCGGCAGCATTCCGCCCGCAAGGCTTTCGTTCCAGACGATCGTGTCCTTCCCGCGGACTTTTAAAAACGCGCCGACGCGCAGCACCAGCCATCTCTGCAGCTCGTGAACGTCCTTAAGCCCATTGTCTGCCATGCGTCTGCGGCAGTCCGGGCATCTGCGCCAGTGCTGCTTGACCGCCTCGTCCCCGCCTATGTGAATTTCCGGACCCGGAAACAGCTCGGTAATCTCCGTGAGTATATCCTCGAGAAAGCGAAGCGATTCATCGCGGCCCGCGCAGATAAGATTCGGAAATACGCCCGCATAAGTGAGCACCCCGTATTTGTACGGCTGCCCGTTAACGCCGTCCCCGTCCTGACGGCGGCAGCCGTATTCGGGATATGCTGCCAGCATCGCGCTTGCGTGCCTGGGCACCTCGATTTCAGGCACGATCTCTATTCCCTTCTCGCGCGCGAACGCGACCGCTCGCTTGATGTCCTGCTGCGTATAAAACCCGCAGTTGTTTTCATACGCGTCCTCGCCCCAGAAGCAGGACGCGCCGCGCTGCGCGCCCACCTCAGTCAGCTTCGGATACCGCCGTATCTCGACGCGCCAGCCCTGATCGTCGGTCAGATGCCAGTGCATGCGGTTCATGCCGCACACGGACGCGGCTTCGATTATTTTAAGCACGTTCTCCAGGGGTATAAAATGCCGCGCCGAATCCAGCATAAATCCGCAGTACGGGAATACTTTATTCATCATCAAGCCCTCCGTATCAAATCCGCTCGCTTCCGCATTTATATATAAAAGCCGTTGAAATGTACGACGCGCACAGCCCGACTTCCTGCCGCAAATACGGATTTTCTTTGACCCGCAAAGCGTTTTGCCCGCCGCGGACACCGCATGAATATTTGCGGAGCGTAAATCTTAAAAGAGATACATTTTATATTATCGTTTATTCGCCGCCTGAAAGCTTGTCAAAAACCGTCGTCAGCTGTATAATACGGATACGGTTTTGGCGCAGGCTTTGAAGCATCCCTCATGCGGCCTGAGTTTCTTAAATCCGAAACAAGCGCGGGAGCAGGCATATGAACACAGAGATCGATAAAAACAACATCGAAACGCTGTACGAAACACGTTTTCTGAAATGCTACGACATAATGTACGCAAAGGACAGGCATTATTACATCGCCTCGCGCAGGGAAAAAGCGGACCTTGCCGCGAATATGACGGACAGCGAAGCGCGCGCGATGCTGCCCGACGCCGTTACTGTCGCCGTCGTGCTGCACCTCCCCGGCAACGAAACGCGGCTGCTGATGTCCTATGAATACCGCTACGCAGTCGGCCAGTTTCTGCTGAGCCCCGTCGCGGGTCTGCTCGACACGGAGGATAAAAAGAGCGCAGAGCCGCTGATAAGCGCCGCGATACGTGAAATAAAAGAAGAAAGCGGCCTCACCGTAAAAGAAAGCGATAAAGTATATGTGCTGAACCCCTGCGCGTACTGCACGCCCGGCATGACGGACGAGAGCAACGCCTTTTTGTGCGCTGAAATCACTTTGGACAGTCTTGAAGAGCTGAACCAGAACGGCGCGGAAGGCTCCGAACTGTTCGACGGCTTCGAGCTGCTGGATAGAAAACGCGCGCAGGAAATATATAAAAGCGGCAGAGACGAGCACGGCCGGTTCTATTCCCTTGCCGCATGGACGGTGCTAAGCATATTCCTCTCCCTGTTCTGAAAACAGCGATATATCCGTTCAAAAGCAAGCAAAATCAAAGCCATGCTGTGAGAGGCTGCCAAGGAGCCTCGAACAGCGTTTCCGTCAGCGGGAACAGGTTTATACGGCTCTTGATGTACTGAGGCGGAAAACCACTGCTTCGCTTACGGCGGCGGTTTGTGAAGGCTATGAGCGTCACGTGTCTGTCGCAGATCGGTCTGGCGCTCGGAGAAGCATTATCCGCCTTATTCCAGCGTATGCATTGCGCTCAAACCCGCGCCTTAAATGATTTTCAGACATAAGAAAAGCCCGTAAACGCTTTGCATTTACGGACTTAACTTTAGCTGCGGGAAACAGGACTTGAACCTGCACGAATCGTAATGATCACTAGAACCTGAATCTAGCGCGTCTGCCAATTCCGCCATTCCCGCGGAAAAAATGGTGGGCAGGGGTGGATTCGAACCACCGAAGTCTGCGACGGCAGATTTACAGTCTGCTCCCTTTGGCCACTCGGGAACCTACCCACGTGATATACCGGTTAAGCTGGCGAAGGGACTCGAACCTTCAACCTGCTGATTACAAATCAGCTGCTCTACCATTGAGCTACGCCAGCAAGTCGAATGCCTTTGCCAAACCGGTTAAACGATGCGAAGGGGGCTCGAACCCCAGA
>JAFYFC010000041.1 GCA_017543905.1 Clostridia bacterium
GCTCGTTACGCTGCCGGTCTCGTCCGTTACCACGCAGCGGTACTGACGGCCCACCATCGCGGGCAGGAACTGCACCTGATAAGACGCTACCTTGTACTTGGACGCCGCCCAGGTGTCGCTGCCTGCGTTCTTTACGTACCACTGATACGTGAGCGTGCCCGAGCCGGTTGCTTCGATGCTGATCGTGATCATGTCGCCCAGATTCGCGCTTACGTCCTGCGGCTGCTGGGTTATGGTCAGCGGCTGCGGCGCGACATATTTGGTCACGGTCATCGCTTCGCTCGTCACGCTGCCGTTTGCGTCCGTTACCACGCAGCGGTACTGACGATTTATCATCGCACTCTTGAACTCTACTTCATAGGAAGCTACCCTATACTTGGACGCGGCCCAGGTATCGCTGCCTGCGTTCTTTACATACCACTGATACGCGAGCGTGCCCGTGCCGGTCGCCGCTATGCTGATCGTGATCATGTCGCCCAGATTCGCGCTTATATCCTGCGGCTGCTGGGTTATGGTCAGCGTCGCCGCGGCGGGGGCGCGGGAGGGGCCCTTAGGCTCGTCCTTGGTCTCCTCGAACGTCACGTACGCGAAGGGCAGGTATTTGCCGTCCAGCGCGCGGCTGCCGGCCTCGGTCAGCTCCTGCGTGAGCAGCGCGGTTTCGTCCTCGCTCAGCGCGTTCACGTCCGCAAGCAGCACGTACGCCTGATACGCGCTCTTTTCTTCGGCGGCAGCCTCTTCGGTGTCGAACGAAATTTTGTACCATTTCGCGCTCTCATCGTCTGAGGAATATACCGCGTACACGGTGCTCTTCGCGCTCACGGTCGCGAGCTTGTCGGATTTGTCCTTGGTTTTATATATTTCGGTGCCGGAGGCGAGCACGATGTAGCCCTCGCTGAAGGCCGCGGGCGTTTCGTCTTCGGCGGTCTCGGGCTCGGTGCCTTCGACGGTTTCGGGCTCGGTGCCTTCGACGGTCTCGGGCTCGGTGTCCTCGGCGGTTTCGGTCTCAGTTCCTTCGACGGTTTCGAGCTCGGTGCCTTCGACAGTCTCCGGGTCGGTGCCTTCTACGGTTTCGGGCTCGGTGCCTTCTACGGTTTCGGGCTCGGTACCTTCGACGGTCTCGGGTTCGGTACCTTCGACGGTCTCGGGTTCGGTGCCTTCTACGGTCTCGGGCTCGGTGCTTTCGACAGTCTCCGGGTCGGTGTCGTCTGTCCCGGAGCCGGAAGCTGTAAGCTCTTCGACCTCGGCGATCTCCCCGGCGGGAGCTGCCGACTCGCCCTCTTCAGACATTACGCTGCCGAAGGCTGAAAACAGCATGATCAGCGCAAGGATGAGCGCAAGAGTTTTTTTCATCGCATTTATCTCCTTTTACACAGTATTATAATCACTATAACTGTCTCATTGTATTTTAGCCTATTTTCGCCCGTCTGTCAACACAAAATTATCATAAATTCTGAATATCATCATAATTTTAGCTGCAAAAACGGATTTTTCGCTTTTATCCCCGCATTCGTCTGAAATGCTAAACGTTCACACAAGCGCGAAGAGAATCTTGCCGTTTTTTTGTTAACTTCGGCAGCGATTCAGGCACCTGCCATTACCTCAAAGGCATATCCGTTCTCCGCCGCGTACGTTTCGGCATAGGAGCCGGGTTCGCCGTAAATGGTAAGATCGGACGGGCAGTTCAGGAACGCATCACCACCTATGCTCGTCACGCTGCTTGGGATCGTTATGCTCGTCAGATTGCTGCAATTTAAGAATGCACCATAACCTATGGTTCTCACACTGCTGGAGATTGTTATGCTCGTCAGGCCGCTGCAATTGTAGAACGCATACTTGCCTATATTTGTCACATCGTCCTGAATCACAAAGCCAAGTTGTTTGCCCGCAGGGACACATATCAATGTCCGTAAGGCTTTGTCGTACAAAGCACCATCGACAGAAGCGTAATAATTGTTATTCTTATCTACGCTAATGTTCATCAAATTGTTGCATCTAAAGAACGCATTTGGATCGCCTATTGTCGTCACGCTGCTTGGGATCGTTATGCTCGTTAAGCTGCTGCACCCATAGAATGCATAGTCACCTATGACTGTCACACTGTCTGGAATCGTTATGCTCGTTAAGCCGCTGCATTCGCAGAACGCAGAATCGCCTATGACTGTCACGCTGCCGGGAATCACAAAATCAAGTTGCTTGCCACCGGGAACACATAACAGTGTCTGCAAGGTTTTGTCGTACAAAACTCCATCAACAGATGCGTAAAAAGCATTATCTGCATCCACATTTATACTATTCAGACTTTCGCAGTAGCCGAACGCAAGACTGCCTATGCTCGTTACACTGTCGGGAATCACTATACTTGTCAGGCTGTCGCAGTAGCTGAATGCTAAAGCGCCTATGCTCGTTACACTGTCGGAGACCGTTATGCTTGCCAGGCTGCTGCAGCCAGCAAACGCAGAACCGCCTACGCTCATCACACCATAAGGGATCGTTATGCTTGTCAGGCTGCTGCAGTTATCAAATGCATCTTCACCTATTTGCGTTACGCTGTTAGGGATTGTTATGCCCGGCAGACTTATGCAGTTTGCAAACGCCCAATTGTCTATGTGCGTCACACTATTCGGGAGGCTTACACTCCTTAGTCTGTAACAGAAGTTAAACGCATTTTTGCCTATACTTGTCACACCATTGCGGATTATGGCTGTTGTAACTTCGTTGCCCCAAGGGCCGACATCGTTGTCGGGATAATCCCCCATCGCTCCGCTGCCGCTGATGGTGAGAATGTCATTGCTGTCCAGCGTCCAGGTAAGGTTGCCGCCGTTCGCGCCGCAGGTGCCCGAATTTACGATCTCTGCGCTTGTTGTTTCCTCAAAGCTAATTCCGTTCGCAGACGCGTACGTTTCGGCATATGAGCCGGCTTCGCCGTAGATAGTGAGATTGGATGGACAATTCATGAACGCATCAGCGCCTATGTTCGTTACGCTTGCTGGAATCATTATGCTTGTCAGGTTCCAGCAGGCGGCAAACGCTTCATAGCCTATGCTCATAACACCGTTTGGGAGCGTTATGCTCGTCAAACCGTTACAGCAATAGAACGATCGATTTCCTATGCTCGTTACGCTGCCAGGGAGCGTTATGCTCGTCAGACCGCTTGTATTGAACGCATCATCAGCAATAGAAGTCACGCCTTCAGGAATAGTTATACTCGTCAGGCTTTGACAGAGCGAGAACGCTGAAACACCTATGTTCGTCACGCTGTTGGGGATCGTTATGCTTGTCAGGTAGGTGCAGTCGGAGAATGCATGATCGCCTATACTTGTAACACCATTGGGGATCGTTATGCTTGTCAGGTCATCGCAGTCGGTGAATGCCCATTTACCTATACTAGCCACGCTGTCGGGAATCGTTATACTTGTCAGCTTGAAGCTATCGGAGAATGCATGATCGCCTATGTTTGTCACACCGTCACAAATCGTGACTGAAATAACCTCAATACCCCAGGGGCTGGGATTGCCGTTATAATAATCATAATCCGCCATCGCCCCGCTGCCGCTGATGGTCAGAAGGCCTCTGCTGTCCAGCGTCCACGTGAGGTTATCGCCGTCTGCGCCGCAGTTGCCCTGAGCTACAATCTCTGTGCCCGCAATTTCCTCGAAGGTAAATCCGTTCGCTGCCGCGTACGTTTCGGCAAGAGAGCCGGGTTCACCGCAGATGATGAAGTTATCCGCACAATCGGTGAACGCGCCTTCGCCGATGCTCGTCACGCTGCTCGGGATGGTTATGCTCGCAAGACTGCTGCAGCCGTAGAACATACGCTCGCCTATGCTTGTAATTCCATCGGAAAGCGTTATACTCGATAGACTGCGGCATTCTTCGAACGCAGAAATACCTATGCTCGTTACGCTGCTCGGGATAGTTATGCTTGTCAGATTGCTGCAGAATCCGAACGCCCATTCCCCTATACTCGTTACACTGTTCGGAATCGTTATGCCGGTCAGATTGCTGCTGAAGTAGGATGCATGGCTGTTTATGCTCGTTACGCTGCCCGGAATCACAAAGCTATCCCGCCTGCCGTGAGGAACACATAATAGAGTCTGCAAGGTCTTGTCATACAAAATTCCGTCAGCAGAAGATAAATAAGCATTAGCATCGTCTACGTTGATGCTGGTCAGGGCATTGCAGCCATGGAATGCGAAAAGGCCTATATTCATCACATTTTGGGGAATCGTTACGCTCGTTAAGCCGCTGCAGCCGTAGAAAGCCTCTTCACCTATATGCATCACATTTTCGGGAATCGTTATGCTTGTAAGGCTGATGCAGTTCCCGAACGCATCATCGCCTATGCTCGTCACATCATCGCCGATCGAGACCGCTGTAATACCTGTGCCCCAAGGACCGCAACCATCGAAATAATAACTCGCCATCGCCCCGCTGCCGCTGATGGTCAGAAGGCCATTGCTGTCCAGCGTCCAGGTAAGGTTGTCGCCGTCCGCGCCGCAGGTGCCCGAATTTACGATCTCTGCGCTTGTTGTTTCCTCAAAGCTAATTCCGTTCGCAGACGCGTACGTTTCCGCATATGAACCGGCTTCGCCTTGGATGATAAAGCCATCGCCGCAATTGGCAAACGCGTTATTGCCTATGCTTGTTACGCTTGCGGGGATCGTTATGCTCGTCAGACTGCTGCAGCGTCTGAACGCCTGATTGCCTATGCTCGTCACACCGTCAGAGATCGTCACTCCTGTCAGGCTGCTGCAGCCGTAGAACGCATAGCTGCCTATGCTCGTTACGCTTGCGGGAATCGTTATGTCCGTCAGAGCTGTGCAGGAAGAGAACGCTTCAATTCCTATGCTCTGTACGCTGCCAGGTATTGTTATGCTTGTTAAGCTGCCGCAGCCCTGGAACATCCCTTCGCCTATTTCCGACACGCCGTCAGGAATAGTTATGCCTGTAAGTCCAGTACAGCCATGGAATGCATGCGCGCCTATGCTCGTTACGCTGTCGGGTATCGTTATGCCCGTCAGACCGGTACAGCCATAGAACGTTCTTTCGCTTATGCTTGTAACTCCGCCCGGGATCTCTACTTCTCCCGCTGCTGTCGGCCAGAGCAGCAGTGTTGTCATTGCCTTGTCATATAACGCGCCGTTTAAGCTGGAATAATACTGATTCTCATCATCCACATAGAACACTGCAGTATTGCAGCCATCGAATGCTCCATTACCAATGCTAATCACTCCGGCAGGAATCGTTATGCTTGTCAGGCTGCTGCAGTCCTGGAACACGTAGTCACCGATAGTGGTGCTTCCGTCCGGCAGTTCTATGCTAGTTAAACCGCTGCAGCCCTGGAACGAACCGTAGCCGATGCTGGCCACACCGTCCGGAATTGTTATATTAGTCAAGTTGCTGCAGCTATTAAACGCGCCATCACCGATACTTGTAACGCTGCCGGGGATTTCTACACCAGTCAGGCCTGCACAATAAGAAAATGCAGAGCCGGCAATAGTTGTCACGCCACCTGGGATTTCAACATTACCGCTTGCAGAAGGCCAGTACAGCAGGGTGGTCATTGCCTTGTCGTATAATGCGCCGTTCAGGCTGGCATAGTTTTGATTGTCGCTATCCACAGTGAGTACGGCATTACTGCAGCTCCAGAATACAAGGTCGCCTATGCTTGTTACGCTGGCAGGGATCTCTGCGCCTGTCAGGCTACGGCAGCCCCAGAACGCTTCATGAGAAATGTACGTAACGCCGTCTGGGATCGTTACGTTTGTCAATCTGTCACATAGAATAAACGCATCACGGCCGATATTAGTGACCCCGACTGGTATCACAACACTTGTTATGCTGTCGTTGTACGCAAACGCATAATCCCCAATTCCGGTCACCGAATGTCCGTCCGGCGAGTATCTTGGCAATACGAGCACCGTATCGCTGCCAGTGTAACCGGTAATCTCGCATTCGGTATCGCTTATATAATTGTATATGAAGTCCTCTTTTGCGGTCTCGCCTTCTGCCTCTATGTAGCCCTTATCTACCGCCCACTCATATGCGTAGGTGCCTTCCTCGGCAGTGACCGTCAGGTTTACACAGCCATCAAATGCGTCGTCCGCAATGGAGACGAGCGATGCTGGCAGGTTTATCTGAGTCAGACTGCTTCCGGCAAAGGCCTGGCTGCCGATTGTCGTGACGCCCTCAGGCAATACCACCTGCTCAAGCGAGGTGGAATTGTAAAAGGCGCGCGCTTTTATCTCACGGACAGAGCCGGGCAGCGTGAGCACCGAATCCGCCAGCGCCGACGCGCCGACGGCGGTCAAGGCCAGTATCAGGACGGTCAAAAGAAGAACGAGCAGCTTTTTCATGTCGCGGACACTCCTTTTAATGTCGGTTTATATGATGCGGCAGCCGTTTTGCAAGCTGCCTCTCGCGGTTTAAATGCGTTTTCAGCGCGATGCCGTGCGCCGGTAAACTGAAGCGATACGCTTTATTATGTGCTTGCGAATCAGCGCACTTTAGCATGCCCTATCGTTTATTTTAACATATGATCACCCACGCATTCAATCTGTGCAGATTTTTGGGCCGCATTTTGAAGCAATGTTATGCCCACCTTGAAAAAGAGAATCCATTGGTTCGGAGCAAAGCCCTACGCTGAGTCTGCTTTTCCCGCGTTTCCGGAGTATATTATGTTATTATTAAGTTAAACGTGTCCGGAATGCGGGTTTTTTTGCAGGAAAACTGCAGGGGGTGCAGAACTATAAAATGATAGGGGTATTGCTTTTTTTATGTAAAGAAAGCTATTACGTAAAGAAGGATTATCGGGCGCGTGAAAATTACTCTTGCCTCCTCAGCGGGCTACTGCTTCGGCGTGCGCCGGGCTGTGGACATGGCGCTTTCAGGCGCTCCCGCCTACACCACCGGGCCGCTCATCCACAACGCGGACGCGGTAAGGGAGCTGGAAAGCAGGGGCGTGCGCGCGGTAAGCAACATAAGCGAAATACCGCCGGGCAGCCGGATAATAATCCGCTCCCACGGCGTGAGCGCGGAGGAATACGCCCGCCTGAGCGCGATAGGCCCGGTGACGGACGCCACCTGTCCCTACGTAAAGGCGATACACGCGATGGTCGCGCGCGCCGCGCAGCAAGGCGTGCCGGTGATAGTCGCCGGACAGAGGGAGCATCCCGAGGTGCAGGCGATACTCGCCCGGGCGGGAGAGCGCGCCTGCGCGGTAGCGGACGAAGGCGAGGCGCTGAGCCTTACGCCTCTGCCCTGCGCGCTGGTGGTAAGCCAGACTACGCTGGGCACAGAAAAATTCGAAAAAATCTGCGCCGCGCTCAAAACGCGCGTGACGCAGCTGGACATACGCGATACGGTCTGCGACGCCACGCGCCGCCGTCAGGCGGAGTGCGAGCAGCTCGCCGCGGAAAACGACGTGATGCTGGTGGTGGGCGACCGCCAGAGCGCGAACACGCGCCGCCTGTACGAGATCGCGCGCGCGCACTGCCGCCGCGCATACCTGATAGAGGGCGCCGAGGCGCTGAGCGGCATAGATATATCGCCCGGGGACGACGTTGGTATTACTGCGGGAGCATCCACGCCCCGCCGTAAATATGAGGAGGTTATAGCACGCATGAACGACATCGAAACCAAGGTCAACACTGTTGACGAGAACATGACTGCAGCTGAAAACGCAGCCGAAGCGGACTTCGCATCCCAGTTTGAAAAGACGATGGTGCAGATCCGTCCCGGTCAGACCGTAACCGGCAGAGTACTGGGAATCACCGAAGACGAAGTATTCGTCAGCGTCGGATACAAAATGGATGGACTTATCAAGAAGTCTGACCTTTGCGACACCGATGTCAAGATCGACGACGAAATCGAGGTCGAGGTAGTTAAAGTAAACGACGGCGACGGCAACGTGATGCTCAGTCAGAAAAACATCATCAACCGCAAGCTCTGGGACGAGATCGTAGCCAAGAGCGAAAACGGCGAGTACATCGACGCCGTAGGCAAAGAGGCGGTAAAGGGCGGCCTGATCTGCGACGTAAACGGCATCCGCACGTTCGTGCCCGCCAGCCAGCTCGCCGGACGCTACGTAGACAAAATCGAGCAGTTCGTCGGCAAGGAAATGAAGCTCAAGATAATCGAGCTGGACCGCGCGAAGAAGCGCATCGTCGCTTCCCGCAAGGCCGTGCTCGAGGAGGAAGCCGCCGCGAAGAAGCAGGCCATCTGGGCAGGTCTCCAGAAGGACGCGATCGTCACCGGCACCGTGCGCCGTCTTACCGACTTCGGCGCGTTCGTGGACATCGGCGGCGTAGACGGTCTGGTACACGTGACCAACCTGTCCTGGGGCCGCGTGCAGCATCCCTCGGACGTCGTCAAGGTAGGCGAGCAGATCCAGGTCAAGATACTCGACCTCGATCCCGAGCGCGACCGCATCTCCCTGTCCCGCAAGGCCACCATGCCCCGCCCCTGGACCGTCGCGGAGGAAAAATACCCCGTGGGCAGCGTAGTGGAGGGCAAGGTAGTGCGCCTGACCACCTTCGGCGCGTTCGTGGAGCTTGAAAGCGGTCTGGACGGACTGGTGCATATTTCCCAGTGCGCCACCCGCCGCGTCGAAAAGGTCGAAGACGCCGTCAAGGTCGGCGACATAGTGCGCGTGAAGGTGCTCGACGTGGATACCGAAAAGAAGCGCATCTCCCTGTCCATCCGCGCGGTGCTCGAGGACGAGGCGATGGCCGGTACCGGCGACATAAGCGACGAGTACGCGATAGACGAGGACATCCCCGAAGTGGAAGCGCCTGCCGAGGAAGCTCCCGCCGAGGAAGCTCCCGCTGAGGAAGCTCCCGCCGAGGAAGCTCCCGCCGAGGAAGCCCCCGCCGAGGCTCCCGCAGAATAAAAAAAGACCCGCGCTGCTTCCAAATTAAAAGCTCCGCAGGGCAGCTTGGAGGGGTTTTTACCCCTCCAATTTTATTCCTGAGAGGCATATGCGGCGCGGAGGATTTTGTAAATGCGAGCCTGCGCCGAAGCCGCATATCTCACAGGCAGACGCCCGTTTTTGAGTACGGGCATAACAAAACCGACTGAACCGAAGCGTTCAAAGCGGAAGCGCGGCGCTGCCCAAGCAGCGCGTTTGTTTAATAACGATGTTTAACGACAAAAGCCGTCTGCGCAACGTGATACTGCTTATAGTACTCGCGGCGCTTATATTTTCTCTGGTGCTCGCGCCGAACTCGCTGTTTTCCGTGCTCGGCTACGTGCTGACTGTCCTTGCGGACATACTGGCGGGCTTTGCGCTGGCGTTCATACTTAACCTGCTGGTGTATCCGGTAGAGAGCCTTATAAGCAGGCCCCTTAAAAAAATCGGCAGGCGCAAACGCGAGAAAAAGCGCACGTCGCGCGTGCTGGCGATAATTATATCGTTCGCATGCGCGCTTTCGCTGGTCGCGCTGGTGGTAATGTCCATCTGGCCGAGCATGCAGAAGATAATCGAGCGCATAAGTCAGGGACTGCCGGACGTGATCGACAGGATACCCGATCTTAGCGAAAATCTGGCGGAAACGCTGCACTTAAACGCCCGCTACACCGAAAAGCTCAGCGAGCTTTTAAACAACATCGTAAACAGCCTGATGGGCTTTCTGAGCAACATTCCCGCCTTCGCCGTGCGCTTCACGGGCAACGTGTTCGGCGGAATAGCGGACGTGATACTCTCACTTGCGGTATGCATATACGCCCTCAGCATAAAGGAGCAGCTCACGCGCTGGGTGGGGCTTTTGCTGTCCGCGTACGTTCCGGAGCGTCCGCGCGGGGTTTTGTACGACATACGCGAGCTCATGTACGACAAGTTCTCGCTGTTTTTCCGGGGACAGCTGATAGAGGCGGTCATACTCGGCGTGCTGTGCCTGGGCGGCATGTTTTTGTTCCGCTTCCCGAACGCGGGGGCGCTCAGCGTGCTTATGGGCGTGACCGCGATCGTGCCCGTGCTGGGCCCGTGGATAGGCTCGCTTACCAGCATACTCTTAATGCTCATCACAGACCCGTCAAAGGCTATGTGGTTCGCGCTGTTCATACTCACGCTTCAGCAGATAGAGGATAACCTCATATACCCCCGCGTGGTGGGTAGGACGATGGGCGTGCCCGGGCTGGTGGTCCTGTGCGCGGTCATCGTGGGCGCGGAGGTGGACGGCATGATAGGCATAATCCTCGCCGTGCCGCTCAGCGCGGTAATATACGAGCTTATCAAAAAAGACGCCGTTTCGCGCATAAAGCGAAAGATCTCCGACGCGCCCGCCGAAGCCGAAAACGCAGACGGCGCAGACGAAAACAAGCGCGCATGACGCGGCGTAAAGCGCGGATTTATCCGTTTTAATAATACTATAAAAGCGTTTTTTAGAGGCAGTTTTATGGAAACTCTGATCGAGCTGTTTGACGAGCGTCCGCTGGAAAACGTACTGAGCACTCAGGTGTTCACGCCTGAGCGCACGGTATTTATCTGCCCGCCGGAGATAATGCGCGCGGAGCGCGAAAGACGCGCGGTGCGCTCCTATCTTGCGTCCAAGGCGCCGGGCAGCGAAACCGTGTTCGAAAGCGCGGACATGTACGACGCGAAGGACGTATTGCGCGCGCTTGAGGCCGCGTGCGAAAAATACCCCTCCTGCGTGCTGGACATAACCGGCGGCACGGACGCGGCGCTGTTTGCAAGCGGCGTGTTCTGCGCGCGCAGAAACGTGCCCGCGTTCACCTATTCCCGCCGCAGCGGCTGCTTCTATTCCATAAACAACGCGCCCTTCGGCGAAAAGCGGGAGTGCGATTTGCGCCTGAGCGTAGAGGACTGCTTCCTGATGGCGGGCGGCGCGGTAAAGCGCGGGCGCGTGGACAACGCGGTACTCGGAAAGTACCTAAAATTCTTCGATCCGTTCTTCGGCGTATACATGCGCTTCAGACGCGAATGGACGAGCATAGTAAATTACATGCAGCGCGTGTCCGCGCCCGTGAACGGCGAAATCTCCCTTTCCGTACGCGGCGCGTACAGCGTAAAAAGCGAGCGCGGCGGGCTTATACGCGCAAACGAAGGCGCGCTTGAGGAATTAAGGCGCATAGGCTTTATAAAAAACGTGGAGATCGTGCCGGGCGAAAGCGTGAGCTTCCGCTTCCGCGACGCGCAGATACGCACGTGGCTGCGCGACATTGGCAGCGTGCTGGAAACCTACGTATACAAGGCGTGTCTGGACACAGGGGCGTTTGACGACGTGTGCACCTCCGTGGTGGTGGACTGGGAGGGCGACCTTAAGCAGAACAACGTGACAAACGAGCTGGACGTAATGGCCACGAAGGGCGTTATGCCCGTGTTTATAAGCTGCAAGACGGGCGATCTAAAGACCGAGGCACTGAACGAGCTGGCCATACTGCGCGACCGCTTCGGCGGCCGGAGCGCGAAGGCCGCGTGCGTGACCTGCACCAAATGCCAGAGCATCACCCGCCACCGCGCAAGCGAGCTTAATATAACCGTAATCGACATAGACGACCTGCGCAAAAACCGCCTGCACGAGCGTCTGCGCGCGCTGGCGGAGGCGGAAAAATAGAGCAGATAATAAAGGAGACGCATATGGACATAGCTTCCGCAAAAAGCAAATTAATCGAGCTTCAGACCACGCTGAGCGCGTATTATCACGCCGAGGCGCTTATCTCCTACGACGGCGACACCGCCGCTCCCTCCGCCACCGCGGAAAACCGCGCGCAGAGCCTGGGCGTGCTTTCAGAGCTTTCATACCGGCTTTCGACCTGCGCGGAGACAGTGGAAACGCTGGAATTTCTGGACGCGCATAAAGAAGAGCTTGACGAGCGCGAAAAGCGCATGGTGTATCTGCTTTTAAAGGACATCCGCTTCAAGCAGAAGATACCGCCCGAGGAGTACGTGGAATACGAAAAGCTTATCGTGCTTGCGCAGGACGTGTGGCATAAGGCGAAGGCGGAAAACGATTTTGCCTCCTTCGAGCCGTATCTTGCGCGGATATTCGACACCGTGCGCCGCTTCGCCGCGTACGCGAAGCCCGAAACCGACCCATACGATTACTGGCTGAACGAATTCGAGCCCGGCACGAGCCGACAGACGCTGGATGCGTTTTTCGCGCGCGTAAGGGAAAGACTGGTGCCGCTTATAAAACGCTGCGCCGAAAAGCCGCAGGTGGACGTATCCGTGCTTAAAGGCGATTTCCCCGAGGACGCGCAGGAGAAGCTCGCATACCTTCTTATGAAGCAGCTGGGTCTCGATCTCACACACGTGGGGCTTGCGACCACGGAGCATCCCTTTACCACCTCTCTGGGCAGCCATAAGGACGTGCGCATAACCACGCATTACCACACAGACGACGTGTCCTCCTCCATGTACAGCGTGATACACGAGGGCGGGCACGCGCTCTACGACACCGGCTCGGACGACGAGCTCGCCTACACCGTGCTGGACGGCGGCGTGTCCATGGGCATACACGAAAGCCAGAGCCGCTTTTACGAGAACATACTCGGGCGCAGCAAGGCGTTCATAAAGTTTATTTTCCCGAAGATAGCGGAGTTGTTCCCCGCCCAGACGCAGGGACATACGTGGAAGGAATTTTACCGCGCCGTAAACCGCGTGGAGCCCTCTCTCATACGCACCGAGGCGGACGAGGTCACCTATTCTCTGCACGTAATGATACGCTACGAGCTGGAAAAGGCGGTAATGGCGGGGCAGCTTAGCGTGCACGACCTGCCGCGGGAATGGAACAGGCTTTACAAGGAATATCTGGGCGTGGACGTGCCGGACGACACGCACGGCGTGCTGCAGGACAGCCACTGGTCCGGCGGCGCGATAGGCTACTTCCCCTCCTACGCGCTGGGCAGCGCCTACGGCGCGCAGCTCTACGCCAAAATGCGCGAAAGCGTCGACACGGACGCGGCGCTCGCCCGCGGAGACTTAAGCGAAATCAACGAATGGAACCGCCGCCATATCTGGCATTTCGGCAGCCTGAAGGAGCCCGCAGACCTTCTGAAGGAAGCGCTCGAAACAGAGTTCGACCCCGAGTATTACCTTAAGTATCTCGAGGAAAAGGTTAAGGATATTTACGGATAACAGGATATAACGCTGTACTGCAGGTGAACTGTCGCAGATTTTGCAAAAGTTCAAACGTATGACAAAAGGCAGGGCGCGGGACTTAACAGCCGCGCCTTTTTTTGCGTTGAAAAAGCGGCGTTTGTGTGGTATCATTTAATGGGCTTTTGCAAGTTACTTTTTGGAGGTTCACCATGAACGACGTACAGCAGCGCGCGGCGGCGAAGCACTTTGCGGAATACTGGAAGGGCAAGGGTAACTGAACCCGTAGCCTTGAACGTGTGGGCGTATTTCCGGCAGCTATCCGGCAAGGATGTTTTCGCGGCGGCGGCGTACAGGTATGATGAAGAAGTGTTGTTTACCATCAATTACCGCGCTGGCCTGACAACGGCCTGCTATGTGGAGTATAACGGCGTGAAGTACAGCGTTACCCGGATTGATACCTTTGAAGGGTACAAGCAGGATATTACGCTGTACTGCAAGCGGAAATGAAGCGGCAGGGGCTATCAACCCCCGCCGTTATCTTATTCGCTGCGGCACTCTTTACACCACGACTGATTGCGAACTTGACCGGTACCCATTTTCCTAAAGCCAAATTCACTAAGGGGCTTTTCTCTGCCACAATGTGGGCAAATGCGTGTCGGTTCGCTACCGTTATAGCCGTGGGATTGAATGACAGGCTTGTCATTTCAAACTCAAAACTCAACCCATTTGTCTGCATCCACGGATACTTGAATGCGTTTCATCTCAAGATTTCCTGGCTCGAGAACGATTTCGCCTTGCTTATACATTTCGATGGCTTTCCTTATGGCTTCTTCTCTGCTTTCAGCCAATATGGTATAATCCTGTGACACCAGTTCCTCTATAGTAACAGTGAACGATTCCATATTCAAATCACCTTTCTGTATTCGCCCGGTCTGACAAACTCTATGACACCCCTATCACGAAGAACTTGCAACTGCTGTCTGATTTTGGGCCGGATATTATAATTATCTGGATGCTTTACTGATAGCTCATCTTCAAAAGCATACATCTGTGTAAGATTGAAGTCTGCGCTTGGAATCCTTTCAATGCATGACAATATATCAAACAGCCATCCGCGAGCAATCATATTGCTGACCACGAGCCTTTCAACCAGCTGAACCTTATTCACAACTGTCTCCCGGGCGTGGATGATGCCATTCTCAATGATTGGTATACGTCCCGTAGCAGGTATTTTATTCAACAGAATATTGCACCCGACCCAACCAGCTCTGCGTGCGGTTGGCGCAAGAGGTTTTCTGGCTTCTATAATATCAGGAGTAAAAAAATGTTTCGGTACGAAAAAGAAGTCTCGAACAGTCCAGCTTGTCTTTACATAGGACATGAAAAAGAAATGGGGGTGCGGACAAAATCTTGGACAACTCACACGGCTAAGCCAAGACTCTTCCTGTACTCCATAGGGCTCATATTACTAAGAGATACCTTGATTCTTCTTTCATTATACCATAAAAGATACTCGTTGAGAATAGTTTTA
>JAFYFC010000042.1 GCA_017543905.1 Clostridia bacterium
TAGTTCTCTGTATCGTTTTCAAGGTCCGTCGCCGTCCCGTCTCCCCGCTCAGCGGGCTTAAACCCAAGCCCCCGAGCCGTTCCTCGCGGACAGCTTGTGTATATTACTACAACCCTACCCACTTGTCAATACCTCTTTTGCCGAATTTACAGAGGGTTAACGGAAAGGGCGCAGAAACGCTTTTTCAGCAGTAACAGTTCTTCAAAGCGCAGCGCCGCCGCAGAATAATTCAGCGGCGGCGCAATAACAAATCGTTCAGAATTCGCATGCAACTTCAGCAGCAAAGGATTTTTCCGTGATAACCGTCCTTTACATAAAGAAATCGTCCTTATCTTCCTTTTCTTCTTTTTCCGGATTTTCGTCTTTTTCCGGCTCATCCTCCGGCTCACCGGTTTCAAACGTCGGTTTATTGGTCAGGAACGGTTTAGGCGCTTTGCGCCGGAGCGCCCTGCCTCTGTCCCCGTCGATCAGATGGTTGCGTATATCTATTGTGTTTTTGACGAGCATAATAAACATCATAAAGGATTCATAGAGAATCCTGACCACAATCGGTCCTAAAACCATAATGAGTATTCCGTAATAGCCGAGCCACGTTTCATCATAATAACGGCCCCGCACATCAGCAGCATTATAACCGCTCTTTTCTACCCAGAAAAGCGCCCAGAAGCCGCCAAAGACGCACGCCATAGTCGCCAGTACGTATAGGAACCGAAGAATCTTCTCGATGAGCAGATACTCGGAGCTGAGCAGCCTTCTGACCTTTTTGAAGAACCCGTTCAGCTTTGCTTTCTTCTTCTCCGGAAATACAAACAAGTACAGCAGCATCGTAGCGATAATCGCGCTTAAGACCGTCAGAACTATGATTGCGTTTATACTCATATCCAAACATCTCCCCATTTGGTTTATTGGCTTCCGCACGGATTACACAGTTTCAACCAGCTGTATCGACCGATTTTGGTTAATACCATTATATACTATGATCGCTTAATACGTCAACAGATTTTTACAGCTTTTTCGGAGGCAACTGATGATTTCTTATGCGCGGTTGTTCGAAACCATGAAACGCAAAGGCGTCACTCAGTATGTTCTTATATACAAATTGGGCGTAAGTCCCGGCCAGATAACGCGCCTAAAGCGCAACGAGAGCGTGAGCACTCACACGATTGAAATGTTCTGTAGAATCCTCGGCTGCAAAGTTGAAGACGTGATGGAATACATTCCCGATACGGGGAGCGAATCCGTTTCGGATGAACGATAAAACCGATATGCGCGCTTGGAATATCCAATATTGTCGCCCAAAAACGCCGGCGCCGGCACACTTGCGTGCCGGCGCGTTTTATCCGCGTATGCGGTTTTCTTCAGGCGTTTTCCTGATCTTTTCCGCTGAAATGCGCCTTGCAGTACTGCTTGTAAGCCGCCACGATCAAGATGAAATACAGCATCACCAAAAACATCACAGCCGCTATTATTCCTCCGCTCAGCTTAAGCTCGCCGAAAACGCTGCCGGCTTTTACGGCAAACACTATGCCCGCTATACCGAAAATCACGGCCATCATTATCGCAAACGGCGCTATGAATTCCGCCTGCGGGTAAGAGTCCAGCTCCCCGCGCTCGATCTCGTATGAAACTGCCTCGAATATGTTTTTCCAGCCCTTGAGATAGCGGATGTATATAATCATTATTACCGAGGCGATCACCATTGCGATCACGACAGCGAACACGTAAGCGCCGTTTGTGCCCGAGCAGGCGTTGAACAGATTGATCATGTAGGAAACCAGCGAAAGCACGAAGGAAATTATCGCAAACACCATGAACACCTTGAACATGCTTGAAGCAAGGCGCGCAAATTTCGCGTTCATGCCTAAGATAGTGCCTACTATGCCCAGCTCCCGCAGAAACGACAGAACCAGCGCGGCCAGCGCCAACAGCTCGGTGATCACATAAATAACGGCGATGCTTCTTAATTCCGGAATGCTTGCAAGCACGTCCACGTGCAGATCCGAATCGACACCGAACAGCGAAAGCAGATTTCCCGCCAGCGAAAGCGCGAGAACCACCATGACGAGCAGCTTGATTATTGCGAGCACGATATTTACAGGACTTCTGAGCATTTTGCGCACACGTTCCATAAGGCACCTCCAAAACAGGACAAGCTTGCGATTTATGTTAATATTATAGCACAAAAACGCAGGCTTGTAAATATTTTTATTGCTTTTTAAGCGCGAAAGCGCGTCCGCGCGTTTACTTTACCGAAAACGCATACACCGTGGACGAATCGAAGGGATGCTCACTGTCTATCCGGATCACGTCGAAGCCGTCCTGCCCTTCGTGATGGATGCTGTCCGGAGCGCACTGCGTTTCCAGGCACAGCGCGCGGCGCTTGCCGTAGGTGACCTTTTCCGCGGCGTTATAGCGGCGCAGGTGATTGGCGGTGTACAGCTGCACGCAGGGCATATCCGTATATACGTTCATCACTCTGCCGCTCAGACGGTCGCACACGCACGCCGCACGGCGCAGACCGGTAAGGTCGACAGGCTCGCTGAGCACGTAATTGTGATCGTAACCCGCGCCTATGGTAAGCTGCGCGTTCTGCCGTTCCAGAGCGAAGCCGTCCGCGAGCTTTTTGGGCGCGCGCAGATCAAACGGCGTGCCCTCCACGCTTTCGGCGGAGGTAGGTATGCTGCCCTCCGCGACCGCGGTGTATTTGTCCGCGAAAATCTGCACCGTCTGTCTTGCGACCGAGGGCACGCGCTTACCCGAATGCAGGCCCGCGATGTTGAAGTAGGTGTGGTTGGTCGGAGACGCGAACGTGAGCGCGTCCGACTCTATGTGATAGTCTATACGCAGGGAATTGTCCTCGAAAAAGCTGTATCTGACCGTCACGTCCAGATCGCCCGGCCAGGCGGTTTCCGCAGAGGCGAAGGTCTGTTTGAGCGTGAGCACCGCCTTGTCCGCGTCCGCCTCTATGGAAGAGTCCCATACGCGGGTATGGAAGCCGAACGCGCCCGAGTGCAGCAGCGTGGTGCCGTTTTCGTTGGGGGTGAATTTGTATTTTTTGCGGCCGAGCTTGAACTCTGCGCCCGCGATGCGGTTGCCCACGGGGCCGATCAGCGCGCCCAGATAGCCCGGATTTTTGACGTACTGCTTAACGTCGTCGAAGCCGAGCACCACGTCGTCTATATTGCCCTTCTTATCCGGCACGCGCAGCGAGACCACCGCGCCCGCGAGGTCCGTGATCGCGCAGGACGCGCCGTTTTTGGTGATCATGGTGTATTTGAACGCATACTTCCCGTAAGCCCTGCCAAAGGGCGTGACCCTGATAATCATACGATCCCTCCGAATAGCCGGCGACGCCGGATTTTTTCTGACGCGGGAATTATAGCATAAAACGTGGTGTATGACAAGTCAAAATGCGCGCGCCTTTTTAAGCATAAGAAAACCGGACTGCTGGGATTTCAGCAGTCCGGCGTCGTTCAGTATACGTACCTGCGGTATCGGTTTATGTGAGATTTGCTCTTTAAGCCTCAGTCTGCGAACAGGAAGGCGACCATCGCGTCGTGATTGGCCTCGTAGTCGACCAGGTGACCCTTGGTGCCGGCTACGATGTCGTATTCGTTCTGCGCCTCGAGCGGGAACACGGTATAATCGATGTTCTCGAAAAGATTCACGCCCTGACGGTAGGCGAGAAACGCGACGCGCGCGAGGGTAACGGAGATGCCCATTATCTCGTCCTCGGTCATGTTGTTGAAGGACTTGGAGAAGATGGGATCGAGCTGCCGCCTGAGGAACGCCTTGTCGTCCGCGCTCATGTCGTCGAGGTTTATCTGGCGGCGGGTATCCTGCTCCATATCGTCCGCGAGGGGATACTCGTCCGTATAGAAGGCGATGTTGTCGTTAATGGTCTTTGCGACGCTTTCGAACAGGTTGCCGTTTACGTGCACCTCGCGCTCGCAGCAGTTGTATACCGAATCGTACTGCAGCCAGCCGTACGCCACGGCCTGCAGACCGTTCAGATGGGTATCGGGGCCGTAGTCGTTCAGGTAATACTCCTCGGCCAGCTTCTCGATAAGCAGCTCTGTGAGCAGGTTGGATTCCACCGAGTTCTGCAGCGACCATTTTTTGGAGGCCACCATACCGTTCAGCGCATTTCTCTCCGCGCGGGTGACGTCTACGTTCACTCCGCCGTAATCGTCTATTATGCCCGCGAGGTTAAGGAAGTTCAGGGAGATATAGTGGTTTATGTCCATACCGAAGTTCGCGTTGAAGGCGAGCATCGTGCCGTCGGGGCCTTCGCTGCGGTAAGGCGTACTGATGAGCTGCGGATAATCGTAGCCCTCGTACTGTACGAAGGTATCCCAGGTAAGCATCATGAGACGGATACGGCCGTCGTTTGGATTCATGCCGACAATCATCATGGTGTTTCCGACGTTGCCGCCCTCGTTGGTCATGCCCTCGTTGCACATAAGGAAGAAGGTGACCCATTCGCTTTCAGACGCCTGAGACGTATCCTCCGCGGCGGCGCAGCCAAACAGCATAATCAGCGTGAGCGCCAGCGCGGCGAGCCTGAAGCCCAGCGTGTATTTGGAATGCTTACTCATCGTCATGTCATCCCCTTTCATCATTCAGCCGTGGGCAGCTGCGTGCGGCTGCTGTCGTAACGGCTGGTGATTACCAGCTCGCCCTCGGCGTCGTAATAGCCCGTCCAGCCGGCGACGCCGTCCTTGTTGTTGGTAAGCTTGTTGTAGCGGTCAAGGTAGCGCTCGCCGATCAGGCGGCCCTCAGAGTCGAAATTGCGCTCTATGCTGGCGTAGCCCGCCGCACAGTTGATCTGCGCGTGTATCGCGTCGTAGTAGCCTTCCCAGACGCAGTTGCCGTACTCGTCTTCTTCGTACTCGAGTATGGAGTAGCCTTCGCTGGTCACTACGGGCTCGCCGTTTTCGCCTATGAAGGTCACGACGTGTACCCTCGTGGCGGGATAATACAGCGTGGAAATGCCCCACGCGCCGTTCTTCGCGCTTACAGGCTGGGCGTTCTCGTCAAGATAGTATACGTAGTAGCGTTCGACGCGCGCGGAGTTGGAGAGGTCGTAATCGTAGCGCGCAGAGGCGTAGCCGTCGTCGTTCGCGGCGGGATTGCCCTCCTCGTCAAGCCAGGTTTCGGTCTCCAGATTGCCGTAGGCGTTATAGGACTTCTTCAGGCCGTACACGCCGTTTGCCGTCGTGCCGACGCCCTCGCTGTCGAAGTAGAGCTCCTGCGCGATCTGGCCGCGGCTGGTATACTCGCGCTTTACGACGCTCGCGCCCTCGGGCCCGAGGATAGGATTGCCGTCGGTATCGAAGTAACGGCTCTCGATCACGTGGTTGTAGCGGTCGTAGGTGAGCACGGAGACCGCCACGCCGCCTTCCTCCTCGTCGAAGGTTTCGTCGAGCACGCGCATCACGTAAGTGTCGGTCTCGGCGTCCTCGCTTATAAGCGTGCGGCTGGAATATCCGCCTATGCGCACGGGCTTGCTGTTTTCGCCGAGGTAGGCCTCGTAGGAGATCCTGCCGCTCTCGGCGTATTCGACGTGGCGCACCGCGTAGCCGGCGGGGCAGTTGACGTAGTAGTCCTCGGCGTCGAAGTACGCTTCGTCCACCAGACGTCCCTTCTCGTCGTAGGTCCTGTTGAAGTAGGAGTATCTGCCGTCAGTCGCCTCGCTGGAATTGGAGTCTGCGTCGTAGTAATGCTCGTTTATAAGGTTGCCCAGCTTGTCGTAGGCGTATTCGGCGCGCGCGTAGCCCAGCGACGTGAGCACGAGCTTTTCGGATACGTCGTAGTAGGCTCTTTCGACGACGTTGCCGAGGCTGTCGTAGGACGTGCGCATAATGGCGTAGCCTTCCTTTATGGTGCGGCGGGCGCCTGCGCGGTCGTAATAGCTGACCTCGATCTCACGTCCCGCAAGGTCGTAGGCGTAGCGTATCTCGTGATACTGGTTGGAGTAGGACGCCGGCTGACCGTCTATGTCGAAGTAGCGGATGCTCAGCACCCTGCCGTCCGCGTCCACCTCGCGCGTCAGGAACGAATACTTGCCGGAGGAGTGCAGCGCGGGAGTGCCCTGCGCGGTATAGAGATGCTGCTCCGTCATGTAGTTGCGGCTGTTGTAGGCGTTCTCGACGCTGCTGTAGCCGTAGGTGTACCAGCCGGGCTCGCCCGATTTGTTGTAGTAGCTCTGGCGGACGACGTTGTTGAAGTTGTCGTATTCGTAGCCTATCGCCGCGTAGCCGCCGGCGAGCAGCACCTTCTGTCCCTCGGTGTCGAGATACTCTCTGAGCGCGAGCCTGCCGCGCTCGTCCCAGGTATTGCGCAGCGTGGCGTAGCCGCCCGAGGCCGATACGGGAGTATCGTTAAGGTCCAAATAGGTTTCGGTGAGCACGTTGCCCGCCTTGTCGAGCGTGCGCGAGATGGCCGCGTAGCCCGCGTTTATGTACGTGCGCGCGTTCGCGTCGTCAAGGTAATTTATGCCGATCACGTACTGGTTGTCGTCGTATATGAATTCCGTCGCCGCGTAGCCCGCGCTCGAAAGCGTGGGACGGCCGGAGACGTCCAGATAAGTCGTGCGCCATACCTGTCCCTGCGTGCTGTACTCGTAGCGTATGCCTGCGTAGCCGCCCGAGATCACGGTGGGCAGATTGTCGGTGCCGAGGTAGGTCGTGCTGGTAAGACGGTCGTAGCTGTCGTAGGTGTATTCGATGGCCGAATAGCCCAGCTGCATCTCGACTGCCTGCAGACCCGCGTTCAGGTACTCCTTGCGGATGAGCTGTCCGCGCGCGTTGTAGTAATTGCGGTTGACCGCATGGCGCGCGGTGAGGGAGGCGATGCGCTCCTCCTCGTCCAGATACTGCTCCAGCACGAGGTGGCCGTACTGATCGTACTCCCTCTGCCATACGCTGAAGCCCTCGGGCAGACGCACGAGCTCGTCGTTCGTATCGAGGTATCTGACCTGCAGGGTGTTGCCGGCGTTGTCGTAGACGTAGGCGATCGCGCTGTAGCCCTTGCGGGTGAGCACGCGCTGCATTCCGGCGTCTAAGTAGCTTTCCTGCGTGAGGCGGCTCATCGCGTCGTATTCGTATTCCGCCGCGGCGTAGCCGTCCACGGTAAGCGTCACCTCGCCGTCTGCGTAGTAGACCGCGCGGGTTTTGTTGCCCGCTGCGTCGTATTCGTATTCCGCGCTGTCGTAGCCGTCCGGCAGCAGCACGCTCTCGCCTTCGGAGGCGAACCAGCTCTGCTTCGTGCAGTTGCCCTTGTTGTCGCGCTCGTAAACGACTATCGCGTAGCCGCCTTCGACAGACGTGAACTCGCCGTCCGCGCCGTAGTACGCTTCGCGTGTGAGCTGGCCGGCGGCGTTTCGCGTATAGGCTCTGCGCGCATAGCCGTTTTTCTGCACGCGCAGCCTGCCTTCAGCGTCAGTGAACTGCTCGCTTATAAGATTGCCCGCGTCGTCGTACTCGCATTCGCGCAGCGCGAAGCCCGCCGCGGATACAACCTTTTCGCCGTCCGCGCCGTAGTACGCTTCGGTAAGCACGCTGCCGTAGCGGTCGTAGGTATACTCGACGGACGCGTAATCGCCCCTCAGCATATAGGGCGCGCCGGTCTCGTCGAAGTACGCTTCCTTCAGGAGATTTCCGCTGAAGTCGAACGCGCGCCTGGTTTCCGCCGCGCCCAGCGAAACGCTGGTGACGTTGCCCTCGGCGTCGTAATACACCTCGCGCACGAGATAGCCCCTGTAACTGTATTCGTTCAGCAGCGAGGCATAGCCGTCCGCGCAGTCGATGGGCTCGCCGTCCGTGCCGTACAGGCTTTCGGTAAGCAGGTGTCCGTCGCTGTCCCAGGTGTAGGCGATCTTGTGATAGCCCTTATCGACCAGCACGCCGTCGCCCTGTGCGTCAAAATACGCGATGCTCGCGGTATTGCCCGCGTCGTCGTATGTAAGCTCGCGCCACGCGTAGCCGAACGCGGTATCTGCCGCCTCGCGGTCCGCGCCGAGGTATTTTACCTTAGTCAGCTGACCGTCTGTAAATTCCTGCGTAAGCACGGCGTAGCCGTCGCGGTTTACGATAAGCTCGCCGTTTGCGTCGTAATACGCTTCCTCAAGCACGTTGCCGCCCGCGTCGCACTTACGCTCCGCTTTGGCGTAGCCCACGCTTGCGGGCTGCGCGGGCGCGCCCTCCGCGTCGTAATACGCGCGCAGCAGCATGTTGCCGTGTATGTCGTATTTCTGCTCTATGCCCGAATAACCGGCAGGCAGCATGACGGGCTCGCCGTCCGCGCCGAGATAGCGCGTGGTCGCCATAAGGCCGGTCACCGGGTCGTAGGTCATTTCGCGCGAGGAGTAGCCTTCTTTAGTGTATACGCTTTCGAGCTCTGTCCCCAGATACGCCTCGCTCAGCATGTGGTGGGCGTTGTCGAACGTGCGCTCTATGCGCGCAGCGCCGTTTACCGGCGTACGCTCGCCGTCCGCGTCGTAATACTCGACAGCGCTTATATTTCCGTATGCGTCGTGCTCGTAATATACGGACGCGTAGCCCGCCGCCTGGGTGAGCTTGCTGCCGTCGGCGTTAAAGTAGGTCTCGCCCGTAAGCTGTCCCGCGGGGGAGTAGCTCTTTACCTGCACCGCGCTTTCGCCGCGGGCGTTTACCAGAGCGCCGTCCGCGTCGAACGTGGCGTCCCAGAGCATGTCGCCGTTGTTGCTGTACTCACGCACGCGCGAGGCGTAGCCGTTGTAGCTCATAAACGCACTGCCGTCCGCCGCGTAGTAGCTTTCGCTCGTGGTGAGCTTGTTTCCGTTATAGGTGTATACGATCCTGTGCGCGCCGTTCGATACGTTTATGTCGGCGCCGCCGTCCTTGTCAAGGAAGCTTTCCTCAAGCAGCATGCTGCCGTTCTCGCCGCCGTATACCATGCTGCGCGCGTACGCGCCGCTCGTGCCTTCGCAGGGCGTATGGTACTCGTCGAAGTACGCCTCGTATATCGCCGGCTCTTCTTCGTTCGTGCCCGCGTAAGCGTATTCGACGATGGCGAGCTGACGTTCCTCATTGCGGGTGGGCTGCCAGTCCTCGTTCATGTAGGTGGTGCGCACCGTCTGCTCGTATTCGTTGAAATCATTCTGGAAACCCGCGTAGCCCGCCTTGAGCTTTATAAGCTTGAGATCGGTGCCGAAGTGCTTCTCGGTCAATACCATGTTTTCGTTCTGAGTATAGGTATTGAACACGGCGAACTCGTCGTAAGTGATGTAGCGGCCGTATCTGTCGTATGCGCCGCGCTCGTCGCGATTGCCGAGCTCGTCGTATCTTTCGTTGCGCTGACGCCCGCCGCCGTCATCGTCGTCGTCGCGGTATAACCATTCCACGCGGGCGTGGCCGTCCTTATGCATGGTGATGCGGTCAGTCACGTCATAGTAAGTTATGCGCAGATCATAATCCGCTCCTGCGTATTCGTACTCCGCCATGGATATACCGTGCTTGGTCATCGTGCGCTCGCCGTCCGCGCCGTAGTAGCGTATAAAATGCTCAAGCCCGCTTGCGCCGTAGTATTCATAAGTAATTTTTGCTGCGCCGTCCACGAGCTTTATGAGCCTGCCGTCCGTGCCCAGATAATCCTTCTCGATCACCCTGTCGAGCTCGTCGTAGGTGTATACGACGCTCGCGTAGCCGGCGTTCGCAATAACCGGCGCAAGGTCCGTATCGAAATAGTCCACGCGCATTACCAGACCCTTGTCCTCTTCGTCGTAGGTCGTGGTCTGGAGATGCCAGTGGCCGCTGCCCAGCACCGGAGCGTCGTCCGAAGCGTATATGGCGGTAGAGACCAGGCGGTCGGACGCGTCGAAGCCGAATACGACGTACGCGCCGCCCTCGCTGCCCACCAGCGCGCCGCCCTCCGCGTCCAGATAACGCTTGGTCGTCGTGCGGGAGTCCTCAAGCTCCTCGTACTCGTAGAGTATCTGCGCGTAGCCGCCCGTGGGGCAGGTGAGACTGCCGTCAGGCCCGAAGTATTCGGTCGCGGAAATGCGGCCGTCCACATAGGTTTCGCGCATGACGCTGTAGCTGCCCGGCATTTCGGCGGAAGTGCCGTCCGCGGCGTAACGCGCGACCTCGTACGTGCGGGCGCCCGTCGCTTCGTCCGTACCCGTCACGTATTCCACGCGCGCGTAGCCCGCCTGCGTATCGACAGGCTCTCCGCTTAAGCCGAAATACTCTTCCTTTATCAGGTTTCCGTTTTCGTCACGCGTATAGACCGCGGTGTGGAAGCCTCTGGCGTTCAGGGCGGGCTCGCCCGAAAGCGTATGCGCCGTCTCCCTGAGCAGCAGGCCGTCCGCGTCCCATTCGCAGTCCGTCAGCGTGAATTCCGGCATCGTCAGAGCGTCCTCGCCCTGTACGAAGCATGCCGTGAGAAGCAGCGTCAGCGCGATCAGCAGCGCCAGCGGCTTCAGCCTCAGGTGAAGAGTCCTGTCAGTTCCCATGAGTGTTTCCCTTCTTTCCCTTCGTATGCCTGTTGGATTTTTTATCGTCGTTTTCCTTGGTCTGCCCTTTGTCTCGATTATTGGCCCTTGTATCGTATTTGTCGTATTTATGGTAGTAATGGTCGTAATACTTTCTGTAATAATAGTATCCGCGCTGCTCTATGTTCTCTCCGTAGAATACGAAGCCCAGCATGTCCAGCCCCGTCAGCTCCGCGCTGTTTAAGGCCTTGCGTATCTCGCGGTGGTCGGAGAAGCGCTGTCTTACCACGAACAGGCTGCCCGCGGTCTCGGACGCGAGCGCGAGCGGATCGCTTACTATATTTATAGGCGGCATGTCTATAAGCACCAGATCGAACGCTTCCTCGAGCTGCAAAAGCAGCTCCTTCATTTTGGCCGAGGCGAGCAGGTCGGCCGGGTTCGGCGGCGTATGTCCCGCCGGCATGACCTTGAGCAGCTCCCAGTTGGTTTCAGACAGCGCCTCGCTCCATTCGCATTCGCCCACCAGCACGTCCGAAAGCCCCTTTGCGTGCTTGCGGTAACGGAAAATGTCCCTCTGGCACGCCCTGCGCATGTCGCCGTCCACGAGCAGCACCCTCTTGCCGCCCATCGCAAGCGAGATGGCGAGGTTCGCGGCGATCGTGGATTTGCCCTCGCCCGAGATCGCGCTGGTCACGATCACGTTTTTTCTTTCCTTGCCCACCAGCGTGTACAGCAGGTTCATGCGCAGCTTTGCGTAGCTTTCCACGGTCTTCATCGGACTTTTTTCGTTCAGCATGAAATCCGACTGATCCTCGCTGTCCTTTTTGCTGCGCGGCACGCTTGCAAGCAGCGGCGGCTTATAGCTGTCGGTCAGCTCCTTCGAGTCTTCGATCTTCTGGTTCAGGAAAAACAGCAGCACCAGCACGCCCGCGGCTATCACAGCGCCCGCCATCGCGCCGGTCATGCCCCTGCGCCTCGAATTGTGGGGATTCGGCCCGGGGAGCTTGTCGGGATCGGCGTAGTCTATCACCTCGACGCTGCCCGCGCCCACCACGCGCTTTATCTCGCTGGGCGCGACGTCCATTACCGCGTTGCAGATGTCCGTCGATTTCCTGGGATCGTCAGTCGTGCAGCTCACCCGCGTAACGCCCGTGTTGTTTACGGAGCTCATGTTTATGGTCGCCGAGATATACCCGGGAGCGATGCCCGGATACTCCGCTGCGAGCCTGTCCACTACCGCGTCCAGCACCTTCTCGCTCTTCACGACCTCTTTATACGTGTCCAGCAGCATGACCGCGCTCGTGATGTCCGACATGCTGGTGTACTGATAGTTTATGAGGTTCGGGTTGCCGTTTACGATATACATCGTGCCGGAGGCGGTATAGGTGTTGCGGTGGTTGCTTTCCGCACGGTAATACATTATACCGAAGCCGATCGCGGCGCAGAGTATTATCAGCCAAACGCGCTTCAGCAGGTAAAATGCTATCTTTACAAGGTCGATCCTGTTCCTGTTTCCCATGTATCGGACTCCTGAATAACGCTTCTTGTCCAGAGTAAATATATACGGTATCATATATTATAGCCATTCGGCGCAATTATGTCAATTATTAATTTTGTCTGACAGCATAATTAACCTTTTCAAAACAATTGCGGCAGGCAGCTCCCCTTTTCCCGCCAAAAGCTAAGCTCAGATTAAGCATTTACGCGGATTTAATAATAAGTGCTTGAATGTACGCTCCGATTATACGATAATGAATGCGAGATACTATATATAATCAGAAGAGGTTGTTCGTATGGCAGAGAATACTCCGCAGAAGCAGGATTTCAAGCTCTTCCGCGAAAAAAGTCTGGAGGCGGTCGAGTCTCCCGAGTCGCTGAACGACTATCTGCGCGTCACGTCGCCGGGCGTATGGCTGGTGCTCGCATCTGTCGTCGCACTGCTCGCGGGCGTGCTGATCTGGGGCATATTCGGGCGGATAGAAACGCGTCTGGGCGTCGCGGTCTCCTCGTCGGACGGCGCCAGCGTATGCTACATGCCCTACAGGTCCCTGCAGGACGCGATATCCTCCGGCGAGGTGAGCATAGACGGCGCCGTTTACGCGCTCTCACCTGAGAAGGGCATAAGCATAGAAGCGCTTTCGAAGGAAGAGGACCCCTACCTGCTGATCGCGCTGGACGCGATCGGGCTGGGCGCGGGCGACACCGTCGCGCTCGTCCCGCTTTCAGCCGGGCTGCCGGAGGGCGTATATAAAGGAAGCATACTTACCGAAAGCTTGCAGCCGATCTCGCTGCTGCTTAAGTAGGAGGCGGGATATGAGCAGGCTTTCCCGCGTGCCGGCGCCGCTTGCCAGGGGCGTCGCGCGCGTTCCGGTGGTGATGCAGCTGGAGGCGACCGAGTGCGGCGCGGCGTCGCTGGCGATGGTGATGCACTACTATCGCAAATTCATACCCCTCGAGCAGACGCGCGTGGATTGCGGCGTGTCCGCAGACGGCTCGAGCGCGAAAAACATACTCTACGCGGCGCGCTCCTACGGCATGAAGGCGCAGGCGTGGCGCGTGGAGCCCGAGGACCTGCTGGAAGAAGGCCCCTTCCCCTGCATAATCCACTGGGGCTTCAATCATTTCGTGGTTTTGTGCGGCTTCAAGGGCAAAAGGGCGGTATTAAACGACCCCGCGCGCGGACGCGTGACGGTCGAGTGGGAGGAATTCGACCGCGAGTTCACGGGCGTATTCATATCCATAGAGCCCGACGCCGGCTTCGTGCCCTCCGGCAAGCCCAAAAGCGTGTTTTCGTACGCGAAGGAGCGTCTGCGCGGCACAGGCGCGGCGACGGCGTTCGTGGTGCTGACCACCGCGATAACCTCGCTGCTGGGCATCATCATGCCCGTATTCAACCGCGTGTTTCTGGACAGGCTGCTTTCCGGCGCGAATCCCGGCTGGCTCACACCGTTCATGCTGGGCTTCTGCGCGCTGATCGTGATAAGCGTAGTCGTAAGCCGCATATCCGCGATCTATTCGCTGCGCATACAGGGCAAAATGGCCTCCGTGGGCAGCGCGTCGTATCTGTGGAAGGTGCTGCGCCTGCCGATGCAGTTTTTCGGGCAGCGGCTCTCCGCCGACATCTCGGACCGTCAGGCCACGAACGCGGGCATCGCGGGCACGCTCATAAAAACCTTCGCGCCGCTGGTCCTGAACACGTGCATGATGGTGTTTTATCTGATCGTCATGATACGCTACGACTGGCTGCTCGCCCTGATCGGCGTGGGCGCGATCTGCCTGAACATAGGCGTTTCCGTAATAATCTCCCGCAAGCGCATAAACATAACCCGCGTGCAGCAGAGAGACGCGGCGAAGCTGTCCTCCTCTACCGTGTCCGCTATACGCATGATAGAAACCATCAAGGCCAGCGGCGCGGAAAACGGCTTCTTCGCGCGCTGGGCTGGCTATCAGGCGAGCGTCAACACGGGCAGCGCGCGCTATACGCGCCTTAACCTTATGCTGGGCAGCATACCCGGCGCGATAAGCAGCTTCGCAAATCTCGCGGTGCTCGGCCTGGGGCTCAAGCTCGTACTGTCGGGCGAGTTCACGATAGGCATGGTAATGGCGTTTCAGGGCTTTTTAAGCTCGTTCATATCCCCCGCGATGTCGCTGGTGAACGCGGGACAGTCGCTGCAGGAAATGATAACCCAGATGGAGCGCGTGGACGACGTGATGAGCTACCGCGAGGACCCCTGCTTCGACGCGCGCGAGAAAAAAGCCGAGTATCAGAAGCTTTCGGGCAATTTCGAGCTTAAAAACGTGACCTTCGGCTATTCGCGCCTCGGCAAGCCCCAGATAACGGACTTCTCCCTGAGCGTCAAAAGCGGGCAGAAGATCGCCTTCGTGGGCTCCTCCGGCTGCGGAAAATCCACGCTTGCAAAGCTCATAAGCGGCCTGTACCAGCCCTGGAGCGGCTCTATTACCTTCGACGGCATACCGATAGGCGAAATAGACCGCGACGTGTTTACCGGCTCCGTGAGCGTAATAGATCAGGACATCACGCTGTTTGAGGACAGCGTATCGGACAACATAAAAATGTGGGACGATTCCATTCAGGATTTCGAGGTGATACTGGCCGCGCGCGACGCCCGCATATACGACGACATAAACACCCGCGAGGGCGGCTTCTCACATAAGCTGCTGGACGGCGGACGCAACCTTTCGGGCGGACAGAGACAGCGCATCGAGATCGCGCGCGCGCTCGCGCAGGACCCCACCATCTGCATAATGGACGAGGCCACCAGCGCGCTGGACGCGCAGACCGAAAACGACGTGATAAATTCCATAACCAACCGCGGCATAACCTGCATAGTGATCGCGCACAGGCTTTCCACAATACGCGACTGCGACGAGATCATAGTGCTGGACAAGGGCGTCGCGGTCGAACGCGGCACTCACGAGGAGCTGCTTGCCCTGAACGGCAGGTACGCCGCGCTCGTGACGAACGAATAAAGGAGGTGCGCTCATGGGCTGGTTTGACGAACAGATCGAATACCGCAAAAAGCACGAAAGGGAGCTTCTGAGCGACTCCTTCGAAAACCTGGCGCGTTCCGTTACCGGACGCCGGACCTTCAGCGCTCTGGACGCGGACGCGGACGTGAGCGACGCGCTGCATGAGCTGCTGCGTCACCTCGGCATAAAGGAAAAGGACGTGCCCGAAAAGATCAGGGCGCTGCGCGACCGGCTGGACTTCCTGCTGTCCTCCACGGGCGTTTTGTACAGAGAGATAAATCTCACGCCCGGCTGGCACGCCGACGCGATAGGCCCGATGATCGCCTCGCTCAAGGATTCCGGCGCGGTGATCGCCGTGCTGCCCTCCGCCATGGGCGGCTACGAATACACCGACCCGCACAGCGGCGTAAAAAAGCGCGTCACCTCCGGCAGCGAAAAGCTAATAAACAGCGAGGCGCTCTGCTTTTACAGGCCGCTGCCTATGCAGGAATTGGGCATACGCGATCTGTTCAAATACATGCTCGAATGTCTGACGCCCCGCGACGCAGCCGGCTTTTTATGCGCCGCGCTCGCGGTGACGCTGGTGGGGCTGCTGGTGCCCAAGCTCAATCAGATACTCATGGGCACGGTGGTGGAGCTGGGCAGCTACCGCCTGCTGTATGCGACGGTGGGCTTTATGTGCTTTACGCTCATAGGCAGCATGCTGTTTACGTCCGTGCGCTCGCTGCTGCTAAACCGCATTTATTCCAAAATCTCCCTGAACGTGAGCGCGGGCACGATGATGCGGCTGCTGTCGCTGCCCACGGCGTTTTTCAGGCAGTACTCAACGGGTGAATTAAACCAGTACATTAGCAACATGGACGCGCTCAGCCGCACGCTGGTGGATTCGCTGTTTTCAAGCTCCGTGACGGGCATATTTTCCCTTATCTACATAGGTCAGATATTCGCCTTCGCGCCCGGGCTCGTATGGCCCGCGATAATCGTGACGCTGGCCACGCTCGCGGTAAGCATGATCTCCGCGGTCGTGCAGATGCGCGTAAACCGCGAGCTGCTCACCGTAAGCGCGAAGGAGCGCGGCTTCGTATACGCGCTGATCACGGGCATACAGAAGATCCGCCTTTCCGGCGCGGAAAACCGCGCGTTCGTCAAATGGTCGGGCCTGTTTTCGAAGGGCGCGGCGCTTTCGTACAATCCCTCCGCGATAATCCGCCTAAGCGGCGTGATCACAACCGCCATAACGATGACCGGCACCGCCGTCATGTATTACATCGCGGTCAGAACGCAGGTAAGCGCGGCGGACTATTACGCCTTCAATTCGTCCTACGCCTATATTTCCTCCGCCTTCACGGCGCTTGCGTCGGTAGCGATCACGGCGGCGTCCATAAAGCCCACGCTTGAGCTTATAAAGCCGCTGCTGCACTCCGTGCCGGAGGTCGAGGGCGAGCGCGAGACCGTCACGTCATTAAGCGGCAGCATAGAGCTTTCGCACGTCAAATTCTCCTATACTCCCGGGGGAGAGGAAATATTCTCCGATCTCTCATTGCGCATACCCGCCCGCAGGTACGTGGCGATCGTAGGCAAAAGCGGCTGCGGCAAAAGCACGCTTATGCGCCTGATGCTGGGCTTCGAAAAGCCCTCCCACGGCGCAGTGTACTACGACCAGAAGGATATTTCGAAGCTGGATCTGCGCTCGCTGCGCCGCCAGATAGGCACCGTGCTGCAGGACGGCAAGCTGTTTTCGGGCAGCATATATGAAAACATAGTTATCTCCGCGCCCACGCTCAGCATGCAGGACGCCTGGGACGCGGCGGAGATCGCGGGGCTCGCAGACGACATCCGCGCCCTGCCCATGGGCATGCACACCGTGCTGCAGGAGGGCGGCGGCAACCTGTCCGGCGGACAGAGACAGCGCCTGCTGATCGCGCGCGCGATCGCGCCCAAGCCCCGCATACTCATGTTCGACGAGGCCACCAGCGCGCTGGACAACATCACGCAGAAAAAGGTCTCCGAGGCGCTGGACAAAATGAAATGCACGCGCATAGTGATAGCGCACCGCCTCTCGACCGTCCGCCACTGCCAGAGCATACTCGTTATAGACGGCGGCCGCATCGCGGAGGAAGGCACCTACGAGCAGCTGATCGCCAAAAACGGCATATTCGCCGAGCTCGTAGCGCGCCAGATGCTCGATACCGACAAGAGCTCTTCGATCTGAAAAACACCAAAACATAAAAACAGAGAACGGAGTTTTTGATCCGTTCTCTGTTTGCGTGCGGCTGACGAGACTTGAACTCGTACTCCTCGCGGAACACGCCCCTCAAAAACGGCCAAAAATCGACATTATTTGCGGGTTTAAGGCCAGTTATGACCCAAAACCGAGGACGGTCAAATTATAAGGGGTATGGATAAGTGGTGTATTTTACTCAGGCTAAACATTGCAATTGGGGTGGAAATTGAGGTAGAAAGTCTGGTGTAAATGAAACTCAAGACTCTTTCGCTTCTCAGCGATTGTCAAACCGTGGTAACCTGCCATAAACGTGTATGCCCGAATTACGAGAAAAAAGCCCTGCCCCCACTATAATTTACTATTCGGCGGCGTTTTAGTGCCGTTTGTTTGAGAATCACCCATGTTAGTTTGCAATCCGTTGGTACTCATTAACGGCTGACAAACCCGTCAAGCACGCAAACACAAAGAGAAGCTCATACAAACACTGCCATTTATGTGCTTTCCCATTCGGATAATCAGATCGAATCCAACTTAATAGCATAGTGTCCCAATAATAAACTCTCCTATTCTTTATATAATATAAGTAAATAGGAGATTTTCGTTTGTTTATTTGTCTGTGGTCAGTAGTCTGACATACTTATAGACGTCAGCCTTGACGAGATGATCATCCCGGCAGGTCTATCGTGTACGGAGTGCATACATCGTGTTACCCTGTTCAATGCGGCTAATAAGCACATGATGCTGTTCGAACTTCATCTGCACAGTGTTTTGTTGCTATAGCGCTCTCGCGTAGGATAATACGGCATGGGAATTTTATAATATATAAGATTACCCATGCCATATAGCACAACAATCCGTGCAGATTATAAGCTAAGAACTCAGCTTAGGGTTACGTGTACATACAACACTGTTCTATGCGGCTTTTTTCTTCCTTACTGCTTACTGCTATGCGGCTGTTGACGTTTCACGTACTGATAGCCCCGATAACCGCACAGACTGTTATAACGTGTGACGCAACAACTGCGGGAGAAAAACTCTCCCCCGCAGAAAAATGTCCCTCTCAGGACGGTTTACAGTGATGCGGACGTAACGGTACACTTGTTCTATCGTCATAGACTGTATGCTTTTGATACTATGCAACGCATAGTATGTCCCTGCAGTATAAGCTTTGATTCTACGGCTATAATGAATTGACCTATGCTCGTTGAATCAGATACGGTCTTGTTTGTCTTGAGAGTATGCAGTGGTAAAGCCGGTTGACAGTAGCTATGCGTGTTCAGCGTACATGCATCTGTGCTCTGCGTGTCAGGATGTTTAGCCTGTTATGAACGCGGTTACATCGCTTAAGGCACAGAGATAGTGAAACATACTCAATAACCTTTGTTTGTTCTTGCTTTTGCTTTGGTTATATGTTATGATTATTTGGGATTATCGTCATAATGGCAGGATAAAAAGGATGTACATATCACATATAAACGCCAAAAACGAAGAACAATCATGCACAGAACACTGTTATGGAACAGCTGAGAAAGCTGAGATGGCTTTGAAGAGCTCAGGGCTTGGTAAGAGTGCGTATTTGGCAGGATTATTGCATGATATGGGAAAATTTACAACCGAATTCGACGAGTATATCCGGAAAGCTGTTCAGGGTAATGCAGTTCGAGGTAGCGTGATACACAGTTTTGCCGGTGTTTCGTATCTTTTACGTCATCATCATACACGTGCTAAAAATTCCGAACTCACTATAGATGACATTTGTGCCGAGATATTGTGTGTGGCCATAGGATCTCATCATGGACTTATCGATTGCTATGACAGAAATGGAATCAGTGCTTTCATTCGACGCCTCATCAAACAACCCGAGTATGATCTCAGAGCAGAGGCTGCCTTTCTCAGTGAATGCATGTCCAAGGAAAAGATCGATGCATTGTTTTCCGAAGCAGTGAAAGAGATGTCAGCCAAACTTCAGTCTATGGCTGATGCAGCGCAGAATGATCCAAGAAAAGAAGCTGACGTCTATTTCTATACGGGTGTTTTGGCCAGACTTATCACTTCCGCGGTGGTAGATGCTGACAGAACAGATACTGCGGAATTCATGACAGGAACCAAGCAAACGCATGTGCAAGCAAACCCGGAAATATGGCAAAAATGTTTGTCCTCTCTTACAACATATATAAGCAGATTTAGGAATGACGATCTTCTTTGCCGTGCACGTAATGATTTTTCGAATGCTTGTGAGCTTTTCGGTTCGCATGGATGTGGGATATATCGTTTGGACTTACCGACTGGTGGCGGTAAAACGTTGTCTGCATTGCGTTTTGCACTGGCTCATTCGATTAAACACAACAAAAAACGGATCATCTATACCGCTCCTTTGTTGTCCATCATAGAGCAAAACGCCAAAGTTATCCGTAATGCAATAGATGACGATGTTGCGATACTCGAACACCACTCCAACGTCATCAATGATGATAACAGAACAATTGATAAGCTTGAACTTACAGAACTCATGCAAGTAAGCTGGAATGCCCCTGTTATAATTACTACTCTCGTCAGGATGCTTGATGTATTCTTCAGTTGCAATATGGCAGATGTCAGACGATTCAGCGCGCTGTGTGACAGTGTTATCATCTTTGACGAGGTGCAATCGTTACCCGAAAAGGCAATTACGATGTTCAATCTGACCGTCAACTTTCTTGCTGAATACTGCAATACAACGGTGGTGCTTTGTTCGGCTACTCAACCGGAATTTGCCGGTACTCTGCACGCCATGCACATAGCTGCAGATTCAGTGATAGACAAACAGCTACTACGAAAGTACGCTTCTCTGTTCAAACGCACCAACCTCGTTGATAGCGGGACAATGGGCCTTGAAGATATACCACTTTTGGCAGAGAAGGTACTTATGAATTCGCGGAGCCTTCTTATCGTTTGCAATACGAAAGCTGAAGCAAACTATCTTTTCAATGAGGCTGCCAATCTCATGGTTAGGCGTTTTCACTTGTCTGCCGGAATGTGCAGTGCACATAGAAGGCGGATACTTAATGCATTATATGATGCACTTGGAGACAAAGAGGCTGCATTGCCGGTTTTGTGCATATCGACTCAAGTCATAGAGGCCGGAATTGACATATCATTCGAAAATGTGATTCGCATTTCCGCCGGCCTTGACAGTATCGTTCAAGCAGCAGGAAGATGTAACAGGAATGGCGAATATAATACTAAAGACGTATATATCGTCCGCATTGCCGATGAAAGACTTGGCCCGCTCAAACAAATTGCAGAAGCGCAAAATGCTACAAACGATCTGCTGACCCAGTTTAAGAAGACTTCAGATGTCTTTGACAACGACATAGCTTCTGATTCCGCTGTCATGTACTATTACAGACGCCTGTATGGACAGATGAAAGAGGGTGCGATGGATTATGCAGTAAATGGGGAACCTACTTTGTTCTCCATGCTGTCGGAAAACAATACTTACAAAGTCCGCGGCAACGAGACTGGAAAGTTTTTCATGGAGCAGGCCTTCAAGACTGCCGGTATGCAATTTAAGGTTTTTGATGACGAGACTGAGACGGTTCTTGTACCATATGATGAAGGAAGCAGTATTATTACAGCTCTGGAAAGTCAAAGAGGCCTGAATGATATAGCCTATGCACAGACACTCATTTCACGATCAGGTGATTACTGTGTGACAGTCTATAGCGATGTTTTTAAGCGTTTGCAAAAATCAGGGGCCATACGAAACATCTGCGGCGGGAGCCTATATGTTTTGAATGCCGATTATTATAACGAATCGACAGGCATACTCAGTGAAAGAGATATAAAGGAGGGAAAGATGAATTGCAGCATCCAAATATTGTAGAATTTGAAGTATATGGTGCATACGCGCTGTTTTCTGACCCGATCATGCGTGTGGGCGGGGAGAAGGCGAGCTATCAGATCCCGACTTATGAGGCCATCAAAGGCGTTTTGTCGTCGGTGTACTGGAAACCCACGATCATCTGGTATATCGACGAAGTACGCGTGATGAACCGCATACAGATGGAAGTCAAGGGTATTCGCCCGATCAAGTATAATGGCGGTAATGATCTTGCTTACTATACATACCTGAAGGATTGCCGTTATCAGGTGCGCGCGCATTTTGAGTGGAATCTGAACCGTCCGGAATTGGCCGTTGACAGGAACGAGAACAAGCACCATGAAATTGCCAAACGTATGATTGTAAAGGGTGGCAGACGCGATGTGTTCCTTGGTACACGCGAGTGTCAGGCGTACGTGATCCCATGCACGTTCGGCAGTGGAGAGGGCTATTACGACAACGTCGATCTGCTTTCATTCGGCCTCATGTATCACGGCATGACATATGCTGACGAAGCGTGGTCGCCGGAAACGCGGGATCGCATGACCGTGAATATGTTCAGGCCTGTGATGGAGAAGGGTATCATTCGCTATCCGAGGCCGGAAGAATGCGAGATACACAAGACCGTTCGGCCAATGGCAATAAAGCAATTCGACATCGGAGATACCATTCAGATAAACTCTGCAGACGGGAGGTGATATGATTGGGACTCATGCAAAAAGCTATCGAGACATATGATTATATGCAGCGTTATGTCGGCATCGAGAGAGAAGGAAAAGAAACGCTTGCTCCGATAGGACATATCATAGCTCGTGCAAGTATTGAGATTACCTTGGATGCTGAGGGGAAATTTATACAGGCAAGAGCAGTAGATCAGAAAATAATCATCCCCGTAACCGAGGAATCATCCGGCAGGACAAGTGCTCCGGCAGCCCATGCCTTGGATGAACAACTCGGTTATCTGATCGATCCATACAGTGACAAGGCAAAATTGTTTCTGGAAGAACTACGCGAATGGATGGTTTCGGAATATACCAGCCCAAAACTCCGTGCGGTATACTTGTATGTTGAAAATGGTTCTATCCGAAATGATTTGGAAAACGCGGGTTTGCTAAAAACGGATGATACCGGATCCACTAAGAATGAGAAAGAGCTTGTGTGCTGGAGAGTTCTTGGTCTTGGTGAAAACAGCGGGCCGGTCTGGCGTGATCCAAAGCTTATTGATGCATACAGCAAATACTATCTTGAACGGAATGCCGGAAAAGAGAAACGGCTCTGTATGCTTACAGGCGAATATACCATGCAGGCTCAACAACATTTGAAAGGCGTGGTTTCCCTGAATGGCAACGCCAAGATTATATCATCCAATGATCACGCGAACTTCACGTACCGAGGCCGCTTCAAAGAGCCGGAGGAAGCCTGCACCGTCGGCTATCTCGCTTCGCAGAAAGCACATAACGCGCTCAAGTGGCTGGTTGCAAACGACGGCGTTTTTTCAGGCACCAGAACGTTTCTGTGTTGGAATCCTCGCGGACAGGCTATCCCACGCGCAACAAACCCGCTAATCAAACGCAGCGAAGTTAAATATGAGCCGTCTGAGTACAACGAACAGCTCAGGCAAGTTTTGTTCAGTTACAAGGCTCAACTGCCACAGAGCGACGAGGTCATAGTCGCTGCTTTTGACGCGGCGACTACGGGCAGGCTCGCGGTAACATACTATAACGAGCTTCAGGCTTCGGATTTTCTCGACATGCTTGCATACTGGGATGAGACCTGCTGCTGGTATGATAACCGTTGGGGCGTATCGTCCCCTGCGCTGTTGACCATAATCAGCTGCGCCTTCGGAACACAGCACGGAGACGAAGGCAAAATCGAAGCAGATGACAAGATCATAGCCCAGCACATGCAAAGGCTCCTTGCATGCAGGGTCGACAGAAGTCCGTTCCCACAGGATATACTGATGGCGCTCATCCGAAAAGCGGACAATCTTCAAGTGTTCAGCCGGAAGAATCGGGATCAAATGCTGTTCACTTGCTGTGCGGTCATAAGAAAGTATAGGATCGATCTCTTTAAGGAGGAAATATATATGGCTCTTGAACCAACGCGACGCGACAGAAGCTACCAATTTGGCAGATTGCTCGCCGTTCTGGAAAAAATCGAGGCGGATACATACGATAAATCGGAGACGCGCGAAACCAACGCGATACGTTTGCAGTCTGTTTTCGTTCGCCGCCCCGGCTACGCAGCCAAGATCATCATGGATCAGCTCAAAAACGGATATTATCCGCGGCTCAAACCCGGGCAGCGCGTGTTTTATGATCGTTTGATCGGCGAGATCATGGAACAGCTTTCCCAATTTCCCGGGGAAGAATACAACAAATCCCTTTCAGAAACTTATCTGCCGGGTTATTACCTGCAGAAGAACGCCCTTTACACCAAAAAAGAGCTGAGTGACAGCAACGAGGAGGAAAACGAAGATGAAGTTTGAACACAAAGTCGATTTTGCAGTACTGGTTTCAGTCAAGAATGCCAACCCCAACGGCGATCCGCTCAACGGCAACCGTCCGCGCACGGACTATGAGGGATACGGTGAAATATCTGACGTATGCGTCAAACGCAAGCTGCGCAACCGCATGCAGGATCTTGGACAAAGCATATTCGTGCAGTCGGACGATCGCTGCGATGACGGCAAGATAAGTCTCAGCGACAGAGCAAAAGAAGACTTTGCCAAAATCAAAAGTCAGGATGAATTCGCTCAAAAGGCTTGCGAAAAGTGGCTGGACGTGCGCTCATTTGGCCAGGTATTTGCGTTCAAAAACTTTGGTTGCGCTTCAGTAGGCGTGCGCGGCCCCGTATCTCTGCATCAGGCTGTAAGCATCGATCCCGTTGAAACGATCTCTATGCAGATCACCAAAAGCGTCAGCGGTGAGCGCAAGAACGAATCCGAGAGAGGCTCCGATACGATGGGCATGAAGCACTTCGTCAAATTTGGCCTGTACGAGATCAAAGGCTCCATAAACGTACAGCTTGCCGAAAAGACGGGCTTTTCCGCAGAAGACGCCGCCATCATCAAGGAGTGCCTGCGCACGATGTTCCTAAATGATGCATCGGCTGCCAGGCCGGACGGTTCCATGGAGGTCATCCGCCTTTACTGGTGGGAACACGATTGCAAAGAAGGGCAGTATTCTACTGCCAAAGTTCACCGTTTGCTCAAAGTGGGCCTTAAAGAAGGCGTTTCCGCTCCTTCCTCGGCGGAGGATTACGATATCACGCTCGATGAACTGCCAAACCTTAGCTGCGAAGTAATAGAAGGTATATAATGGATGAGGATTACCTGCTCCTGTCGGGCATCCAGCATTTCAGCTTCTGCCGCAGGCAATGGGCGCTGATTCATGTCGAGAACCTGTGGGATGAAAACGCGCTGACCGCCGAGGGAGAAATCATACATAAACGCGTACACGATTATGATGTTCAAGACATCAGAAACGGCGTGCTTACCGTACGTGGTTTGCAGGTGCATTCAGAAAGAATGAAAATCCGCGGCGTATGTGACGCAGTGGAATTCATTCCTGATCCCGATGGCGTCAGGCTGAATAAGCGCGATGGCACATGGCGTATATGCCCGGTCGAGTATAAGCATGGGCGTTCCAAAGCAAACGATTGTGATCGCCTGCAGGTTTGCGCGCAGGCGCTCTGCCTTGAAGAGATGTTTTGCTGTGACATCCCTGAAGCATACCTGTACTATGCCGAAACGAGGCGCAGAGAAAAAGTCATACTCGACTCTGTTCACAGGAAAAAGGTATGCGATATGTTCGATGAAATGCGCGGATATATCGAAAGAAACTATACGCCTAAAGTCAGACCCGGAAAAAGCTGCGGAAAGTGTTCGCTGGAAAACGTTTGCGTTCCTGAATTGCTAAAACGAAAAACAACTGTTCGGGAATACATAGACAAACGCTTGTATGAGGTGAGTGAATGAAGCAGTTGCTGAACACATTGTATATAACGTCCGAAGATGTGTACCTGTCTCTGGACGGTGAAAATGTAGTTGCTCAGCTGGCAGACGGAACAGCAAAACAGTTCCCCCTGCACAATTTCGAGAGCATCGTTACGTTTTCCTACAAGGGAGCGTCACCCGCCCTGATGGGGAAATGCGTGGAGTACAACATACCAATAAGCTTCTATACTCCGAGCGGCAGATTTCTGGCACAGGTAGGCAACGACACAAATGGCAACGTGCTTTTGAGACGTGTACAGTTTCGTTTGGCGGATAATGATAAGCGTATTGAAGTGGCGCGTAACATGATCGTCGGCAAGCTGTACAATTCCAAATATGTCCTCTTGCGCTGTGTTCGGGATCACGCCATGCAGGCAGACACAGACCGGCTGCGAAGTGCTGCGGAAACCATAAGCAGGTATATGCATGAAGTGCTGTCGGCACAAACGATGGACAGCCTGCGAGGAATGGAAGGCAATGCGGCAGCAGAATATTTCGGCGTATTCAGCGAAATGATACTTCGGGACAAAACGGCATTCGCTTTTGCCGCGAGAACGCGCCGTCCACCCCTTGACCGTGTTAATGCGCTTTTATCGTTTGCCTATTCGCTGCTTACGTCCATGTGCGCAAACGCACTGCGTGGCGTCGGTCTTGATCCTTATGTGGGTTTTATGCATACCGATAGGGCCGGGCGAAAATCACTGGCGCTGGATATTGTGGAAGAACTGAGATCAGTCTACGCTGACAGATTCGTGCTTACATTGATCAACAACAGAATATTGAGCGCCAACGATTTCAATATCCAGAACAGCGGAGCAGTACTTTTGTCAGATGATGCAAGAAAAACGTTTTTGTCGGAGTGGCAGAAGCGAAAAAAGGAAAATCTGGTGCATCCTTTTCTGGGGGAACAGATTCCGTGGGGCCTCGTACCGCATGTCCAGGCACTGTTACTCAGCAGGTATCTCCGTAATGACATCGATGAATATCCGCCTTTTATGTGGAAGTAGAGTATGCTGGTACTGATAACTTACGATGTGAATACCGAAACAGCTGATGGTCGGCGACGTCTCAGCAGGATTGCCAAAGTGTGCACTAATTATGGCCAACGTGTTCAGAATTCCGTGTTTGAATGTCGGCTTGATAATGCACAACTTGTACATGTGAAAGATATGCTGCTTGAAATCATGGACGATAAACTTGACAGCCTTCGCATATACAATCTTGGTAATAATTACTCAAATCGGATAGAGCAATTTGGATCAAAAATTTCCTATGATCCGGGAGGTGAGTTGATTATTTAAGGGTGCGAACCTGATGCTGTTGGTAAATCCGTTATATGTTCGCACCTTGAAGTGTTGACACTGCGTTTATATTACGTTAACGCAGAGTTAGTACTTAACAAGTATAAGCAGAATTCTTCTGATTTGTTTCTATTATTATACAAAAAGAAGCAATTCTGCGGTCGCTCCCCTCACGGGGAGCGTGGATTGAAATCGCCTTTACGTAGGAGCCCTCCGCATCCTTTACGTCGCTCCCCTCACGGGGAGCGTGGATTGAAATATGTACTGGCTGATCGACGCGAGCGACGTATACCTGTCGCTCCCCTCACGGGGAGCGTGGATTGAAATATAACGAAGCTCAACACGACGGACATAAGCTCGAAGTCGCTCCCCTCACGGGGAGCGTGGATTGAAATTACAGCGTGGGCGAGAACGACGCGATAACGTATAGTCGCTCCCCTCACGGGGAGCGTGGATTGAAATAAGGCGGACGACATGATCATCAA
>JAFYFC010000001.1 GCA_017543905.1 Clostridia bacterium
ATTGTTAGCCCTCTGAATGGAGGCAAGATATGACGGACCGAAAACACAATTGTTCCGCAAATCAGGTTGAGAATACAGAACTTCAAATCGGCAAACTGAAAATCACAGTGTGCTCCATTTTCAGTGATTCCACGTCGGATATAAGAACGCGGTGGATTTGCTGTTTGACGAGCTTGCACAGAAAAACCCGGATCACTTTGCTGTGCGGCAATACGCCAAGTTTAAGCTTGCAGCGGGCAAGACAGCAAAATTTGAGCAATTGTTTAGCGTCCTTCGGGGCGCTTTTTGATTTAGTGGTCGTAATCGGTATCAGCAGAAAAGCAAGAGTAATAGCATCGCTGCTAATACTACCCAAAAGTATTAGCAGAAGCCTGAATTGAAACTTGTGAAACGGGGAGCCTGACTTGTGCCGTCTTACATATAGTGGTTATGAATATAGCAGGTACTTTCGGGAATTTGCTCCAGAATTATAGAAAAGCTCTTTTTAATGCATACCGGCAACCAACCTAACAACTTTTTTAGCAGGCTATTCCTAATACCCGCCGTAGCGAGGACACACGGAAGTATTAGCAGAAAGGCAAAAATGTTAGCAGCGCTGCTAAGAATTTGCGGAAATATTAGCAGCAGCCTAAAAGAAATCACCGAACTAAAAAGTCCGGTGACCCTTTATCTTACTGTTAAGATTGCGTTAAGCGCGCCTTGCGGGATTCGAACCCACGGCCTTTCGCTTAGGAGGCGAACGCTCTATCCTGCTGAGCTAAAGGCGCTTATTGCTTGAAAAATGGCCTGTTTTTTGCATTATTTCGCGGTTTTTGTGCTGGTTTTCAATACTTTGCTAATTTTGCCAGACGAAAAATCAGCGGGTTGTCACTTCTTTGGGACACATTTTAACGTTAACGCTCTGTTATAAGCTGTGTTTCTGCGAGGCCCAAAGATTCGACTAAAATCGACTCGTTTCCGCACCGTGCCCCGGTTACCTCGTTTTTGCAGTTGTTAGGTCGTGCTTCCGCTTAGGAGGCGAACGCTCTATCCTGCTGAGCTACAGGCGCTTGTCAGTTTGATTATTGTAGCGATTTTCGGATCAAATGTCAAGACGTGTGCGTGCGCGGCGCTGTTTTTGCCGCGCAAAATAAATGTAAAGTATTCGGAAACGGCTGCCGGCGCTGCGCTTTGCCGCGAAGCGATCTGCCGCAAAGCAATCTGCCGCGAAGCAATCTGCCGCAAAGCGATCTGCCGTAAAGCGATCTGCAGCGAAGCAATCCGCCGCGAAGTGCTTTGCCGCAAAGCGATTTGCCGCGAAGCGATCCGCCGCGAAGCGATCTGCTGCAAAGCGCTCTGCCGGACGGGCTCTTGCTGAAAACAAAAACAGCGCTTACAGACAAAGCGGAGAGCGGGCGTATACGCAGGAGCGGGGATTTGTTCCGGGCGCATGCGGGCTTTGCGCTTTCTAAATCCGCAAAACGGGTTTTCTCAATAAATACTTTGCTTGCGCTTTGCCGGAATTGATGGTAAAATGATGAAAACGGATCGTCAGAGGCGTTTGTGCATGAAGGAGCTCGCAGCGGCGGCGAAGCGCAGATACGCGCTCGCGTTCGAGACCGCGATAAAAAACTGCATACATAGGCCGCCCCGGGGCGGCAAGCTGCGCGTGGACATCAGCGAAGCGGACAGTCAGGCGCTGGTCGCGTTTTACATGAAGCACGTAAACAGCTCGCGGGACGAGGCGATCACGCAGGTGGGGCTCGCGTCGCGCCGCGCGGCGGGCAAGGGGCCCGCTATGAGCGTGATAATGTTCGTGCTGGTTTTGTGCGTGACGCTGGTGACCGCGTTCGGAAACGTGTGGCCGATGCTTTTGGGGCTGTTTGCGGGCACGCTGGCGATATACCTGTTCTGGAACAGGCGGCGCACGGCGCAGAAGCTTTGGGCCAGCCGCAGGGCGCTGCCGCGCGGCACGGAGGAGGCGCTCGAAAAAATGTGCGTGATACTGGATTCGAGCCCGTTTTTGTGCTGCAGATGGCCGATAGTCGGCGGGCTTGCCGCGGCGGCCGCAGTCTGCGTGGTGCGCTGCATAATGCTGCTTACGTAGGCGCGGCTGCCTGCGCAGTCTTTCGGGTTTAAATGAGGCTCTGTTTCAATTAAAGCGAGCGAGCTGCTCTGACCGTCTTTTCTGCGCTCCGGGCGCAAAAATCGCTCCTTAAACGGGCAAAGCCCGTCCTGATGAGCGAAAGCCTGAGGGGTACGCCCCCGCAAAGCCTTTGACCTTTACATTCGCGCGACAGCCCATGAAAAGAATATACACCGCCAAAAGGAGGAGCTCACATGCTCGGAGAATTTGATTTATCGATACTTGAGATACTTGCAAACGACGCCCGCACGGCGCCGGAGGCGATCGCGGTGATGACAGGCCGCAGCACGGACGAGGTAAAAAGCGCGATCGCGCGGCTCGAGCGCGAGCGTATACTGCTCAAATATCCCGCGATGGTCAATTGGGACCGCGTGCGCGAGGACCGCGTGGAGGCGCTGATCGAGGTAAAGGTCACGCCGCAGCGGGACGAGGGCTTCGACGTGATCGCCGAGAAGATATACAATTTCGAGGAGGTCCGCAGCGTGTATCTTATGAGCGGCGCATTCGACCTGCTGGTGATCGTCGAGGGCACAAACATAAAGCAGCTTGCGCTGTTCGTGGCGGAGAAGCTTTCCACGATAGAGCATGTGCTTTCGACTGCCACGCACTTCGTGCTCAAAAAATACAAGCAGGACGGCGTGATTACCGAAAAAACCGCCGTGGACGACAGGATGCAGGTGAGCTGATGGACTATACGCGCGCGCTGTGCGCGAGGGTGAGCGCGGTGCCGCCCTCCGGAATAAGAAAGTTTTTCGACATCGTGGCGGAGATGCGGGACGTCATATCGCTGGGCGTGGGCGAGCCGGACTTCACTACGCCGTGGCGCTATTCGGACGCGGCGATATATTCGCTCAGGCAGGGGCACACGCACTATACCTCGAACAGGGGCCTTAAGGAGCTGTGCGCGCTCGTTTCGGAGTACGAGAGTCGCTTCGGCGTGCGCTACGACCCCCGCAGCGAAGTGCTCGTAACGGTGGGCGCAAGCGAGGGCATAGACCTGGCGCTGCGCGCGCTGATCGAGCCGGGCGACGAGGTGCTGGTGCCTGATCCCTCTTACGTAAGCTATATGCCCTGCGTGACGTTCGCGGGCGGGAAATGCGTGCCCGTGCCCACGTATGCCGCAAACGGCTTTATACTTACGTCTGAAATCCTCAAAAAATACATAACGCCGCGCACCAAGGCGCTCATACTCCCGTATCCGAACAACCCGACCGGCGGGATAATGAAGTACGAAGACATGGCGGAAATGGCCGGCGCGCTTGCGGGCACGGACATAATCGTCATCGCGGACGAGATATACGCAGAGCTTAATTACACGGGTGTGCGCCACGCAAGCTTCGCTTCGGTTCCGAACATGCGGGAGCGCACGGTCACGCTGAACGGCTTTTCCAAGGCGTTCGCGATGACGGGCTGGCGCATGGGCTATGCGTGCGCGCCCAAGCCGATACTGGACGTCATGCTCAAAATCCACCAGTACACGATAATGTGCGCGCCCACCGCGGGACAGCACGCCGCGCTCGAGGCGCTCAAAAGCGGGCTGGAGAGCGGCTTTGCGGACGTAAAGCGCATGGTCAAGGAATACGACCGCCGCAGGCGCGTGATAGTGGACGGGCTCAGAAAAGCGGGGCTGCCCACGCACGAGCCGCTGGGCGCGTTTTACGCGTTTCCCTGCATAAAGGGCATGGGGCTTTCCAGCGAGGAGTTCTGCCTTAAGCTGCTCGAGCAGCAGAGGGTCGCGTGCGTGCCAGGCACCGCGTTCGGCGAAAGCGGCGAGGGCTTCGTAAGATGCTCCTATGCGTCTTCCATGGAAAATATCACCGAGGCCGTCAGACGCATAGCAGAGTTCGTGCGGCAGAACGGATAGGTAACGCGGCTGCACGCCGCGATACAGGCGCGGCTGACCGCAGCAGCTTTATGCACGAACGGACCTGACGCAGTCCTGACCGGACAGCGGCAGAGTCTTTAAGACTTCTGCGTATTTGTGCGGGTAGCGCCTGAATATATGCGAAAGCAAAACGCGGCGTTCGATACGATTTAACAATTCCCCACTCAGGGGTGCCGCTCAGGCTTTAGGGGTGTCGGCTTTCGGGAAGCGGCTCGTATTTTATAATAACAGGTGTGAAAACCGGGATTGAGGGAAAAGCAAAAATGGATAACGCAAACTATGAACTCAAAAACAAGGACCTTCATTTGGTGAAGGCAGATAAGGAGAACTTCTGGACGCTTATGGACCTTAGGGTCTCGAAAGACCAAGAGGAATTCGTGGCTCCAAATTCGGTAAGCCTGGCACAGGCCTATGATACCCGCGCAGACGGAAAATTCGTACAGCCTTTCGGCATCTGGGACGGCGATACTCCCGTAGGCTTTGCCATGATCGGCCACAATTCAGAAGAGTATGAAGAGATGGCTGAGGTATACAGGCACAGCTACTGTCTGTGGCGCTTCATGATCGATCAGCGATATCAGAAGCGCGGCTACGGCAGGGACGCTCTCAAACTCCTGCTGGACTACATCCGCACATTCCCCGATGGAGTTGAATCGCTCTGGAGCACTTCCTGGGAGCCCGGAAATGACGTTGCTGCGAAGTTGTATCACGATTTCGGCTTTATAGAAAACGGCGAGAAGGACGGAGACGAGATTGTTGCCGTTTTGGAGCTCTAAAAACTGGACAGATTCCAGTTTGTCGATGCACCTGTTAGCAAGAAAACTCGGAAAATATCTTTGTTTTTCTGCGCTAATGCCTGAAATAAATACCAGGAGATAAGAAAATGCAGAGTGCTCGTTTGGTCATAAGGCCGATGAAGAAAG
>JAFYFC010000043.1 GCA_017543905.1 Clostridia bacterium
CTCGTCCTCGTCTTCGTCCTCGTCTTCTTTGTCTTCGTCTTCATCTTCATCGTCGTGGCTTTTACGGGAAAACAGACCTCTCTTTACAGGCTTCTCCTCTTCCTCGTCGTCCTCGGAGGTCTCGTCCTCTTCGTCCTCGTCCTCTACCTCAGACTCTTGTTTTTTTTTACGTCCCAGCCTGCCGAACAGCCCCTTGCGCTCTCCGGCGTCTTCCTCGTCCTCGTAATCCTCGTCCTCAAAATCTTCTTCCTCGGGCTCGGCGACCGCCTTGGCCTTGCGGACTTCCGCAGTCTGCTTTTCAGCCTCGGCTGCGTCACGGGCGGACTGTCTGTTCACCGGCACGAAAGTTATGGTGGGCCTGGTGTCCACTTCCTCCGACTGCTCAGGCTTCTGATTTACTGCATTGCTAAGCGCCGCCTGCTGCTCGGCAAGACGTCTGCGCTCCTTGCGTGATAAAACCTGTTCGCCGTTATCGCTCTGTCCAAGCAATTCCCTGGTATCTATAGACATATAATCTTCCTCCTCATAAGGGGTATCTTCGCTTTGCTTTGACTGCGCCCGCACGGCGCCGATGTCCTCGTTTTCCCAGTCGGGTTCTTCCTCCGGCGTATCGGGCACGCCTATGTCGTCGGTCGAAAACGGGTCCTCGTCCAGATCCAGATCGTCCCCGCCGTCCTCGTCATCGGTATTATTCCTGCCCATTCCGAAGAGCTTTTTGAACGTGCGGCCCAGACTGAAGCTCTCTTTTTCAGTTTCTATGTCCTCGTCGAAGTCCGCGTCCTCGTCCTCTTCAAAAGCTTCGTCAGCGCTTTCCTCGCTCTGAGACGCAGGCGCTTCGTCCTCCGTTTCGCTGCCGAATTCGAAATCCTCGTCGTCCTCCGGCGCATCTACCGGCAGGGGCGCTGATTCGGCGTCCGGCGCAGGCTCGTCTGCGGGCTCGCCGTCCGTGTCTTCTTCGTCGGCGCTGTCACCAGACAAATCCTCTTCGCCGGAATCGTAATCCTCGAAGCTCTCTTCGTATTCGTCCTTGCGCTTACGACTGAACAGTCCCTTGATTTTGCCGAACAGATCGACGGCTTCTTCAGAGTCTTCTTCGGCTTCTTCTTCGGCGTCCTCTTCGGAAATCCCGTCCGGAGCTTCAGCGTATTCGGCCTCCTCGCCGTCCTGTGCCGTGTCCTCCTGCTCAGGCGCCTCGGAATCGGCTTCCCCGTCGGTATCCTCCGCGTCAGAAGACGCGTCCTGCTCGGGCTCGTCCTCGCTTTCGCCGATTTTGCGGATTTTGGCAAACAGGCCCTTTACCAGCGAGTTCACCTTGCCAAACGGCACGTCCTCGTCAAGCTCTTCTTCGTCGTCAGGGTATTCCTCGGTATAATCCCCGTCGCTGTATTCCTCGCCCGCTGCGGCTTCCTCCGCCTCTGCGGCTTCCTCCGCCTCTGCGGCTTCCTGTGCCGTTTCGTCTGCGTAAACATCCTCTTCGGCGACAGGCGCGTCCGCCCGTACGTCTTCATTTACGTAGGCCGCGCTGCGCACGCTCTTGTCTGCGCGCTCCGGCGTTTCCTCTTCGGGCTGGGTATCCTGAGGCTTTTCGGGTATATGATAGTAGGTATTATAGTCCAGCCCGCGCTTTTCTGTAAATTTGCGGCGCTGTTCCTCGTGTCGTCTGACATATTCCTCATATGAAAGACCAGTATTCTTGGGCATATGATGTTACCGCCTCTCAAAAGCGTATAATTCACAGTATCGTATTATATATTATAGCATATTTTTTGCAATTATCAAGAGTTATATAATGTAAATTCACAAATCTTTTGTAAAAGCTGTCACAAAAACGCAAAGGGCTGCGGTAACAGCCCTTTGCGCGTTATTCGTTCAGTCTCCGATTACGTGCGTATCGCCCAGATACTCGGCGTAAGCGTCGTAATACACAATTTCGTACTTCGAAAGCTCGCCCTCTATAAACTCAGTACGCGCTTTGCTCGTCAAATCGCTGATGAGGTCCTGCCTGAGCTGCTCGGTTAGCTCCGCTGCGCCCGAGGCTATATCGCGCAGATAGTACAGTATGTGCACTCCGTAGCTCGTAACCACAGGCTCGCTCACGTCGCCCGGCTCGTTCATGCCTTCGGAGAACGCGCCCTTGGTAAACTCGTCCACCCATGTGACGCTGTCCTTATGCACCTCGTAGCCGTCTCTTAAATTGGTCTCGTCCTGCATGCCTGGGTCGACGTTGTACTGCGCGATCAGATCGATAAACGACGTTCCCGCCTCGTACGCAGCGTAAATCTCGTCGAGCGTGTCCCTGATGCTCTCGATTACGGCAAGGCGCGCGCTTTCGCGCTGCTCGTCGTCCGCAGCGTCGTTGTAAGCGCTCAGAAGCTCGTCGTCCGCCGGAAGCAGTATGTGCAGAACCGCTCTGTAGCCCTCCGGAGTATACAGCGATTCGTAGCCGTAGCTCTTGTAATACTCGTAAAACTGTACGTCGTTTTCGAACACCTTGCGGTCTTCCTCGACATACTGCTCGTACAGCGCCAGTATCTCCTCGTCGGTCGGAACGCTGATGCTCGTGCTTACGAGCACGTCGAAGGCGCTGCTTGCAAGGCTGCCGTACAGGAAATACTCGCGCGATATGCCCGCCTCGTCGTACTCCGCCTGCGCCTGCGCGCGCGCCTCGTTAAGGGCTGCCTCGTCCGCGTCCGTACCCGCAAGCGAGAGCGCGTACTGCTCGATGTAATCGTCGTACTGCTTTTCAAACGTTTCCCTGAGCGTATCGTAAGAAGTGCCCAGCAGCTCCTGCGCCCTGTCGCCCGCAAGCAGTCTGGGCGCGATGTCGTAATACAGACAGTAACGCGCGGCGTTCTGATAATCGAGCTGCTGCGTATAGCCGTAATAATACATCTGATAGGCGATATTCTGCACGTCGTCGAGGTACAGATCAAGTCCGCCCACATTCATAAGCGCCACGCGCGCGGAAGCCTCGCCGTCCTCGCTCTCCTCGGCGTATACCGGACAAGCCAGCGCCGCGCAGGCGATAAGCGCGCATAAAAACACGGAAATCACACGTTTGGTTCTTTCAGTCATCGTTTTTGATCCTTTCATATCAGATTGGGTCAATTATACCGCGTTTGCAGATGAATTGCAACGCGCCGAAAGCATCCGCAGCGTAAATTGTTTAAAAAAGCAGCTGCCGGCGCTAAACGCTGTACCGTCCTACCGCGCGCCCGGGCTGCACGCTTAAATTCCTGTGAATTCAGGATTTTGGGCGTCCGCTGCGGTATAATATGCGCATAAGCTTCAAAGGCGGTGCTTTATGCTTATCCATCCGTTTGAACCGGTGTACGACGCGCGCTCGCGCATACTGATACTCGGCTCGTTTCCCTCGGTAAAATCCCGCGAGGAAGCGTTTTATTACGCGCATCCGCGCAACCGCTTCTGGAAACTGCTGGCCGCGCTGTTTAACGAAACGCCGCCCGAAAGCGTACGGGAGAAAACCGATTTGCTGCTTGCGCACGGTATCGCGCTGTGGGACGTGATCCATTCCTGCGAGATACAGGGCTCCTCCGACGCTTCGGTCAGAAACGCGCGCGCAAACGACATTCCCGCGCTTATCGCGCGCACCCGCATCAGGCGCATCTATACAAACGGCTCCAAAGCGCACGAGCTTTATAAACGCCTCGTGTATCCAATAAACGCCGTAAGCGATGTGCCTCTCCCCTCCACCAGCCCCGCAAACGCCGCCTGCTCCTTCGAAGCGCTCCTTCAGGCGTGGCAATGCATCGCCGAGGCGCTTAAAACGTAGTATAAATTGGCGCATACTTTAACTTGACAGCGCGTGAAATACATGTTATACTTTGCAAAAATACAGACAGAGCTTTGATGTCTGTTTGAAATGGAGCGATATTATGAAGAGGATTACCACCGTCACTACCCGTGATCTTAAGAAGAGCGCCTGCACCGGCGGCTGCGGCGAATGCCAGACTTCCTGCCAGAGCGCCTGCAAGACCTCCTGCGGCGTCGCCAACCAGAAGTGCGAAAACAAGAACAAATAATCCAAGCGTTCAGACATGCCGCCCGCGCGGGCGGCATTTTTGATACAGAAGTCATACAGGAATAGATATGGTTCATCAGTATAAGCTTAACGGATACAATATAGTGCTCGACACCGCCTCGGGCAGCGTACACGCGGTGGACGAAATCGCATACGACGCAATACGCCTCTGCAAGCAGAAAAGCGAAGCGGAGATAGTTACGCATTTATGCGAAAAATACGCCGTTACCGCCGAAGAAGCGCGCGAATGCATATGCGACGTGCGCGCGCTCGAAGCAGACGGCAAGCTGTTTTCCACGGACGATTACGAAGCCCTCGCATCCGGCGTCAAGTCGCGCGCGCCCGTAATAAAGGCACTGTGCCTGCACGTCGCGCACACCTGCAACCTGAACTGCTCCTACTGCTTCGCCTCGCAGGGCAGATACTCGGGCGAACGCGCGCTTATGAGCTACGAAACGGGAGTGCGGGCGCTCGATTTCCTTATAGAAAACTCCGGCACGCGGCATAACCTCGAGGTGGACTTCTTCGGCGGCGAGCCGCTTATGAACTGGGACACCGTGAAGCGCCTCGTCGCCTACGCGCGAAAGCGCGAGCAGGAAGCGGGCAAGCGCTTCCGCTTCACATTGACCACGAACGGCATGCTGATAGACGACGACGTGATCGACTTTTGCAACCGTGAAATGGACAACGTGGTTTTGAGCCTTGACGGGCGCAAGGAGGTGCACGACCGTCTGCGCGTGGATTACGCGGGGAACGGCAGCTACGAGCGCATCGTACCCAAATTTCAAAAATTCGTCGCCGCGCGCAGCGATAAGAGCTATTACATGCGCGGAACGTATACGCGGCATAATCTCGACTTCATGAACGACATCCTCCATATGCTGAAGCTCGGCTTTAAGGAGCTCAGCATGGAGCCCGTCGTATGCGCGCCGGGAGACCCGGAGGCGCTCAGGGACGAGGATCTGCCGATACTCTGCGAGCAGTACGAAAAACTCGCCGCCGAGATGATAAAGCGCCGCCGCGAGGGACGGCCCTTCACGTTCTACCACTACATGATAGACCTCGAGGGTGGACCCTGCATATACAAGCGCATCAGCGGCTGCGGCTCCGGCACGGAATACATGGCGGTCACGCCGTGGGGCGATCTGTACCCCTGCCATCAGTTCGTGGGAAATCCCGCCTACCTTCTGGGCAATATTTACGAAGGCATAAAAAACGAAGGCGTCCGGGACGAATTCAGGCACGTGAACGCCTATTCGCGCCCCGAATGCAGAGATTGCTGGGCGCAGCTCTACTGCTCGGGAGGCTGCGCGGCGAACGCCTATCACGCAAGCGGCTCCGTGTCCGGCATATACGAATACGGCTGCAAGCTGTTCAAAAAGCGCATGGAGTGCGCAATAATGGTAAAGGTCGCCGAAAGCCTCGACGCGGCGGAGCAGGACGCATGAATACACCGATAGCTGATTTTGCGGCGCGATATGCTTCATCCGGCATATCGCGTCTGCATATGCCGGGACACAAGGGCTGCGCGGAGGTGCCCTTGTCTCTATACGACCTTACTGAAATAAGCGGCGCGGACAACCTGTACATGCCGGAGGGGATAATCGCCGAAAGCGAAAAAAACGCGGCGCTGCTGTTTGGAAGCGGGCGCACGCTGTACTCGGCGGAGGGCTCAACGCAGTGCGTGAAGGCGATGCTGTTTTTATGTCTGAAGGCCCGGAAAGCGTCGAACGCGCGCCCGTTCGCGCTCGCGGCGCGGAACGCGCACAAATCGCTTATATACGCCGCCGCGCTTATGGATTTCGACGTGGACTGGCTGTATCCCGCATGCGAAGCGGGCTCTCTGTGCGCCTGTCCCATAAGCGCGGCAGAGCTTGAAAAACGCCTCTCCGCATACGAAAGAAAGCCCTTCTGCGTGTTCGTGACTTCCCCCGATTATCTGGGCGGAACGCAGGACATAGGCGCGCTCAGCGCAGTCTGCCGCGCGCAGGGCGTGCCCCTGATAGTCGACAGCGCGCACGGCGCGTACCTGAAATTTACCGACGAGGACATGCACCCGATCACACTCGGCGCGGACATGTGCTGCGATTCCGCGCACAAAACGCTGCCCGTGATAACCGGCGGCGCATACCTGCACATATCGAAACGCGCGCATCCGGCGTTCGCCGAGGGGGCGAAGCAGGCGATGGCGCTGTTCGGCTCTACCAGTCCCTCTTACCTGATACTCGAATCGCTCGACAGGGCAAACGCATATCTCGCCTCTTCCCTGCCGGACAGGATAAAGCGCTGCGCGCTCAGAACGGACGCGCTGAAAAGCGAGTTAAAAGCACGCGGGTGGAGTCTGTACGGCACAGAACCGCTCAAGCTTACGCTGGAAACGGACGGATACGCGGTCGCCGCGCGTCTGCGCGAAGGCGGCGTCGAATGCGAATACGCGGACGCGGATCACGTCGTGCTGATGTTTTCTCCGTACAATACCGACGCGGATTACGCACGCGTAAGCGCCGCGCTCGCCTCTCCCCCGCCGCATACGGTGCTTTTTCTGCCGCCTGTCCGGCTCGAACGCGCGCTGAGCATACGGGAGGCAGTCTTCGCGCAGAGCGAGACGGTCAGCGTTTTGGACGCGGCAGGCCGCGTCTGCGCTGCTCCCGCAGTATCCTGCCCGCCCGCGGTGCCGCTCGCCGTAAGCGGCGAAGTGATCACTCCTCAGGCTGCGCGCGCGCTCGAGGCGTACGGGATAACGCGCCTGGAGGTCGTCGCGAAGGCTCAGACCGCCTCGAACTGACTGTTGTACAGCGCGGCATAGAAGCCGTTTTGTTTAAGCAGCTCCTCGTGTCTGCCCTGCTCGATTATGTGCCCGTCCCGCATAACGAGTATCACGTCCGCCTCGCGTATAGTGGACAGGCGGTGCGCGACGATAAAGCTGGTGCGCCCCTTCATCATGCGTGAAAACGCGGACTGTATAAGCAGCTCCGTGCGTGTATCTATAGAGCTGGTCGCTTCATCGAGTATCAGCATGGGCGGCAGGCGCAGCATCACGCGCGCTATGCACAAAAGCTGCTTCTGCCCCTGGCTGAGGTTTCCCCCGTCCGCGCTGATAACCGTATCGTAGCCTTCCGGCAGCCGCATTATAAACGAATGCGCGTGCGCGGCCTCGGCGGCGGCGACGATTTCTTCGTCGGTCGCGTCCGGCTTTCCGTAAGCGATATTTTCTTTTATAGTGGCGTTTTTGAGCCACGTCTCCTGCAGGACCATGCCGTAGCTTGCGCGCAGCGAGCTTCTTTTTACCTGCTTTATATCCTGCTCTCCCACGCATATACTGCCTGAGTCCGTGTCGTAAAAGCGCATGAGTAGGTTTATGAGCGTGGTTTTTCCGCAGCCGGTAGGCCCGACTATCGCGGTTCGCTGTCCGGGCGCGACACGCAGGCTGAACCCGTCTATCAGCGGTCTGTCCGGCACATACCTGAACGAAACGTCGTTTATGCTCACGCTGCCCGCCTGCTTAAGCTCCTCGTCCGCTTCGGGCGAAAGCTCCTCCTCGTCCAGCAGCTCGAACACGCGCGCGGCGCAGGAAACCGAGTTCTGCATTTCCGTGACGATGCCGCTTATTTCGTTGAACGGCTTGGCGTACTGTCCGGCGTAGCTCAAAAACACGCTCAGCTGCCCTATCGTGAGATGCGCGCCGCCAAATACCGCGCCTAACGCACCCGTGAGCGCGACGCCCGCGTACACGATGTTGTTTACCAGCCGCGTGGACGGATTCGTAAGGCTCGAAAAGAACACTGCCTTGAGGCTCGCGTCTCTGAGCCGCTCGTTCACTTCGTCGAACTGCGCAAGGCTCGCCTCCTCGTGCGCAAACTCCTGTATCAGCCTGACGCCCGTTATCTGCTCGTTTATGAGCGCGGTCTGTTCGCCCCGCGCGGCGTTCTGAGCGTTAAAGTACTTGTAAGTGCGGGTCGAAATAAAGGCGGCGACAAACAGACTGAGCGGCGTCAGGGCCACCACCACCAGCGCGATCACGCCGTTCACCGCTACCATGAAGCCGAGCGTGCCCAGAATCGTGAGTACGCCGGTAAACAGCTGCGTAAAGCTCATCAGCAGTCCGTCCGCAAACGTATCAACATCCGAGGTGATGCGGCTTACTATGTCGCCCGCGGGATGCGCGTCGAGATATTTGAGCGGCAGACGCTGGATTTTCGCTATCGCCGCGTCTCTTAGCTCACGGGAAACGCCGTACACGGTTTTATTGTTCGACAGGCTCATCAGCCACTGCGCCGCGCAGGAAAGCACGGTAAAGCCGAGTATATATGCGGCGGCGCCGATGACCGCGTCAAACCGCACCTGTCCGGAGCCGAGCATGGCGTCTATGGCGCGTCCAGTGAACACGGGCACCAGCAGCTGGCACGCGGTGCTTGCAAGCGCGCAGATAAGGCTTAACGCCACGTACCTTCTTCTGCCCCTTATGTATTTCAGAACGCGCCTGAGCATTATTCTCGAGCGCGCCTTCTCCTCAGGAGTACGTTTGAAGGTTTTCATTCTGCGTCCTCCTTCCGGTACTGGCTTTCGTGTATCTCGCGGTATACCGGGCAGCGCTCAAGCAGCTCCGCGTGCGTGCCCTTCCCGATAAGCCGCCCGTCCTCGAGCACGAGTATCATGTCCGCGTGCCTGAGGCTCGAGGTGCGCTGTGACACGATAAAAGCGGTCACGCGCCCGTGCAGCGCATTAAGCGCCTTGCGCAGCGCGGCGTCCGTCGCAAAATCCAGCGCGCTCGCGCTGTCGTCAAGTATCAGCACGCTCGCGTTTTTAGCCAGCGCGCGGGCGATCGTGAGCCTCTGTCTTTGTCCGCCCGAAAAATTGCGTCCGCCCTGACTCACCTTTTCGTCAAGCCCGAGCGGCTTTGCGCGCACGAATTCCGCCGCCTGCGCTTTTTCGAGCGCGTCCCACAATTCCACGTCTGCGGCAGTCCGGTTTCCCATAAGCAGGTTAGACCTCACCGTGCCCGAAAACAGCTGCGCCTTCTGCGGCACTACGGCGACCAATCCGCGCACGCGGCTCTTCGTCATTTCCCGCACGGGAACGCCGAACAGCCTTACCTCGCCCGCGCTTGCGTCGTACATGCGGTTTATCAGACTGACCAGCGTGGTTTTGCCGCTGCCCGTGCCGCCTATCACGCCGACGGTGCTGCCCGCCGACACTGAAAACGTGACGTCCGTCAGGGATTCCGCGCCTGCTCCGCCGTATTTGAAGCTCACGTTGTCAAACTCTACCGCCGCGTCTGTTTCGCTGCAGCTTTGTTCCATTTCCGGGAAATCCATGCCCGGCTCGGTATCGAGCACCGCCGCTACGCGCGACATGGACGCGCCCGCGCGGCTCAGCGTCACGATGAGGTTTGCAAGCTTTATCAGCTCCACCAATATCTGGCTCATGTAGTTTACCAGCGCGACCACGTCTCCGCTTTTGAGCGCGCCCGCGTTCACGCCTCTGCCGCCCGCGTACAAAACCGCCACTATGCCTAAATTGACCGCCGCGTAAGTGAGCGGATTCATGAGCGCGGAAAGCTTGCCGGTGACGTTCTGCAGCGCCGTGAGAGATGCGTTCGACGCCGAGAAAGCGCGTTTTTCGTCCTCCTCGCGTCCAAAGGCGCGTATCACGCGCACGCCGGACAGGTTTTCGCGCGTATGCAGCGTCAGCTTGTCAAGCACCGCCTGTATGCGCCTGTACATGGGCGAGGTGCGCTTCATAAGCGTAAACACGATGACGGACAGCAGAAGTATCGTAAACACGAATATAACCGACACGCGCGCGTTTACGGCAAAGGCCATTATCATCGCGCCGAACACTATAAAAGGAGAGCGCAGAAACAGGCGCAGAAACAGATTAAGCCCGTTCTGCACCTGGTTTATGTCGCCGGTCATGCGGGTTATCAGCGTATCCTCGCCTATCGCGTCCAGACGCGAGGCGTCCAGCGCGTATATATGCGCTATCAGGTCGCGGCGCATACGCGCGGCGCAGCCCGTGGCGGCGCGCGCGGCAAAGTACTGCGCGGCGAAGCTGCACACAAGGCCGGTCAGCGCAAGCGCAAGCAGCAGGAAAAAGCACTGCTTTATCACCGCAGGGCTGCTTTCCCCGATGCCCACGTTTATCATGCGCGCTACTATAAGCGGCACGAACAGGTCGAACAGCGCCTCCAGCATCTTGAACGCGGGCGCGAGTATGCTCTCGCGGCGGTAGCTTTTAAGGTATGCGCGCAGACGGTTCATATTTGCGTCTCCTTTTAATCCTGCCTGTTATGCGGCATACGAACTCACTTATTAAACGAAAAAGACCGCGGAGCCGTCCGCGGCCTGTTAGCTATATGCTCAGTCCAGCCTGATTTCCGGATAGAAGCTCGTGCCGTCCAGAGTATTCTCGACGCCCAGCATGTCGCACACGGTCTTCGCGTTGTCCGCGAAGGTCGCCCTTGTGCCGAGGTTCACGCCCTCCTTGAGCCCAAGCCCCCATACCAGCAGCGGCACCTCCTCACGGGTGTGATCCGTGCCCCTGAAGGTGGGATCGCAGCCGTGATCTGCGTTTATCATAAGCACGCCGTTTTCGCCGAGCGCGCCCATTATATCGGGCAGATAGCTGTCGAACGCCTCGAGGCTTTCGGCAAAGCCGTCCACATCGCGGCGATGGCCGTAAAGCGAATCCGTATCCACGAGGTTTACGAAGCACAGCCCCTTCCAGTTGTCCTTTTTCAGCGTTTTTAGCATCGACACGATGCACGCATCGTTGCCGGCGGCGTGATCGGACTGCGTAAGCCCGCGGTGGTTGAAAATGTCCTCGATCTTGCCTATGCCGAGCACGTCCATATGCGCGCGCTTGATCACGTCCAGCATCGTATCGCCGAAGGGATCAACCGAGAAGTCGCGCCGGTTGCCCGTGCGGGTGTAAGATCCGGTTTCGCCTATGAACGGGCGGGCGATGACCCTGCCCACGCAGTTTTCGCCCTTGAGTATCCGTCTTGCCGTGCGGCAGATATGGTACAATTCCTGCGGCGGCACCACGTCCTCGTGCGCCGCGATCTGGAACACGCTGTCCGCGGAGGTATACACGATAAGCTTGCCCGTAACGAAATGCTCGTCTCCGAGCTCCTGAATGATCTGCGTGCCGGATGCGGGACGGTTGCCTATGACCTGCATGCCGGTCTCCGCCTCGAACTCGTCGATTATCTCCTGCGGGAAGCCGTTCGGATACACCGGGAAGGGCTTTTTAAGCGTGTAGCCCGCAAGCTCCCAATGGCCGGAGGTGGTATCCTTGCCTGCGGCCTTCTCCCTCATGCGGCCGTAGCAGCCCACGGGCTCTTCGCCGTCGTCGATGCCGAGTATGCTGCCCAGCCCCAGGGCCATAAGATTCGGTATATCCGGGTTTTTCTTCTGTATTACGTGCAGGAGGGTATTTGCGCCCTCGTCTCCGTATTCCGCGGCGTCCGGCGAGCTGCCTACGCCGCAGGCGTCCAAAACTATATTAAGCACACGCTTTATTTTAAGCATAGCAAATATCTCCCTTCGGTATATGCACAGCATAATTCTACACCCGTGTGCTTATTCCTGCAATGCAGAGGGTATAATTTATTTGTTGAGAGTATGTTTCTAAAACGAAAAAACGGGCTGCCGCACCTGTGCAGCAGCCCGCGCGTATCGGGAGATTTATTTCACCATGTCGATAATTCCGTCGATTATGCTCGTAAGCAGGGCCTCGATCTGCTCGGTGGGCAGCGGAGTGCCGCTTACGTGTGCGGGAGTGTCGGCAGGCGTTACGTCCAGCACGAGGCCTGCGATCTCGGCCTCATTGCCGTACGCAGCCTGATAAACGGACGCGATAACGCTGAGCGCATTTGCCAGAGCGTACTTGATCCTCAGGCCGTACTCCATACCCGCGGAAGCGATGTACAGTTCGTAAAGCTGATAGCCGTCCTGAGTCGCGCCCATGCGCAGACCCGCGTCGAGCTCTACGGTCTGACCCGCATTGGTGTAGGTGATGTGCATCACGACGCCGTCGGCGGTCATCTCGGTAATGCGGCTGATCTGTATCTGACCAAGTATGTCGGCGTGGAACTCGCCCATCAGTATGTTCATGATCGGGCTGTTGCCGCGCGTAAGCTGCAGTGTCGCCTTGGCGATTTCATAGCCGTTTTGTGCGACGGACAGGTTGTAGACGAGATTATTGTCGATATCGCCCTTCACGCTGTAGGTGACTCCCTGCGCCTTGAGAGTGCCCTCGAGCTCTATCGTGTTGGGATCAAGCGCGAAGTCGAGATCGAACAGCGGGCGGTACTGTGCGCCGTTGGGGACGTTGACCGCAGCCTTGATCGTGATCCTCGCGCCGATATTGATGTCGATGTCCGCAATGTCGTACGCAAATCCGGTCCCGGTGACGCTCGCTTTGCCGATAAGTCTGAAGCCGCTGGGGTTTGCGCGCACGATCAAGCTGCCGGCCAGGCTGGTCTCGCCGTCGGTGACAGTGAACTGGAGACCGTCCTTCTGCGTGTAGGACGCAGTGAAGTACATGGTATTGCCATACTGCGCGATGCTGCCGCTCAGCGTGATGCTGCCGGTGCGGGTGTCTATCACATAGGTGTACGCGTACACCACAGCGCCGTTCTGCGTAATCGAATAGGTCGACGTGATGAGGTTGTTTTCGGTCTTCAGGCTCGCGCTGATCACCGTGCCTGCCGCCTGCATATTTAATTCAAGGCCGCTGGCGTCCGCCGTGAACACCACGGAGAGCATCTGCTGGCCGTCCTCAGTGCCGACTGCGGTAAAGCTCATGCCGCTTGCGTCATAAGTCAGAGCACAGGTCAGGAGAACCTCGTCCACCTGCAGCGTGCCGTTCGCTTTCAGGCCGTTTGCGTCGTAGGCCGCGCTTACGTTGGCCGTGCCGTCTTCGAAGGCGACGTCCGCGCTAAAGTCGATGTTGCCGCTACTGTATATCGCGAGGTATACGTCGAATTCGACCTCGCCGAAGTCAACGGATACGCCTGAAGCGAGCTGCTTGAGCATCTCCTGCTCGGCTGCGCCGTCCGCGGAAAGGCCCGCCATCTGCCAGAGCTGCGTCGTAGCGAGCGTCGCGCAGATCGTGCCGTCGCTTGCTATCGCGCCGATCACGGCCGTCAGGAAGGAAGCAAGCTTGTCCTGATCGAAGGCTACGATGATGTCGCCGTTCTGGGATACGGTAAGTATGCCGCTCTGCATCGCGTAAGCCATCACGGTGTTCAGCACTGAAGAGAGCACCTGCTGGAATACGGGCATGTCTGCCTCGAGCCCGCCGTTCGCCGCATAATACACCAGCGCGGCGATAACGGTGAGCGCGGTTTTGGCTTCGTCGCTCAGGTAATTGGGAAGGACGTTGATCGCCGCCTCGGCAAGCTTGGCGTATTCGATTTCATACGCCTGTCCGCCGGAAGCGATTACCGCGGCGGATTTGCCGACCTGCACGAAAAAGTCCAGCGCCTGGCCCATCGCGGTGCCGTCCACGCTCAGCTGATAGCAGCCGTCGTTGTCCTCGAAAAAGCCTGCGGTGACGTCAGCCATATTCTGGCCGCTGTAGTTTACGCCAACGTGTACGTTGACGCCCGCAGCGCTGCCGACCGCGCTCATGAGCATTACAACGCTCAGAATCGCTGCCAAGAGTTTTCTCATATATTTCTCCTCCTTTGGAAAATAAAATTCCTTATATATTATAACGCAACGAACGTGCGTTTGCAATAGTGTCTTAACGAAGATAAAAACTTTTACGCATTGATCTGCTCGTATAAAAGCTCCCTTACCCTGGGATGGATGACCGTATAGCCGTAGCCGAAGGAGCGCACGTGCAGACCTATAAATACGCTCACTCGGTTAATCGGGTCCATAAGCGCGTACGCGCACGCCGCGCCGTCCCAGCCGAACTCTCCCACGGGGCTCGTGCCGTCCGCGTCGACCTTCGTACGCACGCCCATGGCGTAGGAATACACCCTGCCCATATGGTTGTAAAACTCCTCCCGCTGCGCAGGCGTGAGCGCGGGCGCGGTCATAAGCCGTATGCTGTCTTCTTTTAATATGCGTCTGCCGCTCGCGCCGAGACCTCCGCACGCGAGCGCGTCCGCAAGCAGTATGTAATCGTCAACGCAGCTGTACAGACCCGCGCCGCCGCTTTCGTAATTGTCCGTAAGACGGTATACGCAGCGGTTGCCGTCGGGATGGAGCACGCTTCGGCCGGTTTTTTCGTCGTATATATACTGCGCAGCGAATTCGCTCACGTCCTCGCCTCTGAAGCCCGTGCGTTTGACGCCGAGAGGCTCGAATATGTTCACGCGCAGATAATCCGAAAAGCGCAGCCCGCTCGCGCTCTCGATGACCGCCGCCAGCACGTCGTGGCACAGGCTGTAACGGTAATGCGCGCCGGGCTCGAAATCCAGCGGCTCCTCAGCCAGCGCGTTTATCATGGTGAGCGTGTCCGCCTTTCCGCCCGAATACAGAGCCGCCTTTTTAAGCGAGGGGCATTCGAGATCGTAGTTGAAGCCGCCCGTCATCGTGAAGAGATGTCTGACGGTGAGCGGCACCGTGCACGCGCGGATGTGACCGCTTTCGTTTACCGACAGGGTACTGAACGCGGGCAGGTACATGCCCACCGGGTCCTCCGGCCGGATTATGCCGCGCTCTATAAGCTGCATGCCCGCGGTGACCGTAAACACCTTCGTGGCCGAGAATATCCAGTACAGCTCCCTGCCGTTCATGGGAACGCGGTTTTCGCGGTCGCGCCAGCCGGTCCAATGGCGAAATACAGTCTCGTGATCCTGCCGTATCTCTACGTCTATGCCGGGCACCAGCTCCTGCGGCAGGGAATCCAGATAGTCCGTAAGCTTAGTAAGGTTCATGCCTGTCTCCTTTCAGAAAGCCGCTTATCAGGGCCGCGGCCTCGGAGGTGTAATCTCCGTTCATATCGAGCATTTTTATGCTTTTGTCGCGTTTGAACCACGTGACCTGCCGCTTGGCGAAGCGCTTTATCGCAAGGGAAAGCTCCCGCGTCATCGTCTGCTCGTCCGGATAAGCTCCCCTCAGATATTCCGTAATATAGCGGTATTCGAGCCCGAGTCCCAGCAGAAACGCGTCCATTTCGCCCTCCCGCCTCAGGCGCGCGACCTCGTCGACCATGCCCGCCCGCATTCGTCTTTCGAGGCGCTCGTCTATGCGGGTTTTGAGCGTTTCCCTGTCCGGTATCACGCCGAGCGTGAGCACATCGTAGCGCGGACACGCGGCTGGCTGCGCCGCGTCGCCGTCGTGCAGCTTTTCAAGCACGCGCATGACGCGGTTGCGGTTATATCTGTCTATTTCGATATCCGGCAGCGCTTTTATCAGCATTTCGTACAATTCCGGCGTGGTCAGCTTTTCAAGCTCTTCGCGGTAGGCAAGATCGGGAGCTCTGTCCGAAAGCAGATAGCCCTTCGTCACGCATTCCACATACAGCCCCGTGCCGCCCGCAAGAATAGGCAGCTTCCCGCGCGCGATTATATCGTCTATCGCCGCGTACGCGAGACGCTGAAAATCCGCCATGGAGAAAAATTCCCCCGGCTGTCTGACGTCCAGCAGATGATGCCTTACGCCCTTCGTTTCCTCCGGCGTTATCTTGCCGCTGCCCAGATCGAGTCCCGCATACACCTGGCGCGAATCCGCGGAAACCACCTCTCCGCCAAACCTTAGCGCCATTTCCACCGCGAGGGCGCTTTTGCCGGACGCGTTCGTGCCCGCGATAGCCACAAGCCTGTTCATTTCACACTCTCCCCGTTAAGCGGCGGACGGCTGAAATAATAGGGCGTAAATACGACGAGGCATACCACACATATCGCCGCGCATACGCAGAACACCGCCTGCCTGCCGATCGCGTCGCTTAGGAGACCGCCTCCGAAATAACCCGCCACGCGCGCCACGCCGAAGCCGAATACGCTGATCAGCAGCTGCCCGCTCGCGCGGCGGTTTTCGGGCACGGTCGACTGCACGTATTTCGCGCAGCAAACCGTTATGACGATAAAGCCCATCGCGTGCAGTATCTGGCTGAGCATCGCCACGACCGGGCTTTTAGTGAACGCGACCAGAAACCAGCGCGCGCTCATAAACAGCGCGCTTATGCACATAAGCCGTCCCGCGCCGTATTTTCTGAACCATTTGTCGCTGTTTAACAAAAACACGACCTCGCTGGTGGAGCTTATGAAATACGCCCAGCCCACGTACGCTCCTCCGCCCAGGTCGTCCCGGAGCAGCGGAGTGAAAAACGCGTAAAAATACCCGTAGGTTATCTGCAGGGGCACCATCAGCGCGAACAGTATAAGCAGCTCCCTGTCCCTGAACAGTCCGAACATGCCGCTGCCTGCGGACGCGCGGGCGCTTCCGCTCACGCGCGGCATATACAGCGCGGAAAACGCGATAAGCCCGCACATGAGCGAGACCCCGTACACGGAAATGCGCGAGCCCAGCGCGTTCACGGCGTAGCCGAACAGCGCCGCGACTATCGCGAACGAAAAGCCGCCCGCGAACCTCACCGGCCCGAACGGCCGCTTGCCTGCGTCGAGCGCCGTAAGCACGATGGAATCGCCCATCGGCTGGATCGAGGTATAAAACGACGCGAACACGCCCACCGCGCACAGCACGTATGCGAACGCGTCGCTTATAAGCACGCTCAGCATGCTTATTCCCGCCATCACGCACATCAGCGCGAGCAGGCGGTTCCTTACCCGTACCCTGTCCCCCGCGCGTCCCCACAGCTGCATCGCGAACACGCTCACGCCCGCGACCAGCGCGTTTATCGCGCCGATCTGGCTGTCCGTAAGCCCGATGTCCACGTAATACAGCGGCATGAAGGACTGAAAAATGCTGTTGGTCATGTAATACGCCATCATAAAACAGGCGCACCTGACCGACACGTCCGAAAAAACCCGCTTCAGCTTCTGCATAAACATATCCTTTATTAAAAATATGCGCTATTATACACCCCGTACAGACGCTTTACAAGCCCCGCAGGGTTAAGCCCTCACGCAAACTGGCAGGGTCAGGGCTTTTGTTCGTCAATGCTTTCGGGTTTGGGCGCCGCATTTGACACGCGGAGCGGTTTTGAGTATAATCATACTTAATTTGCGGCATATCAGCTTGAAAGGAACGTACCATGCTTAAAATACACCATCTCACCAAATCCTACGGCGCGGTCAAGGCGGTAGACGATCTGAGCCTTGAGATCGCGCCGGGTGAAATTTACGGCTTTATCGGGCATAACGGCGCGGGCAAAACCACCACGCTAAAGGCGGTCACCGGCATACTCACGTTCGATTCGGGCGAAATCGAGGTGGCGGGGCATTCAATAAAATCCGAGCCGTTCGAATGCAAAAAACGCATCGCCTACATACCCGACAATCCCGACATGTACGAGTTCATGACGGGGCACAAATACTTGAGCTTCATAGCGGACGTATTCGGCATCGACACGGACACGCGCAAAAAGCGCATCGGCGAATACGCGGGAAAGCTCGAGCTCACGGGCGCGCTTTCAAATCCCATCGCTTCGTATTCGCACGGAATGAAGCAAAAGCTCGCGATAATATCGGCGTTTCTGCACGAGCCGTCCCTTATAGTGATGGACGAGCCGTTCGTGGGGCTCGACCCTATCGCCTCGCACACGCTAAAGCAGATGATGCGCGAAAAGTGCGAGCAGGGCGGCGCGATATTTTTCTCCACGCACGTATTGGAGGTGGCGGAAAAGCTGTGCGACCGCATCGCGATAATCCGCAAGGGCAAGCTTATAAAAAGCGGCACTATGGACGAGGTCAGGGGCGACGACACGCTTGAAGAAGTATTTCTGGAGTTAGAGGAAAAAGATGCTTAAGCTGCTGTTCAAAAAACAACTGGCCGAGCTGTTTCGCGGCTACTATTACGACACGCGCAAAAACGCGCCGCGCTCTAAAGCGAAAACAGTTCTGCTGTTCGCGCTGTATTTTCTTCTGATATTCGGCGTGCTGGGCAGCTACATCGGCTACATGGCCTACACGCTGGCGGAGCCGTTTGCCGAAAACAACGTGGGATGGCTGTATTTCTGCCTGTTCGGGCTGATCGCGATAGTGCTCGGCACGTTCGGGAGCGCGTTTTCTACCTATTCGAGCCTGTATCTGGCCAAGGACAACGAGCTTTTGCTGTCGCTTCCGATAAAGCCCGGCTGCATAATCGCCTCGCGGCTTCTGGGCGTGTACGTGATAGGCACGCTGTACGCGTCGGCGGCGCTGCTGCCCGCGGCGATCATATATATCGTAAAAACCCCGTTCAGGCTGCAGGTGCTTTTGGGTTCGCTGATATTCGTCGTTATGATCACGCTCGTCGTATTCATGCTGAGCGTGCTGCTGGGCTGGGCGGTCGCCCGCATCAGCCGGAAAATAAGAAATAAGGCGTTCGTGACCGTTATCGCCTCGCTCGCCTTCGTAGCAGTGTACTATATACTGTATTTCAAGGCGCAGAACGCGCTGGTCGGGCTGCTCAGCAATCAGGAATTGGGCACTCAGGCCGCCGAATTCGGGCAGAAGCTCAAGGGCACGGCCTATGCAGTGTACCTGTTCGGCTGCGTGGGCGTGGGCGACATAAAGGCCGTGGCTGTCTTTGCAGCGGCGGTGTGCGTATTGCTGTACCTTATCTGGCGTCTGCTCTCGCGCACCTTCCTGTCCATGGCGGCCTCCGCGTCGGGCGTATCAGGCGCCAGACGCGCGCGCGGCGTTTCCGCGCAGGGCAGCGTACGCAGAGCGCTGCTCAAAAAGGAATTCGCGCGATTTGCGTCAAGCGCCAACTATATGCTCAACAGCGGCATGGGCACGCTCATGCTCACGGCGGGCGGCGTCGCGCTGCTTATCAAGGGCAAAAGCGTCGCCGCCGCGATCGCGGACGTGTTTTCGTTCGCGCCGGGCGCCGACGCGGTATTGCTGTGCGCGGCGAGCGTGCTGCTTACGTCCATGAACATGTCCTGCGCGCCCTCGGTGTCTCTGGAGGGCAAGAGCATATGGATACCACGTTCGCTGCCGCTGACCGGCAGACAGGTGCTGACGGCGAAGCTGCAGATGCAGCTTATCCTCACGCTGCCTCCGGCGGTGTTCGCAGCGGCGTGTGCGCTGATCGCGCTCAGCCCCCTCGGAATATTCGAGGCAGCCGCGTATTTCGGCGCGTGTGTGTCCGCGGTGTTCCTGTTCGCGCTCATGGGTCTCGTATTCGGAATAAAGCGCGTGAACCTGTCCTGGACAAACGAAGTCGCCGTAATAAAGCAAGGCCCTGCGGTAACGTTTACAACGCTTCTGAGTATGCTCGAGGGGCTCGTGATCGCCGGTCTTTACATCGTTTCGCTGCTTACCGGCGTGCCCGAACAGCCTGTGAACGCGGGCGTTTACCTGTCGGGCGTGTGCATAATAAACCTTGCGCTGTCCTTCGCGCTGTATGCGTGGATAAATAAAAAGGGCGCGGCGATGTTCGACGAGCTCTGATTCGATAAACACACAGTAAACTGTTTTTCAGGAGGCAAAAGCAATGATACGCAGAATGAGTTTGATCCTTACCGTGCTCGTGCTCGTGTGCGCGTGCATGTCAGTACAGGCGCATGCGGACACTGACCTCGGCGGCGCGCCGTTCAACCCCGTCACACCGCCCGGCACGTCGTGGGTGGCGCTGCCGGGCAAGGCGGCAAACGCCTCGGGGCTTACGATAACGCAACTCACGCCCGATATAACGATAGGCAGCGAAGCCGTATTCAGCGCGTCCGCGACGCCCTCAGGCGACACACCGCTCGAATACGAGTTGCGCGTCTGCAAGGATACAGGGGTATCACCCGTGCCTACGACCTATCTGCAGAACTGGAGCACGTCCGATACGATAAGCTTCACGCTGTACGAGCCGGGAGACTACATACTGTTTGCACGCGTAAGAGAACAGGGCAACAAAAACTATATTAGCTCCTACCGTTACTTCAGTGCCGCAGACGCCGAGGGCGTAGTAACCGTGAGCGACAGGGTGAACGAAATAGTGGCCGAATGCCAGCAGGCAGTGAGCGGCGAATACGAAACCGCGCTCTGGCTGCACGACTGGATCACCCATCACGCCTACTACGATTACACCTATTCCAATTACGACGCGGAGGGCATACTGTTTTACGGCAAGGGCGTGTGCGACAGCTACAGCAAGCTCTACGACCGGCTGCTCAAGCGCGCGGGCTTCGAATGCTTCCGCGTGACCGGCGGCAATCACGCCTGGAACGCCGTAAAGATAAACGGCATCTGGTGCCAGATAGACGCGACCTGGGACGACGGCGGAGACGAAGAGGTGCCCGTATCAGGCAGAGAGAATTACTATTACTTCGGCCACAACGACGCTATGATGAAGATCGACCACACATACGAGTGCTCGACCGCCTTCACCTCAATCGAGAATTACTATTACCTGCGCACAGGCGAGTATACGATATGGCTCTCGCACGTCTGGAACGAAATAATCGAAAGTCTTCAGGACGGCATGAGCGGCTTTTTCGTCGATACCCAGCACAAAAGCATGGCCACGGCGACCAGTTTTTATTCCGGCTCTTACGCGGATAAAAGAAATACCCTGACGGCGATAATACTTAGCGAGCTTACGTGGGATTTTAAGCATAACCTAAGCGTCGGCGCCGCGTTCACCTACGATGACGAGAGCGGTTACCTGTACTGCGCGGCGGAGCTTGCGCCTTACACGCTTGCGCTCCCCTCCGGACTTAAGGATATAAACGCCTCGGCGTTTGAGGGGACCGGCCCGGTCCTGTGCGTGACGCTGCCCACCGGCGCGCTGAGCATAGGCTCCCGGGCGTTTGCGAGTTGCCAGTCGCTTATCAGCATACGTATTCCGGACAGCGTGACCACGATCGCGGCGGACGCGTTCGCGGGCGCGCCTTCGGACCTCGTGATCATATGCTCAGACGGCAGCGCCGCAGCAAGCTACGCCCTTGCGAACGGCTACGAAACGCAGTTGCCCTGACAAAGCAGAAGCCATACGGCTCAGCTTCAGCAAGCCGCACGCATAACCCCGCTGCACAGCCGCCCGCGCCGGGCGGCTTTTTGCTGCCTTTACGGCGCGCTTTGCAGTGTTAAAAATCGTGAATATTGTTGACAGCATAATACTATGCGGTGTATAGTATTATGCGAAGGGAGGCAAGCCATGGACATACAGCTTAAACGCGGACTGCTGGACGTGTGCGTGCTGGCGGCGATAGGCGACTCAGACGCCTACGGCTACCAGATAATCAAGGACATTTCCCCGCACGTGGAGATCACGCAGTCGACGCTATATCCGATACTGCGCCGCCTTGAGGAGGCAGACTGCCTGAGCGTCAGAAGCGAGGAATACAACGGCCGGCTGCGCAAATACTACCGCGTCACGCCGGCGGGCAAAAGCCGCATAAAAGAGTTCAAGCAGGACTGGGCGGAAATACAGGAGATCTACAGCTTTATTGCAGAAAGGACTCAGGCAACATGAAAAAAGCAGCATTTCTCAGGTCCCTCGCGCGGCAGCTTAAGGGCATACCGCCGTCCGACATACGCCAGACACTCGCGTATTATTCCGAAGCCGTGTCGGACGCGATGGACGACGGACTGGACGAGGAAGCGGCGGTGCGCTCGCTGGGCACGGCGGAGGAAATCGCGCTCTCCGTAAAGGAAGAGCTTGCAGGAGGCGGCAAACTTCCGCAAACGCGCAAGCGCAGCGGCTTCACTGTGCTTCTGCTGATACTCGGCTTCCCCGTTTGGTTTTCGCTGCTCGCAGCCGGCGCGGGCATACTGACAGCCGTATTCGTCTGCATAGTTGCTCTTGCCGTCGCCGCATGGGCGCTCCCGCTCGCATTTGCGGCAGGTACGCTGTACGCAGCGGTCTGCGCGCTGCTTGCGCTCGTGCACGGAAACCTGACGGTGTGCGCGTGCTTCGCGGGCGCAGCGCTCGTCTGCGCGGGGCTGTGCGTGCTTACGTATCAGCTGTGCAAATCGCTGCCGCGCCGCTGCGCCGCTCTGATAAGGACGATATGGACAAAGCTCAAAGCGCTGTGCTTCAGAAGGAGGAACGCAAAATGAAAACCAGCAAACGCCCGCTCAGAACGGCCTTTATACTGATACTCGCCGGTCTCGTCATATGCTTTGCGGGGCTCGCCGCCGCGGACTTCGATTTCACGCGTCTGGACAGCACGGCATACGTCGACAGCAAGCACGCTCCGGAGGGCGAGTTCACGCGGATAAGCGTAGACACCGACCGAGCGGACGTATACATATGTATATCCGAAAGCGGGAAATGCGAGATAGAATGCCACGAACCTGAAAAGCGCCTGCACAGCGTGAGCGTTCGGGACGGAGTGCTGAGTATATCTCAGGAAAAGGCGAAATGGTACGAGGAATTCTTTTTCATGAATCTGAAAAGGCCGCGCGTGACGCTGCGTCTGCCCAAAGCCCAATACGAAAGCCTGCGCCTTGCAGGCTCGACCGGCAGCGTATACATACGCGACGCCTTTACTTTCGCTGACGCGTATTTTACGTTAAGCACGGGCGACGCGGAGATAAGCGGTTCGGCGTTCGGCGCTCTTGAGATCAGGCTCTCGACCGGAGACATAACTCTTGCGGACATAAGCGCAAGCTCGCTTGACACGCGCGTTTCGACGGGAGACACAGTTTTTAAAAACGTAAACGTGAAAGGCGCGCTCAGCTTTAGCGCCTCCACCGGAAAAACGCGCTTCGAGCACGTCGTCTGCGCCGATCTGCGCGGAACATCCACGACCGGCTCGGTATATCTTAGCGACGTGCGTGCGTCCGCAAGCATGCAGATAAAGTGCTCTACCGGCGGCATCCGCCTGACGGACTGCGACGCAGAAACGCTCGAGCTGAGCGCGAGCACCGGCGACATAGAGGGTAATCTTATAAGCGCCAAAACCTTCGACGCGCACGCGTCCACCGGCAAGGTAAGCTGCGTATCATCCGCGGCGGGAGGCTTGTGCACAGTGCGCACGAGCACAGGCGATATACGGCTTAAAGCGGGAAACAATTAGTCGATTGAAATGGAGCTGCGCTCCATTTCAATCGGGTGGGGGGCTGCTTGCGCAGCCCCTCGTTCAAAATGAATCAAAGATTCATTTTGAACGGCTTGGTTTTTGTAGCTGAATAAGGTTCATGGTTAAAACGTCAGGCGTTCAGCAGATTACGTAACAGGTTTTGCAATTTTTGCTGAAAATCCTGCTGGATTTTCCGGGCGCAAAAAATGTAAGGTAGCGATTATTTGCTCCGGTCGTCTTCGCTGCGCTCCGCTCGACTTCGCAAAAATCGCGTCCTCGCGCCGTACAAGCCGCATTTGCGGCAGTGACAAACTAACTTTTATTTAGCGGTTATTAAGTCTTCAGTTTTCAATAATCATTATTTTAGCCCCTCCAAATTTCCCTTTGGCCTTTCGCACTTCTTGAGCAGCCGCTTTTTTATTTGACAGGTCTGCAGTTTTGTGGTATCATATGTTATGGGAAGATGTATGCGGAGGCTTTAGCATGAAAAAGTATTTATGCGTGCTCGCGCTGCTGATATGTGCGATCGCAGGCGCTTTTGCGCTGTCAGAAGGCTTTGTTCTGTCCGGCATAAGCACTATAGAGGACGAAGCGTTCATGAACGATACTTCGCTCGAGACGGTTTTCATACCGGCGGAAACGCGCTTTATAGGCGCATACGCGTTCAAAAACTGTGCGGCGCTTAATACCGTTACATGTCTGAGCATGGATGCGTTTATCGGAGAAGGCGCGTTCGACGGCGTGGACGCGGTGTTTTACTGCTATACCGGCTCCACGATGGAGGAATACGCGCTCGCGCACGGTCTGAATATCTCTTACCTGAGCGCGTTTGAAATAGAGTGCGACACGGTAAACAACGGCTGCGTGAAGCTGCCGGTCACCTGGTCGGTAGTAAACGCAAAGTCCGCGCGCGGCGCCGTAAACGAGTTCACGTACAGGATATACAAAGAAGGAACGACCACCCCCGTTTACACAGAAGGTCCCACGACCGCCGCCCGGGTCTCCTACACTCCCACTAAAGAAGGCACGTATTACGCCGAAATCACCATGCACGGCGGAGACGAGGACGTAACCTTGACCTCCGAAAGGCTTGCCGTGGCCGCAAAGCTGTACATAGGCATTTACGAGCAGAACGGCTCCACTGCAAGTCAGGACCCTCTCGAATGGACGGTTATCGGCGTAGAGGACGGCAAGGCGCTGCTGATAACAGCGCGCATCATCAAAAACGAGTCTTATTTCAATCCGGACTGGATAAAGTATAAATATACCTACTGGGCGTATTCCTACATAGGCACCGCCTCCGACATAAACTACCGCGGCAGCGGACCCGAGAGCACCGCTACCCGCATAGAGGGAATATCCCCCACGCACATTCCGATGAGGGACGGCTCCTGGGGCGTGGAGGCGGATCTGTATCACCTGCACGCGCGCTACTGGTGCAACAACACCTTCTACAATTCCACCTTCAGCGAGGAGGAAAAAGCGCGCATACTGCTTTCGCACAATACCAACGAGCCCAATCCCACCTACGGCACGCTCTGCGGCCCGGACACGGACGACTACGTGTTTTTCCTGAGCTATAACGAGCTTATGAAGTATATGCCCACTCAGTCCTCGCGCATCGCTTCGCAGACCACCGTCGCCAAGCGCGAAAGCAGCGGCAACGACGAGAGCTACTGGTGGCTGAGAACGCAGGGCAGCAAGCGCACGAACGCGGTATTCGTATACGGCAACAGCGGTTACCTTTCCGTATACGGCAGCGATGTCGGGCACGACATCCTCGGCTACAGGCCGTGCATGTGGATCAGGATCGGAGGATAGATGGGCTGTTTCACAGCCCGATGAATTGCGCCCTGCGGCGCGTGATTCGCACTGCGTGCATGAAGGCGCAATTCAAATCACGGAGCGCGGCGGGAATTCACGGCGCAGCCAATCCATGACGGCAAAGCCGCCAATTCACAATAAGCTTGGCCGGTTTATCGTAAGTGCTGTTACCGCTATTCAGAAAAAGTTTCACTCGATAATGTCCGTTTTCAGGGCCTGAGGGCTGTATTTGTCTTAAATATCTCGGAATAATTGCATTTTTTCGTTTTAATATGTTGCATTTTTGCGCGTTATGTATTATAATAATGCTATGCAGATATGACGATTTCTTACGGGAGGACAAAAAACATGTCTGAAAGCAATAAAGCAAACAATGCAAACCGAAAAGATCCCTCTAAGGTCATAAAGCAGGTAGAGGCGCGCAAGGCGAAGCGCCAGAAAAAGCAGAAGCAGACCACGCAGCTAATAATCGCGGCTGCGGCGGTGGTCGTGCTGGCGGTCATAATAATCGTTATCGTCACGAGCTGCGGCAAAAAGAACGAAGACAATCTCCTGAACTCTCTTGATCCGAAAGAGCCGATAGCCGCCGATCAGCTTACCGAAGGTCAGGCGACCGGCGCTCCGGATACGGAAGCGACCATAGCTCCCACTCCGGCGCCCACGCCCAAGCCCGTACAGTACCTCGAGGTGTACAAGAAGGGTCCCGAGGATCAGAAAAAAATCGCCATAACCATAAACATCCCCAAAAACGCGGACAATCTGGTACAGATAATGACCATCGCCGCCTCTAACGGCGCGAAGCTCACTTTGTTCCCGCTGGGCAGCGTGCTGGACACCGACACCGATATGCAGGCCGCCGTGCGCACTGCGGTGTGGACGTACGATTTCGAGGTCGAAAACTGCACGTACTCGCTGAAGGAGCTTTACAAGGCCACCGACCGTGAAATGGCGGAGGAAATCTGGAAGCAGAAGAAGGCCGTGGACAACGCGATAGGTCTGGATTACGAGCAGCACTTCCTGCGCACGGAGAATTCCAGCACCGCGCACGATCCGCGCACGCACCAGTATCTGATACAGCTGGGCACGTTCAAGGGTCTGCTGTACAGCACCTACGACGCCTCCGGCCGCTCGCTGGACAACGCGAAGGCGAACCTCGATAAAAACGGCAACGGCAAGATTTTTACCTTCACCACCTCAGACGACGACGTCAAGCTGCTTACCGAGTTCATCCCCTATGCGGTACAGCAGGGCTTTGCGATGGTGACGGCAAACGAGCTGCTGGGCTTTGAGGAGAACGCCCGCAACACGAACAGCGAGGACAGCACCATGCCGATCCCCATGCCCTTCGTGTACGACACCTACGTCGTGCTGGGCGGCGACACCGGCAGCAAGGTATACCCGGTGCAGCTTCTCCAGCAGCGCCTGATCGAGCTGGGCTACCTGCCCGCAGGCTCCTCAGTAGACGGCAACTACGGCAAGAACACCAAATCCGCCGTCGAAGCGTTCCAGCAGGTGGCGGGGCTCAAGGTGGACGGCATAGCGGGCGTGCAGACGCAGACGCTGCTGTTCTCAGACGAGGCTCCGTTCAATCCCGGCTCCGACGCCGCGCTGTTCAGCCAGAGCGAAAGCAGCGGCAACTAAAAACGAAAACAACTGAGCTTTCAGTAAACTTAATACAAATCGGAGGGGATTAGCCCCTCCGATTTGTATTGGTATACTCTTTTTAGCCTAATGCGTCTCTTCAGCGCGTTATCTCCTCCGCTATGGAGATCAGCTTGAGCTTCGCGCGGTATATTTCGTTGCGGCGCACGCCCTCTTCCTTAAGTTTCGCGCAGGCCTCGTCCAGCGTCATGCCGCCGCACAGCAGCATCGCAAGGCGCTGCTCCGGCGTCACGTCCGTTTCTTCGGACGGCTTTTCCTCGGCAGGCAGTTGCGACAGATCCATCACTATGCAGTATTCGCCTTTTTCGGCATTCGGATTTTCGTTCAGGCGCGCAAGCACGCTTGCGACTGGTCCGCGGTCTATGCGTTCGAATTTCTTGGTCAGGTCGCAGCACACGCACACCTGCGCCTCCGGCAGCACGCTGTCTATATGCCTGAGCAGCTCGCGTGCGCGGTGCGGGGATTCGTACAAAACCACGACGCTTATGCCGCGCGCGCGTATCTGACGCAGCTTTTCGTCCATATCGCGGCCTTCCCGCGGCAAAAACCCGTAAAACGCAAACTCCCGCGTATCAAAGCCGCTCACCGAGAGCGCGGTTACGACCGCGCTGGGTCCGCTTACCGGTACGACGCTTATGCCCGCCTCCCACGCTGCTGCGACCAGCCCTTCGCCGGGATCGGATATGCCGGGCGTGCCCGCGTCGCAGGTGAGCGCTACGCTCAGGTTTTCCGCGAGCATCCGCTCGACTATTTCGTTTTTGCGCCCGTCCTCGTTATGGCGGTGGCAGGAGATCATAGGCTTGTGTATGCCCAGCACCTGCGTAAGCTTCATCGTGACGCGCGTATCCTCCGCAGCGATCAGATCACAGCTTTCCAGCGTCTGCCTGACGCGCGGGCTCATATCGTTCAGGTTGCCGATAGGCGTGGCGACCACATACAGTACAGGCATCATTTACCTCTGTGCGTATTTAGAAATATAGTATCGCGCGCCGCGTCAGAGGCGCGAAACGACGTACACCAGCTCGCTGCCCGCCGTAAAGCGGTCGAGTATACGGAATTTTCCGTCCGTTTCACGCTCGAAAAACTCCGAATAATGCTTTTCCATGCCCGCGCCGCGCCCGGAAAGCGTGCGGGTCGGAAACGAGACGGCTATGTATTCGGCGTTCAGGCGCTCCATAAGCCGCAGCGCGCTGCCTTTTTCGTTGGTTTCGAGTACCGGCAGCAGCTTGAAGGCGAGCGCGAGCTTCCAGCGTTCCTCTGGCAAGCTTACATTAACGTCCGCGCAGTCGGCGCGCACGTCCCAGCCGGCCGCCTCCGCCCAGTCGTTCACGAGGCTGACCGCGCCGTTGTTTATATCCGCGCCGCGTACGCGCGGAAAGCCCGCAGCGCCCAGATACAGCGGATTTATGCCGCACGCCGCGTCGTAAACGCTGTCGGGCGTTCCCGTGAGGGACGTTATCCGCTCATACAGCGCCTGCGCGTACTCCATGCGTTCGCACGTAGACGAATGCAAACGCAGCGCGTCGCTTAACGCGCTTTCGTCGCCGTCTGCATAGCGCGCAAGACACGCCCGCGCGGATTTGAACTCTTTGGATGTCATAAACGCGCCGGTCAGCGCGTGCAGGCGCACGCGCGCCGCCTTCTCCGCTTCGGCGGGCGTTTTGTATGCCTTGAGCTGACGCTCGAACACCCTTTTTACCGTATCCGGACAGATATCGCGCAGGTTTTTCGCGCCGAGCAGCCTGTCAAGCGCCTCTGTTTCGGTCATAACGCCTTGCCCGCCAGCTCCATCAGCCGCCCGTAAAAGCGCAGGTTGTGCGCCGTGGCGAGCCGCTGTGCGGAGGGGTCGCCCACCTTGAACAGATGCTGCAGATACGCCTTCGAGTAGCGTCTGCACAGCGCGCAGTCGCAGGTGGCGTCCGGCGGCGCCGCGTCGCGCGCGCAGGCGTCGTCCATTATATACACAAAATGATAAAACTTCCCGTCGTCACGCATCACGCCTTCGGGCATATCCTGCCCCGCGTCAAAGGCGTACAGGCGCTGATGCCGCGCCTCGCGCGTGGGTATCACGCAGTCGAACAGCTCGTAGCCCATTTTGATCAGGCGTATTATCTCCTCCGGCCGCCCCACGCCCATCGCGTATTTCACCTTGTCGTCGGGCATCGCGTCCGCGGCCATTTTAAGCACGTCGTCCCACAGCTTTCCGTTTTCGTCGGTAGGCCAGCCGCCGAAGCCGTAGCCGTCGAAGCCTATCTCGGCAAGGCGTCTGCCGCATTCGAGCCTCAAAGCCCTGTCCGCGCCGCCCTGCACTATTCCAAACAGCAGCGGGCGCGCGCCTTTTACGTCCCTGACCAGCCTGTCGTACTCCTCGCGGCAGCGTCTGCCCCATTTTACGGTAAGCTCCACGCTGCGCCTTTGCTCCTCGTAGGAGTCGTTCGGGTGCGTGCACAGATCCAGCGCCATCATTATGTCGCTGCGGTACATGAACTGCGCCTGTATGCACTTTTCCGGCGTATAGTGCAGCTTTTCCGCGCTCATGTCCGGCCGGAACAGGATTTCCTTTTCGCGTATCTCGCCGTATGCGGCGTTTTCCCGTATCATCGAATACAGCTGAAATCCGCCTGAATCCGTAAGTATCGCGCCTGACCAGCCCGAAAACTTATGCAGTCCGCCCAAAGCCTTTATAAGCTTCGCGCCGGGCTTGGTGTACATGTGCCACGTATTCATTTCAAGGCCGGAAAGCCCCGCGTCCGCGACGTCCTCTACGTCCGCGGCGCGGACGGCGGCATACGTCGCATCCGGAAAAAACGCGGGCAGCTTTACTTCTCCGCTGGGGAGGCTCAGAGCTTTTACCACTTTATATGCCCTCGCAGATCCTTAAAAGCGCGCTGCGCGCTCTGGGGTTCTCGTTCAGCTCGGTCTCGCCCGCCGTGATCGGCTTGTTCGTTATCAATCTGACCGCAGGCTTTTTGCCGCACACGCATACGGGAAAGCTCTTCGGGCAGGTACACGGATACGCGAGCGCCTTGAACGTGTTTTTTACTATTCTGTCCTCCAGCGAGTGAAACGCGATCACGCAGAAGCGGCCGCCGGGCTTGAGCAGGGACGCTATGTCCCTAAGCGCCCTTTCCAGCGGCTCGAGCTCGTCGTTCACCGCGATCCTGAGCGCCTGAAACGTGCGTCTTGCGGGATGCGAGCCGTCCTTCGCGCGCAGCTTTTTGGGTATCGCGGCGTCTATCACGTCTACAAGCTGCGCCGTGGTGAGGATGGGCTGCGCTTTCCTTCTGTCGCAGATCACGCGCGCAATCTGCGCCGCCCAGTTCTCCTCGCCGTAAAGCGTTATGATGCGCGCAAGCTCGCTCTGGGAATACGTGTTCACGATATCCGCTGCGGTAAGATGCGCGCTTTTGTCCATGCGCATGTCGAGCGGGAAATCCCCGTGATAAGAAAAACCCCGTCCGCCCTCGTCAAGCTGATGGGATGACACGCCGAGATCCAGCAGCGCGCCGTCCAGACGCGCCGCGCCGAGTTCGGTAAGCAGCGCCTTCGCGTCGTGAAAATTCCCGCGCACGGCAGTGAACCTGTCTGAAAGGCCGCTTTCCTCTATACGCCGCGAGGCGGCTTCGATCGCTTCGCCGTCTCTGTCTATGCCGTACAGATGCCCGCGCGTCAAATGCGCAAGCACCGCGCACGCGTGCCCTCCGCCGCCCAGCGTGCCGTCCAGATACGTGCCGTCCGGTTTTATCGCAAGCCCGTTTATGCACTCGTCCAGCAGCACCGGACGGTGGTAGAATTCGCTCATATGTCGGTCGCTTTTACGAAGCGGCCCCACACGCCGTCGCGCAGCGCCTCGAAGCGCGCGCTGTCGCGTCCGCCCGCGGCTATGCCGTCCACGCTCGTCACGCGGTGAATAAACGACGTTGAAGAGGTGGTGAATATCTCGTCCGCCTCCATAAGCTCGCGTACGTCGTAGGCGCGTTCGACGACCTGAATACCGAGATGTCCGCACACCTCGAACAGATGCGAGCGCGCGATGCCCGCGAGTATCAGATTGTCCGCGGGCGCCGAGATCAGGCATCCGTCCTTCAGTATGTGCACGTTGCTCTTCGAGCACTCGGTCACGCGCCCGTTCCTGTGCAGTATCGCCTCGTAGCAGCCGCGCTCCCTGGCGGCCTGCATGGCCATTACCGAAGGGATGAGGTTGAGCGTTTTTATGTTGCAGTGCAGAAAGCGCGTATCCTCCCGCGTTATGCACCTGACCTGCTCGCTGAGATCGGGGAACGTATAGGGCGTGATCATCATCATAAGATTGGCGTGCCCCTCCGGAAAGGGATGCGCGCGCCGCGCGGTGCCGCGGGAAACCTGCCAGTACAGCACGTTGTCGCCCGTGTCCATCAGGGCCACCATGCGCTTAAGCTCGCATTCCAACGTCTGCTTGTCCATGGGAACGGTTATGCTCAGATAAGCCGCGCTCCTGTACAGCCGGTCGATGTGCGCATCCAGCGCGTAGATTATACCGTTGCGCGTGGGAGTCGCCTCGTATACGCCGTCGCCGTAGTACACCGCGCGATCCAGCATCGGTATCTTCATTTCCTCGAGGGGACCGTATTCACCGTTATAATATCCTATCGCCTGCATATTCAGCCTCTTTCAGTCTATTGACCCAGCAGCGCCTTTTCGATGGAAGCGGCAGCCTTTTTGCCCGCCCCCATCGCGCTTATCACCGTGGCCGCGCCGGTCACCGCGTCGCCGCCCGCGTAAACCTTTTCGCGCGTGGTCATCGCGTTTTCGTCTATGATGATGCCGCCGTGATCGTTTACCGAAAGCCCGCGCGTGGTATTCTTGATGAGCGGATTGGGCGACGTGCCTATCGCGATAACCACGGTGTCCACGTCCAGCGTGAACTCGCTGCCCGGCACGGGTACGGGACGGCGGCGTCCCTTCGCGTCAGGCTCGCCCAGCTCCATCCTTATGCAGCGCATGCCCGTAACGCAGCCGTTTCGGGGATCGCGCGGATTTTCCGGGTTGGTGTATCCGAGTATCTCGACGGGGTTATTAAGGAGCCTGAAGTCTATGCCCTCCTCCTCAGCGTGCTCTACCTCCTCGCGGCGGGCAGGCAGCTCCTGCATCGAACGGCGGTAAACGATATAAACCTTCTCCGCGCCCAGCCGCAGCGCCGTGCGCGCGGCGTCCATCGCCACGTTTCCGCCGCCCACGACCGCCACGCGGCCGCCCTTCATAATGGGTGTTACGGGCTCGTCGCGGTATGCCTTCATAAGGTTCGAGCGCGTCAAAAACTCGTTTGCGGAATACACGCCCTTTAACGCCTCGCCGGGTATGTTCATGAAGTTGGGAAGCCCCGCGCCGCTGCCTATGTACACGGCCTCGTAGCCCTCCTCGAACAATTCGTCCACCGTAAGCGTTTTGCCTATTATCACGTTGGTCTGTATGTCCACGCCCAGCGCCTTCAGCCCCTCCACTTCAGAAGCGACTATGCGCTTGGGCAGACGGAATTCCGGTATACCGTACACCAGCACGCCGCCTGCGGTATGCAGCGCTTCGAACACCGTTACCGCGAAGCCGCGCTTTGCGAGGTCTCCTGCGCAGGTGAGCGACGAGGGGCCCGAGCCCACCACCGCCACGCGGTGTCCGTTCGGGACAGGCTTCTTAGTCTCGCCCTTGGGATTTGCGTTGTGCGTATCCGCCGCGAAGCGTTCAAGCCTGCCTATGCCCACGGGCTCGAATTTTATGCCCATCGTGCACTTGCTTTCGCACTGCGTCTCCTGCGGGCATACGCGGCCGCACACGGCGGGCAGCGAGGAGGATGCGCTTATGACCTTGTAAGCGCCCTCGACGTCGCGCTGCTTAAGCTTGCTTATAAAGCCCGGGATATCGATATTTACGGGACAGCCCTGTACGCACGGCGCGTTTTTGCAGTTTAAGCAGCGCGCCGCCTCCTCAAAGGCGATTTCCGGCGTATAGCCCAGCGCGACCTCGTTGAAATTGTGCGCGCGCAGCGCGGGATCCTGCACCGGCATGGGATGTTTATGTGGATTAAGCGCCATTATAAGTGCCTCCTATGCGTTTGTGAACAGCCTGCACGCGCTTTCGTATGCGTGCTTTTCGAACTCCGCGTACATGCGGCCGCGGCTCATCGCCTCGTCGAAGTCCACCTCGTAGCCGTTGAAGTCCGGCCCGTCCACGCACGCGAACTTCGTTACGCGTTTGCCGTCTACGTTCAGCGTGAGCCGGCAGCCGCCGCACATGCCCGTGCCGTCTATCATTATCGGATTCATGCTCACCGTGACCGGAACGCCGAAGGGCTTTGCGGTCAGAGTTACGAATTTCATCATTATAACGGGGCCGATCGTGATTATTTCGTCGAACGTCTCGCCGTTTTCAAGCATTTCCTTAAGCGGAACGGTGACGTTGCCCTGACGGCCGTAGCTTCCGTCGTCAGTCATCATTATCAGGCGGTCGGAGCAGGCTTTGAACTCGTCCTCGAGTATTACGATGTCTTTAGAGCGGAAGCCGGTGATCGAGACCACCTCGCAGCCCTTTTCCTTCAGCGCCTTCGCGATCGGCCACGCGATCGCGCAGCCCACGCCGCCGCCCACTATGCACACCTTTTTAAGGCCGTCAAGCTTTGTGGGCTCTCCGAGCGGGCCTGCGAAATCCTGTATGTATTCGCCCTCGTTTTTGAGCGAAAGCAGGTACGTGGTCGCCCCTACCGTCTGAAAGATTATCGTGACCGCGCCCGTTTCCGCGTTCGTGCCCGCGACGGTCAGCGGTATACGCTCGCCCTCTTCGTCCACGCGCAGTATAATGAACTGTCCGGGCAGCGCCTTGCGCGCCACCTGCGGCGCTTCTACGTCCATAAGCGTAACTGTGGGATTGAGTATGCGTTTTTTAAGTATCCTGTACATATTGCCGGCCTCCCCGGTTTATTGTATTTATACGGCGCAGTGCGGCTTCAGGCGTGCGCCTGCGTTTTTGCGCGCTTGCGCTTTTTCTCCCTGAGCAGGCGCTTGCGCAGCAGCTTTCTTTCGCGCGAAAGCATAAACACCGCGACCGCCGAGGCGAGCGCCGCCATGACGAGCATCACCGCTTTTGTAAGATCGCGGTCTATTATCTGCGACATCGCGTTATCGTCCGCCTTCACGATTATGAACAGCACCGCGTACACCAGCGCGAAAATCATCGCGGCGTAGGAGCAGCCCTTTTTGAATACGGGCAGCTTTTTGGCGCCGTTTAACACAAACAGCGCGTTTACTATACTGAGAAATGCCAGCACGAGCAGCATGGTAAGCGTTATGTTGTGCGCGATAAACGCCATCGCGTTGTTTATTCTGTCTATCACGTACAGCACCAGATAGAACAGAGACAGTATTATCGCGCCGTGTCCGGTCGCGGTTTTTATGTATTTCACCTGCTTCACCTCATTCGATATCCATTATTATCACCGCGTCGGAGATCGCGCGGCCGTCCTTGTAGGGCTTGTTTATCACCTTTTCAAACCACGTGAGCATGGTGCTTTCGCCGCCGTCGAGGTTGTAGGCGCGCGTGCAGCCGAGGCTCTCCATAAGCTCCGCCAGATTGCCCAGCGGCAGCCCGCGCGAGGCCAGAGAGCGGCCGTCCGCGGTGACCAGACAGTAATGTCCCGGCTCGAAATAGCCTATCACTGTGCGGGGATTTCGGCCGTGTATGCCGTCGAAGGCGTTAAACACCGTATACGCCTTGCCGTTCTCGTCCAGAAGCTGCGGACCGAAGCACCACGCCTGATACGCGCCGTTCGCGGTGAGCGTTTCGACGTCCCACGTGTTCGCGGGGTATGTCACCATCGTGCCGTCCCAGTTTATAACGCACGCGTCGAAGCGCGAAAGGTTGCTGCGGTAAAGCTCGCCGTTTCTGATCATGATGCCGGAGTGGGTGCTGTAGAAGTCCCCGTTCACGGCTACGACGCAGCCCGTGCGCTTTGCGATACTGTACAGCCACTCGCCTATGCCCGTGCCGTAGGTGTCGCGCGCGAGGCGCGTCTGGAAGCACGCGATGTCCGCCACGTAAATATCCGTAAGATAGTATATGCAGTCGTAGGTGTCGCCCACGAACTCGTAGGTGTACGTGTTCGTCGTGACCGTTACGTTAAGGTTTTTGCTCTGGTAGAAGTACCTTCCGTTTTCACCGTCCTCGCGGATCACCTCGCCGTCAGTGAACTTGCCTGCAAACTTGCTGCGGAACACGCCCACCGGATCAGGCGTGGGTACGGGCGTGGGTGAAGGCGTGGGCGTAGGCACAGGCGTAGGTGTGGGTGTGGGTGTCGGAGTAGGTGTCGGGGTCGGCGTCGGTGTAGGCGTCGGCGTCGGCTCGGTTGATACCTCCGCGCCGTCTGCGTTTAAAGCCGTTCCCGTCTGCGCGTCCGTGCCGTCGTCCGGCGCGGGAGTATGAGACAACGGTTCGTAAGAGGGAGACGGCTCAGCCGTCTCCTCCGGCGTCGGTTCAGGTGTCGGCACTGGCGTCGACGTCGGCACAGGCGTTGGAGTCAGCGTCGGCGTAGGCACAGGCGTCGGGTCGGGCGTGAGCTCCGGTTCAGTTGTATGCTGTGCCGTCTGAACCCCATACGCCGCGCCCGGCCGCGTGATTATCACGTTTTCGGACTTCAGGCGCGTGGGCTTCACGTGGTGAAAATACGCGAACACCACCAGCACTATGCCGGTAAGCAGTATATCCAGTATTATGACGAGCCACAGGGGCTTCGGGCGTTTTTTGAGCATTCCGGTCTCCGTTTCCCGCTCAGGCGTCCACGTCCACTATCATGACGGCGTCCGAAATCTTGCGCCCGTCCTTGGAGGGCTCGTTTATCACCCTGTCCCCCCAGGTGAGCATAGTGGATTCGCCTCCGTCGAGATTGTACGCCTGCACGCAGCCTATATCGCTCATAAGCTGCGCCAGCGCCTCGAACGTGATGCCCCGCGAGGTCTCCGAGCGTCCGTCCACAGTTACGAAGCAGTAATGTCCCGGCTCGAAATAGCCTATCGCGGTACGCGGGTTTTTCTTTTTGACTGCGTTGGTGGCGTTGAAGCTTTTGCAGGGACGGCCGTTTTCGTCAAGCAGCTCGGGTCCGAAGGACCACGCCTGATACGCGCCGTTTTTAACCAGCGTCGCGCTGTCCCATTCCTTGCTCTGGTAAGTGAGCATCGTGCCGTCCCAGTTGATAACGCACGCGTCGAAGGTGGAGTGCTTGCTGCGGTACATGACGCCGTTTCTGATGACGACGCCGTTTTGACGGTTGCCGTAATAGTCGCCGTTTATCGCGACCACCGCGTTCGTGCGCGCGGCCATGCTCTGTGTCCACTCGTAAAAGCCGCTGCCGTACTGATCCTGCGCAAAGCAGGTCTGGAAGCAGTTTATGTTGCTTATATATATGTCCGTTATGTAATACGTGCATTCGTAGACCGACGCGCCGTTTCCGAACGTGAGCGTGTCTTTGGTTACGGCTATGTTTAGATTCTTGCTCTGATAGCGGTACGTGCCGTCCTCGCCGTCTGCGCGTATCACCTCGCCCTGCGTGAACTTGTCTGCAAATTTGTTTGCGAACACTCCGGGCGGGTCAGGCTCGGGCTCGGGCGTCTGAGTCGGTTCGGGGGTGCGCTCGGGGCTCGGCGTCTCCTGCAGCGTAGGCGTTTCCTCCGGCTGGGCCGTGGAAGCGGGCGTCAGAGTTGCCTCAGGCGCGGGCGTTTCCTGCGCGGAGACGGTCGCGGGCGCGGTCGGCCGCGCGATAATTATGTTTTCAGATTCCATGCGGCTGGGTCTTACGTGGTGAAAATATGCAAACACCACCAGCACTATGCCGGTAAGCAGTATATCCAGTATTATAACGAGCCACAGAGGCTTCGGGCGTTGTTTGAGCATTTGTTCCTCCCGCAGGGTTAATCATCGTTATTTTACTCCATCACGCCCGTGTATTGCAAGCGTTTTTATGATAATATAACGAATATACAGTATTGAAAGCTTTACCCAATATTAAGCGGGTCATGATGCGGCGGCGGCGGCTTTGCGGTATAATATACTGAATAATTATTGAAAACCGGAGAACACAGATTGGAAAACTTTGAATTTCAGATTTCAGACGAAACCCGGCGCGCGATCGCCGATATGGGCTACGAAAAGCCCACGCCCATACAGGAGATGACCATCACCCCCCTGCTGAACGGCAGAGACCTGATCGGGCAGGCGCAGACCGGCACCGGCAAGACCGCCGCCTTCGGCATACCGATGATCGAAAAGGTCGACGGCAGCGATAAAAGCGTGCAGGCGCTGGTTTTAAGCCCCACGCGCGAGCTCGCGGTGCAGACCGCGGGTGAAATAGCCAAGCTGGCAAAGTACCGTCCCGGACTGCGGGTGCTGGCCGTATACGGCGGACAGCCCATCGAAAGGCAGCTGCGCGAGCTCAGATACGGCGTGCAGATAATAGTCGGAACGCCCGGCCGCGTGATGGATCATCTGGACCGCGGCACGCTGGACATATCGCGCATAAGCATGTGCGTGCTGGACGAGGCGGACGAGATGCTCGACATGGGCTTCCGCGAGGATATAGAAAACATACTTTCGCGTACGAACGAAAGCCGGCAGACCGCGCTGTTTTCCGCGACGATGCCGCTGCCTATAATGAGTCTTGCGCAGAAGTACCTAAGGGAGCCGGAGTTTCTGAAGGTGCAGAATACCACGCTGACCGTGGACGCGGTAAAGCAGACGTATATACAGGTGCGCTCGTTCCACAAAACGGAATTGCTCGCGCGGCTGCTGGTGCGCGACAATATAGGCAAGGCGCTCGTGTTCATGAACACGAAGCTGGGCGTAGAGGACGTGGTGACGGGGCTACAGAGCCGCGGCTTCGCAGCGGCGGGGCTGCACGGCGACATGCGCCAGATAGAAAGAGACGCTATAATGGAGCGTTTCCGCGCGGGCACGGTCGACATACTGATCGCGACCGACGTCGCCGCGCGCGGACTGGATATAGAAAACGTAGAGGCGGTATTCAATTACGATATCCCGCTGGACGTGGAATACTACGTGCACCGCATAGGCCGCACCGGCCGCGCGGGCAGGGAGGGGCGCGCCTATACGTTCGTGGTGGGCCGCGAGACCGCGCGCATGTGGGACTACCGCAAAATCACGAAGGCGCCGATACTCATAGAGCAACCGCCTTCCGGTGAGGACATACGCCGCGCAGAGGAGGAGCGCTTCATACAAAAAGCGCTCGAAATCGCGGGGAGCGAAGGCCTCGCCGTGTCCGAGAGCGCGAAAAAGCTGCTTGAAAACGCGAGCGCGGAGAACGTGGTCACCGCGCTGCTTACGCTGCTGGACGGTATGGGCGGACGGAAGATACATCCGGAGCTCGATATCAGAGTGCCCGAGCCTCCGCGCCCGGCCCCGCGTCCTGCGCCTGCGCGCTTTACTGGCGCGCCCGCAGGCAGATACGGCCGCCCCGCTCCGGGCAGGCCGGAACGCGGCAAAAGCGAGCCAGACAGATATAAGCGCGGCGGCGACTTCCGCAAGGGCGCTAAGCCCTACCGGGACGAAAGGCCGCACGAGCACGGCAAGCGGAATTATTACGACCCGCGCACGCAGCAGAAGCCTGCCGTAAAGCGGCCGCCCCTGATACACGGCGGCAGCGGCAAGCGCGTACCGCACGAAAAAAGCACGCACGCGAAAAGCGGAGAGGAATAAGCTTAGTTATTAATCCCGAGCACCGTCCCACGGCAGCAGCTTTTCGCCCTTTACGAGATACGCGCTGCGCGCCAACGCCGCCATCGGATCGTCGGAGTGGGAGTCGGAGTAAAACGCGTCCACGCACGCGTCCGGATACTCCGCGCGGAATATTCGCACCTTCTCCTGTCCGTGGCAGTTTTTGCCGTGATACAGCCCCGTGTGTATGTCTACGGGCGACGCGAGCACGCGCATCGCGCCCAGACGCGCCATAGCCGGCGCGATCAGAAATTCCGGCGAAGCGGAAATAATTACGTCCGTATCGCGCTTTTGCGCAAGGTAAAACGGCTTCACGCGGCGAATATTCTTATCCCAGAAGCGCGCGACCGCCGCCTGCGGGTCGTCGATATCCCGCAAGAACGCGAACATGTCCTGCTTGAAGCGCTGCTTGTCGCGCCTGAGCACGAACAGCGCGCCGTATAAAAGCCGCGGCAGGCGCAAAAGCATGCGCGGCGTGCGCAGCAGGCAGTAAGTATAAAAGCGCACGCTCGAATCCCCGCGCAGTATGGTGTTGTCGAAATCGTAAACGTTCACGCGCTTCACCCCGCAGATATATTCGCCGCGGCGCGTGAAAATCCTGTTTGCCGCAAAGAAAGGACTGTAAAATGATACAATCGTTACTAAGCGATCCTATAGAAGCGCTCAAAAGCATTCTGTTAATGCTGCCCGCGGTGCTGTTCTCGCTTTCCGTGCACGAGAGCGCGCACGGCTGGGTGGCGGAAAGGTGCGGCGACCCCACCGCGAGATACGCCGGCCGCATTACGCTGAATCCTCTAAAGCACATCGACCCCTTCGGCTTTCTGTGCATGTTTCTGATAGGCTTCGGCTGGGCAAAGCCCGTGCCGGTAAACCCGCTTTTGTACAAAAACTATCGCAGGGACGATCTTAAGGTGTCGCTTGCGGGCATCACCGCGAATTTGTGCCTGTTTCTGATCTGCGTACTGCTGCTTTCCATAATATTTACGGGCGCGCTCGCAAGTCTGCCCGAATACGACAGCGCCGCCGCCGCGCTTGAGGACAGCGCTGCGCCTGACGTATTCGTGTGGACCGACTCATACGGCGAAAAGCTCTGCTGCTACAACGGCTCTGAGGTCCGCGAAGCGTACGAGCAGTACGCGCTCTTCCGGACGATGTACGCCGAAGCCCTGCTGGGCTTCGCTTCTGCGGACGCGGAGGAATTGTACAAAACCGCGAGCGGCCTGGTTTACTATGCCGACTTAGACGGGCAGAAGACCTTCGACTGCTATACAATCATAGACGCCGCCTTCGGCAGAGTCATATCCGTATTGTATCAGATGCTCGTGTACTGCATGTTCATAAACCTGGCGCTGGCAGTATTCAACCTGATCCCGATACCGCCGCTTGACGGCTATCACGTGCTGAACGACCTGGTGCTCAAGCAGGACCTGTTCGCGCAGATACGCACTACCCGCATAGCTCAGGGCGTGCTGATAGCGCTGATACTGATAGGCAACTACTTTCCGCAGTACGACGTGATATCCATAGCGATAAACGGCGTGCGCAACGCGGTTATCCCCTCCATGTTCACGCTTGCGCGCCTTGCCGCGCAGGGGCTGGGTGTCGTGTAATGGCGTACGTCGTAGACCTCAAAAAATACAGGTATTCCGGCCCGCTCGACCTGCTGCTTGATTTGATACGCGAAGCGAAAATCGACATAAAGGACATTTTCATCAGCGAGATAACCGAGCAGTATCTCGAAAGCATGAAGCAGATCGACGCTCTGGACATGGACAGCGCGAGCGAGTTTTTGCAGATGGCGGCGCTGCTGTTGGAGATCAAATCCCGCCGCCTGCTGCCCAAGCCGCCCGCACCCGAGGACGAAGACGGGGAATCGGCGGAGGACGCGCTTATACGGCAGCTCGAGGAATACAAAAAATTCAAGGAGCTTTCGGGCGAAATGCGTTCGCTCGAGGAGGCCGCGCAGGAATTGTATACGAAGCTGCCCGAGGAGTACCCTCTCCCGCCTCCCACGATAGAGCTGACCGGGCTTACGCTCACCGCGCTCACGAAGGCGTTTAACCGGGTGCTCAGGCGGCTTGAGGAATTGGCGGAGAACGAACAGTTCGAGGCGTTTTCCCGCCGCGAGGTAAGACGTGAGACCTACACGGTCGCGCAGTGCATGGCGCTCATAATGAAGCGGATAAAGGACGGCAGCGTGTCGTTTTTCTCCCTGTTCGAGGAGACGCACTCGCGCGAAGAAGTGATAAGCGTGTTTCTCGCCTTGCTTGAGCTTATCAAAAACGGGCGCGTGCTCGTAAAGCAGCGCGAGGAATACGAGGACATAACAATCAGCAAAAGGAGCACGAATGACACTTCGGCCGATTGAGGAGCGCGACCGCGCGCTGATCGAAAACCTGTTCAATCTCTACAGAAACGACTTAAGCGCGTACTGCGACGATTTCACGAGCCTTGACGCAAGCGGGTATTTCGACTACGGCATCGCCTCCGAGCTTCTGCCCTTCGGAGGCGGCGTCGAGAGCTTTATTATAGAAGAAAACTCCCGTCCCGCCGGCATCGCAGTCGTGACCGACGCGCGCTACGCGCTTGACGGCTGCCAGTGGCGCTTTCAGGAATTGTATCTTATACGCCCCGCGCGCGGACGCGCTCTGGCGCGAAACGCCGCGCGCGCGCTGCTTGCAGCGCATCCGGGCCGCTGGTGCCTGAGCGTGTACCGCAAAAACCTGCCCGCACGCCGCTTCTGGGACGCGCTCGTACGCAGCTGCGGCACGCCCGTCTATACCGCGCCCGGCGAGGACGGCATGGTGGATACGGTATTCGACACCCGTGCGGATATAGCGGAGATACCGTGATCGGGCGACGGCCTTATCATGCAAAGTCATATCTGGCTGCCGTTATACAGCTAACGGGCTGCTGCAGAAGGCTGAGTATCTGCGGCAGCCCGTTTCTATATTCTCGCGTTTCAGAGTATTCCGCTTATCTTTCTTCCCTGAAATACGACAGTCCCAGCGAGGAGGGGGGCTGGTTTTCGCGCTTGTTGCGGATAGAGGAGAGGATAAGCACGATTATCGTGAACACGTACGGCAGCATGCGCATAAGGGGCTTGGCGGACATGCTCGGAGTGACGCCCGGGATAGTTGCGATAAACGAGGAGCAGGACAGCAGTACGCTGAACAAGAACGAGCCGATTATCGTAAGGTGCGGCCGCCACAGCACGAATATGACCAGCGCTATGCTGAGCCAGCCGTACGCCTCTATGGACAGATACGCCTCATTGGAGGCCATATAGTCCACGATATAGTACAGCCCGCCCAGTCCGGATATGCCGCTGCCTATGCAGGTGGCGAGGTATTTATAGCGGGACACGTTTATGCCCGCGCTGTCCGCGGTAGCCGGGTTCTCGCCCACCGCGCGCAGATTGAGCCCCGTCTTGGTGCGGTACAGAAAGTACGAAGCCGCGATCGTTATTATGACCGCAAGGAAGAACATCACGCCCAAGCGCTGCAGCGAATCCTGCCGGGACGCAAAGGGAAAGCGGAAATACTCCTTCGGGATTATAAGATAATTCTGCGCCACCATAAGCTTTTTGTTGCTCATTATGACCTTCATGAGTCCCACGCCGAAGGTGGTCAGCGCAAGGCCGGTAACGTTCTGGTTCGCGCGCAGGGTAACGGTCAAGAAGCTGTATATAAGCCCCATCAGCACGCCCATCGCGAACGCGCCGAGTATGCCGAGGATTACGATCAGAAACGGCGGGAGCCCCGACGCGCCGATAAAGCTCAGCACGAGGCAGCCGCCCGCGCCGCCCATGCACATTATGCCGGGTATGCCCAGATTCAGATGTCCGGCTTTTTCGGTAAGCGTTTCGCCGGTCGAGCCGTACATGAAGGTCGCGCCGAAGGCGAGCGAGTCGACGAAGTAATCGAGCAGGTATGTTTTGAAAAACGCAAAAAACGCCGTCATGCCCGCACCTCCCTCGCGTGTTTGCGGAAGTTCAGCTTGTAATTTATAAAGAATTCACTGCCGATCACGAAAAACAGCACCACGCCTATCATTACGTTGGGCAGCGCTCCGGATATGTCGAAGGCAGTGGATATCTGCGACGCGCCGTGATTTAAGAAGGTGATGATCGCGGAGGTAAGTATCATGATAAGCGGATTAAAGGACGCCAGCCATGCGACCATTATTCCCGTAAAGCCCTGCCCGCCGACGGATTCCGTGTTGACCGTACAGTCGAGCACGCCTCCTATCAGGAAGCCCGCAAGCCCGCACAGCATGCCGCTTAAAAGCATCGTGCGGATTATGACCTTTTTTACCTTTATGCCCACATACTGCGCCGTGCGCAGGGATTCGCCCACCACGTTCAGCTCATACCCGTGCTTGGTGTATTTTATGTATATGTATATAAGCACCGTTACCGCGAGCACGGTCAGGATTATAGTCAGGTAGTTGCTGTATTTGTGGTTTTTCTTCGCGACAGCCGCAAGGCCGTTGAACAGCGTGGGCATGTCGTCGTTTATGCTTATGGTATTGGAGCCGTTGGGCACCCACTCCGCAAGGCAGAACGACACGAGATGTATCGCGACGTAGTTCATCATAAGCGTGAACAGCGTTTCGTTCGTGTTCCACTTGGCCTTGAACAGCGCGGGTATCAGCGCCCACAGCGCGCCCGCGAGCAGTGCGGCAACCAGCATCGGCGCAAGCAGCCGCGCATCGGCCACGTGCGAGCGCGCGTAGGGCTCGCCCAGATAGAAGTTCACTCCCACCGCCGCCAGCACGCCCACAAGCGTCTGACCTTCAGCGCCCGTATTCCAAAAGCGCATCCTGAACGCCGGCGTCAGCGCGACTGATATGCACAAAAGTATCGCGACGTCCTTGGCGAAGGTCCACTTCATGTCGTCGTTTTTGACCACGCCGTCGATAAAGCACTTATAAAACTCGGTTATGCGCGAAGGCTCGTCTCTGAGCTGCTCGATCAGCGCGAAGGCGATCAGCCCGCACGCGAGCATGCCGCACACAAACGCGAGCACGCGGATAAGCCAGATAAACACCGGGTTCATGCCGTCGCGCTTGGTTATCCACATGAGCGGTTCCTTGACCCTGTCTTTAGTTGCTTCCATCCGCTTTGTCTCCTTGCGTCTTTGTCATAAGATAGCCCAGCGTCTCCTTGTCCGCGGTGCGCGCGTCCACCGTGCCGGTAATGCGTCCGGAATTGATCACCATTATACGGTCGCAGAGCCCCATCAGCACGTCCAGATCCTCGCCCACGAATATCACCGCCGTGCCGGTACATTTCTGCTCGTCCAGCAGGTTGTATATAAGATACGAGGAGTTTATGTCCAGTCCGCGCACGGGATACGCCGCCATGAGCACCTTAGGGGAGGAAGAAATCTCACGTCCCACCAGCACCTTCTGCACGTTTCCGCCGGACAGGCGCCGCACGGGCGTGCGTATCGACGGGGTGATTATGCCCAGCTTTTTAATAAGCGTCTGCCCGAGCTTTTTGGGCTTTGAGCGGTTTACGAACACGCCTCTGCCCTTGCGGTAGCTTCTGAGCATCATATTGTCCGCTATGCCGATGCTGCCCACCAGCCCCATGCCCAGCCTGTCCTCCGGCACGAAGGAGAGCTTCACGCCCAGCTCGCGTATTTCGAGCGGCGTTTTGTCCCGCAGCGGCATTATCTCGTTTTCGTCGAAGAGTATCTGTTCGTCCCTGACGAGCTTTCGGACGCTTTTGCGGCTCATGCCCTTAAGACTTACGCGCGTGCCGTCCGGGTAATGGAATTTGCCCTGCGCGGCGAGCCTTCTGACCTGCGAGATTTTTTTATGGAAAAACGTGACCGGTTTGTTTTCCTTGGGGTTTATAAAGGTGATGGTGCCCGTCTGAGGCCGTATGAGCCCCGCGATGCATTCGAGCATTTCTCTCTGTCCGCTGCCCGCGATGCCCGCGATACCCAGCATTTCGCCGCCGCGCGCGGTGAACGACACGTCCTTAAGTATCTTTACGCCCTCCGGGTTCGTGTAGTCGAGATGCTCCACTATTATGCGCGGCTTCGGATCGACCGGTTCGGAGCGCTTGATGTTGAGCGATATCTGTCTGCCCACCATCATGTTGGTCAGCTCCGCCTCGCTGGTCTCGGCGGTGTTCACCACGCCCACGTTTTCGCCCTTGCGCATGACCGTCACGCGGTCGGATACCTCCATTACCTCGTTCAGCTTATGCGTTATTATTATTATGGATTTGCCGTCCGCGGCCATGCGCCTGAGTATCTCGAACAGACGCTTTATCTCCTGCAGGGTCAGAACCGCGGTGGGCTCGTCGAGTATAAGTATATCCGCGCCGCGGTACAGCACCTTGATTATCTCGACGGTCTGTTTCTCGCTCACGGACATATCGTATATTTTCTTTTTCGGATCTATGGAAAAACCGTATTTTGCGGCGATTTCGCTTACACGGCTGTTTACGTCTTTAAGATTGTCTTTTTTGCCGGCGTGAACGCCCAGCACTACGTTTTCTGCGGCGGTGAATATGTCGACCAGCTTGAAGTGCTGGTGTATCATGCCTATGCCGTGCTCGAAGGCGTCCCTCGGGGAACGTATGACCGCCTCGTGCCCGTTTATGAATATCCTGCCGTCGTCCGGGTAATATATGCCCGCGACCATATTCATCAGCGTGGTCTTGCCGCAGCCGTTCTCGCCCAGTATCGCGAGTACCTCGCCGTGATTGAGCGTGAGCGATACGTTTTTGTTCGCCACGACCTTGTGACCGAAGCGCTTGGTTATGTTTTTAAGCTCGAGAGCGGGCGTCGGCATATGTGTGTTACCTCCCGTAAACGGAATGGCTTATAAATAATATGCGAGGAGCGGGCAGAAGCCGCGCTCCTCGGAACGGTTATATTTAAAAATCAGAACTTTGCGTTCAGCAGCTGGATGCCGTCGATCTGAATGTCGAAGTACGGCGCGGAGCGGTACTCGCTCTCATGGAAGTAACCCTCGGAAATAGCCTCGGTGTCCTTCGCATATTCGGGATCGTCGTCGACGTTGGCCATATAGCTGTCAAGCTGCATGCCGCCCACGGTGATGAAGCCTTCCCTGGCGGTATCGAACACGTGCAGCTCACCATTTTCGAACTGGGCCTTGATTTCGGCGACCTTTTCGACGGTGCCTTTCGCAGCGGCGGTTTCGTTGATTTCGCTGAGCATGACGGAGCCGTCCGCGATGGTGCCGGTCCAGTCAGTGTCGATGGGCTCGCCGTTTGCTACGCAGTTAACGATGTACTCGAAGTAAGGCTCCCAGTTGATGCGGGAGGATACGATAAAGGTGTTGGGGCAGCTCTCGACGGTGGAGCCGTTGTAGGATACGTTCGGGATGCCCGCGTTCTCACATGCGGTGGGAGCGCCCATGGAGTCGGCATGCTGGGAAATGAGGTCGCAGCCCGCAGCGATCAGCGCTTCGGCGGCAGCCTTTTCTTCCTTCTCGTCGTACCAGGAGCCGGTGAACTGCACCTTCATGATGACGTCTTCGCAAACGCTCTTGGCGCCCAGATAGAAGGAGGTGTAGCCGGAAACGACCTCGGCGTAAGTGAACGCGCCGACGTAGCCCATCAGCGGCACTTCGCCCTTGAGCTTGCCCTCGGCCTTGAGCTCTTCGAGCTTGAGTCCGGCGGCGACGCCCGCGAGATAACGGCCCTCGTAGATGGCCGCGAAGGCGTTATGGAAGTTAGGCAGGTCCTCGGTATGCGCCATGACGCCGGTGGCGTGGCAGAATTCCACGTTCGGATACTCCTCGGCGGCCTCGAGCATGTATTTCTCGTGACCGAAGGAATCCGCGAATATGATGTTGCAGCCGTCCTCGGCCAGCTCGCAGGCGGCCTCGTAGCAGGCGTTGCTTTCGTTGATGTTCTTCTTTACCACTACCTCGATGCCCAGCGCGTCGCGCGCCTCGTTTACGGCGTTAAGGAAGTTCAGGTCGTAGGTGGAGTCTTCGTCGTGCAGCAGGATGACGCCGAGCTTTACAGCCTTTTTGTCTTCCGCAGTCGTGAAGCCGATGCAGGCCAGCGCGAGCATGAGCGCAAGTGCCAGAGCAATAATCTTCTTCATGTAGCAATCCTCCTAATATTTTCCCTCGGGAATGGCTGTATTATAGCCCATTTCTTTAATACAATAAATGTTAATACGGGAAAGATGCGGTTAAATTCCGAACATTGACGCGTACGTGCGCTATCGCCGCACGTAAAAACCCGAACATTACGCGCCCGAAGTATAAAATGAACGCGAATAATCATTTTAATCTACCAAACTTAACTCTGGTGTGCTATTATGCGCATATTATCGTCAAAATGTAATTCTGTGTCTTTCGGAGGATTAAATGGGCATAAAGGTTGCAAAATTCGGAGGCTCGTCACTTGCGGACGCCGCGCAGTTCAAAAAAGTAAAGGATATACTGCTTTCCGACCCCTCGCGCCGCTTCGCGGTTCCCAGTGCGCCGGGCAAGCGCTTTTCAAACGACGTCAAGGTGACAGACCTTCTGTATCAGTGCTACAGGCAGGTCGAAAAGGGCGAGGACATGCAGGGCGTGTTTTCGCTGATAGAGCAGAGATACCGCGAGATCGCCTTCGAGCTCGCGCTGGATATCGACATAGACGGTCTGCTCGACCAGACCTGCGCGGACATCCGCCGCGTCGCCACGCCGGACTTTGCCGCCAGCCGCGGCGAATACTTAAACGGCGTATTGCTGTCCGCGTATATGGGCTGGGATTTCATAGACCCGCGCGCATACATAAAGTTCGACAGGCAGGGCGTGTTCGCCGAGGACTGGACGAACGAGCTTTTGTCGAAGGAGCTTAAAAACCACGAATACGCGGTCATTCCCGGCTTCTACGGCTCCGTACCCAACGGCGAGGTGCGCACGTTCTCGCGCGGCGGCTCGGACATAACCGGCGCGGTGGTCGCGCGCGCGGCAGGCGCGGATATGTACGAGAACTGGACGGACGTGAGCGGCTTTCTGATGGCGGATCCCCGAATAGTCGAAATCCCCGCGAGATACGCGAGCTCACGTACGCGGAGCTCAGAGAGCTTTCCTACATGGGCGCGACCGTACTGCACGAGGAGAGCATATTCCCCGTGCATAAGGCGGGCATACCCACCAACATCAGAAACACCAACGATCCCGCGCATCCCGGCACTATGATACTCGACCGTACGCGCAGCGATATAAGCGGCGTGATCACCGGCATCGCGGGACATAAGAATTTCGCGCTCATCTCTATCGAGAAGGCTATGCTGAACAGCGAAATAGGCTTCTGCCGCAAGGTGCTGCAGGTGCTGGAGGATTTCGACATCTCAATAGAGCACATGCCTACCGGAATAGACACCGTTTCCGTGGTAGTCGCGGAAAGCGAGATCAAGGACAGGCAGAGCGAGATCGTGCGCCGCATAAAAGAAGTCTGCCAGCCCGACCACATCGAGATAAGCGGCGGCATCGCCCTTATCGCCACCGTCGGCATCGGCATGGTCAGAAACCCCGGCACCGCCGCGCGGCTGTTTGACGGCTTGCACAAAGCGGGCGTGAACGTGCGCATGATAGACCAGGGCTCCAGCGAATTGAACATAATCGTCGGCGTGGACACGCCCGACTTCGACAAGGCCGTGCGCGGCATATACGACGCGTTTAACGAATGACACCTACAGCGCGCAGAGACCTGCTGAACCGGATACTCGTCTGTGTCTGTCTGGCGCTGCTTGCGTTTTTGTGCCTTTACAAATACCTGTACGACTTCACGACCGCGCTCACAGTGAGCGCGGACGTATGTCTGTTCGCGCTGGCGGGCGCGCGCTTTATACCCGTATGGACGCGCGCGTGGAGCACGCGTCCGCAAAAGGAGCGCGCAAAACGGGCATGCCCCGCACGCTGCTGTGCCGCCGCGTTTTTGTGCGTGCTCGCGTTTCACGCGTGCCTGTGCGCGGCGAATTATATTTATCAGCTGAACATAAACGGCTTTGACGGCACATTCCTGGAAAGCCTTTGCAAGCTCGCCGACGCGTCAGACTCCAAGCACTATCTCGACATCGCCGAAAACTTCTACGTAAACGAGGGCAGCACCGACCGCATAGTTAGGCTCGTGTTTCTGCCGTTTTATCCGCTGCTTATAAAATGCGTAAGCTATATCACGCGCGATTACACGCTGGCGGCGGTCGTCGTTTCCGTTCTATGCTCCTGCACGGCCGGCACGTGCGTTTTCCGTCTCGCCGCGCGCGAATACGGGCAGAAGGCGGGCTTCCGCGCGCTCAGGTATTTCTGTCTGCTGCCGGGTGCGTTTTTCTATTTCACCGCGCTGACAGAGAGCGTGTTCGTGCTGGAAAGCCTGCTGCTTGCGTGCTTTCTGCAGGACAGGAAGTACCTGCCCGCGTGCGTGTGCGGCTGTCTTGCCGCGTTTACGCGGACGGTCGGCATAATACTTATCGTGCCGGTTATGTTTCAGATGATTTCGGATATAATAAACAGCGATCGCAAAGCGCGGCGCGCGCTCGTCTGCGCGTGCGAGCTGCTCGTGATACCGCTGGGCTTTTTCGCGTATCTGTGCGTAAACAAATACGTCTCGGGCAGCTGGTTCAAATTTCTCGAATACGAAAGCGAGCACTGGCATCAGCACGTGGGCTGGTTTTTCGACACCGTAAGATATCAGACCCAGTACGCCGCAAGCTACCTGCAAAGCGGCAGCGTGCACGAGGCGTTCGGGCTGTGGATCGCCAATATCGCCGCGCAATTAGGCGCGCTTGCGGTTATGGCCGCCGGCATAAAGCGCGTGCGGCCCGCCTTCGGCGCGTATTTTATAGCGTATTTCGCGGTAGCTATGGGCGTAAGCTGGCTGCTCTCCGCCCCCAGATACCTGCTGACCTGCTTTCCCGTGCTGCTGGCTCTCACCCGCATGACGAGGCGCAAATCCGTCGACGTCTCATTAAGCTTGCTGCTCGCCGCCGCGTCATGTGCGTATTTCTACGCCTACCTGAACGGGTGGATGGTGTACTGAGGCGCAGGCCGCAGCGGGTCGGCTCGATCATCCGCTGCGGACGCCGGAAACGCGTAAAGAAGCGCGCGCCTGCGAAGAAGGCTACGATTTTATAAAGACAGGATAAGCAGCAAACCGTTCCATCTCTTTACGCTAAAGCGCGAGGGGCTGTCCGCCAGCCCCTCGTCGATTTGTACTTTATGATTCTGCTTTGTTTCTTCTGCCCGTTTGGGTTACTTGTGTATCCATCCGGCTGCGCCGCGCAGGCTTACGACTATCCAGTCGCCTTCGATCTTCAGTATCGGCAGGATGACGTTTTTGTCAAGCAGGCCTACCTTGGGCGCCGCGGTGCTGTTCCAGGCGTATACGGAGGTCTTCGCGTCCGTGCGGTACCATGCGGGATCGATCGTGATGTAGTCCGTGTTTACCCAGCCGGCCGGCGAGTTTTCGGAATCGCCGAGCACGCAGTATGCCCATCCGGTAGTCTGCTTCGTCACTATAATGTGGGTTCCGTATTTCAGGGTTTTGAGCGCCTTGGAGGAAGAGCTTGCGCTTTCACGCAGCGTGAGTTCCTCGCACAGAACCACAGCCTGAAGACCTATCTGACCCTGACCGTAAGCGGAGATCACTTCCGCCTGAACAAATCCGATGCTGCCGAATACTACCGTCATAATGAGAAGAACCGCCAGAATTTGCTTTTTCATAATACTATATGCTCCTTTTAATAACTGTTGTTTTTTATCGTGCAGGTCGTTTGGCCTGACACCTCTTTATACGCCGGAATACAGAAGGTGGCAGCTTGCGGGCAAAGGATTTTGAACTTTTTTGAATTTTTCTTTGCCAAGGCAAACGCAGTGCCAAGACTGCGTCTGTTCCGGCAAACGAACGCAGTTGCCGCTAATCCGGCAAATGTATCCGGCGCACCGCTTCGAAACCTGCCGTCCGTGCTTGAAAGCTGCTTCGGTTTTTGGTATACTGCAAGCAGGCACATTGGCTTATACAATTCCAGAGCGCACAGCGACACGTTTCCGGTCGCACACTCAAAACGGCCGGACAGCACAGGCAGGTGGGAAAATGACTTCGAGAGAACGGCTTTTGACGGTTATGCGCGGAGAGATGCCGGACTGCGTGCCGGCCAGCCCCGATACCTCAAATATGATCCCCGCGCGTATGACAGGTCTTCCCTTCTGGGATATTTATCTGTACCAGAAAATCCCGCAGTGGAAGGCGTATATCGACTGCGTAAAATACTTCGGTTACGACGCGTTCATGGACGGCTTCGTGCCCGTGCTGTTCGAGGAGCTGGGCGAAATAGACCGCGACGTGAAGGAAGCGATAGTCCTGCGGGACGAGGACAGAATCGTAAGCCGCAGATACAGAAAGGCAAACGGCAAGCTGTTCTGGGACGAAAAGGCGAACGTGTATTTCCGCTCGAATCCGCCCGTACGTGACGTAGACCCCGTCAAGGCGGGAGCGGATTTCATACCGAACCACTACGAGACCGTCGAGAAAACCGGGCCCTACGCCGGCATCGAGGGAGAAGAGCTTCTGCGCATCGCGAAAGACGAGCTCGGCGAGCACGGCGTGCTTGGCGTATGGTGCGGACGCACCACGTTCGTCACAAACGAGGAGCAGGTCTACGCGTACTACGACGATCCCGACGCCTTCGAAGAAGCGAGCCGCGAATACCTTAAGCGCATGGAAAAACGCTTTACGCGCCTTATGCAGATGAAAACGCGGCCGGATTTCATCTGCACCGGCGGCTCCGGCACGCTCGTGTTTCAGACCGTGGAGATGTTCCGCCGTCTGGGGCTGCCCGTGATGAAGCGGATAGCCGAACTGTGCCATGAGCACGGCATCCCCTCCCACGTGCATTCCTGCGGCCCTGAAAAGGAGCTCGTCAAAATCTGTCATGACGAAACGTGCCTTACGGTCATCGATCCGCTCGAGATCCCGCCTATGGGCAACTGCGATCTGAAGCAGATAAAGCAGCTCTACGGCGACAAGCTGGTGCTGAAGGGCAATCTGCACACGACGAACGTGATGCTTCGGGGCAGCCCGGAGGACGTCGCGCGCGCCAGCCGTCAGGCGATCGACGACGCGGCCGCGGGCGGGCGTTTCATACTTTCCACCGGCGACCAGTGCGGCAGGGACACTCCCGACGCAAACATATTCGCCATGGTCGAAACCGCGCGCACGTACGGCAGATACCTATAAAGCAAAGCTTCGATCGAAATGAAGCGTTGCTTCATTTCGATCGGGTTGGTTTTCTGCAGCTGAATAAGGTTCTTGGTTAAAACGTCAGGCGTTCAGCAGATTACGTAACTGGTTTTGCAGTTTTTGCTGAAATCTCTGCGGAGATTTCCGGGCGCAAGGCGCACCGCCTCAAATCGCAGATTTGAGCCGATGCGTCCCGCCGAAGGCGGGATTGATTTGCCAATGGCAAATCGACCTCAAATTGTAAGGAAGCGATTATTTGCTCCGGTCGTCTTCGCTGCGCTTCGCTCGACTTCGCAAAAATCGCTCCTCGCGGCGTACGAGGTCAACTTGCCTGCTGGCAAGTTGATCCCGCTATGCGGGACGCTTTGGCTCAAATAGAATTTGAGACAAAGCGCCTTGCCGCCGCTGCGGAATGAAATTGGAGGGGCAAGCCCCTCCAAACAACCCCTTGGGCTTGTGCGCTTCGCTTAAGCCCGCGGGTTCAGTACTTCCGCAAGCAGCCCCTTTTGTTGTTTTACCGATAACTGTTTTAATCGTTCTCAGCCGTATCTTCGCTATCCGTGACCGGCACTTGCTGACCCATGAGCCATGAAAAGAAGGGAGTCATCGCCTCCTCGGGCGCGGGTTCGCCGTAATACTCGTCCTCGCCGTATCCGTAATAGTCATAATCGGTCTTCGGCACGTAATCCGGGCTGTAGTACGTGCTGCCGCTGAAGCGCACCCGGCAGCGCTGGGTCTCGATGCTGTTGAAGCCGCAGTCCCGGATGGTCACGTTGTTGAACTCGGTGCCCTCGCAGTCGCTTATGACGGCGGCGTATCCGCTGCATTCGTATATCTCGCTGTCGTTCACATGGATATCCACGCTGCCGAAGGCGTTTACGCCGTTCACGCCGCAGCCGTACAGCCCGCAGTTATTCAGCGTGCACCTGTCGCAGCCCATAAAGGAGATCACGTCGCCCATGCAGTTGCCGAGGCCTCCCACGTGACCCAGCACGAGCCCGTCAAGCGTCACGCCGCTGCAATACTTGAAAGCCATTACGTTCGCGGAGCGAGGCACGATTTCCACGTTGGCCTTGCCGTTTGATGCGACTATCTTCATGTTGTCGATGCCGATAAGCACCAGCTCGTAGCCGTCAAAGCACTGCATCCAGTAATAGCTCGAGCTGCCGTCTCCGCCGTAAGCATAGGCGGAAGAAAGCTCGTAATCGTCGCCCTCGAGGTATATCACCCTGTCGCTTCCGAGGCAGGCGAGCAGCTCGTCCGACGTATTCACGTGATACTCGGTCGTGCCGTCGTCAAGCAGCTTTCCTTCAGGCTTTTCGGTTTCCGGCAGCGCCCACTCGGTTTCGGTGAATTCCGCCCACTGCATGCTTTCGAGCGCTGCCGCGTCCAGCGGCTCGCCGTCCAGATCGAACACGTTTTCGCAATCGCGGTCGAACCATGCACGCGCTTTAAGGCCGTTGTTTCTGAACTCGCAGTACTCCACCGAGACATTGTCGCCGCTGACCGCGAAGCCGGTTTCGAAGCGGTTGTCGTAAACGCGGCAGCCCGCAAGCTCAAGAACGTGCGTGTTCGAGGATTCGACGAAGCAATCCACGTGGTTATTGTAAATCAGCGTGTTGTATATGCCAAATAACGTATTGTTGTAGCTCTCGACGAGATACGGTCCCGCATAGCCGTCGTGGGCCTCGCAGTCGTGGAATTCACATTTGTCGAAAACGACGTCGTAGCTGTTTGCGATATCCAGCGCGCCGGTAGAGCATTCCTTGATCACGGTGTTCTCGCAGCGCAGCTTCCAGCACTCGTTGGCCAGAACGCCTATCGTGCCGCAGCCGTACAGCACGCTGTCCTGAATGCTCACGCCGCAGCAGCCGTACAGATTTATTACAGCGCCCTGACAGGCGTCCGGCAGCTGCGTATGGCCGCAGGTGACGCCCTTGATCGTCACGTTGTTCGCGCCTAAGAGCTTTAAAACGTCCGCGCTGCGGGGCTCAGTGATTATGCTCACCTGCTCCGCTCCGCCTTCGCCCGCGATGGTCAGGTTTCTGACCACGTCCAGAACCAGTGTATAGCCGTCGTCGATTTGTTCCCAGTAGTACTCCTCGCCCTGCGTGCGGCCGTAAGCCGCGGCTGCGGACAGGTCGTATGTGCCGGGGGCGAGCAGTATAGTGCGGTTGCTGCCTATGGCTTTTATGAATTCGTCTGCGCTGCTTACGCGCACGGTTTCGTATTCGGTCTGGGCGGTGTCGGTATTGCCCGTGTCTGCGCCCGAGCTGGCCCTTGCGGGGCCCAGCACGAACGCGCAGCCCGCGATCATCATAAGCACGGCGAGGCTCAGCGCCAGCGCCTGTTTTCCAAGTTTTTTAAAGGTCATTATTTGTACCAGCCTTTCTTTTAAATCGCGCTTCTGTGTGGTAAAGCTCACCGCGATCACGCGGCGCGGAAGCGCTCTGTCCGCGGCGAGATTCAATAGCAGCTCGCCATAGGACCGTTTATCGTTCCTGTCCATGCGCCTGAGCAGATTCTGATCGCAGCTCAGCTCGCAGTACAGGGTAGTCTGCGTGCGGAACAGGTAAACCAGAGGATTGAACCAGTGGATGGAGTAAGCCAGGGTCTGCAGCCATTTGAGCGCCAGATCGCCCCGGCGGTAGTGCGTAAGCTCGTGGCGCAGTATGCGGTCGAGGTCTTCGGAGGTATACTCGCGGTCCGGCAGTACGATCACCGGCCTTATCAGCCCCAGCAGCAGCGTGGTGCTGATCCTGTCGCTGCGGTACAGCGCGGGATACGGCGAGGCATTGAGCGCCGCCAGCACGGAGCTGTCCAGCGGCCGGGCAGGCTTAAGCGTTCTGAACAGCAGATGTCTGAAATGCCCGAAGCTGATCAGCGTTCCGATAAAGCTGACGAGCGCGCCGCTCAGCCACATATAAAACCAGAGCGCGGGATTTCGGTACAGCGGAACGGAAGACGCATTTCCAGCAGCGTCCGCCGCGCGGCCTGTTTCCGCCGCGGGCACGTTCGCTTCGCTGATTATCTCAGATGCGGCGGTATTTTTGCGGGCGTCTTCACGGGTGAGCATGCCTTCTGTGCGCACGAGCGGGGACACGTACAGTCCCCCGTTCCCGTCGCCGCGCACAGTGTAGAGTATGCTTTCGGGCGCGGTCTTTGTGAAGCTTATACCAACCAGCCCGCTCACCGGCAGCACGAAGCGCAGTATGACCAGCGCCCAGCACAGGTATATAAAGGCGCTGGACACGCGCTTTTTGCCGACCTTCGACAAAAGCAGTACGAGCAGTCCCAGCGCGCTGCCGCACACGGAGAGCGAAAGCAGGATCAGCAGAAAATTCTCCATATCATTCGTCCTCCATTTTGAACATAGCCCTGAGCTCGTCTATGTCCGCGCGGCTCAGGCCCCTGCCCTTGACCAGCGCCGCCACGAGCTCCTGCGCGCTGCCCTTGAACAGGCGGTTGACCATGTCGCCCGCCGCCCAGGCGTTGTATTCGTCCCGGCTGAGACAGGGCTCGTAATAAAACACGTCCCGCTTTTCCTGCGAAAGCACTCCCTTTTCGCAAAGCCGCCGTATAAGCGTTTTGACGGTGGGGTCGCTCCAGTCGAAGCGAGCCTGCAGGCTTTTGCGTATCTCCGCAAGCGGCAGGGCGTCCCCCGCCTCCCACAAAACCTGCATTACCTCGAGCTCCGATGCGGAGATCTTCTCGGCGAGATTTTTCATGCTGTACCTCCTATACAGATGACGCGCGTCATCTGTATACACTATACCGCACCGGATGACAGTTGTCAACTGCCCTATGCGCGATATTACGCAAACATAACAAAAATAAGGGGCATATGAGGAGATTTTGTCAAAACGGCAAAACTATGATCCGAATTAAAAAGTGTTATGTGTGCATTCTGTCCATTAGAGCCATTTGCTCGCAACAAAAGAAGCAACGGAAGCAACGTTACTGGAAAAACCAAATCCTACGTTTTTAGGAATATGCTATAAAGCAGACAGATTTACTGCCGCATATTCAAAGAAATCGTATCTACGTCTGATAGAAAGTCATAATTCGCATATCGCTTAAATGATTAGATGCCCTTCTTCAACTTGGAAATCGAACAAGCTCCCTTCCAACGCCGTTTTCTTTCAAAACAAATGGCGGCTTGACTACCGTAGGAAAAGCATTATGCGGAAATCATAAAAATCCTCAGTATGGTTCGTAAACCAACTCTTCACCGCGATAAACAGTCAGATTTGAACCTGTGAATGGATTGCCTTCAAATCTAATGTCTTCGGGCAGGATCAGTGTCCCGGTCAGACCTGTGCATCCACCAAAGGAATCGGCGAACAGTCTTTGCATCGTGGATGGTATGACCGGCAAACCTGTAAGGTTTATACAACCAGAAAACGCGCCGCTATTCAGCATATAATAGCCTTCAGGTATAATAAGAGTTCCTTTCAGATTCGTACAGTCATACAATGCATAGAAGCCAACACCGACAACAGGTTCTCCTTGATAAGTTGTTGGCAATTTGACATTATCTGTTTCAACACCGTTGCATCCCATGATAAAATAGCCGGTTTCAATACTTTGGCTGTTATAGTTATAGAACGTTTCTTTCTCAAATAGCCAATCGATTTCTGGAGTTCTGCCATCAGCGTAAACAATTATAGCTTCACTAAATAATCCAGTAAACGCATCTTTGCCAACATAGGTTACTGATGATGGAATAATAACAGCTTGTCCATCGGGAATTACTGATGTATAGGCAAAGGCATAATCACCTATGGTTTCCAATTTTTCGGGCAAATCACTTAGTGCTGTAAACTGCGTCAGCGCAAAAGCATTACGCCCAATCCTTTCCAAGTTGGGTGGAAGGATGATTTGTCCTTGTAGAGAGGTTCGATAAAAAGCATAACTACCAATTTCTATCAGGCTTTCGGGTAACGTCAGTGTCCCGTTCAAGCTAAAGCATTCATTAAATGCTTCGGTTCCTATAATCATCAATCCTTCAGGAAAAACCAAATCCCCCTCGAGATAGTAGCACCTCCTAAATGCAGCTTTTGAAATGATCTCTATCCCTTCCGGAAAATTTATGTGGTTAATTCTGCACTGATAAAACGCAGTCTCTTTTAAGGTCATCAATCCATCTGGCAAAACAACAGTTCCAGATAGCAAGCCATAAGTGCCATCCATAAACTCTCCGTCAGCATATGCAAAAGCGTCCTCGCCAACCACTTTAAGAGTTGATGGCATAATCAACGTTCCTTCTATTGATGCCCAATTTTGGGGATTAAAGTCTTGTAAGACCCTTTGGTTTCCATCTCCAATTTGTACAACATCATAACCGTCCAGTGTGTCAGGTAAACGAACAGTCCCTTTTACGCGACCGTGGAATGATGTGATAACAGCCTTATTATCAACGATACGCCAAGATATCGCCCAATGATTCCATTTTTCCTGAATATCCGTTCTCCCAAAAACATCATGTCCCCAATAAGTAACGGTTTCTGGTATATTGACCTCCCCAGATAAGCCGACACATCCTGAAAATGCTACTTCTCCCATATACTGTAATGTGTTGGGCAGGGGTGAAATACTCGAGAATCCACATTCATAAAAAGCACCACACCCTATTTTGCGAACGGTATTTGGAATGTACAGATTCCCAGTTAAACTGTTTTCATTTGATAAGGCATACTCACCTATTTCAGTAACAGCCATGCCATTTATGCTTTGCGGAATTGTGAAATCGTGGAATGTATGGCCATTTGTGTAAAAACTCGTTATTGTAATCCCATCATTATTAAGTTCATACTCGTATAGTTCCAAATATTCGTTCCATGTTAAAACATAGAGACCTGTATTATCAAATGCACCTTCGCCTATTGTTTCCACTGTTTCAGGCAGAATAACCGTACCAGTCAAACCAGTGCAACCATCAAATGCATGAGCTCCGATACGAGTGACACTATTGGGTATAGACAGTGAACCAGTAAAACCGCTACATCCTGCAAATGCATAATCCTTAATTTCTGTGATGTCCGCTGGGAGCGTTAATGTATTTTCTTGGCCATAGGCTGTCAGCCCCAAGCCAATGAACAAAACAAACATCAAAACGAATGACGAAATTAAAATAGTCTTTTTCATGTCGCACCTCATATGCTTGATTCGTCTCCGATAGGGAAAGATGGTTTCATTTGGTGGGTTCTGCACGCTTTTTTGCGTTTGGGTGTGTTTGCGCCAGAAGCATAGTCCGCCCCGTGCACGTTATTCGTTATCGTCTTCCAACGTTGGAATACCATCAGCTACCAGCGCTTTTTTATTGCGTCCAGGATATACGCTCGACGGCTTTTAGCTTTGCCTTGTGCTATTGTTAACTGTATGCGTTCGCTGACGTGTTCACTCTTGCGTAGCTTTATCAAAATCCTTTCCACGTTTTCAGCTTGCCAAGCGTCTATTGCCTTTGTGTTCTGATTGCTTGCCATAATATTATCCTATATCATTATAAAACGCGGGCTTCAATCGTCAATATAACAACGCAAATCTTAACATTCAAAGTTAGGTTATATTATTTATAAATAGGCCATCCTATAGCATAATTATTACTGTAAGACAGTGTCAGCAAATTTGCAAGGCTGTGTGATCTTTCGAGGCCGACCGTATATAAGTACCTGAAGTTGGCAGAACAGCGGTAAACCGAGGAAAGCCATAAATAAACAAAACGGGGCAGCTTTGTAGTATTATTAAGGCAGCCCCGCGCGTTTTTTAGTCATACTGATAGCTTCCCGCCTTTTTATTTCTGCGCGCTTGTGAGGCGCTCTCCGGGCAAATCGGTTTGGGAAGCAGACTCGGCTTTCGGGTGTCCTGGCGGCTTATATGCACGTCTCCTGTTACCCGATCGGATGACTGTAGTGATGGAAGCCGCAGGTTTCGGTATGCGTTTCGCCCCAGGGCAGGAAGACGTCCGCCGCCGCGCCGAAGGGCACGGTCAGGTATACGTGTATTTCTCCGTAACGCTTTACCCAGCGCAGCGTCACGTCGCCCAGCGGCGTTTCGACATTTGCCGAGGCGCTCAAAAGCTTTTGGGGCAGCACCGGTCTGACCGAAAACCGTCTCCAGCCGCCGTCTGTGGGCGCAAGCCCGCACAAGACCGCGTACAGCCATCGGTACGAGGACGCGTGCATGGGATGGTTATGCGAATTCATGCCGCAGTTTTTCTTAAGCTCGAAGCGCTCCCATACCGTCGTGGCCTCGTTCTGCAGCATATATCCGAAGGACGGATAATCCTGCCTGCAGATTATTCTCCACGCGTCCTCCACGTAACCGTAGCGCGCAAGCTGCTCCAGCAGGTAACGGGTGCACAGGTTGCCTGTAGTGAATTTATAATTACTGCTGACGATATCCTCGTGCAGCACGTCGGCAGCCTTCTGCCTGCCGCTTTCCGGCAGTATATCCAGACAGAGCGCGAACGCCTGACACGCCTGCGAAGATGTGCCCACGGTACCGCTCTGCGGGTCGTACCATTTGGCGAGAAACGCCTTGCGGATGCGCTCCGCGTCGGCGGCCTGACGCCTGCGCTCCCCGTCATCGCCGAGCACCTCGGCCATCCTGCCGAGCAGCACAGCGTTGTAATAGTGATACCCGGTGGACATAAGTATGCCGGGCGTGACGCGGGAGCGCGCGCCCTCCTCGCTTTCACAGGCATACGCCGGGCCTGCCCAGTCCCCGTAATAGCTGTAATTCACTATGCCGTCGTCGCTGCGGCTTTCAAGCAGCTCGTTCCACGCCCTGAACGCCGGATACGCCTCGCGCAGCAGCTCCTTATTGCCGGTATGCAGCCACGCCTGCCAGCCCGCTACCAAAAACGACGAGCATACGGGATCGGCGGGTCTCCCTCCGAAGGCGAACGGCGCCGTGCAGGTGATGCTGCCGTCGTCGCCCTGCACGTCCGTTATATCGCGCACGACCTTCGGAAACAGCCTTCCGACGTCGAACAGATACGGCGTCGCCTCAAAGCGCACGGTCGCGTCGTTCATCCAGCCCATTCTTTCGTCCCTTTGCGGACAGTCCGTGAGGATGGAATGGATGTTCGCCTTTTCCGTCTGGCGCGCCATATGCTCGAAGCTGTTTGCGATCGGCTCGCCCGAGGTAAAGCTCGTCGCCTTTTCAATATCCGTATACATGCTCACCGCGGAAATGTCCTGCCTGAGCAGCGCCTCGGGATAGCCGCTCACCTCGGCGTAGCGGAAGCCGTGGTACGTGAATTCGGGTTGCCAGTATTCCGGATCGCGGCCGTTTCCGGCGGCGATATAGGTGTCGAGCGCTGCGGCGTGTCTGAGCTGCGGCAGATACAGCCGTCCGTCCTCGTCAAGAAATTCGATCTGCCTGATCGTGATCTTCGTGCCCGGAGCAATGCTTTTCGGTATCCTCAGGCGGCATACGCCCGCGATATTCTGGCCGAAATCCGCCGCCCACGCGTCCTGTGACACTCTGAACACGCTGCGGGGCGCGTAGACCTCCTGCGGCTTTATGTATTCGAGCGTCTGCGGGGAAAGCTTTTTAGTAGGACACGGCACTGTTTCGGGACGTATCGCGTCCGCGATGCGGGTATCCGGCTTAGACCAGTCTGCGATATACCTGCGCGCGTCCGTCGTTTCTCCCATGAAAATATCCGAATACGTCACCGCGTCATAGAAAAGCGACCAGCTGCCGTCGCTGCACAGCCATTTTACGCTGCCGTCCGCAAAAACCAGCCTGAGCGCCGCGCTCATTACGGTTCTGCCCGCATACTCCGGAGCGCGCTTCATATTTCTGTAGCACACGATATTCGGGTTTCTCCAGCCCGCCGCGACCCTTACGCCGAGTCTGTTCACGCCGTTCACGAGGAAGCCGCCGACGTCCGGCAGCACGTTGTAATACGCGCGCTGTTCGTACTCGCTGAACGCGGGATTCATCGGATATCCGAATACCTCTGTGCCGTTTATATACGTTTTCTGGTAACCAAGTCCGCACACGAACAAACACGCCGAAACGCAGCTGCTTGTCAGCTCGAAGTCCTTGAAGAAAGAGAGTACGGCACCGCCCTTGTCGTTCGGGTCGCCGAGCCATTCGCCCGGCCACGGCGCGAGACTGCCCGCGCAGAACAGACGGCTGTCTGAGCAAGTACGTCCGTTCGAATCGCTAAGCTCTACGGCGACTTTATAGATTTCGCCCGCCTCCAATGCTTTGCCGCCATAGCGCGCCTCCTGCGGCACGTCGCCGTACAGGCGCGTTTCCCACAGGATTTCTGTTCCGTGCGCAACGGTCACGCGCGCGCAGACCAGCGTCTCGTCAGCGTCGGGCGCGACCGCCCACGCAAACGCCGGCGCAGGCGTTTCCACTATCTGAACGGCGGCGGGGTCGGTTTTTCCGTATTCGATCCTTATGGCGTATGGTTTCATAATGCTTCCGCCCTTTCCCTGCGCGTGCCGCGCAGCCGTTTGCGCATTCATCCAGGCAAGCTGCCTATCAGGCTTACATCCCCTTTATATTACCATTATTTCTTCTGCTAAACAAGTCTTTTCCGGCATAAAAATCGCGCGCAAGACAGATAAGCACTCCGGCGTTCGCGCAGAAGCGCTGCCCTGCGGGGAAATATGGCTGCTTCTCTTGATTTGTCTTTCAGCGGGATGTATAATTCTTTTGAGAAAGCTTTATTTGCTTCGGCTCATGCGACCGTTATGCTTTGGAACGCCTGTCGGTTCACGTTCAGCGTCAGGCGCGCAGGGACGAACAGACTTAGAGAAAGGAAACGTCAGCAAATGATCGTCAGCCGGCGCGCGGTGGAACGCCGCATCAAACGCGCAAACACGGATTGGTGGATAAACGAAAAAGCCGTCGTAGGCGTCAACGGAAAGACCTACATCGCCTATTTCAACGACATCGGCGAAATTCACGTAAAGGAAACGGACGCCAAATGCAGCCGCGCGCTGAGCAGTGACGTGTGCCTGTGCCGTCTGAACGGCTCCTACGCGGACGAGCACAATTCCCCCTCCATCTGCATTTTGGAAAACGGACGCATCATGGTGGTCTATACTGCGCACGGCACGACCGATACGCTTAAATACCGCATCACCGAACGCGCCTTCGACCTTTTCAGCTTCGGACCGGAAAAAACGCTGTCCTACGCCGACAGGGTCACTTACGCTCAGGTGTTTGAAAATACTGAGCGGCACGAAATCTGGCTGTTTACGCGGGTGCGCGGCGTTACATGGGAATTTCGCGTTTCCGCCGACGAAGGCGAGACCTGGAGCGAGCCCAATACCTTTCTTAAATCCGACGCGGGCGGACTGTTCTATTTGAGCGTGCGCAAGCAGCTCGTTCCGGACGAAACAGGCTGCGCGCGGGAGCAGTGGTTTTTCGCGCTCTACGGACATCCGCTTTTGTCAGGCGATCACACGATACGGGCAGGCGTGTTCGACCAAAACGGCGATCTCCTGCGTTTAAACGGCGCGAAGGCCGATATGAATCTGTTCGGCAGCGGCGCGCCTTCGGAATTGGTTCTGGACGGGCTGGATATAGTATACTCCTCTCCTGAGGGAACCACCGTACGACTGCTCGAGGTCTCTCAGACGCCGCCTTACCGCGTCGGGCTGGCCTCGTTCGTGCCTGGTCGCCCCGAAACCATCACCTACTATGTCTCGTCCTGGACAGGCGATGGCTTCTGCCTGTCGCGCCCGATCTGCAAGGGCGGCGAATTTCTGGCTCCGGTCACGCAGCAGGACGGCTCGCAGACGTACGTGGGCGGTATGGCCTGTTATTACGGCGTCGGCGCAGCGGGCCTCCGCAAGCCCGGCTGCGGCGAAACCATAGATACGGACCGCGTTTTCATCGCCCGCTTCGACGGCGCGGACAGGCTATTGGAAAGCTACGTGTCCCGTGACGGCGGCACACGCTATGAGCTCGAGCAGGTCATACACCGTCTGCGCACGCCGGATCAGCAGAAGATATGGCGGCCGACGGTGCCGGTTTTCGCGCAGGACAACATGCCCGTATACTGGCACGAGGGCGTGTACACGGCGCATACCGGCGGCTGGCACAGCGACGCGGTGATGTTGGTGGAATTCGACGACTGAACATATCCGCCGCACTGTTATCCTGCCGCGGAAGCCCCCGTTCACCTGTGTACGGGCTGTTTTCACGCAGACATATCACAGGCGCCCTGCCCGTTTGGGACAGAGCGCCTGTATATTCACCTGCGCCTTATCGGTGCAGCTTTTTATCGCGCAGTATGGCGAGGATCTCGTCCGGATTGTTGCAGGTTATCAATTCCGCGCCCATTCTGACCGCCAGATCTGCAGTAGGCTCGTCCTTTACGTACGCTCCCGCCCAGATGCGCACGCCGGTCTTCCGGTTGAGGCTGCGCACTTCCTCTATAGTGACGCTCCCCTCCTGCACGCCGAATACGCAGGTGCAGTACGCGTACGAATACGGATCAAGCGCGCAGTCTCCCAGATGCCTCTGCGGATAATATACGTGCTGCTTATACTTCTGCCCGTACGTACTGCGGATATACTCGTGCAGCCTGCCGCTGAAGGTATTTATGACGCAGCGATCGTCCAATCCTGCCTCCGAGATCAACCGAAGCACGCGGTCGCAGGTATCGTATGCGAGCGCTTCCCTGCCCTCGGTCGGATACTCCTTAAGCTCCATATCCAGCGTCAAACGCGGATAAGCCCGGAACAGCTCCAGAAACTCGCAAAGCGTCGGAATGCGGCCCGCGCCCTTGACGCTGAGCTTTTTAAGCTCCTTAAGCGTATGGTCTGCCACCCTGCCGCTGCCGTCGGTAACGCGCTCCAGTGTCTCGTCATGGAAGAGCACCAGCTCCCCGTCCTTCGTGAGGCGCACGTCCGTCTCTATCTGGTCGACGCCCAGCTCGGCTGCTGCGCGAAAGGCCTCCATAGTATTCTCGGCAAAGCGCGCGCTCCATCCCCTGTGCGCGGCCACGAAAATATTGCTATTGCTCTGCGTCCAGTAATTCATGAATATGCGCCTCCTGTTTTAAGAGTCAGGAGCACTTCCGTCTGCGCGGCTTATCACTTATCCAGCCTGAAGGAAGCGAAGCGGATGCGTTCCCGGTTCCACGTATACACCATCAGCAGCGTATCGTCCTTATCGGCGATTATGGAAGGGTAAGCAAAACTCCCTGCCCCCTCTTCGATATCCGCTGCGCGCACGAAGGTATCGCCTCCGTCTTCAGACACGGCTATGCTGAGGGGCGTCCTCGCGCCTTTATAATACCCGGGATAATTCTCCCGCGGGTTATATGCCAAAACCAGTCTGCCGTCTGAAAGCCGCGCCAGATCCAGCCCCGAATTATTGTTGGGAAGACCTGTATCGTATGCGAGACACCAGCTTCTGCCTCCGTCGGCGGAATCGCTCCTGAAAATACGCGAGGAGGTGGTGCGGCACAGCATATGCACCCCCCGTTCGTCCTCCCAGAGCGCAGGCTGTATCATGCCTTTTCCGAAAATCATATGCTTTTCATACGGACGGTGGATAAGCTGCGCGCTCGCCGTTCCCGCCGCGTCGAACGCGACCCGTCTGAGCGGAACGGTTTCGCTTTTGACCCAGGATACGCCGTCGTCCGCCGAAATATCCACAAAGGCGTTCCAGCCGCTTTCGCTTTCCGTGGAGGCGGGCGCAAGGATAGTGCCGTTTCTGAGCCGGATTGGTTTGTTTTTGACAGGGCCGCGGCCTCCGCTTTCGTCTCCCGGCACCAATTCGCGCGGAGAGGTAAAGCTCGCTCCGTCGTCAAAGCTGTCCATAAACCAAGTCTGCCACGCGCTTATTTCGTGTCCGGCCTTGAAAAACAGGCGGATATGCCCGTCCCGTATGCGCATGAGCACGGGATTCCACATAGGCACGTCCTGAAGGTCCGCAGCTTTTCGGGGCGTGTGCCAGCCGCCCGAGGTGCGGCGGGATAGCCAGATCGCCGTATCGGGAGCTTTTTCCCACGTGCCCGCAAAATAAGCCGCCAGCATATCGCCGTTATTAAGCTTCAGCAGCGTCGCGGCGTGACAGCTTTCAAACGGACGCTCCTCCGTCATCAGGAATTCCTGTTTAAGATCGTTAAGCTTCATAGACCACCTCGCGGGCATGCGCTTTATGCGGCCGGATTCATTTACCCCTTGACGGAGCCTATCATTATGCCTTTTACGAAGTATTTTTGTACGAACGGATACAGTATCAGCACCGGCAAACTGCCGAACACGATGACCGCGTACTTCAGTACCTCTACCAGCGCCAGGCGCTCGTTCTGCTCGACCGTCGCGTCCGCCATTTCCTCTATCATCTTGGCGTTTGCAAGGATATTGCGCAGTATGACCTGTAGGGGCAGCTTATCCTCTGAGCTCAGATAGATGAACGCGTCGAAGTACGAATTCCAGTGTCCAACGGCGTAGAACAGCACCAGCACCGCAAGTATCGCCTTTGACAGCGGGAGCACGAGCTTTAAGAGTATCTGAAAGTCGCTCGCTCCGTCAAGATCCGCCGCCTCGATCATTTCGTCGGGGATATTGCTCATAAAGAACGTGCGCGCGATCACCATGTTGTAGGCGGAAATCGCGCCCGGCAGTATCATCGCCCAGATGGAGTTGAGCATGCCCAGGTTTCGCACGTTTATAAACGAAGGTATGAGCGGTGCCGAGAAGATCATCGTGAACACGAACAGCCACATGATCTGCTTTCTGCCCACAAAGTCCTTTCTGGAAAGCGGATAGGCGCACATCACCGTCATTATAACGTTCGCAAGCGTGCCCGTGAAGGTGTAAACGATCGAGTTTTTGTAGCCTACAAGCAGCATTTTGGAGCGGAATATCTCTTTGTACGCGGTGAAGGTCAGTTTTCTTGGCCAGAACAGCACGCGCCCCGCGATGACCTCCTGAGGCTTTGAAAGCGACTGGGCGATGACGTACAGAATCGGGAGCGCCACTATAAGCAGCGCAAATACGAGCAGAAACGTATTTACGACGATAAAGGCCTTGTCGTGCCAGCTTTTTTTAAGATGATTCAGCTGCATACGCTCACCTCTCTACCACAGACTGGTTTCGCTCACCCTGCGCGAAAACCAGTTGACGACGGTCAAAAGCAGCAGCGATACCACGGACTGGAAAAGCCCGACCGCGGTGGAAAAGCTGTACTGCATGCCTTCTGAAAGACCCATGCGGTAAACGTATGTGGATATGATGTCGGACTTGGACATGTTTTCGAGGTTCTGCAGCAGCAGGACCTTTTCATACCCTATAGTCAGCACCCTGCCGCAGGCCAGAATAAGCAGAATGATCGCCGTGGGCAGTATTCCGGGAATGTCTACGTGGTATACTCTCTGCCACATGTTCGCGCCGTCCACGACGGCCGCCTCGTGCAGCTCCGGGTTCACGGCTGCCAGAGCCGCGAGGTATACCACCGCGTTGTAGCCGGTGGACTGCCATATGCCGGAAAACACGTAGATCGTGCGGAAATACTCCGGTTTTCCGATAAACAGCACTCGCTCGCCGCCGATTTTGGCTATCAGGTTGTTGACCGGACCGGTGAGCGACAAAAGCCGCGTGATTATGCTGACCACCAGCACCGTCGATATGAAATAAGGCATATAGGTGACCATCTGCACGGTCTTGCCGAAATGCCTGTTGAATGCATAGTTGAGCGCCAGCGCAAGTATGATGGGCGGCAGAAAGCTCGCCGCGATGTTGTAAAACGAGAGCGCCAGCGTGTTTTTCATCAAAGTGCCGAACTGGTTGCCGAGCAGGAAGTCGGCAAAATGCTTCAGGCCGACCCATCTGCTGCCGAAAAGCCCCATATTCAGCTTATAGTCCCGGAATGCGATCTGCGAGCCGATAATGGGAATGTACCTGAACACGATCACATATACCACGGGCGGCAGGATCAACAGATACAGCTGCCAGTGCCTGATTATCTTTTTAAACAGCTTTGCGCGTCTTGACGCAACGGCCGGATAATTCATAGCGTCCTCCGAAGCAAATATAGAGAGGCGGGGACGCAGCCCCGCCCCTCCGTTCGTTGATAACCGACGAGGGTTTATTTCGAGAACGCGCTGTTCTCGTAAGCTTCCTGATAAAGCTCGAGGTACTCGCTCAGACCCGCGGCTTCGAGCTGTCCGAGATAATCGGCCCAGGCCGCGTCGTCGTTAATATCGAGCTCGCCCTTTATGAACTTGACCATCAGCTGCAGCTGTACGTCCATAACGTCTGTGTTGAGCTTGGAAATCCTGGAGGATACGTCCTCGGCGAAGAACAGGCTGGGCATTACGCTGTCAAGGTCCTGACGCACCGCTTCGTGTAGCAGAGAGCCCTTATACAGCACCACCTGACGTCCGTCAAGGGGCTTCACGCCTTCGGCGTAGGGATCGGGGTTGGTGGTGAGCCATACAGTGAAGCGGGTGTCGCGGATAAGTCCCGCCAGCTGCGTCCAGGAAACGTTGGTTTCGGAGTTGGGTATGGTGGTAATGTAGGAGGGCTCGCCGTCAAGGCCATATTCGCCTTCGGTCGCATAGCGCCACTGTCTGCCCTCGATGCCGTATGCCGAGCGGATGGAGCCTTCCTCGGTCGCAAGGTAATCGATCAGACGGAACGCCGCTTCAGGATTCCTGCAGGCGGAGGTGATGAAGGTCATGCCCGTCTGGTACATTACGTAGGGGCTCCAGGCCGCGACGCACTGGCCGGTCTCAGAGTTGGTGAGGGGCGCCAGCACCTGATACTGCTCCCACTTCTTGCTGTTGCCCGGATAAGTGGAAAGGTCGCAGGCATAGCCGGGACGCTGGGCGAGGAAGCAGCCGATCACGCACACGTCGCCCGCCTCGTTGACGTTGACCTGATTGTTCTTGTCCTGAGTGAAGCTTTCGGGGTTCAGCAGGCCTTCCTCATAAATCGAGTTCAGATATTTGAGGCCTTCGCGGTAACCGTCGGTCGCAGGCGCGAAGGTGACCACGCCGTCGTCCACGTAAAGCTTGGAGGTTTCGGGAGTAAGCTGGAAGGGCGCCATCAGGAAGCCGTCGATCTGGGTGCCCGCTCCGGACTTGACCGCGGAGAGCGGTATCTCGTCGTTGGGGTCGCCGTTGCCGTTGGCGTCCTCGTCTCTGAACGCCTTGAGCACGTCGTAGAATTCGTCGGTGGTGGTGGGCATCTCGAGGCCGAGGTTTTCGAGCCAGGTGGTGTTGATCCAGCACTTCATGTTGTACTGTACGTGCAGCGAGCCGTCAACGTTGGGCAGGCTGTAGATGTTGCCGTCGGGAGTGGTGATATAATCCCTGAGGCCGGGCAGCTTTTCAAACGCTGCGGCATAGCCTACGGAAACGGTGTCGAGCAGCTCGTTCAGAGGCAGGATATAGCCCTGCGCGCCGAGCTCGGCTTCCTTTATCATGCTGAGCCTGTCAGCGGCGCCGACGCCGGTCAGGATGATGTCGGGCTGATCCGCGGGGTCTCTGAGGAACACGGTGGAGAGCTTGTCCTGCATGCTGCCGCTGGGAGCGATTTCCCATTCGATCTTGATGCCGAGCTTTTCTTCAAGCTCTAAGGTCTGCAGGTTCTCGGAACGGCTGTATTCGCCGTCCTGAGGCGCAAGGATTTTGATGGTTACGATCTCGTTGGCTATCGGGTACTCGCCCGGAGCGTTGTACACGACGTCCGCCACCGCTGCGCTGACGAGCAGCATGAGACAAAGAACGATAGCAAGCACTTGCTTCATAACGAAATGTACTCCCTTTCATAAATTTGGACAGTTTTGTGCTGTCTGACGCAATTATAATAGAGCAATTATCTTATTTCAACATATTATTTGTTAATATGGCGTTGCGCACGCAACGTTTGCGCCATCGTTCGCGAGCGCAGCAGAAAAGATTTGCATTTTAAGCCCTTCAGTGGTAAAATCCCGATATGGCTTTTTACAAAGCAGTACCTGACGATATAAGACTTACATATCACAAACGGAGGCAATATGGATCAGAGGCTTGCGCAAATCCTTTCGGATACCGACGGCAGCGACGCCATCTTCCCCTTTATGTGGGTGATGTCGAGCGCCGAAACCGGCGAAATGGTCGGCATGATGGAGACGATCAAAGCCTGCGGCATAAACGCCGTATGCGTGGAATCGCGCACGTTCGAGGACTACGCCGGAGATACGTGGTGGCCGCTGATCACCGCGATTCTGGAAGAGGCGAAGCGGCTTAATATGCGCGTATGGATACTTGACGACACCCATTACCCTACGGGCTACGCGACGGGCGCGGTGGACAGAAATCCGGACAAGCGGCGGCTGCATCTGGCGGAATTCCATACGGACGTGATCGGGCCGCGCCGCGTAGAGCAGCATTTGCACCCCTACAGACCGGAGGACAAGCTGCTGGCGGCGGTCGCGGTCAGGCGCAGCGGCAAAGGCGAGGAACTGGAGGCGGAATATCGCCGTCTCGAAATAAAGGCGGGCTCGGATTACATCTCCTTCACCGCTCCGGAAGGCGTATGGCGCATATTCCAGCTCTGGCAGACGCACGAGGGCTCCTCGTCGCGCAGCGCCTACATAAACATGCTCGATCCCGACTCCGTGCAGCTGCTGGTGGACGCCGTATACGAACAGCATTACGCGCATCTTTCCAAATACTTCGGCAGGGAGCTCGCCGGCTTTTTTTCCGACGAGCCCAGCTTCGGCAACACGTTTTTGAAAAACCGCGCGACCAGCGCCGCTCACCACCACAAAACCGTGGGCATGCCGGGACTTGCGCTGCCCTGGCGTGCGGGGCTTGAAAAAACGCTGTCCGAAAAATACGGCGCGGACGTCGTTTGCAGGCTTCCGCTTTTGTGGTACGGCGGAGAAGGCGCAAGCGAGGTGCGCGACGTGTACATGGACACGGTAAGCGCGATATACGGCGAAAACTTCACGAAGCGCATCGGCGACTGGTGCCGGGAGAGAAACGTCGAATACATCGGCCATATAATCGAAGACAACAACTCCCACTGCCGTTTGGGCAATTCCCCCGGGCATTATTTCAGGAGCCTGCAGGGACAGGACATGGCGGGGCTGGACGTCGTGCTCACGCAGATACTGCCTGGTTTCGTGCACACAGACCATTGCGCCGCCATAGCCGCCGGCTTCGTCGATCCGCTGTTTTACAGCTTCACATTGCCCAGACTCGGCGTATCGCTCGCGCATCTGCGTAAGCATATGCAAAACCGCACCATGTGCGAGATATTCGGCGCGTACGGCTGGGGGCTCAGCGTGCCCGACATGAAATGGCTCGTCGATCACTTCATGGTATTCGGCGTCAACCGCTTCGTGCCGCACGCGTTTTCCCCGATATATCCGAACCCGGATTGCCCGCCGCATTTTTACGCAGGCGGACAGAACCCGCAGTTCGAGGATTTTCAGGCGCTCATGCGCTATACCGGCAGGATGATAAGGCTGCTTGAGGGAAACAGGGTGCCCGACGTCGCCGTTTTGTACCACGCGGAGATGGAGTGGTCCGGCAGACCCTTTATGCTGGACGAGTACGCAGAGCAGGTGCTTACGGAAGCGCAGATAGATTTCGATTTAGTCCCCGCGGACGATCTTGAAAACCCGAACGTGCGGAACGGAGTCTGGTACGACGGAAACGCCCGCTTCCGCGCGCTGGTCGTTCCGCAGGCGGAGTGGCTGCCCGCGCGCATAACAGACCGGCTGAACGCGCTGGGCGACGCTGGCATACGCGTCGTACAGGTAAATTCCGTAACTAAGGGGCTCAAGGCCGCGTGCGTGGAGCTTAAGCGTCTGCCCGAATATCTGGACGGGCTGGGGCTGCGGCAAATCAAGTGCGGCACGCCCGAACCGTATCTGCGCGCGCTGAGGATACAAAGCGGTAGCAGAAACACGTTCATGCTGTTCAACGAATCCGTTACAAAAGAGATAGACAGCAAAATCCATCTGCCGGTCAGCGGCGGCTATACCCTTCTCGATCTGCTCGGTGGCCGTCAGGAGGACGGGTTCAGCGAGGACGGGCGCGTCAAACTGCGCTTGATGCCCTGCGAATCCGCCGTGCTCGTATTTGACACGTCTGAAAGCGCGCGTCCCCTCACCGCGCCCGCGAAGCCTTTGAAGCCGGAAACGCTTAATGCAAAGTGGGAAATCGCGCTTGCAGACTGTGAGGACCTTAATACTTACGTCACCGCAGCGGAAAGCGCAGGTCTTACGACCGTGGAAGATATAAAGCCGGACTTCGCCGGACGAATACGCTATACCGCCCGCCTTGAAAACGCGCAGGACATAAAGCAGCTCGAGCTTAAGGGCGTCGGCGATACGGCGCTTCTCGAAATAAACGGCCAGCTCGCGGGGCGGCGCATAAGCGGCCCGTTCGTATTCCGCACGGAAGGGCTGTGGCAGGCAGGCGTAAACACGCTTACTATCACGGTTTCGACCACTCTGGGACGCCGGCATCCGGAGCGCTTCTCAGACTGCATGGTATCCAACCCGCCCGGCCTTGCCGGGCCGGTGATAGTTTATCGATAAAAAACGGTGGGGGCTGACGGCCGAGAACATTCAAATCAGCGCGACCATGCACCTGCTGAACGGCTAAGACCGATAAACGGCGATAATCAGACTCCTAAGCCCTAATGTATCCGCTAAAGCCCGCCGCGCGTTCTGTGTGCTGCAGAAAGCACGGCGGGTCGTGTATATAACGCTGCGTCAGAACGTATCCGCAAATTTCCGGTTTTCGAGCCAGGCGATCATGTTGAGGACCAGATAATTCCAGTTTTCGAAGCCGTGGGTCATTATGGGCTCGCAGCTGTCCGGATCGTAATACTCGTGCAGGCAGCCGTTTATCTCCAGATCGCGTCCGAACAGCAGCACCGTCTTTTCAGCCATTTCCCTTGCGTCGGCCTCGAAGCCGTATCTGAGCAGGCCCGAAAACACCATGTAATTGCTTATGCCCCAGACGGGGCCGCGCCAGTTGGAGGGATTGTTGGACGCGCGCAGGTCGTACATCTTTTCAAGCCGCGACAGCGTGCGGATACCGCCCCGGCAGGCATATGTGCGCGTATCGCGCAGTCTTGAAAGCATTTTTTCGGCCTGCTCCTGCGTGCAAAGTCCCGCCCACAGGGGCATAAAGCTCGTCCAGCAGTCTATGCGCATGAGCAGGCAGGGATAGTCGCGCGGCGCGCCATTATGCAGCCAGGCGCCCTCCTTAACCGGCAGGAGACCGAAATCCACGCTGTAGAACGTGCCGTCGCGCTCGTCCCAGCAGTACTTCTGCACGGCTCTTCTTAAATCTGTCGCCCTGCCGCGCCACGCATTCGCCTTTTTTGCATCTCCGAGCAGCTCCATAAGATATCCCATCGCCAGCAGCTCTCTGTACATCAGGCTGTTCAGATATATCGAGCCGCAGCTGTTTTTGGGCCTGTAAAACACCGCGGGATCGTTGTCCACGCCCACCGCGAAGTCGTCCCGCCAGCGCAGAAGGCCGGTTTCGGGCTCGCGGTATTCAGTAAGCCAGCGGTTTATGGAGCTCTCGAGCCTTGGGATGTACGGCTTTATCCACTGCGTGTCCGCGCTGTCCCTTTGCACGATGGAGGCGATCTGCTGCGCTATGACCGGCTTATGCATGTTCGTTTCGCGCATGTCCTCTATGCCGGGCACGGTCAGGTCCTTTGCGGGCGTCGCGCAGATGGGCATGTATCCGTCTGACGTGCTCAGGTCCAGAAAGTTCAGCACGCTTCCGCGCTCGCAGTGCGCATACTGACCCTTCTGGCCGCCGTCCGCCTCGAGCTGCGCGAACGCGATGCAGGTCAGCCACGAATCCCAATCCCAGAGCGTGTCTGTGTAATACGGACTGCCCTCCGAGGTCGGAACCACGTACGGATGCTTTAATCTTCCGGACGGACTGCGGGTCATGCCGCCGCAGGAGGCGGAGATATGCTTTTTAAGCAGCTCCGCGTAACGTAAAACTCTGTCTTCCATATATCTCTCCGTTGCCGCTCGTTTTCATGTGCGTATTATATGCGTATTATATCAGAAAGAAACGCATTGTTCAACAGTATTATCTGCGCTCTGATCCCCATCATGCCAGCGGCATGACTGTTCACGATCCGGGGCAGCGCAGGCATGGCCGAAGCTCACGCTGCACGGCGGCGGGACGATAAGGCTGGTATCTGCGATCCAAAACCCATACCGCTGGTATATGGTATTATTTTCTTATTAGTATTTGCGGTATCTTTACTTCCCGTATTTTCCGTAATATAATAAAGACGGATCGTGATTCGGGAGGTTACTTACATGAAGCTGACTTTAGCGGAAAATATCCGCGCCTATCGGAAGCAGCGGCGCCTAACGCAGGAGCAGTTTGCCGAAGCGCTGGGAGTAACCGTCGGCTTGGTGTACAAATGGGAGACAGGCCAATCCATACCCGAGCTCAGCATGCTGGTCGAGATCGCGGATTTTTTCGACACCTCGATGGATGCGCTGCTGGGCTACAAAGTAAAAGACAATCGCGCGGACGCCCTGATGAAGCGTTTGGCGGATTACTGCCGTGTCAGGAACCGCGAAGCGTTAAACGAAGCGGAGAAAGCCCTCAAAAAATATCCCAATTCCTTCGAGGTCGTGCATGGCTGCGCTCAGGTATTCGCTTTCTTCGGCGTCGGCAGCAAGGGGCGCGCCGAGACCAGAAGAGCCCTGGAATTATATGAGCAGGCGAAGCTGCTGCTTTCGCAAAACCACGATCCCACGATCAACGAGCAGACGATCAGCGGCGAAATGGCCAGCGTCTGGATGAGTCTGGATGAAAGCGAGAAAAGCATCGAGCTGCTTAAAAAGAACAACGCAGGCGGCATCTACAGCGATACCATCGGCATGGTGCTGGCGCTGGAACTGAAACGTTACGAGGAAGCGGAGCCGTTCCTGTCCGAAGCGCTGCTGACGAACATCATGGGACTGGTGGATTCCGTTTCCGGATACGCGCTTGTGCTGTCCCACCGCAAGGATTACGAGGCCGCAAGAAAAATGCTGTCCGGTCTCATCGATTATCTGCGCCAGTTTAAAGAGGGCGAAAAAGCAGATTTCACCGACAAAATCATAGCCAGCATGGTCATAGCGACGGCTCATGTATACACTCTGGAGGGAAAGACGGAAGCAGCGAAGGAATGCCTTCGGAAGGTGCATGCATTTGTACGGCAGTTTGACGCCGCCCCGGATTACGGGATACAGACGTTTCGTTATCATGTATTCCATCAGGACGCCGTCTTCAATGACGGTTTGGGCGCATCGGCAGCGGAAGGCATCCAGACGCTGCTTGATCTGCTGGGCAATCCGAAGCTGTCTGAAATCTGGAAGGAGGTAAGCGTTAATGCGCAATGAAAAGACGCCGGCCAACGTTTTTGCAAACCGAAATTTCCGGCTGGTCTTTCTGGGCGCGCTGGTTTCTGAGCTGGGGGCGATTCTGTACAGCTTTGCCGTGGGCTTCTATATTCTGGAAATCAGCGACAACAACGCATTTCTGCAGGGCTTATACCTCGCCCTGAGCGGCATCGCCCTGCTGCTGTCCACGCCTGTGGGCGGAGTTCTGGGGGATCGGATCAACAAGGCAAAAATCATGTATACCTGCGATTTCATCAAGGGCGGGATGATCGTACTGGCGACCGCGCTCATGATGATCTTTCCGTCGTCAGCGGCCCATATCGCGATCCTGTTTATCCTCGGGATCATGGGCAGCGCGGTCAGCGGCATTTTCGATCCCGCCGCCGGGGCGATGCTGCCGAACATCGTAAAGCCGGAACAGCTGCAGCAGGCAAACGCGTATTTTTCGATCAAGAGCTCGATGGAGTCGATCCTGGGGGTCGTATTGGCGGGAATCCTGTATGCAGTGCTGCCTTTGAACGTCCTCTTCTTCGCGGTCGGCGCGTGCTTCATCGCCTCCGGCCTGTCCGAAATGCTGATTCGTTATGAGCACACGCCTTCGCCGGAACCTATCACGCTTCGCCTCGCCGTTTCGGATACGAAAGAAGGCTTCCGTTACCTGAAAAGTCAGAAAGCGATCATGGCCATCATGGGCTGTGTACTGTTCATCAACTTCTTCATTGAGCCTTTGTCCGGAAACTTTATTCCGTACTTCATCAAAACGGATCTGGCTGCCGCGCCGGGTTACCTTTTTGACAGCTTCCTGAAACCGGAATTGTGGTCTTCCGTGTTCAGCGTCTGCATCGGAGCCAGCTCCTTGATCGGCGCAGCGATTCTAAGCGCCAGACAGCAGGAAGAAAAATGCGGCCTGAAGGTTGCCAAACGCCTGTGCGTGTTTTCCGGCGCGATGATCTCTTTGGCGCTTGGATATTGGCTGCTGGTGGATGCGGGTGTATCACTGAACGGATTTTTGCTCCTGTTCTCTGCGGGAGGCCTTTTGCTCGGATTCCTGCTCTCCTTTATCAATATTCCGCTCAGCACGACCATTCAGAGCCGGGTGGAAAAAGACAAGCTCAGCAAGGTGAGCAGTCTCATAAGCGTCGGCTCGCAGGGAATGATCCCGATCGCCTCCGTGCTGGCAGGCGCCGCACTCCAGGCCTTCGGCAGCACCGTGCTGCTGGCTATCTGCGCAGTCGGCTTCACGATCACGGCGATCCTGATGCTGACGAATAAAAACGTCAAGACCATTTGACCCGGAGGACTCAGTATTCGTGATGAGTGCAAACTAATCGATTTAAGCGGACTGCACGCTCTCAGTACGGTACTGAGACTGTGTTATCCCGGTTTCCTGCTTGAACTTTCTGCGGAAGCTGGAGGTATTCAAATAGCCTTGTAAGCTATGGCAAGATTGTTGTCATTCTGTTGGAATTTCTTTCTCTTAGCCATCAGTCTGAGCCCTTCTTCAAATTGCAGTCACGGCAGAACATCTGGCAGTTCTCAGCAACCGTCTCTCCGCCCTTGCTCCACGGAACAATATGGTCACCGTGCATGTCTTCAAACTCGAACACCTGACCACAGTAAACACACTTATGGAGCTGGCGCTCATAAGCAGCTAAGCGGTCACGCATATCAAATGCGCGGATGGACAACTTGCGCTCGTCACCCGTCAGCAGGTACTCATAGATACCTGACTTCCTTGTCACGTCTTCGTCGCCCATCAGGCGCTGGATTTCAAGTTCTAACTTCTTAGGGTCAAGGTCAGTCCTCTTGCCGTGCTGAATATAGAACAGTCCCCACGGCAACCCCTTCATTTCTCTGCGCTTCTTCGGGAAGATAGCCTGAACCCAATCAATGACCGAACGGAAGTAATTCCAGAGCTGGACGGCAGAGGGGTCATTCTGATGTTCAGCCATATACGACTCTATTGTCTTGCCGTCGGCAGCCGCTGCCCATGAGATGGCCGTTTCCAGATATTCCTGTCTGATGGACGACCCTTTCAGGTAGTCATCTGCCAGCGTGCCGGCGGCACATCCTGTCTTCGAGAAATACCTTTTCGCGTCCGACGTCCAGGAACCCGCGTAAACAGCGTTGCGCAGTTCTTGGTCTGTCAGCTTCTCGCCTGCGATATTGATAAACCTGAACCAGTCCAGCTTCTCACTGTCCGTCCCGTCACAGACATAGACGAACAGGGATAGTTCAGAATCTTGTCCTTCTGGTCTTTCGGAAGGTTATAAAAGTACTTGTCATCGACGGAGAGGGAGCCGTCCACATACTCGCAAAGGGAGATAGTGCGCTGCTGTCCGTCAAGCACTTCGTAACCGTCGGAACCGTCGTCCTTCTTCACCTTGCACCAGTAAATAACATTCAGGGGCAAGCCCTTTAAAACGGTGCGGATAACCTCGTCACGCTGGTTATCCTTGTAGACGAACTCGCGCTGATACTTATGACGGATATCAAGGCGGTCATCATAGCCGACAACTCCTTCCTCTGCGTCGTTGAAATAGCCTTCACAGACCTCACCGACTGTCACTTTCAATTCTTTTATGTCCATCATGGCCTTAGTCCTCCTTTGGTGCTTCAGGGTGCTTGTTGCGGACAAGGATGCGCGGATAAGTATTCTTTAACTTTCCGTCTACCCATAACGTAGGTGTTGCATTCAAATCGCTATAATTCGGGTATTCATCCTTCGTATATACGTGCGACTTCAATGCTGGATCGCCAGCTCCTCGCTTCGCCATCCCAATGATTTCAAACTGGTCAGGGCTATACTTGTCCAAGAAAGTAATAGGAACACCCCTCACATCAGGATAATCACAAGGAATATCTGATGTTTTGCTTACCTCAACAGCATCATAATTGTCGTAATGGGGATATTCCTCAGGTGTATATCTACGGACAAGAATCATTTCTTCGTGACGTTGCTTTACATCAAGATTTGTAAACCAGCGTATGCCTTTTACACGAATAAACTTGCGGCCGTTTTCATCGACACCGCAACCAGCAGCAGACAATGGATAATCGTCAGGAACATAGAAAGCCCTATCGCCAGAGTGAATACTCGGTCCTATCCAGACTTCGTTATTCATAATCAACGGGAAGAACTCTTTATAGGTAACCGCGTTTATATTCCCTATGATGATGAAACTCTTTTTGTGCTCCATCAGCACGGCCACATATTCTCTAAACAGGCTGAAAGGTGGATTAGCCGTTATCTGGAGTACGCACGTGAAAAGAGCGGATATGGCTAGAGCATATCTATGTGAAATCTGTAAACATGGGATACCATACAATCTCAAAGTGCGTACCTCCTTGCGACCGGAAATTATTGCTTTACGGCTTGACTTGGGGCCCCTGGCCGCGTGGTGGACAGCTGATTGGCCGCCACGTATGCTGGGAGGCTGTCGGCCCAATCAGGCTACCACACAGCCCACCCCAAGTAAAGCCCGCAATAATTTCCTGCTTTTATCCGAATCCGCCCATGTTTACAAATTTCAAGTACTAGGCAACGAGAAGATTAACCTCTTCGATGTTGTCGTTGATTACATTTAGTGAGGAACTACAGATAATAGTTACGACTATATCTGTTTTGTCCGGCTATTTGATACAATGTAACGATGAACCCCGGAACCCCTTTAACGATTGTGAATCGGGTTCAAAATGGCCTCATGGGGTTTCATCGTTAAAAGGTAGATCCGGGCATAGGAAAAGCGCCTCCGAAGAGGCGCTCATGTGACTGATCATCATCCCGTAAAACCGGAATCTGTCACTCAACCGGCAGCTGGATCTCGATCAGCCATTCTTCTTCCGATTCCTTGTTCCAGATACCATCGATGTAGCATTCCCGGGC
>JAFYFC010000044.1 GCA_017543905.1 Clostridia bacterium
AAGACGGCCGGAGCAAAGAATCGCTTCCTTGCAGTTTGAGGTTGCTTTGCCATCGGCAAATCAATCCCGCCTTCGGCGGGACGCATCGGCTCAAATCTGCGATTTGAGGCGGTGCGCCTTGCGCCCGGAAATGCCCGCAGGCATTTCAGCAAAAACTGCAAAACCAGTTACGTAATCTGCTGAACGCCTGCCGTTTTATCCAAGCACCTTATTCAGCTGCAGAAAACCAAATCGATTGAAATGAAGCGCAGCTTCATTTCAATCGCCGTATACGCCCAGCGCCTTGCACATCAGCTGTGCGTACAGCCGGATCAGAAAATCGTTCGGATGGTTCACGAGGTTCGTGGCGAGGCTGTAAAAGCCTTTTCTCGCGCGCAGCTGCCTGTATATATCCAGTATGCGCACGATCTGCACGCCGTTTACTTCGCTTATCTGCTTATCCAGCGCCCCCTCGAGGGCCTCCTGCGTGCCCGTCCAGCCCTTGCAGTCGGGGTTCGGCAGCTCGCAGCCCAGTATGAGCACCTCGCAGCTTTTGAGCTCTGCGCGTATGCGCTTGACCATCGCGAGGGTGTTTGCGGCGAACGTCTCGGGCGGCGTGTTGCGCGTGCCGTCGTTCATGCCGAACTTGAGTATTACGAGCTCGGGCGCTTTGTCGATCACACGCTCCTTAAGGTTTTCGAGCCCCCATTCGCTTGTCATGCCGCCCATGGAGGTGTTCGTGAAGGTAATTTTGCTGTGCTTGTACCAATCGCTCAGCTTCATTACCGTGAGCTTGTCCAGATTCGGCATATACGGCATTACGCCCGCGCGGCCGCTCGCGTCGCAGCCGTCCATTATGCTGTCGCCGTAAAACACTATGTGCAGATGTTCGCCGCGCCTGAGCCTGTCAAGCGTTTTGGGCAGGTATTCCGGTCTCAGCGGCGGCAGCCTGAGCGCCCAGCCGCCCGCGCGCGTATAACTAACGCGCAGCTGACGTATCTGCGTCTGGGTGCCTCCGCGCTCGTATCTTACGTACCTGCCCGGCGCGGAAGCGCTCTCTATCGTGAGTATGCGCGGCTCCCGCAAAAACAGCTCGTCGTAGGCGTAATACGGAATACGGCTGTTTTCAGTCAGACAGAGCGTGCGTCCCGCGCGCGTGTAATCAAGCCCCTCCTGATACTCCGCGCCGTAGTAGTCGCTGCGCACGCTGAGTATCCTTTCCGGCTCGAACAGCAGCTGGCAGGGCTGTATACCGTGTGCATCCTGCGTGAACAACAGACACTCGTCGTAAACCGTGTCTGTGGCCCATATGGGCTCCATCCATTTGAGGCAGCGCTCGGAAAAAGCGGACTGTTGCATGTTATTCTCCTCGTTTCGTAAGGCTTCAGCCGTCAAGCGCTTCGGTGGAAAAGCTCTTTATATAGTAAACGGCTTCCTGCGCGAGCGCCTCGCCGCAGGCGGCAAGGTCCTCGGGCGGCATGAATTCCTTATCCTCGTCCAGATACGGCCCTCTGCGCTTTTTGCCTGTTCTGAACACGACGCGCTCCAGCGTGCGGGCGGAATTGAAAAATTTCCACGTCTCCGGCTTCTGTCCGTTAAACGCGGCCGTGACCGTGCGCGAGACCGCGTCGACCTCCAAAACAAGGTCTATCCTGCCGCCGTAGAGCCCCGCGAGCGTAAAGCCGTTGCCGTGCTTGAATTTAACGGTGCGGTCGCTGTCCGCGATCACGCGGAACACGCATACGCCGCGCCCGTCCTCCACGTCTATTTCAAGCCGTCCGTAGTAATTCTGCCGCGCCATGACCGACGTACGTATGCGCACGCGCTCGCTTTCAGGGAACACGCGCGTGAGCTTCGCGTAATCGTAGGGGTCCTTGCATTTGAGGCGCAGGGCGTTAAAGCTCGTACCGTCCGCTTCGCGCACGTTTTCGAGGCTGACACGCGCCCATACGCCCGAATACGCGTTCCAGCCCGGCACGAAGGTGCGCGGGACAAGGGCGTCAAAGTCGTCTGCGGTATGCCGCGCTGCCCTTCCCGTAAGCGGCACAGGTATGCGGCTCACCCATATGTCTTCTTTGTTTACCGAGTACGTCACGTACAGCGCGCCGTCCGGGCTCGCCGCGCCGCCCTCGAGCCCGCGCACGTAGTTCGGCCCGAAATCGCGCCAGAAGCCCCAGTATCTTTGCGGCGGCACTTCACCGTGCACACAGAGCATATCTGTAAACTCCACGCCGTCTTCGCCCGTAACCACCGCAAGCGGCCAGCGATGGCACGAATCCGTATTGGGATTGTACAAAAGCGCGTACCTGCCATCCGAGGTTCTTTCGCCCCACATTTTGCCGCCGCTCATCACGAGGCTCGGCGATACCTCGACGGGCGCCCAGCTGCTGCCGCCGTCGCCGGAGAGCGACACGCGGGATTTTTTCCACAGCCCGACTATGCGTCCGTCCGGCAGCGTATACCAGTTAAACGCCTCTCCGCCGCCCCGCAGCGCGAAGAAATCCTCCTCAGGCCAGTCGCGGTTTTCCTCCCACCACTGCATGACGTTAAGCTTATCCTTAAGCGCCTCCTCTACGGCGCTTCTGAAGCCCGCGTCCGGGCAGGCCCGCCAGGACGGATAAACGCAGCTGTCTTCGTTATAGCCGCATCTGGTCGAATGCAGCGCGACGTATATATCTCCGAAGCTGCCGTCCGGGTATATTTCGCGCACCACGCGCCCTATGCCGTTGCCCACGCACGGCATCGTGGCCACCTCCGGCGCGAGCCCGTAAAAGCCGAACGCGAGCAGCCTTCCGCTTGAGGCGATATAGAAATTCATCCTCTGGTGCATGCACGCGTAGGAATCAGGACCGAACAGGTCGGAATGCGGCCCGTTGTCGAGGCTCAAATCGAGCTTGTATGGCGGAAACAAAACCCGCGGCGCAGACCAGGTAAGCGCGTCCGCGCTCTCGCACAGAAACGTCTGTCCCGCGCCGGTATGCTCGCTGACGGGATTGGAGAGATAGGCCAGATAGAACCTTCCGTTCCAGTAAGTGATATTCGGCGCGTGATTGTACGTATTGCCCACGCCGTCCGCCTGCTCCGGATGCGCGCGGTTCGCCCTTACGACCTGCACGTTCCACACGCCCACGACCGGCCTTAGGCCGCCGTCGTGCTTTTCGAGGTCGGGCTCCTGCGCGCCGGTAAATCTGATATAGCCGTCGTTTCGCTTCATCGTATGCCTCCGGGGTATTTTTAGTGCCTATAAACTTATGGCGCCCCGTTTAGCGGAGCGCCATATCGCCTTTGTCGGTTTATCTTACCGCGCGGGCAGCGGCGGCGTTGTAGATTTCGCAGATGCGCAGCGCGCTGTCGCGGATCTGATCCTGAACCTGAGTCCACTCTTCGACGGGGCGGTTGCCCATGATAAAGTCGTCGTAGCTCATGCTGAGGACGTCGTTTACTTCGCTCTTGAGCTTGGAAAGCTCTTCGTTTTCTTCGGTGGTGAAGGCGGGATCGAGCACGGGCTCGTCCATGAACGCCCAGGAACCCCAGGTCGCGTACCAGTTGGCGGCTTCCTCTGTCACGAACTTATCCTGATCGCGGTCGTCGATATAGCGCGCCATGCCGAGCTTGGCGAGGGCGTATTTGCCGAAGAACGCACGCATCGGGTCGGAAGCGGTCATGTAGGCTTCTACCGCGCTTGCGAGGATTTCGGGCTCGCCGTCAGCGTTGTACTCGAAGCTCTCGCCCTCGATGCCGAAGTTGGTGAGCGTGCAGCCGTAATCGGAATACAGGAAGTCCATCAGCTTGCAGCAGATCTCGGGATACTGGGTGTTGGCGTTAATGACGGTGGCGCCCATGTCGTGCTTGGAGTAGTACAGTCCGCGCTGGGTGTCGCCGGAAGCGGGCACCTCGATGGGGCCGAAGTACGCGCCGGGAGTGGTGGACGCGAGCGCGCCGTTAAAGTTGGTGGCGAAGGTGGGGTTGTCGTAGAAGAACACGTTCTGGCCGGAAGCGAGGCGCTCCTGCCACTGAGTGGAGGTGGCCACGGCGTAGTCGGGGTCGAGTATGCCGTCAGCATACGCGTCCGCGAGCCACTGCAGCAGCGTCATGTATTCCTCGGACAGCGGGCCGTATACGTATTCGCCGGCCTCGGGCTCCCAGTACACACCGTCGCCGGTGCCGAAGGGGTACGCGTAGCAGGTGAACAGGTTGCCGGTGCCGTTGCGGTTGCCGATGGGATATACCTCGGGATGCGCTTCCTTGATGGCGAGCAGCACTTCGTACAGCTCGTCCCAGGTGGCGGGAGCGTCCATGCCGGTCTCAGCCAGCAGGTCCTGACGGATCTGGGGCGAACGGCCCATGCGGTACGCCTCGCGGCTGAGCACGGGGATCTGATACAGCGCGCCGTCGATGTAGAGCTTGCTCAGATCGCTGATCTCGGTGAACAGCGCGTAGAGGTTCGGCATATCCTCTTCATTGAGGTAGGTGTCGATATTCAGGAAAGCGTCCTGACCGGCGTACTTCGCTACGTAGTAGCAGTCGTACATGATGTCGTAGGGCTGGTTGGTGGAGATGATCATCTCGGTCTTGCTGGTGAAATCGCTGCCGGCGATCGCCTGGATCTCCAGCTTGACGCCGGTGATCTCCTGGATCTTCGCGATGGTGGGGCTGTCCAGCTGCATCGGCTGGTTGGAGTTGTCGGAGCGCACCAGAATGATGGTCACGTCCTCGTCGGTGATGCGATACTGGGACAGGTCTTCGTCCTCAGCCACGCCGACGCATACGAGCGTCGCGAGCATGCACAGGGCAAGCAGCAGAGATACGAGCTTGCGGGTCATGTGAGAATCCTCCTTGTGGTTTTTTCTATTTGAGTCCGCCGCGCGGCGGCGGATTTCTCAACTGTGCGTCAGCCCTTTATAGAGCCTATCATAACGCCCTTCACGAAATACTTCTGTACGAAGGGGTATATGAGCAGTATCGGGAGCGTCGAGACGACTATGGTCGCGTATTTCATGGTGGTTTCGATTACGGTAAAGCTGGACACGCTGCCCACCTGCGTCTGCGCCTCCGTGAACTGGCCGTCAACGACCATGTTGCGCAGTATGGACTGCAGCGGGAACATGGGCTTGCGGTTAAGGTACAAAAGCGCGTTCACGTACGCGTTCCAGTGCCCTACCGCGTAGAACAGCAGCATAGTCGCAAGTATCGACTTGGACAGCGGCAGCACTATCCTGACCAGCACCTGCAGATCGTTCGCGCCGTCGAGCGCCGCGCTTTCGTGCAGCGATTCGGGTATGCCCATAAAGAACGTGCGCATGACGATCATGTTGTAGGTGGAGATCGCGCCGGGGATTATCATCGCCCAGATCGTGTCTATCATGCCCAGCTGGTTTATTACGAGGTAGCTGGGTATCATGCCGCCCGAGAAGAACATGGTGAACACGATTATGCGCATAACTGCGCGCTTGCCCGGCAGCACGGGTCTTGAAAGGGGGTAGGCGCACAGCGTGGACATCGTAAGATTTACCAGCGTGCCGAACACGGTATATTTAATGGAGTTTTTGAAGCCGCTAAGTATGTTGCTGTCCCTGAGCACCACCTTGTAGGTGTCCAGCGTAAGATTTACCGGCCAGAATTTCACGAGGCTCGAAAGCACCGCCTTGCCGTCCGAAAGCGACACGATCACCACGTACCAGAACGGGTACAGCGTTATAAGCAGGAAAAGGAACAGGAACGTCACGTTTATCACGTCGAACAGATGCGAACCGAACGTGCGCTTTATTCTGTTTCTGTGCTTTTTTTGTACAAAGGCTACAGACATATTCCCGTCCTCCTTACCACAGACTGTTTTCGCTGACGGTGCGGCTGAACCAGTTGGCGCCGTATATGAATATCAGACCCAGCACTGAGGAGAACATGCCCACCGCCGAGGAATACGAATAGTCGGCGCCGAGTATGCCCTTGCGGTAGACGTAACTGGATATGACGTCCGCTGTTTCGTATGTGGAGCCGTTGTAGAGCAGGATGATCTTTTCGTATCCGAGGGAGAGCATGCTGCCGACCTGCATTATGAGCATTATCGTGATCGTGGGGATTATTGATGGTATCGTTACGTGCACCGCCTGCTTGAAGCGCCCCGCGCCGTCGATTATCGCCGCCTCGTACAATTGCGGATCGGTATTTGCTATCGCGGCGAAATAGATTATCGAGCTCCAGCCGACGTTCTGCCAGATGCCGGTGGCGACGTAAATCGTGCGGAAATACCCCGGTATCATAAGGAACTGCACGCGCTCGCCGCCGAATCTTTCGATCAGATCGTTTATGGGGCCGGAATTGCTCAGGAAGTTTACTATCATGCCGCAGATGACGACCGTGGACAGAAAGTGCGGCACGTACGAAATCGACTGCACTATCTTTTTATAGTATTCGTTTCTGAGCTCGTTTAAAAGCAGCGCCAGCAGTATAGGCGCGGGAAAGGCAAAAATCAGCGTATATACGTTTATGAGCAAAGTGTTTCGGACCACCTTCCAGAAGTAGGCGTCCGTAAAATAATCCTTGAAATGATACAGGCCTATCCAGGGGGAGCCCTCCACGCCCAGACGGATATTGTACTTTTTGAACGCGATCTGCAGCCCGTACATCGGCCAGTAGCAGAATATCAGGTAATAGGCGATGGGCAGGATCAGCATAAGATAAAGATACTTATACTTTCTGACCGCTCTTACGAACCTGCTGCCCAGTCCCGGGCGGGCAGCCTTTGCCGGTGCATATACGCTCTGAATCATATGGCCCTCTTTTCGTCAGTCTGGGAAACGCAGCGCCATTGTTCGCTTATGCCGAACAAAATTCGGTTTTTGCCTGTACGCATACTATAACACATCGTATGCGGGCTTGTCAATCCTGCTTTTTAAATTAACAAATCTGTTTCAAATCCGTTTTCGGGGCGCTTTATCCGTTTGTTGCGGTATTTTTTTGTCTGCACGGTTGACAAGGCGCACGTTTTATGATAATATGTTCGATGTGGTCGAATGTCATTCAGGAAATCACGGAGGAAATCAATATGCCGGAGAATTGCAGCAACAAGGCCGGCGCCGTAAAGGCCCGTCCCGAGATGTTTCCCGTTATGCTTACGCCGTTCACGCCGGAGGGCGAGGTCGATTATGCCGCGCTCGAAAGGCTTATATGCTTTTATGAGGAGGGCGGCTCCGACGGCCTGTTTTCCGTATGCCAGAGCAGCGAGGTGTTTTACCTGAGCCTGAGCGAGCGCGTGAAGATAGCCCGCTTCGTAAAGGAGCACGCGCACGTACCGGTGGTGGCCTCGGGGCACGTCTCGTGGAGTCTGGACGAGCAGATATACGAGCTGAACAGGATCGCCGAAACGGGCGTGGACGCGGTGATACTTATAACGAACCGTCTGGCGCAGCAGAAGGACAGCCCGGACGTATGGAGAAGGTCGCTCGACAAAATCCTCGGCAGCCTCGACCCCTCCGTCGCGCTGGGCTTTTACGAGTGCCCGATGCCCTACAAGCGCCTGGTCAGCCTCGAAGAGCTCTCCTACGCCGCCTCCACGGGCAGGTTCCGCTTTATGAAGGACACCTGCTGCGACATAGCGCTTATACGCAAACGCCTTGAGGTACTGAAGAGCAGCGCGATGGGGCTGTACAACGCCAACACCGCCACGCTTCTGGACTCGCTGAACGCGGGCGCGGCGGGCTACAGCGGCATAATGGCGAATTTCCATCCCGAATTATACGCGTGGCTCCTCAAAAACTTTGGCACCCAGCGCGAAAAAGCAAAGACCGTGCAGGCGCTGCTCACCGTGTGCGCGCTGATCGAAAAGCAGCTGTATCCCGTAAACGCCAAGTATTATCTGTCCGAGGTCAAAAAGCTGCCCATGAGCGTATATTCCAGAACGCAGAACATGCACGATCTGAGTCCTCTGTTCATGGACGAGATCATGCAGCTCGACCGTTTGGTCGAAAGCTTCAAGCGGCACGAAAATCTGTAAGCAGGACACGTCTATGAATACCGGATCGGAATCCAAGGCCCTCAAACACGCGATGAACGTGCTGGAATGCTTTACCGCGGAAAGGCCGGAGCTCGGCGTGACCGAGCTCGCCCGCCTCACCGGGCTTCAGAAAAGCTCCGTTCACACGATACTGAACACCTTCGCAAACATGGGCTATATCGAGCAGAAGCCGGACACGCTCAAATACTGTCTGGGCTATAAGCTCATGCATTTTTCGTACATAATAAACAGCCACACGGGGCTCAGGGATCATTTCCTGCCGTACCTTAACAAGATCGCGGACGCGACGCGCGAGGTGTGCTATCTGGGCATGCTGAACGATTTGGAGGTACTGTATCTCGAGGCGGCCTATCCCGCCGCGCAGCTGCGCAGCCGCAACATATCCGGCGAACGCGCGCCGCTGCACTGCACGGGGCTGGGCAAGGCGATGCTCGCGTTTTTGACCGAAGACGAAAAGCAAAAGGTGCTCTCCTCTCCGCTTGAAAAATTCACGGACTACACCGTGACCAATCCCGAAATGCTGCGCTGCGAGCTGGACGAGATACGCTCAAACGGCTACGCCGTGGACAATATGGAGCACGAATTCGGCGTAAGATGCGTGGCGGTGCCGGTATTCGGAAACGGCGGCAGCGTGATCGCGGCGGTAAGCGTATCCGGCCCTTCCCTGCGCTTCAGCCAGCAAAAGCAGCTCGAGCACGCACAGCTTATAAAGCAGACGCTGCTGCCGCTGCAGTACTGCTTCTGACGCACGGATGCAAAACGGATTAATTAAATAAAACTCGTCGCCCGAATCGAGAAAACACTCAGTTCGGGCGAAGCTTTTATTACTTAAATATGTGCGTTCGGTATGCCGGGATCATTGCGAAATGTACGCCACATTGATGCCTTCACTTATCGCGTATGTCTCGGCGTAGCTGCCGGGGACGCAGTAGAGCACGCACCCTTCGCTCGTCCACGGGAGCAGCGAATATCCTATCTGCGTGACGCTGGCGGGTACAGTCACGCTCAGGAGATTGTCGCAGTAGTCGAACACATAATTTCCAATCTCCGTCACGCCGTCCGGTATGACTACGTCTGTGAGATTGACGCAGTACCAGAAGGCCCTGTCGGCTATCCGCGTGACGCCGGCGGGAATGGATATATCCGTTGTAAGCGCGGGGCAGCAGATAAGCTCCGTTTTCGCCTTATCGTACAGCACGCCGTTTTCGGACGAATAATACATATTGTCTGCGGCGACCGTGAAGCTCGTCATGCTCCGGCAGCCCGCAAACGCCATATCCCCTATCGTGCTCACTGCGGCGGGAATCGCGATGCCCGTCAGACTCGTGCACTCGCCGAAAGCGCTTTCGCCTATCGACGTCAGGCTCTGGGGAAGCACTACATCCGTAAGATTGTAGCAATCGGTGAACGCACTATCACCCAGCTCTGTAACGCCCTCCGGCAGCGTGACGCTCGTCAGGCTCATATTGTAGGAGAACGCGGATTGTCCTATCGCCGTGACGGTCGCCGGGATGGAAGCAAAGCCCTTTCCGGCAGGCCACGCGATAAGCATGGTCTTATCCTTGTCGTACAGCGCGCCGTCGACGGAAGCGTAGTACGCGTTGCCCGCGTCTACGCTTATCTGCGTAAGGCTCGAGCAGTACGCAAGCGCGTCGTCACCTATCTGCGTCACGGACGCGGGTATTTCGATATCCGTCAGGGCGTAGCAGTGCATGAACGCGCGCTCGCCGATCGTGACGAGGCTCTGCGGGAGAACGACCTGAGTAAGCTTCTTGCTGTTAATGAACGAATAATCGCTTATCGTGAGCACGCCCTCCGGTATCACGGCGGAGGTGATGTACTTGTCCGAAAACGCCCACTCGTTTATGGCGGTGACGCTTCTGGTCACTTCGTTTTCGTCCGTCCAGCTCGCGGGGACTACCGCGGTGGGAGCTTTGCCGCTGTAACCGGTGACCGCGCAGGTGTAATCGTCTATCGCCTCGAAGCTGAAATCCGCCGGGTCGGATTCCCCGGAAAGATACATATAATATATACCCCTGTCTATCGCGCAGGTCTCCGCATAGCTGCCGGGGTTACAGTAGATTACGAAGCCGCCATTGGCCATCTCAAAAGCGTCCGTGCCTATTTCGCTCACGCTGTCGGGTATGATCAGATCCTTCAAGCGCTCGCACATCAGGAAGGCGTACTCAGCTATCCTCGTCACGCCTGCGGGAATAACCACGCTCGTTTTACCCGCGGGGCAGCAGATAAGCTCCGTCTTCGCTTTATTGTACAGCACGCCGTCTCCCGAAGAATAGTTTGCATTGCCTGCAGAAACCGTTATGTCCGTCAGGGCTGACGCGCCCGCAAACGCGTAAGGCCCTATCTGGTTTACGGTGGAAGGAAGCCCGATTTCGGTAAGTCTGTAGCAGGAAGAAAACGCGTTATCCGCTATAGCTGTGACGCTTCTGGTCACGCCGCTTGCGTCCGTCCAGCTTGACGGCAGAACGAGCTCGGTTTCACTGCCCGTATAGCCGGTGATTTCGCACTCGGTATCGCTCAGGATATTATAAGTGAAATCCTCGTTCGAGGTTTCGGGTGAAGCTTCGGGAACCGTGACGGTATAGCCCTTATTAACCGCCCACTCGTAGGCGTAGGAGCCCTCGGGGGCGATGACGGTCAGGTTAATGCAGCCCTCAAAGGCGTTATCCGCGATGGAGGTAAGGGACGAGGGCAGGCTGATCTCGTTCAGGCTGCCGCAGTAGGCGAACGCAACGTCGCCTATGCTCGTAACACCTTCGGGAATTGTTAAGCTCGTCAGGCTGTGGCAGGCGTACAGCGCATAGTTTCCGATGCCGGTCACGCTGTCGGGGATGGTTATGCTCGTAAGGCTGTCGCAGTTTGCGAAAGTATATTCGCCTATGCCCGTCACGCCTTCGGGGATGGTTATGCTCGTAAGGCTGCTGCAGCCCTGGAACGCCCATTCGCCTATGCCCGTCACGCCTTCAGGGATCGTTATGCTCGTCAGGCTGCTGCAGCACCTGAACGCCTCTGAGCCTATGCTTGTAACGCTGTCAGGGATCGTTATGCTCGTCAGGCCGCTGCAGCCTTCGAACGCCGCTGTGCCTATGCTCGTCACGCCGTCCGGTATCGTTATGCTCGTCAGGCCGCTGCAGCCGGAAAACACATGACTCTCTATGATCGTCACGCTGCTCGGAATGACGATACTTGTCAGGCTGCTGCAATTCTGGAACGCGCATAAGCCTATGCTCTGAATACTTTCGGGCAGCGTGACAGAAACCAGACTGCCGCAGTTTCTGAACATGCCCCCGCCTATGCTGCCAAGGCTGTTCGATATCGAAACCGAGGTTAAGCTCGCACAATTGCTGAATACATAAGCACCAACTTCCGTTACGCTGTCAGGAATAGTAACAGAGGTCAGACTGCTGCAATCGTAAAACGCATAATTGCCGATGCTGATCACACCATACGGGATCACCACGTCTGACAGGGCAGTACAGCCGTTAAAATCGGATATGCCGATGCTTGTTACGCTGTCCGGAATGATTATAGCGGTCAGTGCGGTGCAGTCCATAAAGGTGGAGCCCTGCAGGGAAGTCAGGTTGACCGGCAAAGTGATTTCCGTCAGAGCGGAGCAATTACTGAATGCTCCTGTACCTATTACGGTCACGCTGTCCGGAATAGTGACCTCTGTCAGAGAAGTACAGTTTTCAAAGGCATAGTAGGCAATTACTGTGACTCCTTCCGGAATGGCAACGGAAGTGAGACTGCTGCAGCCGCTGAAGGCGTTATAGGTAATACTCGTTACGCCTTGCGGAATTGTTACCGATGCAATATGGCTGCAATTATAAAATGCTTTTGCACCGATTCTGTTCACGCCGCTCTCTATAATCACAGCGTTTATTTCATTTTGGTATTCATACCACGGAGCTGATACGTTTTCAAAATCCGCAATCGCCCCGCTGCCGCTGATCGTCAGCAATCCGTTGCTGTCCAGCGTCCAGGTAAGGTCGTCGCCGGTCGCGCCGCAGGTGCCCTGGGCTATGATCTCGGCGCTTGTCGTTGCTTCAAAGGTAAATCCTTTCTCCACCGCATACGTCTCGGCATAGGAGCCGGCTTCGCCGTATATGGTGAGGTTATCGGCACAGCCGGTAAACGCCGAACCGTCTATGCTCGTCACGCTGCTCGGGATCGTTATGCTCGCCAGGCTGCTGCATGAGACAAATGCGCGGCTGCCGATACTCGTAACGCCGTTTTCGACCGTTACGCTCGTTAAGCTGCTGCACCAGCCGAACGCGGAGCTGCCTATGCTTGTTACGCTGCCCGGGATCGTTACGTCCGTCAGAGCGGTGCAGCTGGAAAACGCATAGCTGCCGATGCTTGAAACGCCGTCCCCAAGCGTTACGCTTGTGAGGCCGGTGCAGCCGGAAAATGCGTCACCGCCTATACTCGCTACGCTGCCCGGAATCTCTATGCCGGACAGGCTCCTGCAGTAGGCAAAAGAACTGTCTCCGATGCTCTCTACACTCTCGGGGATCGTTACGCCCGTCAGGCTGTTGTTTTTATAAAATGCTTTGTCGGCAATATTTGTTACACCGCTCGGGATCTCAACATTCCCCGCAGCGGCCGGCCAGGTTATCAGTGTTGTCATTGCCTTATCGTACAACGCGCCGTCTATGCCGGAATAATACAGGTTATCCTCATCCACAGAGATCACTGCGTCGCTGCAGCCCTCAAACGCGCCTTGTCCAATGCTCGTTACATCGCCTGGGATTTCTATGCCCGTCAGGCTGCCGCAGCCCTGGAACGCGTAGTCGCCAATGCCCGTTACGCCGCTTGGAATTGTTATACTTGTTAAGCTGCTGCAGCCTTGGAATGTGCCGTAGCCGATTTCAGTCACGCCGCTCGGAATTGCTATATTCGTTAAGCTGCTGCAGCTGTTAAACGCACTGTCACCGATATTTGTAACGCTGGCGGGAATCCCTATACCGGCCAGGCCTTCGCAATAAGCGAACGCAGAACCGGCAATACCTGTTACGCCGTCCGGGATTTCTACATTCCCGGTCGCAGCCGGCCAGGCCAGCAGAGTTGTCATCGCCTTATCGTATAACGCGCCGTTTAAGCTGGAATAATACTGGTTATCGCCGTCCGCAGTGAGCACAGCATTGGTGCAGCCCCAGAATGCAAGGCCGCCGATGTTTGTAACGTTAGCCGGGATTTCTATGCCCGTGATGTTTGTGCAGCCCCAGAAGGCTTCATCTCCGATGCTCGTTACGCCGTTCGGGATATTAACGCCCGTCAGGCTGCCGCAGCCACAGAATGCCGCGTTGCCGATACGCGTCACGCCGTTTGGAATCGTAACGCTCGTTAAGCTGTCGTTGTACGCAAACGCGTAGTCGCCGATGCCGGTAACTCTGTATCCGTCCGGAGAAAATCTCGGCAGAACGAACGCGGTCTCGCTGCCCGTATATCCGGCGATCTCGCATTCCGTATCGCTCAGTATATTATAAGTGAAATCTTCGTTGAAAGTTTCGTGCTGAGCGATATACCCCTTATTAACCGCCCACTCGTAGGCGTACGTGCCCTCGCTTGCCGTGACCGTCAGGTCCGCTACTCCGGCGAAGGCGTCGTCGGCTATCACGGTGAGCGAAGCCGGCAGGTTGATTTCGGTCAGGGAACTGTTTGCGAACGCCTGCGAGCGTATCTCCGTAACGCCCTCGGGCAGCTCGACCCTGCCGAGCGAGACGCTGCCGTAAAACGCGCGCTCGCCTATTATATCCATCGCGGGGGGAAGCGTAAGCACCGACTCCGCGAATGCCGCCGCAGTCAGAATCAGTATGACCGCGCATACCGAAGCAAGCAGTTTTTTCATCGCAATACCGTCCTTCCAATATTTCAGCTTATTGTATTCTATTTATTATACAATTTTTCAGCGCTTTTTACAAGAGCTGAACATAAAAAACACGGCTTTCCGTGCTGCGGTTTTCTTCTTTTGGGCATCCTTCACAGAGGCGTGTCTTTGAAGAAACAGAGGAACCCGCTTTTAGTTTCGACCCCCGCGTAGTAATCTGCCCCTCCAAATAAATCTACTTTTGTGAATGTCTGACAAAAGCTTGCATTTCAGCCGTTCGTCCATCAGCTATTCGTGGTAGTTTTCCCTGCAGGCGACGCCGTCGTGCCGTTCAACCAGCAATCGCACCATGGTAGATTTTCCGGCGCAGGCAGTTCCCGTGATGAAATATGCGTTTGCGGTATCCATTTATCTTTTTCCGGTTCTGATGAATTCGATCAGCTCCTCCATATCGCCAAAATCGTCATAGTCGCCCATCACGCCCTCGCGGTGATAGACGACGCCGGCCTGCTCGTTGCGCTCCAGACAGTCCAGCAGCTCCTCCGTACCGTAGCGGCGGGCGAACTCGGCGAAGGCACGGGGCTTTAGCTTCTCCGCGTACAGTCCCTTACGGCAGCCGGCGGGCTCGCATTCCCAGCAGCCCGCCAGCCCTTTGTCGATGCCGCAGCGGCGCAGCTCGCACCATTCGGCGTCCTTGCACCACGAATGCTCCCGAAAGCCGTCCCGTCTGCAGCCCTTGCACAGCACGTTCTCCGAGCACAGACAGCAGGCCAGCCCGCAGCGGGCGATGCCCAATTCACGTTTCATACCATTCCTCCTTAATCGTCCTGCTGAAGGGTTCGGGCTTTTCCCGCCGCGCCTTCACAGCCTCTGTGTGTTTAACGCCGCACAGGAGGGCATTTGACGTTTTCCGCAAATCTGCTCATTTACGATTCCCCTGTTATCATTATTGTCGTTCACACTCCCAGCAGAGATACGGGAAAACAGAACGCTTTGTCGTTTATCGCTCTTACCGCATCGGTATTGTCTATTACCATATTCTGACAGCTGATAATGGAATGCATCCCGCAACGCCATATCGCGGCTTGCCATTTTTGTTCTTCCTCTTTGTATTAAAGGCTTCCAAAGCGCCATGGATTCAAACTCATGGAATAGTTCTTCCGTTTCGGTTATACTTAACACACGACCAATTGATTCGTATCTCTTTTTTATGGCGTCAGATAAACCGCTTTCATATGCAGCTATAATATCGAGGATCTCACTGTAAAAAGTATCTCGGACTTTATCACTCGCCTTTAAATCGAAAATCTTCTTATACTCATGAGCTTTTTCCTTGAAAATACTTACATAAATTATGTCTGTAAAATGAGCATATTTATATCGATCATCTGCGACATATACTTTCAAAGCATCTGTGAACTGACGCCTATAGTTTTCTTCTTGCAGCGCAGATCCGATATAATCTTTGTCGCGCTGGTTGATGTATTTTGTTCCTCCGCCAGTTCTGCAGTTGATGAGATCGATCACGATATCCAACATGAGTTGCCTTAAAGCACGTGCTTTTTCGCTCTCGGAAAGCAACATAGCCATATTCAGAAAAGCCTTAAAGTCAAAGACACCAAGCTGACGAATTTTGCTAGGGACATTAATGTCCTTAGCAAAATCCTCGGGCAACGAAGATAAAAAGCTCTTCAAGCGTTGGCCGCGAAGCACAACATATCCGTTTTCAGTGAGTTCCGTATTATTCTGTTCAATATAGCGGCTGATCGTGCGGATATCGACTGCAAAGAAAGATGCAACAGCTTCTCTTGTGAGATAAGTTTTACCATCCCATTCAATTCCAATAATACCAGATTGATCTTGGATTTCTTCAATCGCCATTTCATTATTCAAAATGTTTTGACGATCAATCCTTGAGGTAGTTAAGTCTTTAGTCATATTAGCACCTCCCCAAACGGTTTATTCAAGCTCTTTGCTTCTTTTTCTCTCGCAGCTTTCTCATCATTCTCCGGACAGTTGATGTATTTTGGGGTCAGTTCAGTTCTTCAATAAAAGTGAGTATTCGCCGCGTTGCAAGCTCATCTCCGGACATGCTTCTTAATTCATCGGCCATAATCCATTTGTAAGCGCTTGTCTCTCCTTCCTGCAGAACGATGCTGTCTTTATCTGCATCCGTGATGCAGAGATACTCCATATAAATCGACTGATGCCCATAATGAAGCACCCGTCCTATCTCGATCAGATTCTCGGAAACGATCCCGGTTTCTTCACGAAGCTCTCTGCGGGCACAGGCCACAGGGTCCTCGCCTTGCAATGCCGAGCCGCCTGCTGTCGCCTCCCACTTCCCGCCGAGATGCTTCCTTTTATCCCTCTGCATCACAAGATAGCTGCCATCCGCATGCTTTACAATGATTTCACAGACGAGATGAAATAAACCTTCGGGTATCTTCTCTCCCCGAATCAGCGTCACGTCCGCCGCTTTTTTGAAATCTCTGTAATATGCATCCCAGCGTTCCATGGGTTTTTTCCTTTCAATCCGATTCAGCGCAGAAGCTGATACACCAGCATCCCGTTGCCGTATGGGTCATCTTCGGCGCCGAATTCTTTTCTTGCAAACTGATATTCGTTTTTCACCAGCACCTTCACGGACGCCTCGTTCCCGTAAACCACCCGGCCCCAGATCACGTCTATGCCGAAGCAGGAGACGGCAAAACCGGAAACAGCCCGCAGCAATTCGGTAGCATAACCTTTGCCGCGGTATTTTTGCCCTATACAGTATCCGATTTCCGTCTCGCACGGCCTGCCTTCGACTTCACTGATTCCGGCGTCACCGATAAGCTCCCCTGTGCCCTTAAGCTGCGCGCCCAGCACAAAGGGAAGCTTCCCCTGATCGACACGATCAGCATAAAAACGGATGGCCTCCTGCGCTTCTTCGGGATCTGCATAGCACTCGTTTGGAAACCATTTCCTGACTTCTTCATCCACATGGTTTTCATAAAGCTGCCGTGCGTCCTCCGCTTTGAATTTCCGGACGATCAGTCGTTCCGTTTCAAATAGCATATCCATTTCGAGCCCTCGTTCTGCATCCGCCGTCCTGTCAAAGCTCCACTCATGCGTCAGTTCGTCAAGCGTTGAGCTCGTTTCATAGGTATCGTCCGTCGTTTCCATTATAACACGTATCACATGTAAACACAAGTTTCTCATGTATCGACATGTGTCTTTTCCTTTCTTCTCCGATCCGTCAAATCCCATCTCTTCTTCACCGAGACATCCTCACGAACCGTCACCTCATCGGGACGACACCAAACAATCCGCAAGCCCTTGAAATTACTGGACTTTCTGGACGTTTCGGCTTCTTTCATTTGGGTGTATTACAAGACGAAAGGGTATAAAAAGCCTTATGCCGTAATGGCACAGCCGCAGATAGATCGTGTTCTGGGTACATGCGGCATTTGTATACGTGGATTTCAGGCTGTCGTCAAGCGGATGGAAGTTCTGCCCCTGCCGGATGGCGCGAAACCGTTCCATAGCCGTCTATCTGGTTTCTGTGATGATGTGGTTTGGAAGCCGGTCAGGATCACGCAGTCTTTCGCCAACGGGCGAACGGCGGCGCACTCAGATCTCATCGATCCCGATGCTCTTCAGATACCGATACGTCCCGTCGTAATACTCAGGCAATCTCGTTTCGTCTTCCCAGAATCCACTGGCGGTCTTATTGTTGTTTCCTTCAGGTACACATATGACCATGCCAATGCGGGCACGGGTGAGAAGCACCCGGTATGCGTTCAGCATATATTTGAGCTGTTCCTGCTTGCTTTCACTGGTAGCCGTCTGCTCTTTCCACGCAGTCTTTCCATTGAAACGATAATAGTGCCACTGACCGTTTTCGCATCTGACGTCCGCGTCCCACAGCAGGCATGTATAATCCAGCTCCAAGCCTTGCACCTGTATCTCCGTGGCTGCGTCCTCAAGATAGTTGGATGATCTTGTGTCGGTTTTATCCTCCAAAAACCAGTGAATCGCATTTTCGTCATCTGACGGCAATACATGAATGGACAATGGTTTATATCGCGCAGCCTCTTTTGACACCAGCACACCTGTGCGCTCTGTTCCGCGTGCGTTAGCGTGCAGCCATTTTCTTGCTTTATCCATGTCCCGTGTCAATACGATGGGATACCTGTTTTTGATTTCTGCGTAGAGTGCCGGTGCGGTTTTGTCAAACGTCAGAAGTGCCTGAACAAACGCGGAGAGCTTTTCTGCGCGGAAGGAACGAAGGGAAACCGCCAGATGCAGGTCTTCGGAATAGGTCACATCGTTCCTGCCCGCCAGAAGTTGATCGACCTGGCCCTCGGCGTATTCCTTATCCGTCAGCTTCGGGGAGATATACACATGCCAATGGGGGAAGTGCTCATTCAAGGCTTTGATCCACTCTGCGATGCCCGCTTCTCCGGTATTGATCTCCTGTCCGCCGCCGACAAGGCAGATGATGGTCGCCCAATCCTCGCGCTGATCGAGGGACCAAATCAGAAAGGCGGCCTCAGACATGGGAAAGTTGGGGACCTTCAGCTTGTTCCCGTAGGTTCCGCCCCTTTTCAGATACTCCGCCAGGCGTTTATGCGTCCAGGAGCGCTGGGCTTCATCGAATATCGCCACATGCTCTACTTCGCCATAGCCGGCGGATTCATTCCTGACTGCTTTTTCAGGATCGATTTCCAGGATGCCATTTTCAACAGGGTTCTTAATCTTCGCCAGCATGTTATCGCGATAACGGTGGATGATTTGAATGGATTTGCTTACCTCCCGGCGAGAATCAGAGGGCTTTTTGTTTTCACCCCGTTCCCGGCATTTTTTGTTGTCATCACGGGCAAGGGCTTCGGTTAATACGGCGACGAGCGGCCCATTGCCTGAAAGATATACCGCGCCTTCGTCTTTTACGGGCTTGTCATGCCCTTGATAGGTTTGTTTCACGGCGACATCCAGACCGACCAGCGTCTTTCCCGCTCCCGGTACGCCTGTTACAAAACAGATGCTTTTTTGACCGTTGATCCTGCTGTTTTCTATGACCTGCAGAATATATCGGATGGTTCTGTCGGTAGATACTTTGTCAGCCTCATGCCTTGTAATATCCTCAACGGTATGATTTTCATACAACGACCGCGCTGCTTCGATAATTGTCGGAGTAGGGGCATAAGGGCTGATGATCCAGTCATGATCTACAGGCGCCTCATTGGGAAACCACTTCAGCACAGACAAGATCAACCCCAGCAGACCTGATTTGCCGGTTACTAACGGATTGACAACCTTGTCGTCATATACAGAAGGCCGGATGCTGCTGGATGCTTTGGGATAGTTTGTCGCGACCAGGATCGGAACAATGATCCTGTCCCTGCTGAACTTGTGAAAGTTCTTTAAGTCCAGCGCGTAATCAAGCACCTGATCCACATCCGCCGGCAGTATATGGGATTCACCAACCTTGAATTCAATGCAGAAAACAATGCCTCTCAGCAGCAGCACGACGTCAATCCGTTTTCCGAGGCGCGGGATGTCGTACTCAAAAATGACGTGCCCCTCGCCCTCATACGCGGACACCACGCTGCGCATGATCTGGATTTCTTCCTTCCATGCCTCGGTGGTAGTTGTGCGGCTGTCGCCGTGATAATTGTCATGCAGCACGCCGAGCACAGCCACGTCCGGATCATGAAGGAACGCAGAAAAACTGTTGTCGTACATGCAGCGGGGATTGCTGCGCAAAGGGGATCATCTCCTTCAGTGTCCAATAATACCATGAGCATAAGAACATTATTTCATTCTTCCGGCGTGCATCTCGATCAATCAGCACTCCATCATGAATCCTCCGTCGGGACGGCGGACTGGTGCATCTGAGCAATCACCCATCGTCCGCCGTTATTGCTGCCGCGCCGCGAAACGATTCCCCCTGCTTTCAGCCCTTCGATCGCTCGCTGCACGGCGGCCTTCGATAGCCCAATTTCATTTCCGATCCGCACGGCAGTCGTATGGGGATCGCGGAGCATGCAGCTGAGGATCTGCTTCGCCCGATTCCGCTCCTTTTCATGCAGGGAGTCAAGCAGTAAGTCAATTGCTTCTTGCTAAATTTCGTACACCGCAACGATCTCATTGCCGCACATTTCTCCTGTCTCGACAAATCCGTACCTGCGGTATAGGTCTCTGGCGCGGGTGTTTTCCGGTTCGTAAGACAGCCACACCTTCTTTGCCTCGCCGAACGGGAAAGCTCGTATCAGCGTCATAACTGCATCTATGGTCTGCTTTCCAAGCCCCCGTCCCTGATATTTCCTGTCGATCATCAGTCTCCAAAGGCTGTAGTTTTCCTTTATCAAGCGCTTTCGTGCTCATTGCCTACCGTTCCTTTTCCGATCATGACAAACCTGATAAGCGTATCGTCGTCATACACGGCCAAAGGCAAAGCGTTATTCCCTTCGTTCCGCGTGGCATACGCTTCGGCCAGGCTTTGTATGTCTTCCGCAACGAAATCCTTCTGTTCCTCAAAAGGCTCCAGCGCGCATACCTTCCATATGTTCTTGTTTGTGATTTCTTCAAAGCTGATCATTAAATGTCCCCTTATGATCTTAACACTGTTTGCAGCCTCATTTGCGCATCTTGGTCGATCTCTGCCAGATGAACATCCAGTTTTCCAGTCAGGAGCATGCTTTGATATAAATCTGGTTTATGCTCCTTGAGAAAGCTCTTGCGAAGCAGGCCATATTTGCCGATGGGCTGCCGTGTTTCAGTTGAAATGGTCAGATTAGGGTAAAGGTAATCGCCTTTTCGAGTATAGGTCAGTTTCATACACTTGTACTCCTTACTATTCTCAAATTGGGACGTAGCGAGAGGATATTGTAGCAATACGCTTTCATACTTTAATGTGATAAATTCATTATACATTTCAGGTATTCATCCCGTCAAGATTCTTTCCATTCGATTTCTTGATGTTCGGGCATTGGATTATCCCCCTATCTTAGCTTTCCGCTTTCCCCAGCTGCCCCATCAGCTCCTGAAAGCTTTCCAGCGCGCTTTGCAGGTTTTCGATGATATCCGCTGCCAGCACATCGGGCGAGGGCAGGTTATCCAGATCAGCCAGAGATTTATCCTTGATCCAGAAGATGTCCAGGCTCGTCTTGTCCCGCTGCAGGATTTCGGAAACATCGAATTTGCGAAAGCGTCCGTCGGGATTGTCCTCGCTCCAGGTTTCCGTGCGCTCAAAGCGGTTTTCCGGGTGATAGCAGGCGATGAAATCCTGCAGGTCGGAAAACTGCATGGGATCTTTGCCTCTTCCATAACTGTGATAATGTACTCATAAACCGTCACCTCACTGTCGGGATAGTAGATCCCCTTAGTAAACTCAACAAACTCCAGCGCTTCCGTGATTTCCTGCTGTCGGCGTTCTTCAGTTTCCCGCTGTTCCTCCAGCTTCTTCATACGGCGTGCTTCTTTGCGGAGCCTTGCAAGCTTCGCCTGAAGTTCATCTGCAGCTCTGGTAATATCACCACTCGTTCTCGGCATAAAGCAGTCAATCTCCTTTCTCAGAACCTTCTTTATCCAAAACTCTGTTTATATATTCCAGATAATCCTTGAAACGTTCCTGTGCTTCAGGAGTGCGCGGATCATACTGACCAGGTTTCAGAACCATTCTGTTTTCGAGTGCTCCATGACAGCTCCCGCATACAGAGATGATGTCGCGGATATCCTCGTGCCCAAGTCGTTCATACGTAAGATGATGGGTCTGCAGACCATTCCGACAAGTGAAGCCAGGACGACCGCAAAAAACGCAGCGGTTGCCATCGAGCTCGCGTCTACGTTGCTTCAGCGCCGTCCACTCTTCGGATTCATAATCAACGTGCTTTTTGTACCTCTTACTATGGGTGCTGTAATCAGATGTGTCCATTATTATTCCTCCATATCAATTTCAAAATAAAAAGCGGCAAACAGGATAAGACTAAAATGTCTCGTCCTGTTCACCGCTTGTGAGTTCCCTTACGATTTCTCCTTGCTGCGTGCTTCCCGCTGCTTATACGGTTAAGGATGGTCTTACTGCTCGACGGCTTGCCATTCCGATGCACTGCTCATGAACATAAAGCATATTCTTATATTAGTAGTATACCATAAAAAGAAAAACAGATCAATTATCAGACATTTTTACAATTTTACATCCCGTAAAATCAACTGCCAGTCTTGCTCTATAGCGCCCTTATTCGGCATAAAAGTTTCACAGAATGTTCACTTTTTCGACGTAATACAGAGAAAATACGGAAATACTACAGTCCCTTTTTCTGCGAATCATTATTGGGAGAGCTCATACAAGCAGGGCTACGGAAACTACGTTATTTGGAAAAGCTGTTTAGTATATAGTATTATTATATATTCTTCTCACATTAAGTTTGAAATAACGTAGTTTGCGTAGTAATACCAGCAAACATAGACTGGCTATGGAAACCCATCTCACTTTTCTGTATTACACCTGTATTTTTATCGTAGCAGGCTCATTCCAATATTTTCCGTATCATTGAGATCAACTCATCCTCTGTATAGTCATCAAAGAACACCATACAGGATCTCATATCTGTCTTTTTAATATTCGTAAGTTTGTCCAGCGCCGTATAATTCAGAGTCTTTCCAGAAGAGAGCACCTGCTTTGCAGCCCATATCATTTCACGTGCCCAGTATTGTTCCTGAGTTTCAGAGTATTTCTCAATCTCAGCACGGCAAAGAGGCATTCTATCGAAACGCTGTTCTGGATAATCAAGGATTTTAGCAACACTTCTTGTATTGACCCGTCTTGGCCTTTCGTCACCAATACCCCATACCTTTTTTACAGCTTCCTGAACAGCAGGAAGCATCTCCAAATCAATCTTTTCCCAGTTGTATGATTTCACTCCACCGCGATTGGCTCTAACCTTATTCGGATCACCTTTCAGGTATCGTCCCTCACCAACAGGCTTTACAACATCCAGAGACGCATTCATCCGCCTTGCTATCTCTGGATATTTCAAGCCCTGAGCATGCAATTCTCGAACTTTCGCGTCGAACGCATCTTTATGGCTGATCTTTGGAACCTTCATTTCTGCTAAATCTATCGGCATGATATCAAGAAAATGCGCCACCATGCAAATCTCCACGAAGGAGACTCTTTTATTACAGAGAAGCTTCTGAAGTGCCCAGGGCTTTGTCAAACGGTTCTCTGGCAAGTCCCTATAATAATCATCAAAGTCAGCAAATAGCTTGGTCATGTAACGATGCTCGCCCCGAGGAGACGAATAATCCGATTCAGCAATCACAGATTGAAGATAATCGCCAGCCGTACCCTCTGATAAGAGGTCTACTGGCTGCATCATCATAGCGTAAACATATGTCGCCAGATTCCGTTCTGAAAAAATATTGGAATACTCTATGTCCTGTTCTCTGTATGATTCCTCAGCTGTAAACAGCGCTGGTGTCGCTTTGCTTCTAATCGGAACACTGCTGTCTTTAAGGTGGCATAAGTGCTTGGGGCAGATATTCATCCCGTATATCTGATGTATTCTGTGCCAGTATGACCTTGCAGTATGGTCTTTCCGCAATAATGACTTTGTTTCCTGTGATCATCGAGATGGAGCGCTCAATGGCAGAACTTTTTCCAATCCCCGACTCGCCAATGATCGTAAAGCTGTCCGCACCGCCAATAATCCCACGAGATTCTGTCACCTGACCAGTGATGGCCTTATGATTCTCATTTTGTTGCAGCACAGACAGTTTCGTGCCTTTCTTCTGAAGAGCCCTCATTTGCATGCCTGTTTCAGCACAAAGGTCATCTTCGGTGCAAGGTTCAAGGCACGATATCGTGGAGAAATCGGCCCAGTCTGGTATCGTCCTTCTGATACAGTCGATAATGAAAACACTATCATCCCTAACATCTATAACTCGGAGAATCTTACCATCGCCCTTCAGTAACATATTTTGTACCACATCTTCAATTCTCAGCATCCGATGCCACACTCCCTTCCTGTTCTGCCTGCCTGTTCCGCAGGAACTTGTCCAGAGTAGGCCTGCTGATTTCCAGTCTCTTTGCGAGCTCTCCCTTGGAGATGGTTCTGTTCATATACGCCTGATACTCCCTTTGGAATACATCTTCCTTAATACGCTTCACATGACCACCTTTGTACTTGCCCTCGCGCTTGGCAATGGCAATCCCTTCCCGCTGGCGTTCAAGCATATTGGCACGCTCAAATTCAGCGATAGCGGCAATCATCGTCAGCATCAATTTGCCAGTTGCTGTACTGGTGTCAATGTTTTCTTTGTTAGAGACCAGATGGACATTCTTCTCCTGTAGACAGTCAGTAATACTGAGAAGATCCACAGTACTCCTGGCAAGCCTGCTGAAATCATGGATGAAGATAGTATCACCCTCACGGACAAAATCCATCAGCCGCTGAAATTCCTCTCTGTTGGTATCCTTGGCGGATACCTTCTCAATGAACCATTTCTCGATATCATACTTTTCCAGGGCTTCCTTCTGCCTGGCTTCGTTCTGTTCCACCGTGGAAACACGTACATACGCCACATTCATCGCTCACGCCTCCTTTTCCGCATCCGTAACAATCTTCCAGTCAGTTACGCCGTTCTTCATCCAGTAGTTTCTGGACACATCCAACAGCTTCACATTCATCGGCTTGGCCAGATGATCTCTTGATACACATTCCCGTACTCGCAGAGAACCGTCCTGCATCGTACAGAGAAAATCTGTGGTATATTCTCCGATGGACAAGCCCTCCAGCAGAACATTGCACTGGAACTCCTTCACTTGCGGGTCCGCTTCCAGCTTGTCGGCATACACTGACTGGATGGTGTCATAGGTTCGACAGATTCCAACACACTTCGACAGGGAACGCTTTTCACATCGCCCTTTGTAGCCTTTCTTTTTCATAGGCCACCTCCTTGTTTCTTTCGAATCTGCTACCTTGTGGAATGCCGAAGCGGAATATGTGACGTTGTGGAATGCCAAAGCGGAATATGTGACGTTCCCAAATCCGTCCCCAAATCCGAGAGAAGCGGTCCCAAAAACATTTCTGGGAGAGAATCGTTCCCAAATCCGTATTTCTGGGAAGTGCCGACATGCCCATAAAGCCTTGATTTTCCTGACATCCAGCCGATTTCCCAAATCCAGCTGTTTCCTGAAAAACCAATCTCTCTATATTTTGGGGCACTCCTCATTATTCTCCGCGGGGCACTTTTCATCATCCTGAAGCTTACTCCAGCGACGTCAGAAAACGACCCATGATATGAACCAAAATCATGTCTCTCTGGCCAGTCTCAACATCTGACCGAACATGATTCTGAGGCATGATTCTGAGGCATCCCAAAGTAGCGAATTCGCAGTATTTACAAGGCTTCCCAGCTATTTCGCGGCCCTCTACGCCAGTACATCGCGGCATTATAAAGCGGCGTTACAAATGAAAAGAGCCCTGCATTCGGCAGCTGGATGAAGCTGCTTGATGCAAGGCTCATTTTTTTATGCTATAGGATGGAGCAGTTTGCCCTTTTCAGGCTAATGGAGCTGGCCCCAAAATATTTCGAATTATTCCCACTCTATCGTCGCGATCGGCTTGGGGCTCAGGTCCATCAGGACGCGGCAGACGCCGGGGACCTCGGTCAGGATGCGGTCGGTGATTTTTTTCATAAGCGGCCAGGGGATCTCGGGCACCTCGGCGGTCATCGCGTCCACGGTGTTGACCGCGCGGATGACGACGGGGTATTCGTAGGCGCGGGCGTTGTTCCTGACGCCGGTGGATTTGGTGTCGGGGATGAGCGTGAAGTACTGCCACACCTTGCCCGCCAGAGACGCGCGGTCGAACTCCTCGCGCAGTATCGCGTCGCTCTCGCGCACCATTTCGAGCCGGTCGCGGGTGATCGCGCCCAAACATCTTACGCCCAGACCCGGGCCGGGGAAGGGCTGGCGGGAGACCATGCTCTCGGGCAGGCCCAGCGCGCGTCCTACCGCGCGCACCTCGTCCTTGAACAGCATTTTTATCGGCTCGACCAGCTCGAATTTAAGGTCCTCGGGCAGTCCGCCCACGTTGTGGTGGCTCTTTACGAGCTTGGCGGTCTTGGTGCCGGACTCCACGATGTCGGGATAGATCGTGCCCTGACCCAGCAGCTCAATGCCGTCGAGCCTGCGCGCCTCTTCCTCGAACACGCGGATGAACTCGCTGCCGATTATCCGGCGTTTCTGTTCCGGATCGCTCACGCCTTCAAGCTTGGTAAGGAAGCGCTCGACCGCGTCGACGTAAATGAGGTTCGCGCCCATTTGGCGCCTGAACACGTCAATCACCTGCTCGCTTTCGCCCTTGCGCAAAAGGCCGTGGTTTACGTGCACGCATGTAAGGTTGTTGCCTATGGCCTTTATGAGCAGCGCCGCGACGACTGAGGAATCCACGCCGCCGGACAGCGCCAGCAGCACCTTGCGCGAGCCGATCTGTTCGCGCAGAAGCTTTATTTCGCTTTCGATAAAGCTGTCCGTATTCCAGTCGCGGGCCTTGCCGGTTTTTTCGATGAACGCGTCAAGCACGGCTTTTCTGTCCCCGGGCCAGGCGGAGTATTCGCTGCGCGCGTCGTGCGCGACGTTTAGTACAGGTATGCCCAGAGCGTATATGCCCGCGTCGACGTCTATTTTTTCGCCGTCCACGACGTCGTTGGGGCCGCCGTTAAGTATAATGCCCGCCAGACCGTCCAGCGCACCAAGTTCATTCGGCTTAACGTCGAAATTGAAGATTTCGCTGTACATGCCCAGATCGCGTATCTCGCGCGCGACCGCGGCGTTTTCGGTGCTGCCCAGATCAACTATCGCTATCATGCTTCTGCTCATAATGCTCCGCCTCCGTTTTTTGATTGCGAATTATATCACGCCAAAGGCGCGTTTGAGTTTAGCGCATGCGTTTTTTGTGCTAATTTTTGTAAGGCGTCTCCGTCACGACGCGCTCCGGACGGGTTTCGAGAAGGGCGGGGTTTTGCAGGAGCTTTTTGAAGTACATGAAGCCCTGCGTATAGGACGCGCCGCCGCACACGCGCTCGTCCGTGACTATGCGCAGCGGTATCACGGGCTTTGAGCTTACGCCGTCCTTATTGAACACCGGCTGCTTTTCTATCCTGCCCATCGCGACGAATATGGTGGTGTTGCCGAAATTGTACAGGTGATGATACAGTGACGGCATGCCGATAGAGGCCATGTTGGTTATGAACATCGAGCAGTGGAAGGGGCTTACGTCGTACAGCCACTGCGGCAGCAGGCCGTACCTGTCCAAAAACCGCGCCAGCCACACCACGCCCTGCACGAGTATGCGCCTGTGCACGAGCTTGGAGGCGAAGTTCACCGTGCTGTTGTCCTCGTCCGCGTCCGTGCCCTGCTTTACCTCGCGGGTGATTATGTCGTCCACCTCGTCCAGCGTCATGTCCGGGCTGAAATTCATTTTGATGAGCGCCTCGTCCAGGTTTTCCTTGTCCTTGGAATTGCGCAGCACCGTAAGCGACACCACTATACGGTTTCTCGCGAACACCTGCTTGTTCATGATAAAGCGGTTGAGCGCCGGATACTGCGACATCGCGCGCACATACGCGCCGATTATCACCGCCATGAAGGACACCTTTTTGCCCTCCAGCGAGCGCTTGCGTATGTACGCGGCGATCGGCTCGTAATCCACGCTGTCGTTTATGAGATTCGAGGCGTCGTTGCGCGTTTTCATGATAAAGGGCATAAACTGTACGATAGGGTCTATATCCTCAAGTCTGCGTCCGTCGGGTCTGCGTCCGAACATAAGCATATCTCCTCTTTTATCGCGTTTTCTGAATTATCGCACACGCCGAACGAAATTTCAACCCCGAAAGCGCAAAATATATCGAAAATGCGCCCGCGCAGGCAGGAAATTTACTTGCGCCGCTTGAATTATATAAATTTGAGGTGATACAATGAAAGACGCGGAACTCAGGGAGACGGTGATCTCCCGCGAACAGCTGTTCAGGGGCAAAATACTGGACGTGCAGAAATGGACGGTGCGGCTGCCTGACGGCGGGGAAGCCCTGCGCGAGGTGGCTCTGCACAAGGGCGCCGCCGCGGTGGTGCCGGTGGACGCGGACGGCTGCACGTATCTCGTTAGGCAGTACCGCGTGCCGTTTGACGAGATACTTACCGAAATCCCCGCCGGAAAGCTGGACTTCGAGGGCGAGGACAGGCTGGACGCCGCCAAACGCGAGCTCAGGGAAGAAACCGGCTTCAGCGCCGACAAGTGGACGCATCTGACCGACATGGTGTCCTCCCCCGGCTTCACGAACGAGCTGATAGGCATATACATGGCGGAGGGGCTCAAAAGCGGCCAGACCGATCCCGACGAGGACGAGTTTCTGGAGCTTGTGAAAATGCCGCTGAGCGAGGCGGCAGCTCTCGCCAGAGCGGGCAAATTCACCGACGCCAAAACGATAATCGGACTGCTGCTGGCGGACGCCTGTCTCAGCGTCTGAGCGTAAGGAAGATTTTATGTATAAAAGACTGGCATGCGACTGGTTTTTGTCCTGCGCCGACATAAAGCGCATACGTCTGGACGCGCCCAAATGCGTGGCCGAGGCGCTGGCTGACGCGGGCGTTATAAGCCAGAACGCGGATTATCTGTCCCGCAGGGCGGACGAATGGATTTACCGCCGCGCGTGGACGTACGGCGCGGGCTTCGACAGACCCGCTGGCGAAGGCAGAGTGTTCATACGCCTGACGGGCCTGCGCGGCGAATACCGCGTGCTTATAAACGGCGGCGAGGCGGCGCGCGGAAGCGGCGCGATAGCCGAGTTCGAGGCGACCGCGCTGCTTAACGACATAAACCGCATGGAAATAGTGTTCGAGCCCGCGGGTACGCAGACGCTGCATCCGGACACGGGCTTTGAGGGCGCGGCGAGCTTCCGCTGCTGCGGACAGGCGGCCGTGACCGCGCTGCGCGCAATAAGCGCCGCAAGCGGCACGCAGGTATTCGCGGCGCTGGAGCTTGCCGAGGAAACGCAGACGGAGCTCAAAATCACGATAACGAATTCGGACGGCGAGTTCACGGACGTGTATACGGACCGGCTGGGTCCCGGCTATATGCCGGTATTGCGCGAGGGGCTGCACGCATTAAAGCCGCTTGAAACAAACACCGTGAGCGCAGAGGTCCGCGGCGCGGACGGCACATGCGACAAAACGACGCTGTACGTGTATCCGCCGGACGAAAGCGTGCCCGCGCGCGGCTTCGTGGGCGGCAGCGAAAGCCTGATGGGGCTGGGCGAGGACGCGGGCGCAAACGCCGCGTTCACCTGCGACGAGGAAGCAAGCGCCGCGTTCATGCTGCTGTCTTCGCGCCACGCGCTGCCCGCGCTTGTGCTGGGAAGCACGCTGCCTGTGCGCGCGCGGGACGCGCTGCTGCCTGAGGATTTGCTGCTTGAGGTGATCAAAACCGAAAGCGCGCTCGACGGCGACGAAATGTGGTATCTTACAGACGCGCGGCGCGAATGCTGGGACGAGGCGAAAAAGCACGTGCCCTCCGGAAGCCTTGCGAATATTATCGCCTACACCCGCTACGAGCAGGCCGTGGACATAAAAAACAAGTGTCTGGACGCAAGGCTTGAAAAACGCGCCTTCGCGCTGGCGGACGCGGAGGGCTTTTATTCCTCCCCCGCCTCCTGCGCGCTGCTGGATACGCCGGACAGAGCGCGTCCCGCGTGCTTCGCGCTTACGGGCGCGTGGCAGGAAAAATACGCCTTCACCCGCGCGCCCAAAAGCCTGCCCGCGGACGGCGTGTTTTCCTGCGGGGTGTACTGCGTGGGCGATACGCCCTTCGAAAAGGGCCTGAGCGTACGCGTAAGCGCCTTCGCGCTCGACGGGCATATGATAAGCTCCACCGCCTTCCCGGCCTGTGAAGGCAGCGTGGGGCGCTTTACGGTGGAGCTGCCGCCGGACGGCTGCGCGATTATCAGAAGCGAGCTCATGCGTTCGAGCGAGACGCTTACGGTATCGGACGAGGCGGTGTTCGCGCCGGGCAAGGCGTACGAAAGCCTGCCGGGCACGCAGCTGCTTATAGACGAAAACCGCGTTTCGAACGCGGGACAGACCGCGGCGGTAGGCGTATGCGTGCCGGGCGCGGGTTACTTCGGCTGCCTGCTGCCGGGAGAATACGTAACCTCCGACCGGGGCAGCGCGACGCTCACCGAGGGACTGAATATTTATATCTGACGGAGGCGCAAATATGGAAAAAATAAAGGTTGCCATAATCGGAGCGGGAAACATCGCGCGCAGCGCGCATCTGCCCGCCTACATGAAGCGCAGCGACGTAGAGCTGACCGCTATCGCGGACGTAAACCTCGCCCGCGCGCAGGAGACCGCCCAAAGGTTCGGCATACCCAAGGCGTTCGCCTCCACCGAGGAGCTGCTTGCGGGCGCGGAGTGCGACTATGTGGACATCTGCGTATGGAACCGCGCGCACAGCGAATGCGCGATACCCGCCGCACGCGCGGGCAAGGCGATACTGTGCGAAAAGCCGCTGGCCATAAATCTCGAGCACGCGCTCAGGATGCAGCAGGAGATCGAAAAGGCGGGCGTGCCCTTCATGCTCGCGGTGCCCACGCGCTACACGCCGCAGGCGATGATGCTGCGTGAAATGGTGGACAACGGCGACTTCGGCGAAATATACTACGCCAAAACCGCCTATACCAGACGGCGCGGCACGCCCTACGGCTGGTTTACCGACACGTCGAAATCCGGCGGCGGCCCCGTTATAGACATAGGCGTGCACTGCATAGACCGCACGTGGTACCTGATGGGCTGCCCGAAGCCCGTGCGCGTGAGCGCGTCCACAAGCTACGCCATAGGCAACTTCAAAACGAAGGGCGTTGAGCGCTGGCGCGCGCTGGACAGCGACGTGACCGCCTTCGACACCGAGGACAGCGCCTGCGGCGTGGTGCACTTCGAAAACGGCGCGAGTCTGCTGTTTGAGGTAAGCTGGGCGCTGAACGCGCCGGGCGAGAGCTTTACGCAGATCTGCGGCAGCAAGGCGGGCGCGCGCATGGACCCGCTGGTTATATACACGGAGCAGAACGGCTACCTGACCGACAACACCCCCTCTCCCGGCAAAAACGACATGTTCTACGAGGAGATAGACCACTTCATCCACTGTCTGCGCACGGGCGAAAAGCCGAAGAGCGACCTTAATCAGGCGGTGACCATGCAGCGCATACTGCAGGGAATATACGATTCCGCCAGGCTGCACAGGGAAGTAGAGATTTAAGGCGCGAAAAGAACCGCGCCGGGAGCGGAAAGTTCGTTTATGTTTGAAAGAAGCCTCTTCAGCATCATGCCGGTGCTCGAGACCGAGCGCCTGCTTTTGCGAAAAATGGAAATGCGGGACGCGCAGGATATGTACGAGTATTCGCGCGACCCGCTCGTTGCGAAATACGTGCTGTGGGAAGCGCACTCAAGCGTGTCCGACACGAAGGGCTACATCCGCTACATGCTCAGAAAGTACCGAAACGGCGAGCCCTCCTCCTGGTGCATAGTCGAAAAGGCGACGGACAAGGTCGTAGGCACGATAGGCTATATGTGGTATCAGCAGGACAACAGCGCCTGCGAGGTGGGCTATTCGCTCGCGCGCAAATGCTGGAACAGGGGTTATATGACCGAGGCGCTGAAGGCGGTTCTGGACTACTCGTTCCGGGAGCTGGGCATAAACCGCGTGGAGGCGCAGCACGAAACGGAAAACCCCGCCTCCGGCGCGGTGATGCGCAAATGCGGCATGGCGAAGGAGGGCACGCTGCGCAGCCGCCTTTACAACAAGGGCAGGTACGTGGACGTGGATCTGTACTCGATACTCAGACAGGAGTATCTTTCCAAAACGCGCAAGGCATAAAAACGGAGGCAGCATGATACGCTCTAACCCGCATACGCATACCGATTACGTGGACGGCAAAAGCAGCGCGCGCGAGCAGGTGCTTAAGGCGCTCAGTCTGGGCTTTACGTCGCTGGGCTTTACGGAGCACGCGTGTCAGGACGATTTCGATCCCGCCTACGGGCTTAAAAGCATACACCGGCAGGCGTATATGGACGAGCTCGCCGCGCTGAAGGCCGAATTCGCGCCCCAAATCAAGATATATATCGGCTTCGAGGTGGATCGCCTGTCCTCCGAAACAGGCGAGGGCGCGGATTACCTGCTCGCCGCGAACCACTACATCGGCACGGTGGGCGGCGAGTTCGCGGAGATAGACACCGAGGGCATCGGCCCCTACGCCGAGCGCGCGTGCGGCGGCGACTGGGCAAGCGTGATACGCACGTATTTCAGCGATTACGCGGGCTTCGTCGAAAAATCGAAACCGGACATAATCGCGCACTTCGACCTGATAGTCAAGCACAACCGCACGGGGCACTGGTTCGACGAAGGCGCGGACACGTTCCTGCGTCCGGGCTACGAGGCGCTTGAGCGCATGATAAAGGCGTGCGACGTGCTGGAGGTGAACACGGGCGGCATGGTGCGCTCAAATCAGCCCTGTCCATATCCCGTCATGCCGTTTATGAAATACTGGCGCGAGCTGGGTGGCAAAGTCATCCCCTCCTCGGACTGCCATCTTTCAAAATACCTCGACGCGAAATTCGACGCCGCGGAGGACTGGATGCGCGAAGCGGGCTACAAGGAGTATCTCACGCTGAGCGCGGGAGACGGACTTTTCGAAACGCACAAACTGTAAATGGAATTCCCCCGTCTTGCACAATTCATATACTCTCTTTGCGGGAGTCTGCTGCCCGGCGGCGACGTGCGCGTATACCGCGGCGGAGAGCCGCTGCTTAAGTATTTCTGCGGCTGCTCCGACGAGGAAAACGACGTGCCCGTAAACGGAAAAGAGCTGTATCTGGGCTACTCGGTCACAAAGCTCATGACCGTCGTCTGCGCGCTCAGGGCGTGCGAGGACGGATTATTAAATTTAAACGCCCCGCTTTCCGAATACATGCCGGAATTTGCGCATATGCGCGTAAAGGACGCGCGCGGAAACGCGGAGCTTCCTCTTAAGACGCCCATACTCGTACGCCACCTGCTTACAATGAGCGCGGGCTTCGGCGCGGACATGGCCTTCGCGCAGGGCAGGGACACGCTTTCCGCCGTGCGCGCGCTGGCGAAGCAGCCGCTTTTGTGCGAGCCGGGCACGCACTGGATATACGGCGTGTGCCACGACGTGCTGGGCGCAGTGCTCGAATGCGTATACGGCATACGGCTAAGAGAGATTTTCGCCAAACTGCTGTACGCGCCGCTGGGGCTTTCAAATACCCGCTTTTTGTCCGAAATACGCGACATATCCGAAATAGCGCCGCTGTACAAAGCAAAAAACGGGACCTACGAGCGCGTAGCGCTGGATTACACCTACGCTCCCTCGCCCGCCTACGACAGCGGCGGCGCCGGCATCGTGACCTGCGCGGAGGACTACAGCCGCTTTCTGGACGCGCTCGCGTCGGGAAAATTGCTTCGTCCCGAGACGCTGCGCATCCTGCGCGCGGACTGCCTGAGCCCCGATATGCGCCGCGATTTCAACTGGCCGCAGTGCCGGGGCTATTCCTTCGGGCTGGGCCTGAGAGTGCCGCCAAAGCCCGCCGATAACGAAACGCACGCACGCGCACGCGCGGCGGGCGGAGATCTGCTGCCGGACGGCGCGGCGGTGCGCGACTGCGGCTGGGGCGGCGCGGCGGGCGCGTATACGCTGATCGATTTCGAAACCCGCACGAGCCTGTGCTTTTTTGCCCACGTGCTCGGCGCGGACGAAACGCTTCTGCACCTCGGCATCCGGGACGCGTTTTACGCGGACATGCGTTCGAAATAAACGGAAATTCGTTTCTATCAGCATGGTTTCCGCCGCTTTTGCAGCGCGCGAAAGCTTGCGGACAGCCGCTTTCTTCGTTTTTTAGCCGGAAGGCGATCCGTATCTTGCGCATTTTTGTGATTTTTGTTATAATGCGCCTATAAACACGCGGAGGTATTAAGTATGAAACGCATAATATCCTCACTGCTGGTATTGGTTTTTGCCCTGTGCGCCTTCACGCATGCCGAGGTGATGAGCTCGGCGCAGAAGGAAAGGCTGTACGTGAACACGGTATCGGAGCTCGAAACGTATCTTGAAACCGGGTATGACGACGTCATGCGTATAAACGCGATAAAAAAGCAGTTCGGCGAGCTGGGCGGCTACGCGAAAAGCCGCGAATTCGCCAGCTACGCGGCGGTGCTTGCGTACATAGCAGGAAACGATTTCGGGTATCGCTCACGGATAGAGCTGGAGCTGCTGGTCGGCGACGCCGATTTCGAACGCTACATAGAAAAGAATTTTGAGGACAGCCCTATCTGCTCAGCCGCCAGATTGGCTTTATACTACGAAGGGCGCAGCGCCGAAAACGAGGGCGATACCGCCGCCGCAGCCGAAAAATACAGGGAGGCGGGCTCGTTTTTCGACGCGCGGGTGCGTCTGCTTTCGCTGACGCTTGAAAGCGACAAATCCGCCTACGACGCTGCCATGGCGGCGCTTAATGCGGGCGATTTCGCGGGCGCGTATTTCGGCTTTATGAGCAGCCACAACTATAACGACGACGCGGAAGCGTATATGAAAACGATCACCGACTATATCGGCTACACGCCGGAAAACGAAAAGGACAACCCCGGCAGCGTAAAAAACCTGAAGGTAAACTCCGTTGATACCGACTCCGTCACTCTTAGCTGGGACAAGGCCGCGCACGCGACGAGCTATACCGTGGAATACAGAAAGCCCGGCAACGCCACGTGGACGAACGCGGGCAGCACGGCGAACACTTCGTATACCGTCAGCGGACTCGATACGAACAAGGCGTACGACTTCCGCGTGACGGCGTACGCGAACAGATTTGAAACGCAGGGCGCGCAGCTTTCCTCCGTGCTCACCGCCGCGCCTACTCCCACGCCTACGCCTAAACCTACCCCGACGCCCACTCCGAAGCCCACACCCACGCCTACACCCGCTCCCAAGGTAAAAGTAGGGGACATTGTCACCTTCGGCTCCTACGAGCAGGACAATAATACCTCTAACGGCAAGGAGCCCATCGAATGGGAAGTACTTGATATCGAAAGCGACGGTACCTGCCTGCTTATAAGCAGATACGCGCTGGATTGCAGAACGTACAATAAAGAGGAAAAAGACGTAACGTGGGAGAGCTGCACGCTCAGAAGCTGGCTCAAAAACACATTTTATAATAACGCCTTCAACACGACCGAGCGCGGCAAGATAGTTGTCACTAAGAACAAAAACGCCAATAACCCCGTATACGGCACGCAGGGCGGGAACGACACGAGCGATTACGTGTTCCTACTCAGCCTTGATGAGATAGAAAAGTATTACAACATAAATAAAAAAAACACCTGGGATAAGTCTTATTGGAGAGGTGAAGACCGGCTTATAAAGCAGCCCACTGCGTACGCAAAAGCGCAGGGCGCATGGTATCACAGCAGTAACGGTGCGTGTTGGTGGTGGCTTCGCTCCCCCGGCTCCGCCTCCGTGTTCGCCGCCATTGTCGACCGCTATGGCTCTGTCTACGTTAGTGGCCGCGATGTCGACTCCACTGACTTCAGCGTCGTCCCCGCCGTGCGTGCCCGGCTTTTCTAATCTAAATCCAATAATCCCGTAGAGAAGCTGTCCTTCCACGCGCCCTCGAGCCGGAGCAGCTTCTCTTTTCTGTCCAGTCCGCCCGCGTAGCCGCCAAGGCTGCCGTGCGCGCCTGTCACGCGGTGACAGGGCACGATCAGCGAGATCGGGTTTCTGCCCACCGCGCCGCCGACCGCCTGCGCGGACATGCGCGCTATGCCGCGCAGGCGCGCAATTTTTCGCGCAATATCCGCGTAGGTCGTAACGCTGCCGTAGGGTACGGCGAGCAGCAGACGCCAGACCTCGTTTTGAAACAGCGTGCCGCACAAACGTATATTCGGCGTGAACTCCGGCTCCCGTCCTGCAAAATATATGTCCAGCCAGCGCGCGGTCTGCTTAAGCACAGGCTCAGCGCCTGTTCCCCTCTGCGCGCCTGACGCGTTTGGCGCGTTTTTCTGCCCCTCGAACCACAGCCCCGTCAGCGCGTCTCCCTCAGAGGAAAGCAGTATGCCGCCCAGCGGCGACGGATACAGGTACGTACGCCTCATGCGCGCTCCTTTCTGACTGCGCAAGGAGGCAGACGGCTTTGCCTAAGCGCCGTGCCGCCTGAATGCCCTGTCAGAGGTTTATATCGATAAACGCCCCGGCCCTGACGGACCGGAGCGTGCGCCGTTCGAACCGAGCTCCCCGGCGCGGGAGTTTTTTCATCTGAACAGCTCTTAATGCTTTTTGGCCTTTTAACCTGTACGTTAAACATATTTTCATGGCCCATAACCAAAAAGAATAACAGATAAAGCAGGCTGTGAAGCCGATAAATCATAAGAATTCAAAGCTGTTCCGACGACGGAAAGCGGACTGCCGCGCAGTCCGCGTCCGGAAGCCTGACGCGTTCCGGACGATCGTCACGTTATGCGCCCGCGCTAATCCTCCAGCTCGACCTCGAACGTATTGGTCATATTCGCCTTGTCGAGCGCAAGCTGCACGCGCGAAAGCTCGTTTGACGCCGCCGCGTACGCCGCGCGCGCTGCGTCTATGTCGTAGTTGGCGATTTTGTATTCGATGAAGTTTGACTGATTGTAGGAGCTGGCGTCGCTTCTCTCCTTGGGCAGGCACGCCTGCATTCCCCTCAGTTTTTCGCATCTTTGCGCCAGCTGCGGCAGATACACCAGCACCTCGTCTATCGTCATGCCCGTGCCGGGCACCTCGGTGGTCAGATTGAACACGGAGATCGCGTGCTTGAGCGCGCGTATCTTTTTTTCCAGCGCGCCTATCTCCGCCTGTACGGCGGCGAAATCGTAAGGCGGACGTATGGACTCCATGTCCTCCTCCAGCGCGGCGACGAAGCGGCTGGATTTGGCCTCCAGCGCCAAAAGATCCGTGCGCTTCTGATTGAGCCCGCGCAGGACCTTCGCCGCCTGAGACGAAGTATATTTGTATTTCATAAAATGATCCTCCCGGTTTTGCCCGCGCCGCGCGTATACCGCGCCGGGCGGAAGCGTTTTATATTACGCGCTTCAGGCTAATTTTTTGTATATCGTCATTTCCGCTTCGCGGCCGCGTATGCTTACCTTTACGTCGTCCGCGATATTCGCCACCACGGATTTTTCCAGCTCGTCCCAGTCCTGCTTGCTGCCGGTCTGATTCTGCTCACTGTACTGGCGCAGCTGCTCGCGGTAGTCCTCCATCGACCACACGTAGCTGCCGTACATCTGGGGCGAACCGCCGCCCGCGAAGCCGACCGTGAACATCGGCACTCCGTAATACGGCTCGAAGAAGGAGCGTATTTTGCCCATAAAGCCGCGGGAAGCCTCGTTTTTTCCGCTGGTAGAGGCGGAAAGCAGCTGCTCGCGCCGTTTGTCGTCGATCAGGCTGTTCACGCGCAGATGCAATTCGTACGTTCCGTTTTGATCCTCTACCCAGAATTCGCCGTTCACGTCGCCGGTGATCGCGCGCATCATCGCCATCATTTCCTCCGCCAGAAGCCTGAGCGACAGTGCGTTTTTCCGCTCGAGACCCTTGTACGCGCTGAGCTTGTCGATCTGGGAAAGCGCAGCTTCCATGTTGTTCCCTTCGCTGGAAATCAAAATCACGTCTGTTTTCACGCGCAGCTCCTCCTTATTCGATGGTCAGTATGTCCGCAAAGCCGGTCACTTCGAACACTTCCTGCACGATATCGTTCACGTGCACGATCCTGAGCCCGCCCTTCGCGCTCAGCTGCTTGTGCGCGGAAAGCAGCACACGCAGCCCTGCGGAAGAGATGTAGTCCAGCTTTGCGAAATCCAGCACCAGACTGTCCGCGCCGGGCAAGGCCTTGCTTATCTCCGCCTCCAGCTCTGGCGCAGTCATCGTGTCCAGCCGTCCCTCCAGCGAAAGCTCCAGTCCGTTTTGCGTTTGTGCTTTGGTTATGGTCATTGTCCTTCCTCCTTACGCTCCCGTTTGTGTGCATACACACTTAGTATACCACAAACCCCACGCGAATACAACGGCAAATTTGACGTATGCGCGGCGTGTCTCCGATTTCGCGTAATACTTGCGGGACAATATTAATTTATCGTTTTTCGATAAATATATATTGACATACAGGTTTTCCTGTTGTATAATCCGGGCAAATGAAGGTTTACGGGAGGCGTTTGTATGAATCAGAAAAAGCTTTCTGTATGGCTGAAGGCCATAATCACGGGCGTCGGCGTGTGCGGACTTATCGTATGCTTCGTGATCCTGCCGTCGCTGGGAGAGTCCTTTCGCGACAAGTATCCGGAATTTGCAGGCTGGTACTGGCCGTGGCTGGGCTTCCTGTGGGCGTGCGCGCTGCCCTGCTTTGCCGCGCTCGTGCCGGGCTGGAGGCTCGCCGCGAATATCGGGAAGGACCGTTCCTTCTGCACGGAAAACGCGAATATGCTGCTTTTCGTCGCCCGCCTGGCCGCCGGAGACACGCTGTTCTTCTTCGCGGGAAACGTTGCGCTGGGGCTTTTGAGCATGAACCATGCCGGCATAATGCTGCTTTCGCTGCTGATCTGCTTCGCCGGCACCGCGCTCACGGTGGCGGCGGCCTGCCTGTCGCATTTAGTGCGCAAGGCGGCAGCGCTGCAGGACGAGAACGACCTTACGGTATAAGGAGGAGGCGGCATGGAAGGCGAAATTATTTTCAACATAGACGTAATGCTCGCCAAACGCAAGATGGGGCTTACGGAGCTTGCGCAGCGGGTAGGCATCACCCCTGCCAACATGTCCATCCTCAAAACCGGCAAGGCCCGCGCCGTGCGCATCAGTACGCTTGCGAAGCTCTGCGAGGCGCTGAACTGCCAGCCGGGCGATCTGCTGGAGTACCGGAAAGAGTAAGGGCTTTGGAGGTGCGTACGTATGCTTAAACGTATCATACCGCGCATACTTATCGTCATCGGACTTTTGCCCATCGTATTCGTTTTGCTGGTTTACTTCGCCTTTTTCGTGGTCGGGTGTGACGAAATGAACAGAGATCCGACTGTCGTGAATAAGTCCTCACTCCGCAGATACGCCGAACGAGACCTCGGATTAAACATATCCGGCGGCGAGCTGACGTATTTCTACGATGATCACGGCGGCTTCTTAGGAGATGGCGAGACCTGCATTGTGGTACGCTTTCAGGATAAACGCATGGAACAGCACTTAGCTGCCCGCGGCGACTGGCAGGCGCTGCCGCTTGACAGCGACGCGGAATACCTGATCTACCGCGTCACTGATTGGTTCAAGTTATTCGATCGTGCAAACGAGCGCGGAAACGCCGGAGAAAAGCCGGTCATTGAGCACGGCTGGTGGCTTCTGATAGACCGGCAGCCCGACTCCTATAAGACCGAAAGACTTCGGGAAGACGAGCCGTACGGCATAAACAATCGCTGGTCCTATAACCTGACCGTGGGACTCTACGATTCCGATACGGATACGCTGTATGTGCTGGCGCTGGATACGTGACGGTATCATTACCGGATTTTCTCCATCATTATAGCGGTAAATGAGTGAGATTTCAATAGCTGTGATGGAGATTTTTATACAGATTTCCCGGACGAGGCGGCAGATAGTATTGCCCCGTCGATGCGCTTCTTGATTTCTTCCGGAGTTTCGTCAAACCCGTATTGGATCCACTGATAAACGATGCCAAAGTATCCGTAGGTGAAGAACGACATCACGGCAGACGTGTTCAAGGTCCGTGGCCGGATCACCGGAGCCGAGCACGGGGACATGCTGAAGCTTTCCGACGGCTATATGACTGCCTGGATGCTCTATCAGCTGCAGGGTAATGAAGAAGCCGGAACTGCTTTCCTGGGCGATAATGCAGAGATCCTGCACAACACCGGCTGGCAGGATGTAGAGAAAAGCCGTTGAACCTGATAAAAACGACTATGGGCTGTAAAAATGCCCGCTGATATGCTCCCTTTTGAGGATAGAAAAACCCGACCTCACAGCAGCCAAAACCAACCGCCGTCCCCTAAATACGTGACGGCTGTATGCCAAAACACCGCGCTTTGGGCTCTGCATCTTACTGTACAGCCGATTATTCGCATAATTGGCTGTATTTTTACAGCCCCATAAGCCCATTTTTACGAACGTAAAAGGATTTCCGTTGAGAACTTGCATAATAAATTAATGAAGTTCTCAACGGACGTCTTGACTTTGCGGCGCTGCGTCTGTATAATCTCAATTGAGAAGTGGAATGATATATCAGCCAACTTCTCAGCGGAGGCGTATCATGGAAATCAAACGCGACTTATATCTTAAAAAGCTGATTTCCTTTATGTGGGATTCCTTCCCGAAGATCGTCGTACGTCACGATATACGCAAACGCTGGTACGACGATAACGGCATTCTGAATATCGGAATTCTGGATTTTTTACTGGACGACAGTATCGTCTGAGCATAAAATAATTATCCCCCGACGCGGTCGGGGGATAATTATTGAGCGTTTGAAAGCTCTTTTTAGCGCTTCGAGAACTGAGGCGCGCGGCGGGCAGCCTTGAGGCCGTACTTTGCCCGAAAAAACCACCGAACTGATTGCGGATGAACATTCATGCAAGACGGGAAAGGAAGATGAGTTCGGGGGATACGCGGGGTATCAGGAAATCTTTTCGCTCATCTCATACAGCTCGTCCGGGCAAAGATCCTGTCCGTCCGGCCAGACCACGGTGAACCCGTCCGGCTTTGCGGCGCGGAAATAGGCTTCATCCGCCAGGCGGCTGTACCACTCGCCTTTGATATATGGTTTCACGTCAAAGACCCGCACTTCATCGTTGTCAAACACAATGCGCAGGGTATAATCCTGCTGCGGATACACCTCTTTTGCGGTCGGGCGCAGCATAGCAGTCACCTCACTTCAAAGGATCAATCTTGAAATAGCCCTCACCCTCTGAAAGCATCTTCCAGTTGGCCATCAATTCATCATCGTGGATCGCCATCCAGCCTTCCAGCATTTTTAACTGACGGTTGGGAAAATGGCCTTCCAGAATCTCACCATCCAACGCGATCACGATTTCTTCGTCACCATACAAGGCGTGGATATGCGGCTTATGATGCTTTCCACCCTTCTCGCTCTGCATTCTGACGATGATTCCGTAAAACATACTGAGAGCAGGCATCGCGCAGCACCACCTTTCAATAACTATTATACATGTTTTTGCCAGTTTTTACAACTATAATTATATTCGTGCGCCGTCGTCCGGACTGCCGCCTAAACCTCATGCTACAGGAAAACCACCGGCCGAATGAACAGCCGGTGGTTGAATGATCTTGAGAGAAAGCTCTTCTCAGCGCTTCGAGAACTGAGGCGCGCGGCGGGCAGCCTTGAGGCCGTACTTTTTGCGCTCCTTCATTCTGGGGTCGCGGGTTAGGTAGCCGGCCTTTTTGATGGCGGGCTTAAGCTCCTCGTCCGCCTTTACCAGCGCGCGGGCGATGCCGTGACGGATCGCGCCGGCCTGACCGGTAAAGCCGCCGCCCTTGACGTTTACGAGCACGTCGAAGCGGGAAGCGGTTTCGGTGAGCGCGAGGGGCTGGCGCACCACGGTCTTGAGGGTCTCAAGTCCGAAATAGTCGTCCAAACCGCGCTTGTTGATAATGATATTGCCTTCGCCGGGAATCAGACGAACGCGGGCGATCGCCTTTTTTCTTCTGCCGACTGCGTTGAAGCTTACATCAGACATTTAATTCGTCCTCCTCCCTTACTTTATCTCGAAAACCTCGGGCTGCTGGGCGGCGTGTGGATGCTCCGCGCCCTCGTAGACCTTCAGCTTTTTGAACATCTTGTTGCCCAAAGGCCCCTTGGGAAGCATTCCGCGCACGGCCTTTTTGAACGCGAAGGCGCTCTTTTTGGCCATAAGGTCGCGGTACTTGGTTTCCTTGAGTCCGCCCGGATAACCGGAATGATGGTAGTAAATCTTCTCGTCCAGCTTCTTGCCGGTGAGCTCGATTTTGTCGGTATTTATCACGATAACGAAATCGCCGGTATCGACATGGGGTGTGAAGGTGGGCTTATGCTTGCCGCGCAGCAGCGTAGCGGTCTGCGTTGCCAGACGTCCCAGCACCACGCCCGACGCGTCGATCACATACCACTTGCGTTCGACATTGGCGGGGTTTGCCATGAAAGTGCTCATTTTTGAGATATCCTCCAAATCAATATCAATACTGATGTCTCCGGCATGAGGTCAGCATGCCCGACAATTCATCAAACGCCCGGGGCTATGAGCGGATTGACACGCAGGATATTGTACCGCGTAATACATATGTATGTCAATATTGTTTCAAAATTTAACAAAAAAGCGCTGCTTGCGCGGCGCGGTTTCTGCAGCCGAGTGAGCTTCAGTGCAAAAACGTCTTTCGTTCGGCATCCTCCATGCTGAGAATGTAGCGGAGCTGTTCCATACGGACCCTGCGACCGGCGTAACGAACAGGCTGCACTTCTTCTATGACACCCAGGACAAGCAGGCTATGGTGGAGTATAACGGAGTCAAGTACAGCTACGCCTACAACCTGCAGGGTGATGTGGTCGGCTGCAGGGTGATGTGGTCGGCATCGTTGACAGTGCGGGCAATCTGGTGGTAGAATACAGCTATGATGCATGAACGTTTGTTGCACGAACGGATCATATCAAGGCCAGATGCTGAGTTACGCCCACACCAGTTCACAAGCTTACCAAATCAATATCGACTATCGTTGAGTATCCTTAAAGGAGGTCAAAATGAGTACTGTAGAAATAGAACACTCTATGCTGTCAATCAAGATGACTTTTATGACATTAATATAATGAGGCAGGATTATGAACAACGATATAATCAGAATAGAGAAAGTCGATGGCGGTTTCTGGCAGTATTTCGATCATCCTCTGGTTGACAGGATATGGTGTGGTTACGATACCGGAGATTGCTGTGTTTATTATCATGACCACTGCAGGGAATTGCACATAGGATGCGAAGGTTATCTTTTTCAATATGGAACTCCGGTAAGCAACGACGGGAAACTGCTGTTCATGGGGAGCTGGTATAAGGGGCTTTATTGCTATATTATCGAAACAGGAAAGTTACTGTGGCACATGAAATCCACCAGAATAACCAAAGTTATTGTGTACGATTCATATCTAACAGTCGCAAGGTACGGATATTACCTTGCAAAGATAGATATAGCAACAGGCGAGATCATAGCGAAAATAAACAGCAAAGGGCTTGAAGCACAATATAAACTTGACCACAGAGTTTGTGCAAAATACCTTAAGAGGAAGCTTTGTATTGTAAATACAGAGACAATGCAAATAGAAAAGGCTTTTCCTTATAGTGCCTTACACCCGAATAGCCAATACGACTTCCTAATCAAATCTGTTAGGCTGGAGGACAATAAAATAATAATCCATGGCTCTGAAGGAAACAACACTATTGAGATTTATGAGGGATTTTTAATTTCACCAATGAAAGCTTATTGCTTGGAAATTCCATTGTAAATGCAATGGAAACATTGTGCAATAATTGGCAATAATTGGGACGGTTGCGCGAAAAACAAAAGAGCACAAGCCACAAAGAGCAACCATGGTAAAAAAAGAAGAAAGAAAGCAAGTTAGTCTGCTGCGGGAGTCTCTACAGTCAATACTTGGGACGGCTCCAGAAATTGGCAGGGAAAAGATAAGGTAGCTCGTAAAACTTAAAGCTGTTTAATAATCGCACCTTGACAAAAGAATAATGTCGCATAAGCGAAACAAGCAAAGCACACTAAAAACTAATCCGCTCTGCTTTATTTGATATATTCAAAATTGTCTTGGAATACTGTGACCCGCCATTATTTGGAGATGACGAAAACGATCATACATTTATTGAAACGGGAATAAATTTGTACAAGGAGACGCATTAATATGAGAACCAGATATGTATTGCTTCTGATACTGTTGCCTTTAGCGATTTATTGCTTAACAGGGTGCTCCGGTTCTCCAAAAAAGCGAGAAAGAAGCAGAATCAGTGATTCTGAGTTCATCAATCTTTTTAATGAAAATAAAGAGAAGCTAAATAAATGCGCAGAGATTCTTTATTCAAAACCAGATTTCTGGAAATCCATTGACAAAGATCGCACGACCAATTGGTCATTGGATTTGAATAAAAGCTATCATCATGATTTCGGTGAAGAAAGCTGGCACATTGTTGACGATACATTGAATATTCTTAAACCGGAAGCTGTATGGTATGATGTAAATATATGTGATCGTAACTTGCCGATGATAGGCTTTGATTTTGTCAGTAGTGACTCTAAGCCGCATAAAGGGTATTGGAAAATGATCGACCTGCTTTATATTCCCTCGACTTATAGAATAGATGGAAACAAGTATGAATATCTGAAAAAACTCCTTCAACAATCATGGATAGAGGACGATTTGATAATGCTGGATTACGACTGGTATTATACCATTCATGAAGAAAACCGCTAATTGACACACCTTGGAAACACATATAAGATATATATTCCCCAACTTCATTCCGCAGGGGAGGCTTGGAGGGGCGAACCCCTCCAATTTCATTCCGCAGCGGCGGCAAGGCGCTTTGTCTCAAATTCTATTTGAGCCAAAGCGTCCCGCATAGCGGGATCAACTTGCCAGCAGGCAAGTTGACCTCGTACGGCGCGAGGACGCGATTTTTGCGAAGTCGAGCGAAGACGACCGGAGCAAATAATCGCTACATCTCAATTTGAGGTTGATTTGCCATCGGCAAATCAATCCCGCCTTCGGCGGGACGCATCGGCTCAAATCTGCGATTTGAGGCGGTGCGCCTTGCACCCGGAAAATCCCGCAGGATTTTCAGCGAAAATTGCAAACCTGCTACTGCACTCCCCAAAGCCGAACGTTTTATCCAAGCACCTTAATCCGCTGCAGAAAACCCTACCCGATCGAAATGAAGCGAAGCTTCATTTCGATCGATTTTTGTCATTTAATTCTGAGCGTAAGTATCTCGTAGGGCTTGAACTCGTATTCGAGCGTATCGCCCTCGAACGGGGCCGCGGCGAGATCGTCCTCCATGAGGCTCGTGTACAGCGCCTGCTTCGGCGTATTTTCGAGCTTTATCTTCGCCTTCGTCCGCGCGCCGTAGCACTCGTACAGGCGGAGTATCGTGCCCTCGCCGTGCAGCGCGCCCTTTACCGTCTCTATCATCACGTTGGGCTTGTCGACGGAGGCGAAGGAGAACGACACGTCCTTCGTGCCCGTGCCGGCGAGCGCGCGCGCCTCGGCGGGGATGTTGAATTCGTAGGCGCGCTCAGGCACGTCCGCCTGCCGCCAGTCGCCCGCGTGCGGCATGAGGGAGTAGGAGAACACGTGCGTGCCGATGTCCGCGGTCGGATCGGGATCGGTGGCGGATTTGAGCAGCGTGAGCGCGGCGCTGTTTTCGTCCACGCTGTAGCCGTATTTGCAGTCGCTGAGTATCGCCGCGCCGTACGCCGCCTCGCTCACGTCCGCCCACTTGTGCGCGCACACCTCGAAGCGCGCCACGTCCCAGGAGGTGTTTTTGTGCGTCGCGCGGGTGACGTTGCCGTACTGGATGTCGAACTGCGCCTGATTGTAGAATATGTCCAGCGGGAAATGCGCCTTGAGCAGACCGTGCGGCTCGCGCCAGTCCACATTGGCGTCAAAGTCCACGCGCTTAAGGTCGGCGTAGAATTTTATGTCCTCGCATACGGTGCTGTCGCCGGTTTTCCACTTCGCGCGCAGCACTGTCATTACCGGGCCCTCGCTTATCTTTTCTACGCTCACCAGCTCCGTCACGTCCCAGGAGCGCTCGGTATAGTATATGTTTATGTCCCACGCGTCGTAGTTGTGCGGGCGGTTTTCGTAGTAGACGATGCTGTTGAGAGCCTTGTCCTTTTTGACCAGCTCGCGCCCGCACTGCGTGTCCACCATGCTCGTAATGCGAAGCGACGAATCGAACCTGCCCTTAAAGAACGGCGTTTCGAAGCCGCGCTCGTCCGCGCAGGTGCGCGCGGGCGCTTCGTTTCCGTATTTGAACCAGAACGGCTGCGCGCTCAGGGGCTTAAGCCCCGTAACGTAGGCGGCGTAACGGTTTTCGACCCTCTGCGCGGGATATACGTGTCCTTCGCGGTCGCGCAGCGCGCACACGCCCTCCGGCGCTTCGAACCAAACGACGTCGTTTCTGAGCGCGCCCAGCGTGTTGGTCACGAGCAGATCGCCCTCGGCGTCTTTTTCCAGCGCCTCCATCGCGCGGCGCTTTATTTCGGCCACGCGCTCAAACAGCTCCGCGTACATTTTGTCGCTGTCCTCGTATACCTTGTGGATGGAGCTGCCGGGCAGTATGTCGTGGAACTGAAGGGTAAGCATCGTGCGCCAGATCTGCCTGAGCTCGTCCTGCGGATACTCTATCCCGCTTTTTACCAGCCAGAATTCGGCGTCCCTCAGCGCGATCTCGAGCTTTCGGTTATTGCGCTTGTTTTTGCCCTGAGAGGTATACGTGCCGCGGTGGTATTCGAGGTACAATTCGCCCGACCACTTGGGCAGACGCTTGTTCCCGCTCACGCGCTTGTCCAGCGCCTCGAAAAATTCCCGCGCGAAGGTCTGCCTGACCGCGGGACAGCCCACGACGGGCCCGCGCATGCGGCGCGCGTTTTCTATCATCCAGTCGGTGGAGCCGCCGCCGCCGTCGCCGTAGCCGTAGGAGACGAGATAGTGATTGTCCACGCCCTTTTGCTGGAATCTCTGCCAGCCGCCCTTTATCTGATTGGGCGCAAGCAGCGCGTTGTAGGTGGTAAAGAACTGCAGATCGTCGTGACGCTCGTAGGAGCCGTCCAGCTTGTACTCGCGGGAGGGCGTGAAGTGCGTGAGCACCTCGCTGCCGTCTATGCCCTTCCACATGAACGTGTCGTAGGGGGAAAGGTTGTATTCGCTCCAGGAGAGCTTGCTGGTCATAAAGTAATCTATGCCGGATTTTTTGAGTATCTGCGGCAGCGCCGCGCTGTAGCCGAACACGTCCGGCAGCCACAGCACGCGGCTGCGCTTGCCAAATTCCGTCTGGAAGAATTCGTTTCCGTAAAGCAGCTGCCTTACCAGCGCCTCGCCGCCGGAAAGGTTGCAGTCCGCCTCTACCCACATGCCGCCCTCGGCCTCCCAGCGGCCGCTCTTGACCGCCGCGCGGATGCGCTCGAACAGCTCGGGCTGATCCTCCTTGACGAACTGGTACAGCTGCGGCTGGGAGGACATGAACTTGAACTCCGGATATTCCTCCATGAGCTTGAGCATCGTGGCGAACGTGCGCACAGCCTTATGCCGCGTCTGGTACAGGTCCCACAGCCACGCGACGTCTATGTGCGTGTGTCCCACGCAGTCCGCGATCGCCTCCGGCTCCAGCGCGGCGAGCTTGTCGTAATAGTTTTCCTTAAGGAACGCGCGCGCCGCGGCCACGGAGGCGTGGAACTCGGGCGAAAACGGCCGTCTCAGATCCAGCAGGTTAAGCGCGTCAGAGAGCGTTTCCAGCGTGGTCTCGCGCTCGCGCTCGCCCGTATGCTCCAGCAGCGACGCCTCGTGGGGCACGTCTATGTCGTAATACAGCTGCGCCACGTCGTCCATCCAGTCCGCCATGTACAGGTGCATGCGCGGCTGCATGAGCCCCGCGCCGTTATGCTGGGTGTTGTGATACGCCTGCAGGAAGATGTCGAACTTGGTGCCCGGCACCGCCTTTTCCTGCAGAAGCAGCGTCATGTGGCGGGTGTCGAAGGCCTGCTCTATGCGGCCGTTCACCCACACCACTATCTGGCTCATCAGCGCTTCCCAGCCGTCTATGCCCGTGTCCACGCACAGACGCGCCTGCCCGTAAAAACCCTCGGGCACCACTGCGGTGAAGCGGAAATCGTTCCAGTGCTCCCCCTCGGTGAAGGCCCAGTACGCGCCGTTTTCGAAGGGCTCGAATTTGTCCGTGCCCCTGGGCGCGATTTCCATGCCGGTCACGTCCTCGCGCGCCCTTATGCGCAGGGAGCGGATGACCTGCCTCATTTTGCGCACGCGCGCGTCAAGCTGATGCATTATCATAAACTACCTCTTCCCGGCGCGGGTGCGCCGATTATTATTCTGTATGCCGCGGAGTTTTGCGCCTTCGTCACAGCGTGTCCTGCCATTTGCCCGTGAAGCTTATTTCCGCAGGCCCCGTCATGAAGGCGTGGTTCGTGCGTTCGTCGTATTCGATGAACAGCTTTCCGCCCGGCAGCTCTATCTGCGCGCTGCTTTCGCACAGGCCGGTTTTGTATGCGGCGATCACGCTGGCGGTCGCGCCGGTGCCGCAGGCGAGAGTGGGTCCGCTGCCGCGCTCCCATATCCGCGCGCGCAGAAGCCTGCGGGAGACGACCTTTATAAAGGAAACGTTCGCCCGCGCGGGAAACGCGCTGTCGCGCTCGAAGGCGCTTCCGAGCTGTTCGAAATCGCGCCCCTCCGGAAACACGTCCGAGGTGACCGCGTGGGGATTGCCTATGTTCAGGCAGAAAAATCGGCACGCGTATGCGCCGCGCCTTAGCGTGACGGTATTGCTTTCGCCCCTGACGGGTATGCGCTCCGGCTCGAAGACCGCCTCGCCCATGTCCACGCGCGCGCCCGTCGCCCTGCCGTCCTTAACCAGCATTTCCAGCGTCTTTACGCCCCCGCGCGTTTCCACCGTGATCACGTCCCGGCGCGCAAGGGCGCTGTCGTATAAGTATTTGCCCACGCAGCGTATGCCGTTTCCGCACATCTCGCCCTCGCTGCCGTCTTTGTTGAATATGCGCATGCGCGCGTCGGCGCACGCGCTCGGCTCTATGAGTATCAGCCCGTCCGCGCCTATGCCCGTGTGGGGCATGGACATGCGCACACTTAACTCGCCCGGATTTTCCGGCGCGGGCTGCGCAAAGCAGTCCACGTAAACGTAATCGTTGCCGATACCGTGCATTTTAACGAATTCCATAAGCCCTCCACGTTCATATTATAATGTAAAAACCGCGCAGGGTCAATCAGTTTCTCGGAAATTCACGCACGACGCGCGTTTAAAAATTTTTGCGATTATTTTGTTAAAAACCCATTGACAACCAAAGCGTAACATGCTATAATACCCGCAGATGAAAGAAAGGCGTTCAAGCGCAAAGCGCGGCGCGAGGTCGACTGAGCGCGGCGCGGGAGTTTGAAACGACCCGTGAAAGGAAGAGGGGGCGATACCGTTGGAAGATAAAATAACGCGACCGGTGCATCCGCTTTACCTCAGCGTATGTTGACATAGATCGACCAAAATCTGCTTTGGAAAACATTGATTGACCGTTACATTTACAGTTTGGCGAAATCAATGACCGACAAGAGTGTATGATATTATTCCATCGCGGGTAAGGCGGATGAACCGAGAGGGTCATATCCCAAGGGTCAACGATCACGGATCAGAACTACAGACAAAGCTTTCAGACGATAATTCCGAACTAAACCGGAAACGGCATCGCGAGAATACCGAACCGACAACGGGAGAGATTTACAACAGAATATACTCGGACGGCTGCAGACGCAGCCGTTCTTGGTGCCTTAAATTCAGCTTAAAAACGCCTCAAGGTAAATTGTTTCCGCGTTTCTCAAATTTTTTAATAATTGGCGTGAAAAATATAGACAATTTTGCTGAATTGTGTTATAATTTGGTTTAGTCAAAAAAGCAGGGCAAAATGCCCGTGCCGGTACGCGCACAAAAAGCAAAAATACAGGCGATATCCTGAGTATTTCTCTGTTTTGAGCGCGCCGCCGTACGGCGCTTTTGCGCACAGCGAAGGGAGAGACTATGAACACCGCGAGCACCCTGACACCGCACGCAAAGCAACCGAGCTACTCTGCCCGGCTGCGCGAAACGCGCAAGCTCATGGGCAGGTACTGGCAGCTGTATCTTATGGTGCTGCCTCCTATCGTGACCACGTTTATATGGCACTATATCCCCCTGTACGGAGTTCTTATCGCGTTCAAGGATTTCGACTCCAACCTCGGCATACTCGGCAGCCCCTGGTACGGGCTCAACCACTTTTTGTGGTTCATACAGCGTCCGAGCTTTTATCAGATACTCCTGAACACCATAAGGATATCCCTGTATTCCTTTGCCACGTTCCCCTGCTCGATCATTTTCGCGCTGATGATAAACGAGCTTACCAGCAAAAAGCTCAAAAAGACGGTGCAGATGATCTCCTACATGCCGCACTTCATATCCACGGTCGTGGTGTGCGCCATGGTGCACATGTTCTTCAACGCCTCCACCGGCATCGTGAACAAGGCGATAGTCGCGCTGGGCGGCGAGGCGGTCGAGTTTTTGTACCGCACGGACATGTTCGACCACCTGTACGTATGGTCCGGCGTGTGGCAGGGCCTCGGCTGGGGCACTATAATCTACCTTGCGAACCTCGCAAACGTTTCCCCTGACCTTATCGAGGCCGCGCGCATAGACGGCGCGACGCGCTGGGACATAATAATCCACGTAAACATCCCCACGATACTCCCCACCATCGTCATAATGCTCATACTCCGCGTGGGCGGCATACTGGGCGTAGGCTTCGAAAAGGTCTTCCTGCTGCAGACGCAAAGAAACATTTCCGCTTCCCGCGTCATTTCCACATACGTATACGAGCTTACGCTGGGCGCGGGCGGCAGCACGATCTACTGGGACACCTCCGCCGCCATAGGTCTGTTCAACTCTCTGGTGAACCTCGTGCTCATCATACTCACCAACACCCTGGCGCGCCGGCTGTCCGAAGTCACGCTGTGGTAAGGAGGCGGAAAGCATGACAAATACGATACCAACCAAAAAACTAAACCACCGTATCAAGCGCTCCAGAGGCGACGTGGTATTCGACGTTATAAACATAACCATCATCCTGCTTATCACGCTTATAATGATATACCCGATGTGGTACGTGCTTATCGTGTCGTTCGCTTCTCCCGAGGAGGCGGTGCGCGGCAATCTGTATTTCTGGCCCAAGAGCTTCACGCTGGAGGCCTACGGCAAGGTGTTCGCCGAGAAAAAGATATGGATCGGCTATCTGAACACCATCATATACACGCTGTCGCATACCGTATATTCGCTGGTGCTTACGATACTTCCCGCATACGCCCTGTCCAAAAAGAAGCTGCCCGGCCGCGTGGCGATAACCTGGTATTTCTTCGCCACGATGTTCATTTCCGGCGGTCTGATCCCCAGCTACATGCTCAACAAATCGCTGGGTCTCATAAACACGCGCTGGATAATGATACTCGGCATGGGCGTAGGATATTCTAACCTCGTCATCACGCGCACGTACTACCAGACGAGTATACCCGGCGAGGTATACGAATCGGCGTACATCGACGGCGCGACGGAGTGGCAGACCTTCATACGCATAGCGCTGCCCCTCTCCGGCGCGATAGTGGCGGTTATGGCGCTGTATGCGGCTGTCGGCACATGGGGCAGCTGGTATACCGCGTTCATATACATTACCGATCAGAAGAAATGGCCGCTTCAGCTGAGGCTCAGGCAGATCCTGATACTGGACTCCACCCAGTCCCTGGACGTACAGAACATGACGCTCGAGGATCAGATGGAAATGCAGCACCAGGCCTTCCTCGTGACCACGATGAAATACGCCATCATCTTCATCGCCTGCTTACCGATGCTTGTGCTCTATCCCTTTGTTCAGAAGCATTTTGTCAAAGGCGTTATGATCGGTTCGGTAAAGGGTTAATCACCCGCGCAAATTTTTGAAAGGAGATCTCTTTCATGAAAAAACTGCTTTGCATGCTGCTCGCACTTTGCATGCTGCTTTCGATCGGCGGCGCTTTTGCCGAGGAAGGCAAGTACTACGGCGGCTATGACGACGTGATGGATGCGACCATCGCTATCTATCAGCGTTCTTCTCAGGGCGACGCCGAAAACATCTGGTGGTGGGATTTCTGCCGCGAGTATTTCGGAATCAACTTCACCGTGACCCAGCTCACCTCCACCGGTGAGTACAAGTCCACCGCGTTCGCCTCCGGCGACATGCCTGATGTATTCTATCAGCTCTTCCTTGACAGCTCCTCCGTTGTCGAGCAGGGCGTGACCAACCACAACCTGGTTGCTCTGGACGAGTACATCACTCCCGAGATTATGCCCAACCTCTCCAGGATTTATGAGGCATATCCCTCCTACAAGGCGACCATCACCGCTTCCGACGGTCACATCTACTGCCTGGGCGTAATCCAGAACGCTTCCAGCCCGCTGATGACCTTCTACATCAACCAGCGCTGGCTCGACGAGGCCGGCCTCGACGTGCCCACCACTCTGGACGAGTTCACCGAGGTTATGGCCGCGTTCAAGGCCCGTGAAGAGCTGCCCGAGAACGAAGGCAAGACCATCGTCCCCCTGACCGGTGACCTTGGCAACCAGCCCCGCTTCATCGCCAACGCCTTCGGCTGGATCACCGACAGCGCCGGCTATCTGACCGCGGTCGCCCTTGACGACGTGGAAGGCACTCCCTGCTTCATCTACGCCGACAAAGAGCGCTTCCCGGCCTTCATGGAGGTCATGAAGGACTACATCGCGAAGGGCTACTTCTCCGCCGACGTGTTCGACGATCAGTATGCCGGCAGCCAGACCGCTCAGCAGAAGGCTGAGGACCTGACCGGCTTCGACCAGAACACCTCTAACGCGATCAATCCCAACGAGTGGACCGCGGCTATCCCGCTGACCAGCGAGTGGAACGACGCGCCCGCCATCGCCCGCTCCTACAACGCCATCAACTGCCAGAGCTTTGCAATCGGCAACCGTGAGGACATGACCGAGGAGAAGATCGAGCGCCTGATGAAGTGGGTAGACTGGCTGTATGTGTACGACAACTACCTGATGAGCCACTGGGGACCCTCCCAGGACGAGAGCGAATACCTCTACGGCCTGAAGAGCGGCTACTGGACCGAGCTCAACGATCAGGGACGTTACGTCTACACCTGCCAGGAAGTTGTCGACGGCGACTTCAACACCTTCGGCGACTATCAGAACATGCGCATCCAGGGCATCATCGGCGGCTATCTGGGCCTGAACGTAGACCTGTTCGGCGAAGTGACCCGTCCTGTCAACCCCACTCAGTACAACAACAAGGTTGACGAGAACGTGCTGCCCTACCTGACCGACACCTATCCGAACATCCGCTTCTTCGATGCTGACACCAACACCCGCATCGGCGAGCTCCGCACTGAGATTAACTCCTACGTCAACGAGCAGTACGTAGCGTTCATCTCCGGCGAGAAGGAACTGAACGAGGCGAACCTCGCAGAGTACTTCGACACCCTCGATTCTCTGGGCTACGAAGAGTACGTACAGTACTTCATCGACTACTACGAGGCGTATCTCGCCAACAAATAATCAACTCTTAAGGCAAAATTCCCTCCCGGGCGACCGGGAGGGAGCTTCGGAAAAACCAATGGAGCACAAGTGCCGCCGACTGAAAAGGGCAGTCGGCGGGTTTTTTTATACGGCTTGACAGCCTATCGATTGAAATGAAGCTGCGCTTTATTTCAATCGGGAGGTTGCGTCGGTGGTTAGCGTTTAGACAGCAAGACGTGGAGGCTTTGGCAGATTACAGGTAGGTTTTTAAGCGCGCCACGCAATGGCTTCCCCTTGATGGGCGCGAAGCGCGGTTCGGAGGTGAATTGAAGTCCAGTGGACTTCAAGAGCCGAACCGTGACCGAGCCCGCAGGCGAGACGCTGTCGGCGTAGCCGACTGATGAGGTGGTGTATCGTGCTACCACAACGCTCTATGAATCGTGAACAAAACTCCGTCGCCACCTCATCCGACGCGGCGCAGCCGCGCCACCTTCCCCTCAAGGGCAAGCCCGTGAGTTGCTGTTTGGTTATTAAGATTGGTTTCTGAAACGGCTGGGTTTTGGCATCGGTTTGGATTCATTTGGAGGTTTTATGACGGCAGCTCAGAGTAATTGGGCGCAGGCGCGCGGCGGGCTCGAACGCGCGCTCGTGCAAAGCGGGTTTCCGGCGGAATTCGCTGATCTGCTCGCGCGGCAGCTTAAAAGCCCGCGCGCGATAGAGCGTCTGAGTGCGTATATTATGCACGTCCGCCCGCGCAGCATAGAGACGATAGTCGACGAAGCGCTTGCCATCAGCGAAGAAATCGAGTCCTGGCGCAGCGCAAAGGACGCGCGCCGCGCCCAAAGCGCCTACAGCGCATGGCTGTGCAGCGAAGAGCGCGAGGAGGATTAAAGCCGCTGACCCGCCGTTTGGCTTGCCGAAATCCCGCCGTTTTAAAGTATAATCCTTAATAACAGAACGCAGCCCCTCCGATTGAACTTAATCATCGCTTTATTCAATCCCCTTCCGCTTCCGGCAAGCCCGCAAGGCTCGTCAGCACGCTCAAAACGCCTGCCAGCGCGCTTGCGCCGAGCGTTTCCGCCCAGTTCACCTCGCCTATCACCGCGCAGGTGCCTATCGTGGCGGCGGCGGTCTGCGCCACGGTTTTAAGCGCGCGCACGAGCGCGCACCTAAACCATTTCTTCGTGAAAATGCTCTCGCCTCCCTTATGCGCCGCGCAAGGCGCTTGCGCCCGCGCGGATCTTTATCATCTTTCCGTCAAAAACTCGTTTATTTCCTGTACGGACGCGTCCAGCGCCTGCGCGTTTCCGCCCGTGCGCAGCTGCTCCATTATGCCGATCAGCGCGCGGAGTATCACGCCCTGCGCCTTCTGCCGGTCCGCGTTCTGCTCCTCCAGCAGCTTTATCCGCGCCCTGTCGCCCGCGGCGGCGGAGGCGAGCGCGTCGAGCCTTTCGTTTATGCGCCCGCGTCCGGACGCCTTTTTGAGTATCTCGGCCGCCTTGGCGACTGCGGCGACCGCCGCGCACAGCCCCATGAAATACGCCCACGCCTCTGCCGCGCTCATGCCGTCTCCTTCCGCGCGCCGAATAGGTAAAAGCGCTTGCGCGCGCGTTTGACCTCGTCGTACGTGCCTTTGGCGCGGTTTTTGTCCGCGCTCGCGGGATCGTTTATGTAAAAGTACTCGCCGTCCCAGTCCCATACGGCGCAGTAGTGGCCGCCCTTGGTCCATTTGGACGGGCCGAAGCATACTACCGCGAGCCCGCCTGCGTTCAGGCAGTCAGTAAGTGCGCTCATCCCGCTTGCGCTTAAATACGAATCGCAGCCGTATAATTCCGCGCAGCGCTTAAAAAACGTGCCGCTCGTGCCGCTTGAGCGCGTGCGCGTGCCCCATTCAACGCTTTTTAGCGCGAGCTCGTAGGGCGTTACGTCTTTGTCCCACAGCGCGCAGACTATGTCCGCCATAGCGGTGGGTCCGCAGCCCGAGGACTTCATCGTCTGGCTTTTGTCGCCGCAGCTCGAGTAAACCTTAGCGCCCCAGCGCGGATCGTACTGCTTAAAATCCGCTATCTGCTCGCGTTTGGGCGCGTATCCCGCCTTTTTGCGTATCAGCGAAAGCCACGTGCTTTCTCCGCACACGCCGTCAGGCTTAAGTCCTTCTTCGCTCTGAAACGACTTAAGCGCGCTTTGCGTCGCGCTGCCGAATACGCCGTCCGCCCTGACGCCCAGCAGCAGCTGCAAAATGGTCACCTCCGCTCCGCGCGCGCCCGCGCGCAGTGTGTCAAGCATATGTGCCTCCCTTCAGCCGGCGCTAAATTCGCCGTCTCCCTCGTTTTCGTAAAACCTGCCCTGCGCGGTATCGTACATTCCGGCTGTGCCGTCGGCTCTGCGCACGCAGGGATACATCTCGCGCAAGACGCTGCCCGCGCGGCGTATCTCAAGATAGTGCACCCGCACGTACAGAGGCTGCGTGTTCGTCCAGCCGTTTACGGAAAACAGATGCATGTTTACGCCGCTGGTCCAGTTCTGCTGCACCTGAAACGTGCCCATGGACACGCCGTTTACGCTCACCGCGTTTCCGTTCACGTCCACCTCGTACATTTTTCCCGCAATGGGGCTTGCGTGCAGCAGCTTGTAGCCGGTGGTTTTGCCGCCCGTGAGCGTGTTCGGGCTTATGCCCGTTTTTACCAGAAAGCGTTCGGATTTGTTTCCGTTTCTGAGCGCGCCGAAAAACAGCTGGCTTTCGGCCGTATCGTAGTTCGTGACCGTGAACCTTATCTTGTAATCGACGTCCGTGGCGGCCGCAAGCCCCAGGTCTATGTAATTGGAGTTATCGGGCGACTGCAGATACGCGCGCAACTCGTACTGCGCGGGCAGAAAAGCGCCTTCAAGCAGCGCCCGCCTCCGCTCAAGCAGCGCCGCCATGCTGCACCTGCGCGCTTTTCGCGCTGATTATCACGCTGTCGTTCGTGTCCGTAAGCCACATGCAGCGGTATATCACCTCGTACACCTCGCCGGCCGTAAAGTATCTTGCGCCGTCATACTGCACAGTATAGCCCTGCGGCGCGGTTTCCGTGAGCGTGAAGTCCGCGCCCGCGCGGAATATGAGCGAGCATATGTATTCCCTTCCCGCCTGCGGCGCGTTTAACGTTACCGCCAGACTCGCGGGCGTGCCGCTTACGTACACGCTTTCGCCCGCGGAAAGCGTGAGCGCGCTGCCGGAAACGCTCCTGACCGCGCAAAGGTCCTGCTTTCCCGAAAGAATCGCGGAAAGCCCGTTTACGTCGCTAAGCGCGTGCGTATGCGCCTGCGTGCCGTCCGGGACGTCCAGCGTCTGTATGTCGCTTCCGCGCGAAACCGTAAGGCGGTGTCCGCCCTCGATGTCGCTTATGCTCAGCACGTAATCGTTCAAGATCACGTGCCCCGCGCCTAAATTTGCCTGTAAATTCAATTACGTCACCTCCGGATCCACCAGAAAATTGTTCCACGGCTTCACTCTTCCGTGCGTTTCGAGCACGGGGTAAACCGTGAGTATGTCGCCGTTTGCGCGCGTAAGACGTATGTCCGCGGAATACCTTCCGGCGGGTATGCCCGCTGTGTCCGCATGGCGCAGAAGTATCCTGTCCGTTTCGCTCGTAACGCTGAGCAGCACCGGCGACGTCTCCTCCGGCAGGGCGCGCACGCTGAAGGTGAGCGTGTCGCCCGCCTCCATTAAGTACTCCTCTCCGGTCTCGTCCGTGATGCTCACGCCGAAGAGCGCGTCGTCGCCCCGGTTCAGGCTTATCACGTTTTGTTTGATATTAAGCATTTTTGCTCCTTTCAGTCCGTGCACAGCGCGCACGTAAGGGAAACGAATGCGCTCGTTCCCAGCGTGCCGCCCGTGCGGTTAAGCAGCTTCACGCTGCCGTCCGTGCCGATAAGCAGGCACGCGCCGCCGCTTTGACCCGTGCTCACGCAGTAAGCGTACGCGGGCGCGCAGCCCTGCGGCAGTGTGAACAGCAGCCGCTCGCTTCCGTTTGACAGGCTCTGGGCAAGCTTCACCGCTCCGCGCAGATACAGCGTTCCCAGCCTTACCCTGCAGCGCACCGGATAATCCTGCGAATACTCGCTGCAGCCCGTAAGCTGCACCTCCTGCCACTGCGTGTCCGAGCCCGGAAATTCCGCGCCCGCGTAGAACAGCGCGGGATAATTCACCTCGAACAGCGGAAACGCGCGCGTGCCCGCGGAACGCATGCCCACCGCGACGCCTCCGCGCTCTATGCTGAATATGCCGCCCGCCTTCGGCACTTCCGCGTCGTATACGGCGCTTCCGAATACGTCTGTAAGCGTCACGCTTATATCCCACGCGGAGGTCTCGTCAAGCAAAACGGTAAACAGCGTGCGGTCGTTTTCGTAAATAAGCGCGCGTCCGTCCGTGTCCGCGGCAAGCACGGCCTGTCCGCCGTTCACGCCGTCGGTGTACGACGCGGACAGCTCCCACGCGTTATGCCCGTTTACCGGGCTGACGCTGCCGCGTACGCTCACGCGGATAAGGCGGCTGCCGTCGTCCGGCTCGTAATACGTGGCGCCCCCGTCTCCGACATGCGCAGAATAGCGCTGAAATTCCAGCTCCGTCAGGCGCGGCGGCGCGTAGGGCGTCAAATGCAGCGTGCCCGAGCACGCGCCCTCGCGCCCGTATACGTCCGTGACGGTGAGCGTATAGGGTATATCGCCGCTTGCGTCGCATACGAACGGCTCGAATCCGTCCGTGCCGGACAGGTATTCCCTGCCCGCGAACGTCAAGCGTCTCGCGCTCAGGGCGATGCAGTCGTCCGCCTCGGTATCCGCCGTATACGAAAGCGCGCAGGCAAGCAGGCTTTTGCCCTGCACAAACGCGCCTGTGAGCGTATACGCCTCGCCCGCGTCCGTCCACGTACAGCTTACCGTGGGCGCAAGGCGCGCGCTGCACATTTTAAGCTCCGTAAGCAGCCAGCTGCCCGAAACGCTGCCGCCCGCGTCCGTAAGGCTCACGCGGATGTACGCGCTTGCCACCCTGCCCGTCCACCACGCGTCGCTCAGCGACACGCCGAGGCTTATAAACGCGGTTTCGCCCGCGCGCATCTCGCCCGTGTAAGCAAACGTTTCGCGCGCCGTGCCGGAAGAATCCGACATTTCCAGCGTCAGGCCGTAAATATCCATCGAGGGCGTAAACGAGAACCGCGCGTCTGCATGCTCGCCGGGACACAGGCTGCGCGCCGAAAACGAATACGACACCGTGCCCGCGCCCTGCGCGCTGAACGCGCCCGCCGCCGTGGTCTGCGCGCTGTATTCGCATATTACCGTTATATTCGACCAGGTGCAGTACGCGCTGTGGCTGCCCTCGCCCCCGCCCGCGCTTGCGCGGAAGGAGAACGTCACGCTTATCTCGCTATCCCCGCGCTGCAGTCTTTCAAGCAGGCCCGCGTCCGTCACCTCGAGCTGCGTGCCGCTGTAGCGGATATGCCGTATGCCGCCCGGCGCGGATACGCTGCAAGTAAAGCTCGCCGCCAGAAAACGCGCGCCCCGCATTTCCGCCGGCACCGTGAACGTGACCGTGCGCGTGCCCTGCGTGGGAACGGTGTAGCGCACCTCGTCGTAGCCGCCCTCGTAGCCGTCCCACACAGAGCCCGCGGTTACGCTCGCGTCAGATACGTATAAATTCGAAACCGCCGTATCACGTCACCTCCGTCCAAACCCAGCCGCCCCGCACGGTGCGGCTTGCGCGTATGCCGCCGAGCGTTACTCCGCCGGTCGCAAGGCCGTCTCTTTCGAACGAGCCCACGTATCCGACGCTGCCGCGCCGTTCTATATGAAAGCCCGTTTCGTTGACCAGCGTCGTGTACACGCTGCCGCTTTTGCCCTGCCTGAGCCCGTCGTCGTCAAATGTCATACAGCGCCTTATGTTTTCAAGCAGCGGCTCGCTGCCGTCAAGCTGCTCCCGCGCCGAGGAAAGCCCCTCGTCTATCTGCGTGAGCGCGGCGCGCAGATAGGTATTGGCAGTTATGTCCTGCGCGTTCAGGCGCGAAATGAACGCCTCCCTCGCAAACAGCCCGTCCGCGTCGATGCGCGCGGCGTCCAGCCGGTTTATAAGCGCGTATACGCCCTTCAGCGTGGCCGCGGACAGATCCTGCACGTTCAGGCTCGTTTCGATTATCGCCCTGCCGCCGTCGGTCACGCCGCGCGCGCTTTCCGCCGCGCCGACGCTCGCGCGCACCGCGCTGACCCCGCCCGTGGACGCGTCCACGTTCAGCTCGTAAAAATTCCCGTCCGCCGCCTTGACGCAGATGCTGCCCACGTCCGCGCGCAAAAGCGACGCATAAGACGCGGCGAGGTTTTCTATGTACACCTCGCCCGCCGCGCCGTGCGTCACGTTCAGCGCGCCCGATATCAGGTGCTTCACGGTCGCGCGGTCGAACGAGGCCGTGCCCGCGATCAGCACGCACGCCCGCGCCAGCGCCGCGGCGAAGCGATCCGTGTCCACGTCCGCCGCGCTTATGCGCTCCGCCTTTATGCTTACCGCGTTCACGAGCGCGGAAAGCAGCGCGTCGGTGCTTACGCTGCCCGCCTCGAGCTTTCTGACCGTGGCGTTTACTATCTCCGCGGCCGCCGCCGTCAGAGCGTCGGTCGTCACCTCCGCCGCGCTTATTTCGCTCGCCCTTAGCCGCGCGGCCTCGATTATTTTGGCGAGCAGACCGTCCGTGCGTATCTCGCCCGCCGTGAGCGACTGCACGTACGCGCGCGCCAGCGCGAGCACCTTCTCGGTCACCTCGCCTATCGCCTCGAAATTCAGCGAGCCGTCCGGGGCGAATACGCCGCGCCGGCTGAGGCCCGCCTCTCCCGTGCGCGGGGGCAGACGGCACGCGGCCTCGCAGCTGAGCCCCCGCGCGTCGTACACGCTTTTGAGCGCGTTTACAAGCAGCTCGTGCGTACGTCCCTGCCGGTCGGTCAGTATTATCCTGTCGCCTGCCTGCACGGGCATATCAGGCATAAACGTTACCTCGCCGCTCTCGCAGGCGCAGCCTGTTAAAAACGATGCCGTGTCCGCCAGACGCGCGCTCGTCGCAAGCGGATTGCCCTCCGCCTTGACTGAGTTCGCGCTGTGTACAGCTGCGGAAGCGTCCAGGGCGTATTTCGTGTACGCGCTTTCACCCGCGTGACGGTACAGTAAAGCGCTGAATTGAAACGCCGCCCCGCCCGTACGCGCGTAGGATACGTAGTCTTCGGGCGCGAGGCGGATTATCTCCCCGCCGTAGCAGGAGATCATCTCCGCCTTTCCTTCGTAATTTATGCGCGCGAAGCCGCCCGCCAAAAACGCCGCGTTTTGCAGTATCCGCCTGCACGTCACGTCCCCGCTCCATTCGGGCAGGCGGCTAAGCGCGAGCGACGAAAACTGAAACTCCGCTTCCGAAAGCGCGCAGTCCGCCGCCGCGCACACGCTGCGCGCAAGCTGCCTGAGCGTCTGCGGATACGACTGCTCGCTGTCCGTATAGTGCGCCTCAAATCCGCTTTCAAGCGCGTCCGCGCCCGTGAGCGTGCATACCGCCGCGTCTTCGTCCGCGCGGCACGCGCTTATATACCAGCAGCCGAAGGGCGTATACTCGTTTCCGTCCCTGAGATACGCCTGCACGCGCGCGCCGTCCGCGCTGCTCATGTCCGGCGCGCGCGACGCGTCCAGCACGAGCGTGAACTGCTTGGCCGCCGCCGCGCCGAGGGGCAGCCCCTCCGCGCACAGCGTTTCGCGCACGCTGTAGGACACCACGCTTTCGCCCGTGAGACTGATAAACGCCTCGCTCTCGCCGCGCCTCGTAAGCTTTACAAGTATGTCCCGCATATGCGCCTCCTAAATCTCGTCAAGCCGCACCTCCACGCTCACGCGCCCGCCGCCCTCGTGCTTTACGCGCCTGTCCGCGCAGTAGAATTCCGAAACGCGCTCGTTTCCCGTGCAGGGATCGGGATACGCGGCGTATACCCTGCCCGCGCAGAGCGAAAGCACGCGCGACGCCGCGTTTTCCGGCAGCTGCGTCCAGCGCGCGCTTATAACGCGCGGCGCGTTTTCGCCCGTGCGCGCCCCGCCAGACGTCAAAAGCCTGCCCGACGCGCTTCTGCGCGCGCTCTGCGCGCTGTCTGCAAGCCTTATTTCTAGCGCGTCGGGCGCGGGTACGGAAACAAGCGCGTCCGCAGACGGGCCGAGCCGCATCACAGAATTCACAATTCCAGCGCGCATTTGCCCTCGGCGCGGCGTTTTTCGTTTATCGCGCGCGCCGCCGCGCCGCCCAGCTCGCTAAGCACCTCGGTATCGTTAAGCGCGCGGATAAGCTCCGCCTTGACCAGCTCGTACAGGTTTTGTTCGTTTATCTCCACAGCGCATCACTCCTTTTCGAATTCGTCCTGTATGTTGTCGAACACCGCGCGGGTCAGCCCGTACACGTATCCGCGCACGCCCGGCGAATGCGCGCGCAGCTCAAGCGTCTTTGCGTCCGCAGGCACGAGCGCGCAGCGCGTGTATCTGACCGCATAATATTCAGGCCGTCCCGCGCCCGCGTCTGAAGGCTCGCGGCATATGACGTACGCGTCGAACGCGTCTGTAAGGCATGACCAGCTTCCGTTCATCAGCGCCTTTTCCACGTACACGCGCATTTCCGGCGCGCCGGAAAGCCCCGTGCGCTTCACGCGGAATACCGGGTACGCGCGGGGAGAGAGCGTTTCGCTCTCCCCGCCCAGGTTGGTTTCCTCCCGGAAGCTGCCTGCGTATATCTCGCACGTTCTGAACGCGCAGGGCTGTACGTCCGCGTCCGGCAGCGCGAGCACGAGCAGCCAGCGCGCGTTCGTTCCCCGCGCGAGGGGCAGTTTACCCGCCATATCAGCTGAGTATCCTGAGCGCGAGCTCCGGATACACGGTCTTGTAGCCGTACAGCACGTCCATGGAATAGGTGCTCTTTTTGTACTTCTGATCGTAGCCCTTCGTGACGCGCAGGGATATGCCGCCGAAGCTGGTAACGTAGCTCTCCACGCCCTGTCCGTCGGGATTTATCAGCGGACGGGTCACGAAGGCGAACGCCATCGGATTGAACGCGAGGTTCGCCGTGTGGCTGCCCACGAGCGTGACGGCAGTGTTCGCGGCGTAGCTCTTAAGCTGCGGATACACCTTTATTCCCGATATCGCGTTCGACGCGGCGGCCGCGCTGTCCTCGCATACCGTATAGCTGTCGCCCGCTATCACGAGAAGATCGCCCCTGACCAGCTTGCCTGTAAGGCTCGTGCCGCTCAGCGACAGCGTGTCCGCGCCCGCGCTTACCGCCGAGGCGAGCTTTACGCCCGAGTGCGCGCTTATGCCGCTAACGTGCTTTTTGACCGCCTGAGAGGTATAGTAATCCACTCCGAACACGCGTCCGAGGCAGCCCTGCCTGAGCGCGCGGGTGTCGCCGGATTTCTCAGCGTTCACGAGCGCGGGCAGCGTTATGAGCGACGCGTCCGCCTCTGTGTCCAGCACCACCACGCGTCCCTCGGAGGGCACCTTCGCGTCGTTTAACGCCTTCCTGACCGCCGCGAGCTCCGCAAGCGAGGAGGGCAGCGTGCCCGCAGTGCCCGTGAAATTCGCCACGTCCTTATACAGATTAAGGCCGTCGGAGTTTATCTTTTCCGCGAGCGCGGCGATCGCTGGCTCTATGAAGTCGCGCATCAGCGCCTCCTCGCTGTTAAGGCTCACCGCGCTTTCTATCGCGCCCGCCGCCACGTCCACCGTCGCCAGTTTGTCCAGCGTCACGTCCACGCTGCTTTCTTTTATGTCCTCGTAGAAAACGCCCTGCGCCTGATCGAATTCGCGCGCGGTGAGCACGGCGGGCTTTCTGACCTGCACCGTGTCGCCGAGGTCCGAAAACGCGTCTGAAAAGTCCTTGTATATCAGGGACGGGAACACCAGCTCGTCCATGAGTCTGGGCAGCGCTCTGCGCGCTATGGATTTGAGTGTTATGAAGCTGTTTGCCATCGTATCTGTTTCCTTTCTTTAAATGTCGTTCGTCCGTCGAATGTCGTGCGCCGCACTGCGTTACAGGCGGGGCTTAAATCCCCTGAGAGTGTAGTATTCCCTGTCGCTCAGCGCGTCCTCGTCCGTATCGCTTGCGGCGGGCAGCGTGATGCCCCGCCCCGCAAGATGCTTGTCCATCTGTCTGGTCACCTCCTGCCTAAGCGCCCGTTCCACGCTGTCCACGCTTTTCAGGCACGCCTCGCGGTCCGAATAATCGAGTATCCCGCTCAGCTCCTGAGAAAGCCCCCTGTCCGCGAGCGTCTGCCTCGCCAGCAGCTTAAGCTCGCGCATTTCCACCTCGCGCTCGCGTTTTTCGAGCGCCTGCTCCGCCTCCTTTTCGGTATTTGCGTTCATTTCCTCAGGCATGTATTTCACCTCCCTTCCGCGTTCCGCTTTTCGCCTGTGCGCCCGCTGCCCTCCGCGTAGATGCGCTCGACCTCGCGCTCGGTCATCTCCTCGTTCCAGTCGCCGTTTCCGTGCAAAAGCTCGACCATCGTGCGCGTGCTCATCGCGCCCGCCTCGCGCGCGGTCTTGACTGCGCTGGCGGCCTCGCTCAGGTTTTCGGGCAGAGCGCGGGTATAGGTGACGCTCACACGGGCGGCGTCCAGCTTGGGCGTGCCCCTTAAGCGCATAAAGCCCGCAAACAGCCTGAGCCTGCGCCTTAAGCCCTCCGTGAACCACTGCTGCTTCATTCCGGCAAGCTGCTCGAGCCCCATCAGCTTATACTTCATCGCCACCCCGCTCATGTTGCCCGCGAAATTGGTATCGCTGAGATCCGGCACGAGCGAAAGCTTGTGTATGTCCTCGCACAGCGATTTTCTGAGTATCTCGTTGCCGCTTTCGTTCATCTCGCCCGTCAAATAGCTCGCCTTCGCGTCGCCGTCCGGCAGGCACAGCGCCTTGTCCATGCGCAGCTGCAGCCACGGCGGACGCCCCTCCTCGTCGGTCTCCAGCGTGCAGCCCGTGAGCACGAGCAGCTTGTCCGCGAACTGATCCTTGTCGTTCAGCCGGTCGCTCTGCAGCGCGTCGTAGGCGTCTATCAGCGGGATTATCCACTCGAAATCGCCTTTTTCGTTTTCGTCGTTCCAGTATTCGACCATCGGCACGCCGTCGAAAAAATGCGGTCTCGAGCCCGTAAGACGTATCTCGCCGTCCCGCAGGCTGTATTCGAGTATGCGGCTTTCCGTCGCGCAGATTATCTGCATGCCGCCCTCCGCGCCGCCCTCGCCCGCGCTCCTGCCCATATACACGCCAAACAGCGGCTCGTGGCAGATGTCGTCCGTGTACACCACGAACGCGTTTTCGGGAGAGAGGGCGTACGCGCCCGGCAGACCTCCGCGCTCCGGTACGCAGATGAATTCTATCCCGCGCCCGTATATCGCGGCATTTCGTGCGTTTTCCGTGTCCACCGCCGCGGCGTCGCATTCCCTGTACGCCGCAAGCACCTCGTCCAGCGCGGCCTTCTGATCCGTGTCGGTCTTGTAGCCCACGCTTTCGCCCACCAGATAACCTACGCTCACCGTAACTATATAGCGCGCGAACGCGTGCGAAATGCGGTTATTGGGCAGGCCGGGCGCGCGGCGGCGCTTTACTATGTCGGTCTCGCCGAGGTAATAGCGCTTTAGCTTTTTGAGCCTTTCGGCGTGCGCGGCGTGCTCGTCGAGCACTCCCCGCAGGGTCGCGGCGTCTACCGTGTCGCCGCGCGCGCAGCTTCTGTTTCGTGTGATCATGCTTCCTCCGTTTCTCAGTATATGTCCTTCTGCGTTTTGGCGCGCCTGTCCGTCATGCACGCCTCCAGAGCGTATCTCGCCGAATCGAGCGTATGGTCGTTTCCGTCCGGATACACGTTTATAAAGCCACCGTCCGCGGCGCGCGGATATTCGTAGGCGCTCATTTCCCGGAAAATATGCGGCGTGCGGGCGGGGTCTATCACTATGCGGGAGAGCGTCTGCAGCCATCTGTAGCCGTGCTCGCGGCTGCCGGGACCCTTCTTCGCGCCGCGCGCGTTCACGCCCTGCGCCTTAAGCTCCGCTATGAGCCGCGGCTCCGCGCTGTCGCAGACCACGCCCGCCCTGCCTGCGCGCCGTTTCACCTCCTCCGCCAGCGTCTGGGCGCTCATGCCCGGCGAGACGAGCTCGCTTAATGCGTACAGCACGCGCTTTTTTCTGTCGAAGGCCCATTCGGTGTACGCGTCCGGGTCCGCCGCGAAGCCGAAGTCCAGCCCCCTGTACCTGATTTCCAGGCTGCTCAGCTCTTCGTCCGAAAGCGTCCTTATTTCCAGATTGTCGAACACCTGTCCGCCGCTGCCGGTCACCTCGCCCAGATACTCGTTTCTGTAGGCGCGCTCGTTGGTCTGCTTAAGCGCGCGCGCTTCGCTCAGAAAGCGCCGTCCCAGCCACGCGCGCGGCATATCCAGATACGTGGTAGTAAGCGTCAGCCGCCCGGGTACGTTTAATGTGCCGGCTGCGTTTATCCATGCCCGCGCCGAGCGCGGAGGATTGTACGTGCAGATCACGATGCCCTCGTCGCTGCCGCGCATGACGGACTGGATTATGGAGCGCAGGTCCTCCTCGCCCTTGAATTCCGCGGTCTCCTCGAACCAGAGGTATTTGAAATACCCCTTCTTGACGGCGATGGATTTGCTTTTGAGCGGATCGTCCGCGCCGCGAAAGAGTATCTTCTGTCCCGTGCACAGATACTCGATCTCAAGCGGCGATTTTCCGAAGCGGAACAGAGGCGCGATGCCCAGCATCTCCGCCGCGCGGCAGAACGAGGCGTACACCGAATCGCGCAGCGTAAGCGCGACCCGCCTGTACACGACGGCGTTCGCGGCGGGGTCTGCGAGTATGCCCCTGAGTATCGCGAAGGCGGCAAACGAGCTTTTGCCCGAGCCCCTGCCTCCCTTCAGCCAGTACTCGCCGTGCCCGCCCGCCTTCATGTCGTCGTACACGTCCCAGTACACGGGCGCGATGAAATCGTAGATATTCGCAGGCGCGGCGGCAGCGTCATTCGGGACGTTCATCGCACAAAACCACCCTCGGCGCGTCCTTCACGCTCATATTCAGCTTCTGCCTGTCGAGCTCGTGCTTTTCCTCGCTGTCGCGGCTGCGGAAATCCGTGCCCGCCAGCTCCATCAGCATCGCCACCGCCTTTACGTCGCCGTTCATCGCGGCCTCCGCCAGAGCTTCGCCTATCACGCGCGCGGCGCTTTTTCCGTGTCTTTCGCCCCGCGCGTCCACCAGCGCGCCCGCGTCCGTTTCGAGCACCCGCCGCATCTCGTTTACCATGTCCGTCCGGCATCCCTCCCTGTCTTGAATGATCCGCGCTCAGACGCGGCTTTTCTGTTTGCAGCGCGATGGTAACGCACGCTAAGATACGCATTTCTGCGCTGCGCCCCGCTTTTTCTTAATTAAAAGTAAACTCGCGCGGCGCAAAGGGTTAAACTTTTCGCCCCCGCATCCGATTAATGCCGCGCGCAAGTCTTGCAACACGCGCTGAATTGTGTTATAATCAGCACAGCTAAATAAAAATTCTTTGGGAGGATACGATTATGGGTAAATTCGTGCTCCGTACTCTGCCGAGCGGCATCAAATTCGACCTTAAGGCCACGAACGGCGAGGTCATCGCGACGAGCGAGGTCTATTCCGGCGAAGCCGCGGCGCGCAAGGGCATTGCCAGCGTTATGAAAAACGCGCCTATTGCGAACCTTGAGGATCAGACCGTGGCGGACTTCGTGCCCGCAAAGCATCCCAAGTTCGAGGTCTACACCGACAAGGCCGGCGAGCTCCGCTTCCGCCTGAAGGCCAGAAACGGCGAAATCATCGCCTCCTCCGAGGGCTACAAGGCGATGAAGAGCTGCTTAAACGGCGTGGAATCCGTACGCAAAAACGCCGCCGACGCGACGATAGTAAAGGAATAAGCAAGGCCGCCCAAATGTCGCCGGGCTCCGGGGAGTCCGGCGGTATTGTGCTGCATAACTGAAAGGAAGCATATGGAACAGTTGACCGCCGCTCATATAATACTTCTCGCATGGCTGTTTTTAGACGTCGTGGTAATCGTGCTGGGGTACTTTCTGTGCTCCTACGCCGTGGGGATACGCCGCCAGAGCCTTGAGGAGGCGCGCGCGTGGCAGGAAGCGCATTACGATATCTCCTGGTACGACCCGCTCGAAAAAACGGACTACAGCGTGCGCAGCTACGACGGCTACAGGCTCAATGTGCAGGCGCTCAAAAACCCCGTGCCCACGGATAAGTACGTCATAATCTCCCACGGCTACACGGACAACCGCTTCGGCTCGCTCAAATACACCAAAATGTATCTCGATCTGGGCTTCAACGTCATACTCTACGACCTGCGCGGGCACGGCATGAACGAAAAAACGAATCTGTGCACCTACACCCTGCGCGAAAGATGGGACCTGAACTCGCTTATACAGGACACCCGCGAGCGCTTCGAAAACATGACGCAGCTGGGCCTGCACGGCGAAAGTCTGGGCGCCGCGACCTCCGTCGCGGTGACGGAGCTGAAGCCGCGCGTGGATTTCATAGTGGAGGACTGCGGCTTCGCGGAGATAATTCCCGTGATGAGGGGCGGCCTGCGCGGCCTTCATCTGCCCGCGTGTCTCGTGCACGTCGCGTCTGTGTGGTGCAAAATACGCTACGGCTTTTTCTTCCGCGAAATGCGCCCCGTGGACTGCCTCGACGAAAACAAGATACCCATACTCTTCATCCACGGCGCCGAGGACACGTTCATACATCCCTCGCACTGCGAAGGGCTGTACAAGGCCAATCCCGCATACGGCGAGATGCATCTGATCCCGAACGCGCCCCACGCGGCGAGCATACTGACCGACCCCGAGGCCTACAAAAATTACGTGAGCTCCTTCCTTAATAAAATCGAAACGGCGTAAGCGCCGGAAAAGGCGAAGCAAATGGACGACAAGCTCGAAACGCTGCTTACGCGCATAAGCGAATGCGGCTTTAAGCAGACCGGCGTGCTGCCCACCTCCGAAATCGGCTTTTACGAGGAGGTGCGCGAGCTCTGCCGCAAAAATTCCTGCGGCATGTACGCAAAGAACTGGGCGTGCCCGCCCTCCTTCGGCACGGTAGAGGAATGCAGGCAGACCTGCCTTGAGTATGATAAAATCGTGCTCGTGAACGGCGTGTTCGCACTTGAGGATTCCTTCGACATAGAGGGCATGCACGCGGCGATGCACGGCTTCAAAAAGCAGATGGACGCGCTGTTCGTCATCGCGCGGGAGATATATCCCCGCTGCCTCATGATGTCGAACGAGGGCTGCGCGCGCTGCGGCGCGTGCACTTACCCGAACGCGCCCTGCCGCTTTCCGGACAGGCTGTTCCACCCCATAGAGGGCTACGGGATAAACGTGTACGAGCTTAGCAAAAAGGCGGGTATGAACTACATAAACGGCAAAAACACCGTAACCTACTTCGGCGCGGTGCTGATCTGACTATGCGCACGAAACAGGCTTTAAGGCTGCTGCTCTCGGTCTTTATCGTGCTCACGGCGGCGGCGCTTATTATCTCCTGCGCGGATATATACGCGCAGGGCATGCGCGCGCGCGCGCAGACGGGCGACGCGCTCACGCCGGTGTTCACGCGGGAAAACGCAGGCGCGGCGCTGTCAAAATTGTGGCCGCTTTACGTTCTTACGCTTATCCTTTTGGCCGCGTGCCTTGTTAGGGCGCGGGATATCAGATCGCGCGCCGCCAACGCGCGCGCGAAGGCGCCCTACGTTCCCGCAGGCTACATAAGATACCTGCGCGCCGCGCTGTACGCATGCGCGCTTGCGCTTATAATCCTCGGAATACTCAACGGCGGCCTTAACGACGTATACGTAAAGGCGCGCAATATCTGTACGGAGTGCATAGGCCTTGGCTGAAAACACAAAACGCGCAAAACCGCATATTTCATTTACCCGCCGTCTGGTGCAGGTGTACGCGGCGGTTTTGTACAACGCGCATATACGCGGCTTTACGGACGGCGAAATCTATACCGGCAAAACCAAATCCGTGTGCGTGCCGGGGCTCAACTGCTACTCCTGCCCGGGCGCGGTGGGCGCGTGTCCGCTGGGCGCGCTGCAAAACGCCGTCGCCGCGAGCGCGCGCCGTCCCGCGTTTTACGTAATAGGCACGCTGCTTTTATTCGGGCTCACGCTGGGGCGCTTTATCTGCGGCTGGCTGTGTCCGGTGGGGCTCGTGCAGGAAATCCTGTACAAAATCCCCGTGCCGAAAATACGCAAAAGCAAATACACCCGCGCGCTTTCTTATCTTAAATACGTGTTCCTGCTTGCGTTCGTGCTCGTTCTGCCCGCGCTGTCTGTATCAGACGGCGTGCCGCTGCCCGCGTTTTGCAAATACATCTGTCCCGCGGGCACGGCGGAGGGCGCGGTGGGTCTGCTCGCAAATCCCGCGAACGCGGAGCTGTTTTCGATGCTCGGCATACTCTTCACGCGCAAGTTCATAATACTTATCGCATTTTTGACGCTCTCCGCGTTCGTGTACAGGGTGTTCTGCCGCTTCGTTTGCCCCCTCGGCGCGATATACTCGCTGTTTTGCAAGCTCGCGCTCGTGGGCGTAAGGGTGGACGCAAGCGCGTGCACACGCTGCGGCGCGTGCGTACGCGTGTGCAAAATGGACGTAGCGCGCGTGGGCGACCGCGAATGCATACACTGCGGCGAGTGCGTGTCCGTCTGCCCCGAAAAGGCGATCACGCTGCGCGCGGGCAAAATAATCCTTATGAAAAACGAAATACCGGAAAGGAGTCCTCGCGTATGAAAACATATATAATCGGCTGGACGGCGGCGCTTGCGGTACTGTGCGCCGCGCTGGTGTATTTCAATCTGCCCGCGCGCGAAGCGCCCGCCGGCGCGGATGCGGCCGCGCCTGCGCCTTCAGACGCGCTTTGGACGACGAACGCGCCCTACGGCAACGCGCCCGGCGAGCAGCTGCCGGATTTCACGCTGACGACGCTTTCGGGCGAGAGCTTCACGCTCTCCGAGCAGCGCGGAAACGTGGTAATACTCAATCTCTGGGCGACATGGTGCGCGCCCTGCGTAAAGGAGCTGCCGCATTTCGACGCGCTGCTCAAGGCGCATCCGGACGCGCGCGTGCTCGCGATACACTCAGACCTTATCACCGACGACGTAAGCGCGTACCTTAATGCGTTTAGCTATTCCATGGCTTTCGCGGTGGACGAAGGCGGCGAGGCGATATCGCTTTTGGGCGGAACGACCATGCTGCCCCAGACCGTGGTCGTGGACAGATACGGCGTGGTCGTATACAACAAGGTCGGCAGCGTCACCTGCGAAGCGCTCGAGCAGCTTTACAGCGAGGCCGCGTCGCACGCGCCTCTTATGTACGCCGAAAGCGCCCCGGACAGTAAAACCTGAATAAATCCCGCCCCGCGTATTGCGCGCGGGGCGTTTTTCGTGTATAATCATACTGTAAAAATATAAGGAAGCTCCGATTAAACGTATCTGCCAGCCGGCGAGTTTATCGGAAGCTCCGAAATCAAGTGAGGTAACGCTTATGCTTACTTGCCCCTGGCAGGATCCTGAAATACTGCACATAAACCGCGAAGCGCCCCGCACCTCCTTCATCCCCTATCCCGACGAAAAAAGCGCGCGCGCCGGAATGCGCGATTTTGACCCGTTTTACAAGACCCTGAACGGCACGTGGAGCTTTCTGTACTTCGAAAAGGGCGACTGCCCCGAGGATTTGCTGACGCTGGACGACGATCCCGCCGAATACGACTGGGACACCATGGACGTGCCCGGCAACTGGCAGATGTACGGCTTCGACGTGCCTCACTATACGAACGTCACCTATCCCATACCGCTGGACCCGCCCTTCGTGCCTGACGACAATCCCGTGGGCGTGTACATGCGCACCTTCGACCTCACGCAGGCGCAGACCGAGGGCCGCGTGTACCTTAACTTCGACGGCGTGAACGGCGCGTTCTACGTATACGTAAACGGCAAGCAGGCGGGCTTTTCCAAGGTCACGCATATGCCCGCGGAATTCGACATAACCGACCTGTGCACCCCCGGCTCGAACATCGTGGCCGTAAAGGTGCACAAATGGAGCGACGCCACGTATCTCGAGGATCAGGACTTCTGGCGCTTAAGCGGCATATTCCGCGACGTGTTCATACTCGCGGTGCCTTCGAGCCATATCAGAAACGTGATCGCGCGCCCCACTCTGTCGGCGGATTACAGGGACGGCACGCTGGAAATCGAAGCAGAGCTCGCCGGGCGCGGCGCCGCGCTCGAATACAGGCTGTATTACGAAGGCGAGCTGCTTTCTTGCAAAGCCGCGCGCGCGGGCAAGGCCACATTCAAGCTCCCCGACGTGCACAAATGGACGGCGGAGACCCCGAACCGCTACGAGCTTTGCTGCGTGCTCACGAAGGCGGGACGCGAGATAGAATGCGTGCGCGTGTTCACGGGCTTTAAAACTGTTCAGATGCGCGCGGACGGCTTCTTCGTAAACGGCGTGAGCGTAAAGCTGAAGGGCGTAAACCGGCACGACACCAACTCGCGCCTGGGGCACGTGACGCCGCTGGACACGCTGATAAGGGACATAACCCTTATGAAGCAGATGAACGTGAACACCGTGCGCACCAGCCACTACCCGAACGATCCGCGCTTTCTGGACCTGTGCGACGAGTACGGCCTGTACATAATAGACGAGGCCGACCTCGAATGCCACGGCGCGTATCACGCCACGTGGACCACGCCGGACAAGCAGATGTTCTACGATTTTTCAAAGGAGCCTGTCTGGAAAAAGGCGTTTATAGACCGCGCGGAGCGCATGGTCGCGCGCGACATAAACCACCCCTCGATAGTCATGTGGTCGCTCGGCAACGAAAGCTACGTGGGCGAAAACCACGAAGCGATGTACGCGCGCATAAAGGAAATGGACCCCTCGCGCCCCATCCACTACGAGCAGGACCGCGAGGGCACGCGCTGCACGGACGTGAACAGCCGCATGTACTGGGCGATAGACGGTCTTATCGAGCAGGGACAGAAAACCGACGAGCCCAAGCCCTTCTTCCTGTGCGAATACGCGCACGCGATGGGTCTGGGGCCCGGCTCGCTGCCCGAATACTGGGACGTGATATATACCTACCCGCGCCTGATCGGCGGCTGCGTGTGGGAATGGGTGGATCACGGCATCGAGGTGCTCACCGAGGACGGCGAGGTATACTACGCCTACGGCGGAGACTTCGGCGACAAGCCCAACGATTCCAACTTCTGCGTGGACGCGCTGTGCTATCCCGACCGCACGCCGCATACCGGACTCTGGGCGCTCAAGCAGGCGATCGAGCCTGTGAAGTTCCGCTTCGAAAAAGGAAAGCTGCTGTGCGAAAACCGCTATAATTTCATAACTCTCGACGATCTGAACGCCGCCGCGCGCGTGTTCACGGACGGCAGGCTCGTTTCCTCCTGCCGCCTCGATCTGAGCGGCATCGCGCCCGGCGAAACCAAAAAGCTGAAGCTTCCCTTGTCCGCACCCGCGCAGGGCGAAAGCATACTCGATATAAGCGTGTATCTCGCCTGCGACACGCCGTGGGCCGCGGCGGGGCACGAGCTCGCGCGCGCACAGCTCGCTCTGCCGGGCGCGCCCGAAATAACCTACGTTCCCGCATCGGATATGCCGGAGGTGTATCTGGACGACGACAACACGGTAATAGGCTGCGATTTCGACGTGAAGTTCGACGAGCGCGCGGGCAGGCTTACCAGCTGGATAAAGGACGGAGCGACGCTTATAGACACGCCCTTTAAGGAGAATTTCTTCCGCGCGCCCACGGACAACGACCACCAGATCGTAAAGGCGTGGAGAAGCTTCCGCCTGGACAGCGCGCGCGCGAAAAAGCGCTCCTTCACGATAAGCCAGCTGAGTTCCACGGTAGTTCGCGCGGAGGCCGTGCACGTACACGCGGGCGCGAATATCATGCCCCTTATCGAAACCAAAACCGTGTGGACGGTATACGGAAACGGCGACATCCGCACCGAGGTTACCTACACTCCCCTGCGGGACAGCCTGCCGGAGTTTGCGCGGCTGGGCATCCAGACCGTGATCCCCGGCGCGTACGAGCACGTAACGTGGTACGGCCGCGGCCCCATCGAGAGCTATCCGGACATAAAGCTCGCCGCACGCGTGGGCACGTATAAGGCCACGACCGCCGAGACCCACGAGCCCTACGTGCGTCCGCAGGAAAACGGCGCGCACGCGGACACCCGCGCCTTCGCCCTCACGGACGAGACTGGCTTCGGCATGATGTTCGTCTGCGAGCAGGCAGGCGGCGACGGCTTCTCGTTTACCGCGCACAATTACACCGACGAGGCGCTGGACAAGGCGCAGCACACGCCGGAGCTTGAATTCACCGATGACATTACCCTGTCCGTGGACTGGCGCATGGGCGGCATAGGCAGCCGCTCGTGCGGGCCGGAGACGCAGGAAAAATACAAGCTGTACCTTAAAGAGCCCGTCACGCTCGCATTCGTGATGCGTCCCTACCGCGACGGAAACGCGGACTTCAGCCGCGCTCTGCGCGTGCTGCCCGAAATACTTCCGCAGGGGGAAAACGCATAATGTTCGTATCAGGTGCGTGGCAGGATTACGAGGTGCTGGACTCGGGCGACGGGCTGAAGCTCGAACGCTGGGGCAGTATCATCCTCTCGCGCCCGGACCCGCAGGTCATCTGGCCCGCGCAGACGCCGCATATGTGGCAGCGCGCGGACGCGCGCTATCACAGAAGCGCGAAGGGCGGCGGCGAATGGGAATTCGTGCGCCGTCTGCCCGAGCGCTGGACGGTGTCCTACGGGAGCCTTAAATTCTACGTGCACCCCACCTCCTTCAAGCACACGGGACTGTTCCCGGAGCAGGCGGTAAACTGGGACTGGATGCGCGAAAAAATCAAAGCGCGCGGCCGCGGCGTGCGCGTGCTCAACCTGTTCGGCTATACGGGCGGCGCGACTGTCGCCTGCGCGGACGCGGGCGCGTTCGTCACGCACGTGGACGCCGCCAAGGGCATGGTGCAGTGGGCGGGCGAAAACCGCGCGCTCTCCGGCCTGCCGGATACGACGATACGCTGGATAGTGGACGACGTAAAAAAATTCACCGAACGGGAGCTCAGGCGCGGCAGCACGTACGACGCGATACTCATGGATCCGCCCTCCTACGGGCGCGGACCGAGGGGCGAAATCTGGAAGCTCGAGGACGAGATATATTCGCTTGCGAACGTCTGCGCGCAGCTTTTAAGCGACACGCCCCTGTTCATGCTGATAAACAGCTACACCACCGGGCTGCAGAGCGCGGTGCTTTCGAACATACTGCGCCTTACCGCGGGAAAGCGCGGCGGACGCGTGGACACGGGCGAGGTGGTGCTGCCCGTGACCAGCGGCGGCGTGCTGCCCTGCGGCGCGAGCGGCAGATGGAGCGCAGACTAATTTAAACGGAGATAACTATGACTGACTGCGATTACAGACATTTGGCGATACAGGCGCTGGAAAATTCCTACTCGCCCTATTCGCATTTCCGCGTGGGCGCGTGTCTCGTGTGCGAGGACGGCACGCCCTTCACCGGAGCGAATTTCGAAAACGCCTCCTACGGCGCGACGATCTGCGCGGAAAGGTGCGCGGTATCGAACGCCATCGCTCACGGACGGCGCCGCTTCACGAAGGTATTCATCGCCTGCGACAGCGGCTACGCGTGGCCCTGCGGCATCTGCCGGCAGGTGCTTAACGAGTTCAAGTCCGGCGAATTTACCGTATACACCGGCGATCCCGAAAACGAGTGGAAAGCGCTGCCGCTCTCCGCGCTGCTGCCGGAGAGCTTCGGCCCGGAGTCGCTTGACATGCGCGCAGACTGAGGAGATATTATGAAAAGCGGATTTATAGCCATACTCGGCCGTCCGAACGTGGGCAAAAGCAGCATAATGAATTATCTGGTGGGCGAAAAGGTGGCCATCGTCTCCCCCAAGGCGCAGACCACGCGCGCGAAGGCGCTGGGCGTGCTCACGCGCGGGGACGTGCAGATGGTGTTCGTGGACACCCCCGGCATACACCGCCCGCGCACAAAGCTGGGCGAATTCATGATGAAGTCGGTAAAGGACGCGCGGGACGGCGTGGACTGCATAATGGTGGTGCTCGACGGCACTTTCATCGGAAAGGGCGACCTCGAGGTGATGCAGAGCGTTAAAAACGAGCCCTGCCCCAAGTTCCTCGTGATAAACAAAACCGATATAGCGAAGCCTGAGGAGCTGATGCCGCGTCTTTCGCAGCTCGACGTAAGCGGCTTTGATGAGGTCGTAAGCGTGTCCGCGCGCAAGGGCACAAACATGGACAAGCTGTACGAGCTGCTTGAAAACACGCTGCCCGAGGGCCCCGCATACTTCCCCGCAGACATGATGACGGACCAGCCCGAGCGCGTCATGATAGCGGAGATAATACGCGAAAAGGCGCTTAACAGCCTGCGCGACGAGATACCGCACGGCGTGGGAGTGGAGATGCTCTCCATACAGAAGCTTTCCGACCGTCTTACCGAGATCCACGCAAACGTGTACTGCGAGCGCGCCGCGCACAAGTCCATCATAATCGGCAAGCACGGCGAGATGCTGGGGCGCATAGGCAGCGAGGCGCGCATGGACATCGAAAAGCTGCTGGACACCAAGGTAATGCTGCGCCTGTGGGTGAAGGTGCGCGAGGACTGGAGAAACCGCGCCGAGGACCTCAAAAACCTCGGCTACGTGGACGAAAAATAGCCTGCGCAAAGGTTCTGTAAATGAAAATAAAGCGAATTTCCGAAAACAAATATACCGTATACGACGACGAAGGCCGGCGCATAGGCAAATGCAGCGTGACGCGCCGCGAGTTTTCCCGCATATTCACGGACGCGCCCGTGCAGTTCGAAATAAGCGTCAGCTGCACAGGCGAGTGCCGCGACCTGCTCTACGGCGCGGCGGTCACGCGCGCGCGGGTGCTGGCGGCGGCGGAAAATGCGCCCTGCCGCGTATACGCGGACATAACTCCCACGGACAAGGACGCGCTGGCCGTCCTGACCGCGCTGGGCTTTATAAACCGGGACGGCATAATGCGCATGTACCGCCCCGTGACGGACGAACGCATCACGCAGAGCGTGCCGCGCTCCTGCACGATAGTGCGCGATTTTCTTGACAACGAGGACGAGCTCAGACGCAGTCTCGTGCGCTACAACGAGTGCTTCGACGCGCACAACGACGTATCGTGGCTCAGGGAGATCGCCTCTCAGGAGAATTTCGCGCGCATACTCATGGTCTCGCCCACGGAGCTGTGCGGCGAGCTTATGGTATGGACGGAGGGCGACACCGGCGTGATCGGCATACTGCAGGTAGCCCGCGCGTGGAGACGGCAGGGCGTGGCGAGCTATCTGGTGGAGGATGCGCGCAAGTATTTTTCCACACTGGGCCTTAAGCGCATTTCCTTCGACGTATGGCTCTCCGCGCCCGGAAACCTCGCCCTCGCGCGCAAAAGCGGCTACAAAAAGGGCGACATGCTCGCGCTGTATCCCGAAATACCTTAAAACCGAATAATAAAAGCTTAAGGAGGAATATATGAAAAAGGCTTTGGCGCTTATTCTGGCGTGCGCACTCGCGCTCGGCGTATGTGCGTACGCGGAGATCGACGCGGACAATCAGGCGTACTTCAGGTCTGTCCTGCAAAAGTACCGCAATGACGATTCCGTGCATCAGGTGATGCTCGTGCGCTGCACCGGCGGCACGAACGCCCTCGTGCAGTTTTACATCAAGCTCACCGATCAGAAAAACGCGTGGACGCTCTTATTCGAAACCGACGCGTACATAGGCAAAAACGGCCCCGGCAAGACCGGCGAGGGCGACGCGAAAACGCCTCTGGGCGATTTCGGAGTGCGCGGCGCCTTCGGCATACTCGAAAACCCCGGCACCTCCCTGCCCTATACCGACATAATCGAAACCACCTACGCCTGCGACGAGGAAGGCCCGTACTACAATCAGATAATCGACACAAGCGAAACCAGCCACGCCTGCGCGGGCGAGGAGATGCTCACGCTCTCGCCTGAATACAATTACGGCCTCGAAACGGATTTCAACTCCAAAAACGAATGGCCGAAGGGCTCCGCGATATTCGTGCACTGCAAGGGCGCGAAGGTGTTTACGGGCGGCTGCGTCGCGATAGACGAACAGTACATGCGCACGGTGCTCCAATACGCCGACAGCGGCATGCGCATAATAATCCACATGGAATAGTCGCTTCTTGAAAGCATGGAGGTGTTGTTATGAGAAGCTGCAAATCTACGGCGCTTTTGCTGGCGCTCGCGCTTATATTCGCATACGCGCCCGTTTCCGCCTCAGCCGAGGAGCTGCCGGCGCGGCGGCTCGAGCTCTACTGGCAGGGCGACGCGGACATCGAAACCAGCGACGTATGGGCTTGGATGCCCGGCAAGGACGGGCGCGGCTATCTGTTCGAAAGCTGCGATTACGGCTTCGTGTGCGTGATAGAGGTAAGCGAAGACACGGACGAGGTCGGCTTCATAGTGCGCACGAACTGCTCGAAGCCCGGCGGTACGTCCTGGGGAGAGGCGACCAAGGATTTCGCAGACGACCGCTTCGCGGTTTTGACCGGCGATGTTACCAAAATCTATCTTAAATCGGGTGACGGCATGCAGTACACAAGCCCCGACGGCGGCAAGACGCTTAACGAGATACGCATATTCAAGCAGGCGGGCATGATAAGCGAAAACGAGATACGCTACACCATCGCCCCCGCCGAGCGCATAAGCGACTTGAGCGCGTTTTCCGTATACGGCGAGGAGGGTCAGCTTGAAATCAGCAAGGTCTCCAGTCTCGGCAACAAGGTCGTGACCGGCGTGATAACCCTGTCCTCCGCCATGGACATCAGCAGGCAGTACACGCTCAAAATCGACGGCTACGGCGAAAAGCCCGTTATACCCACGGAAATATTCTCCTCAAAGTCCTTCGTCGAAAGCTACACCTACGACGGAAACGACCTCGGCGCGACTACCGACGGGAGCAGCACCGTGTTCAAGCTCTGGGCGCCCAGCGCGAGCGAGGTAGTGCTCAATCTGTTCGAGCAGGGCGACACCGTGCCCGCCTTCGACTCCGTGAACATGACCCGCGCGGAAAAGGGCGTATGGCAGGCGGAATATCCCTGCGGAAGCGGCACCTACTACACCTACAGCGTGACCACCGCCGCGGGCACTCAGGAAACGGTCGATCCCTACGCGAAGGCCGCGGGCGTGAACGGCGACAGGGGCATGGTCGTGGACCTCGCCTCCACTGATCCCGAGGGCTTTGAAAACGACCGCTGGCGCACGGGGCTTAACTCCTACGACGACGCGGTCATTTACGAGCTGCACGTGCGCGATTTCTCTATCGCCTTAAACGGCAGCGCGTATCCCGGCAAATATCTCGCCTTCACCGAAAGCGGGCTCACGAACGCCGCGGGCGTGCCCGTGGGCGTCGACTACATAAAGAGCCTCGGCGTCACGCACGTGCATCTGCAGCCCGTGTACGATTACGCCACCGTGGACGAGCGCGATCCGGACAAGGGCTACAACTGGGGCTACGATCCCAAAAACTACAACGTGCCCGAGGGCAGCTACTCCACCGACCCCTATCACGGCGAGGTCAGGATAAACGAATTCAAGCGCATGGTGAGCGCGCTGCACGCGCAGGGACTCGGCGTGGTTATGGACGTGGTGTACAACCATACCGCCGACGCGAATTCCTTCCTCAACAAGACCGTGCCGTATTACTACTACCGCTACACCGCCTCCGGCGACAACTCAAACGGCTCCGGCTGCGGCAACGAGACCGCCTCCGAGCGCGCGATGTTCCGTAAGTATATGATCGACTCCGTGACCTACTGGGCGCAGGAATACCATATCGACGGCTTCCGCTTCGACCTGATGGCGCTGCACGACACCGAAACGATGCAGCTTATCGAGCAGGCGCTGCACGCGATAAATTCCGAATGCATAATATACGGCGAAGGCTGGACGGGCGGCACCAGCGCGCTTATGACTGCCCGTCAGGCCACGCAGGCGAACATCGTAAAGATAAAAACGAGCGAGGGCGCGATCGGCGGCATATCCGTGTTCGACGACGCGATACGCGACGGTCTCAAGGGCTCCGTGTTCGACACGAAGGACACCGGCTACATAAACGGCAGCGTGAATAAAATGAACGCCTACAAGGTGCTGTTCGGTCTGACGGGCGGCAAAAACAATCTGGCCGTGTCGTGGCGCGCGAACAACGGAAATATCATAAACTACATGAGCTGCCACGACAATCTGACCCTGTACGACAAGCTCACGCTCTCCCGTCCGGACGCGTCGCTCGAAGAAATCTGCGCGATGCAGCGCCTGGGCGCGGCGGCAGTGTACATCTCCCGCGGCACGCCGTTCATGCTGGCGGGCGAGGAAATGCTGCGCACGAAAATGGGAGATTCGAACAGCTACAATTCCTCTGACGAGATAAACCATATCGACTGGGAAAGCCTCGTGCCCGGCTCGGACGCGTACGAAATGAGCCGGTACTATAAGGAGCTAATCGCGCTGCGCGCCGAAAAGGCGTACTTAAGAAGCGCCGAAGTAAGCGGCGAGGTCACGGGCAATCTCGCGCTGACCGTAACCTACAGCGTGGACGGCGAGACCGTCGCCTTCGCCGTAATAAACCCCAACACCTCCATCATGAACGCCTCTCTTCCCGAGGGCACGTTCAGATACGTGTACGGCGGCGAGGGCGAAATAAGCACGGCCGTGCCCGTAAAAGGCGGCACGTGGGCGCTGCTCGAAAAGGAATAAAAAACCTCATCCGCCCCGACGGGGTACATTCGCGCCCCAAAGGCTAACCCGCCAGTGAAGCCTTTGGGGCGTAGTCATGCCGTCACCTCAAGAGGAAGGTGGCGCGGCAGTGCCGCGACGGATGAGGTGGCGATGCAGCTTTGCAGAACGAGTGTATGTGGTCTGCGATACGCTGCGTATCAGGCGGATAATCCGGCGGGCGGCTGTCAAGACGCCCTATCGCCTATCTGTTCTATCGCCTCGGCGATTGCCAGAATGTTTTCGATTTTAGTGTCCGTGGGCAGCTCGCAGCCCGGCATGAACAACGCACGCGCATAGTTGACCGAAGCCGCCGTCTCCAGTACGGCACGCTTCGTGTGGGCGGCGTCGCAGGTGTACACGTCCGCTACAGGGTCTATGTTGCCGTTCAGCAGGCATCTCCCGCCCGCGCTTTCGAGTGCGGCGCTGAAATTCACCACGTGATCCACGTCCACCACCGCCGCTCCGAGCGTGGAGGTATATTTGACTATGCCCGCGGTGTTCCCGCATACGTGCAGGCGGCCCGTTACGTCGAGCTTCTTCATATGGTCGAATATCTTCCTGTGCACCGGAAATACCAGCTCTTCATATACCTTGGGCGAAACGAGCGACGCCACGGGATCGGCGACGTATACATATTTTACGCCTTTTTCAGCAAGACAGGTTATAAAATCCAGCGTGGTGTCGCTCACGATATCCAGAAGCTTCGCGCTGCATTCGGGCTCGTCGAACATATCCACCAGAAAATCCTCCACGCCGCGCACGTTGCCCGCCACGCTCATCGGTCCCACAGCCAAAACCATCGGATCCACGTCCTTGTCGTCAAGCGCCCACTCTGCCGCCTTTACCAGATCGTACAGGCGCGGTATCTCGCTCGCCTTCAGCGGGCGCAGCCTGTCCACGTCCGTAATATCGTCAAGCGCCGCCTTGGTCATCGTAGGCAGCTTGTCCGGGAAGAAGCTCACCTCGGAGCCGTAGCCTTCGGCTTCTCTGAGCAGGTCGGAGGCGATCTGTATAAAATCGAGCTTATACTCCCGCGCGGCGATCGAAGCGGCCTCAGCCATCTTTTTCCAGTCCTTGCAATAGGTCTCGATGTCCATGCCGCGGCCGCCGTCCGCAAAGCGGCATACCGCGCTGCCGATTATGGTAAGATTCGGTCTTCTGTCCGCGCTTTCGCCGTTCAAGTAAGCGGCAAGTCTTTCTTTAGAATTCATATACTGCCCTCCCGTATCGGTCTGACACGAATTATACTTTATATTCACCTACGAAGTCAATAGGTAATTAAAAAATCTTCCGCAAAAGCCTCGCGTCCGCTTTAAACCGTGAACGCGCGGGTCCTTTTCTGCGTCAAATCCGCAAACGGCAATGAAGCGGCCCTCCGGAGGTAGAAGATATATGAAAACACGTTTGCTCTGCGCGCTGCTCGCGCTTATGCTGTGCGCGCCCGCCCTGGCCGAAGGACGCTCGCGCGAGGTCAGGATCGTGCCTGAGGAAAGCGCGCGTCTGTATTCCGCGCTGCCGCTGGCGGGTCTCAAAATCGGCATAGACCCCGGACATCAGGCGCACGCGGACACGTCGAAGGAGCCCGTCGCGCCCGGCAGCGCCGAAACCAAGGCGCGGGTCGCGTCCGGCACGAGGGGCGTGAGCACCGGCGTGCCCGAATACGTGCGCGTGCTCGAAATCTCGCTGCTTTTGCGCGACGAGCTCGTGCGTCTGGGCGCGGAGGTGCTGATGACGCGGGAAACTCACGACGTGAACATATCCAACGTCGAACGCGCGCTCATGATGAACGAATGGGGCGCGGACGCGGTGGTGCGCGTGCATCTGAACGGCAGCACGAACAAAAACGCGCACGGCATAGGCATGTATGTGCGCGCAACCGGCGCGTGCGCGGAGGAAAGCGCACGTCTTGCGCGCTGCCTGCTCGACGCGCTTAAAAGCGTGACCGGCGCGCACATTCAGAGCGTGTACAAACGCGACACGTACACGGGCCTCAACTGGAGCGAGGTGCCCTGCGTGCTGGCGGAGCTGGGCTATATGACCAACCCCGAGGAGGACGAAAACACCGCGCGCCCGGAGTATCAGCTCCTGCTCGCGCAGGGCGTCGCGCAGGGAATATGCCAGTATTTTGAAACGATTACCGAAAACGAATGACAAATAACCACTAAACAACAGTCAGCTTGGCTCTGCCGCAACCGCGGCTTACCCCAAACTGACTGTCCCTATTATTAATGCGCGCAGCGCAATTCACGGCGAAGCCATTTCACGCGCGAAGCCATTTCACGCGCGGCAGCGCAATTCACGGCGCGCAGCGCCCTACTCCCCCAACTCCAAAACCGCTCCCACCGGATAGTGGTCGGAGAGCATGCAGCCGTTTTCTTCGTCCTTGATCGCTGCGGTTTTCGTTTCGTCGCAGGGCAGGGTGGTGAATATGTAGTCGATTTTCGCGCCGAAGCCGTCGTGACGGAAGCCGTGGTAGGTGAGGCCGGTATTTGCGCTCACGTCGCGCAGCGGGCGGCCGCAGCCCGTAAATTCTGTTACGGACTTGTATACCGCGCTTTCCGGCGTCACGTTCATGTCGCCCGTAAGTATCACGGGCAGCGGGTTTTCGGCGTAATCCGCCGCGATGCGTGCAAGTATGAGGCTTATGCCCTGCGCCTGCGCGAGCTCTCCCTTGTGGTCCAGATGCGTGTTATAAAAGCGCAGGCAGCGTCCGCTCTGCTTATCCGCCAAAAGCGCGTCCATGCAGATGCGCGGACAGCTGCTTTGGTCGCTGTGAAAGCGGGAGCCCGGCACGCGCGGCGTGTCCGACAGCCAGAACATATCCAGCGTCACCAGCTCGAATCTGTCCTTGCGGCAGGCGATCACGTTGCTTTCGCCCGTAAGATCGGCGTTTCTGCCCATGCCGTATACGTCGAAATCCTTCAGGTTGTCTTTAAGCCATTCCCGCTCGTAGGGCATGGTCTCCTGAAAGCCGATCAGATCCGGCCCGTAAGAAAGAAAATGCTTTTCAAACAGCTTGCTCCTCTCTGCGAAGGAGGTGATGCCCGTGCGCGTGCCGTTGTCGGTAAGGATGTTGAACGTAAAGACGTGTATGCTGCTCATAGATATGTCCTTTCGTGCTGCTCCGCGGAGACGGCCCCGCGCGGGCGCAGTTTTTTGCCGCGTTCGCCGTGCAAACGCAAACGAAGTATAGCAGAAACTTTGCCTTTGGTCAAGCCAAATCGCCGCGCGGCAGCCAAGCTGCGTTATTTGCGCCGCGCGCCGTTCATCGCAGGACGTCTGCCCCGCTTGGCGTGCCCGCCCGAACGAAAGCGCAATTCTTTTTTTATAACAAAGTTTACACACAGAGCGGTATTTTACGTTGCGCGCGGGCGCGCCGCGGGGTATAATAGCTTTGAATTATATTGAAGGAGCTTTTTATATGAACAGCATTTACATACTGAATTCTTTGCTTACCGCAGCGCAGGGTACAGGGCAGGGCGAGGGCAATATGCTGCTGAGCCTCGGCAGCATGATAATCCCCTTCGCGCTGATTTTCGTGGTGATGTACTTCTTTATGATCCGCCCGCAGAAGAAAAAGGAAAAGGCCGTAAAGGCGATGCTGGACGCGCTCAAAACCGGCGACCGCATAGTCACCATCGGCGGCATATACGGCACGGTCACCTCCGTGCGCGAAGACCAGGTCAAGATCGCCGTGGGCAACCAGAAGACCGAAATGAACATGGCGCGCTGGGCGATAAAGACCGTGGAGGACGCCCCGCTGGAGAACGACGCGGAGCCCGAAATCTGATAAATACCCGCCGCAATAAGCGCGCACGAAACGAACCCCGCTTTCGTTTCGTGCGCGCTGTTTTTGGAAGAAGGTGACGCGGCAAAGACGCGATGGCTGAGGCGGAGATGCACCCTGAGAGGAAGCTGTTGCTGGACGCAACTCATGCCGTCTCGCCTGCGGGCTCGGTCACGGTTCGGCTCTGACAGTCCACTTACCTGTCATTCACTACCGAACCGCGCTGCGCGCCCCTCAAGGGGAAGCCTTGACGGGGCGTACTGCAGCCCACCCGATCGAAATGAAGCCAAGCTCAATTTCGATCGCATCGTTAGTTCATGCTCTCAAGATACGCCTCGTAATAGTCGGTGAAATACTGCAGGTATTCCTGATAACCCAGCGCGTCGAGCGTATCGAAGTACTCGGCGAGGTTTTCGTTATTTATCTCCTTCTCGCCGGAGATGAACGCTATGTACTGCTGGTTGACGTAGGAGTTGATCTCTGCACGCAGATCGCTCATGCGATAGTTGGTATCTGGGTCAAAGAAGCGGATGTTCGGATAGGTATCCGTGAGATACGGCAGCACGTTTTCCGCGACCCGATTGCTGTAAGTCGGCGGATTGTACGGTCGGGTCGCGTCGTTAAACAGGTCTGCGTTCAGACCCAGATAGCCGCCGATGATGCCGTGTATGCGCCTGTTCTGATAATCGCTGAAGCTGGTGTAATCGCCGTCCAGTACTTCCTGACAGGTAAACGTGTACCGCCCGCCGTTCAGCGTGGCCATGTAGCCGCTCTTAAGGCCCAGCAGCCACTGTGTTTCGTCCTGAGAGGGACCGTAATGGCTCATTATATAGTTGTCGTAGTCGTACAGCCAGTCTACCCAGCGCAAAAGGCGTATTATCTTGCTTTCGGTCATGTCCGCCCGGTTGCCTATCGCGAAGGACTGGCAGTTTATGCCGTTATAGCTGCGGGCGATGGCGGGCGTGTTGTTCCACCGGCTGGTCAGCGGGATCGCCGCCGTCCATTCGCTGGGATCGATCGCGTTGGCGGTATTCTGGTCGAAGCCGGTCAGGTCCTCAGCCTTCAGATGAGCGGTCTGGCTGCCGGCATACTGGTCGTCGAACACATCGGCGGAGAAGTAGCCGCTGAAGATATAGTTCTTTATGACGTTCATAAACTCCGGGAAGCGCGTCCTGTCCGCGTAAATAAAGCAGGGCGAGCCGTTTTCCTCGTCGAGCGCGACACTCGTCAGATAGCCGGCGCTGTCGGTGATCCAGCCGAAGGCGTTCGCGATGAAGCGGGGCGCGTTGCCAAGGTCACCGGTCAGGGGGACGACGGTCTTGCCTTCGTTCTCGGGCAGCTCTTCACGAGCTTTAAACGCGGCCATAACCTCGGTGAACTCGTCCAGAGTGGTGGGCACGTCGAGCCCCGCGTCGTCCAGCCAGCGCTGATTGTAATAGAAGGTCATCAGCGGATTGTTCATGTTCTGAATCACGCCGAGGCAGTAGATGTGGCCGTCGGAAGCGGTGATCGCAGCCTTGTACTCCGGATGCGCCGCGTATATCCTTGAAAGGTTGGGCATTATCGAGGGCGTAATGTATTCGTCCAGCGCCACGAGGTTGTGGTTGTTGACGCCCTGCTCGACGACGGTGGACGAGTCGAGGAAGAGCTGATAGAATACGTCGGGCATGTCGCCGGTGGCGAATGCGGTGGATTTGTAGTCGCCGGTCGAGGTGAGCTGTATCACGTTGAAATTGAGGCCGAAGTACTCGCGGCAGAAATCCCACCACCAGATATCCTCGGCGTCGCCCTGATTTGAGCGCTGGTACACGGCGATGGTCGCGTCATAGGGGCCGTAAGGCGACACGATAGTGTACGGAATGCCGTTTTCCACGCAGTATTCCTCGGCGTACGTGCCACTCGTTACCAGAGCGTTCATGCCGCTGCAGCCCTCGAAGGCGTCCGCTGCGATATACGTGAGGCTGCCGGGCAGGTTTATCTCACTCAGAGCGCTGTAGGCGAACGCCTGGTCGTATATCGCCGATACGGTGTCCGGCAGCACGACCTTGTCTATGGACGCGGAGCCGTAAAACGCCCTTTCGCCGACCGCCGTCAGGTCGGAGGGCAGAGTGAGTACGTCCTCGTCCTGCTCCGCGAACGCGCAGCTTAACAGCAGCGCAAGCGCAAGCAGCACCGATATAAGTTTCCGAACGGTTTTCATGCTGAAGCCTTCTTTCTGAATTCAAGTCTGACCGGCACGCGCCGATTTTGTAAAGCTACTGTCAATTATACAGTATAACGCCCGCCGCGTCAAGGCTGCGCGGGAATATTGAGGCGGAGAGGGCAGTATTTACGTCCTTCTGATTGATTTTTCGGCGCGCAGCGGGTATAATCGGCGTGAGCACGGCGGCGGACTGCGGAAAACGCCGGTGCGCCTCAATAAAATGCGGGGTTTTGAAAAGCTCGGTTATTATGGATTCAGCAGAGATCATTATCAGCGGCAGCGGCTCGGAGCTACAGGGCGTGGGACGGCTTGAGGACGGGCGCGCGGTGTTCGTGCCGGGCGCGCTGCCCGGCGAGCGCGTACGCGCCGAGATAACAAGGAGCCGGGACAGATTCGCCGAGGCGCGGCTCATAAGCGTTACCTGGCCGTCGCCCGAGCGCGTCACGCCGGACTGCCCGCATTACGGCGTGTGCGGCGGCTGCCGCGCGCGGCATATGACCTACGAATGCGAGCTGCGCCTGAAGCGGGAAAAGGTATTAAGCGCGCTCACGCGCATCGGCGGGCTGGGCTGTCCGCTTGTGGCGGACACGCTGCCCTCTCCGCTTACGCGCGGATACCGCAACAAGGCGGAATTCGCGTGCGACGGCGCGCGCGCGGGAGTGTTCGCGGAGGGCAGCCGCAGCGTATGCGATACGAACGAATGCCTTTTGCAGCATGACCGCGCTAACGCGCTGCTGCGCTTTATAAAGCCGAAAATCGGGCGTTTGCCCGTAAAATACATAGTCACGCGCACGAATTCCGCGGGCGAGCTTATGCTGACGCTCTCGCTGAGCAGTGCCGCGGACGTACGCGCGCTTGCGGACGAGACGCTGCGCGCTCTGCCCTTCGTGGTAAGCGTATATACCTGCCGGCTCTCGCCGCGCCCTGCGCACGCGCTGGACGGGGAATGCACGCTTGTGCGCGGAAAGCGCACACTTATCGAAAAGCTGTGCGGCCTTGCGTTCGAAATCGGCCCGCGCGCGTTTTTTCAGGTGAACACACTGCAGGCAGAGCGCCTGTACGAGACCGCGCTCGGCTTTGCGGAGCTTTCTGGCGGCGCGCGCGTGTGCGACATATACTGCGGCGCGGGCACGATATCGCTGTGCGCGGCAAGGGCGATACAGCACGCGACATCAAGCGGAGCTGCACACGCCGTTCCCGCCGTCACGGGCATCGAGCTTGTGCCGGAGGCGATCGAAAACGCACGGCAAAACGCGCGCGCGAACGGCCTGAACTACATGACGGAATTTATCTGCGGCGACGCGGCGGAGGAATATCCGCGTCTGTCGGCGCAGCGTCCCTTCGATACCGTCATCACCGACCCTCCCCGCGCGGGCATGGACAGGCGCGTGATCGAGGCGCTTATAAAGACCCCGCCCGAGCGCGTGGTGTACGTGTCCTGCGACCCCGCCACCCTCGCCCGCGACGTAAAGCTGCTGTGCGAAAGCCGCCGCTTCCGCTTCGACCGCGCCGTTCCGGTGGATATGTTCCCGGGGACGGGGCATGTGGAGACTGTATGCTGCTTGTACCACCAAAAGAAAGACTTCATTTCCGTACCGTATGAACCGAAAGATGCGAGCTATATAAAACAGCGCTAAAAACAAAAGAATAGGAGAGCAGCCATGAAAAGACTAAGTATTGAAGCAGAACAAATAATGAAAGAACGTTTTGGAAAAGACAGCGTGATCGCTTTAGCAACAGAAGAAAATGGAATCCCATATGTCCGTTATGTGAATGCATATTATGAGGATGAATG
>JAFYFC010000045.1 GCA_017543905.1 Clostridia bacterium
GACGATGGAATTCCAGAACCTCTTGACAAGATGGAGCAAGGTGGGGGCGGTCTACCACCAAATTATGCCAACGGGGCGATTAGTCAGGCTCCATCTGCGGTTGTCAATGAACAGTATGCTAAAGGTAATGAAGTACATCATATTGTTGAGCAATGCCAGCAGCAAAAGTCGGGATTTACAAAAGAGCAAATTCAGGCTGAATCTAATAAAGTTAAAATTCCATATGATTTACACAGAAAAATCAGCGGCTATTATTCATCAAAGTCAGAATCTTGTCCATCACTTAGAGTGAGGGATTATTTAGCTGGAAAATCATTTGAGACACAGTATGAATTTGGAATAAACATACTTAATGAAATACGAGGGATTATACATGAATAAAGATAAACTCATTGATACATTTATTCTTTACACCGTGGAACAGAGGGATGTCGATTACGGGGACCCCGCTTCCGTGAGGAAGTATAACAGCTTAATGACAAAAAAATCCAAGATAGCAAAGCAGATAAATGATAAGTATCCGGAGCTTATCCCGGATTTTGCGACACTACTGCAGCATCCCGATTGGGATGTGAAGCTGGCCTGTGCAATCCGCATGCTTGTGGATATCAGCTGTGAAGAAAACGATAAAGACTGTGCTGCAAATACCATAAAAGAATACATAAATACACATCATACGGCAGATACTATCTTGTGGCGTATGAGATTGAGGGATTTGGGGTTACTGTGAGAGCCAAATATAATAAATCATCAAATCTCACCAGCCCATTTTGGTACGGAAATTTCCGGCCGCGTACTGGCATACGTTTCAGAGCGAAGAGGAACAACAGCTATTCGACGTGGCAGAGGATAAACTTTGACACGTGCTGCAGCGGCTGGCACTGCGTTAGTGCTCAGATAGCCGCACCGTACCTGTTCAACCAGATACAGGTAGGCGTGTTCTACGGCAGGAACGACAATACGGCGCTGTATACGCACATAAGCCTGTACAAGGAGCTGTACGGAGAGAGCTACGGCTTTGACGGGAACGGGAATACCCTGTCGGTAAAGGAGCTTACGAGCCAGCAGAGCGCGGCGACGTATGACAGCTTCAACAATCCCTGAATAATGATGACAAGTTTTAGTGAATAAGAAGTGAGTTATTATTGAGTCCACCCCAAATTTTGTGTAAACCTCCAAACTGGTGTATAATAAGAGCTTAACCGCTCAATAATCCGCACTACCCCCGGCACAGACGCTGCACATCATCAGCCCACGGCAGCAGGTCGTGGGCGGCGGCTTTCGGGTCTTTGGCAAAGCGCTCCGGCAGGACGGTCAGCAGGTGGCTGATGTATTTTTCCGGATTCAGGCCGTTGGCCTTCGCCGTTTCCATGACGGCATAGGTGATCGCGCTGGCCTGTACGCCCTTGGCGCAGCAACAAACGGTCGTGTTACATGATGACTGAAATCAACCGCACATATCTTGTTTTGTGGGTCACAGACGGACATAAACGCACAAGAATCCGTTGCTTTCCGAGTGGATCGATTTGAGCAAAATCGGGTGTAATCCGGGGGAATCCAGCTTGAAGGCATAAAAAAGACCGGACTTGGCTTGACAAATTCGGTCTTTATTACCGCGTGCCTGGAGGGATTCGAACCCCGACCTTTTGGTTCGTAGGCAAACACTCTACAGAAACGCAGTATTCGACAGTTTTAACTCAAGCCACTTTTACGGCAGTAAGGCTTTCAGCTCACGTACAAAGCTTTGTTTGTCTTCAGCTTTGAAAAACGCACTGCCCGCAACCAGCATATCCGCGCCGGCCGATACGGCAGATTGAGCAGTTTGCGCGTTTATGCCGCCATCCACCTCGATTATGGGTGAAATACCTCTCTCCCTGCACATTTGCTTTACTTGCCGTACTTTGTCCAGCGTAAAAGGAATCAGCTTCTGCCCGCCCTTGCCGGGTTCAACGGTCATTACGAGGATCAGGTCAGCGTCTTCGAGCACGTCGTCAAGCGAATGTACGTCAGTGTACGGCTTTATCGAAACGCCCGCAAGGCAGCCTGCGGCGCGTATCGCTTTCAGCGTATGCTTAAGCCCGAAACCGCAGGCTTCCTGATGCACGGTTATATAGCGCGCGCCCGCTTCGGCAAATTCCTCTATGTGACGTTCCGGGTGCACGATCATCAGGTGCGCGTCAGTGTCTATGGGCTTTTTTGAAAGCTGGGCGAGCAAGGCCTGACCGAAGGTTATAGCAGGCACGAATTCGCCGTCCATAACATCGTAATGCAGCGCGTCCGCGCCCGCGGAGATCATGTCGTCCGCTGCGGCGCCGAATTCCAGATAGTTTGCGGCTAAAAGCGACGGCGCAACCTTAATCATATCTTTTATTCCACCTTTCCTTCATTTCAGCATACAAGAGCTTGTAACGTTCATAGCGGCCGACAGGGATGAGACCTGCGTTCAAGGCCTGCTTTACAGCGCAGCCGGGCTCGCTTATATGAACGCAGGGCGAAAAGCGGCAGCTTTCGGCATAAGGCGCAAATTCGGCGTAGTACTCCCCTATCTTTTCAGGCTCTGTGAGCTCGGATTCCAACAGGCTGAAGCCCGGCGTATCCACTACTGCGCCGCCGCCGGGCAGCGGGATAAGGCTGCAGGCGCGCGTTGTGTGTTTGCCGCGTGAAATGCGTTCTGAAATATCGCCTACGTCAAGCTCGAAGCCGTACATTGAGTTTATAAGCGAGCTTTTGCCTGCGCCGCTCTGCCCCGCGAAGGCATGTACGCAGCCCTTAAGCGCGTCTTTAAGCATATGCGCACCTTCACCCGTAAACGCGCTTACCCTGTATACCGACGCTCCTGATTTACTGTATTCGTCAAGCAGCGCGCTTGCGTTTTCGCCGTCGTCGTCTGATTTCGTGACGGCGATAAATATCCGTATCGAATTGGCTTTCGCGATGAGCATCAGCCTGTCGCACAGCAGAAGGTCCGCCTGCGGAACGGAAGCGGAAATCGCGACGACCAGAGCGTCTACGTTTGCAACAGGAGGACGAATAAATGAATTTTTTCGTTCCAGTATTCGCAAAAGCCAGCCATCGGAGTCGTTGTCGCCGGGTATAAATTCCACACCGTCCCCGACAAGCGGCTTCAGGCGTTCGTGCCTGATTTTAGACTGCGCGCGCAGCGTATACGTCGTGCCGTCTGAACCGAGCACATAATAAAAGCCGCCTATCCCCTTTAACAACGTACCCGTCATCTGTCCACCGTCATTCGAAAATCTTGGTTTCGCTGATAGTCAGAACGCCGTCGAAATAAATATCTACGGTGTGCTCTCCGCTTTCGGTATCTTCTATATCGAGGCTGATTATGTCGCCCGCTTCGACGTCTTTGTTGTATACTTCATTTTCGCTGCCGGAAGGACTTTTAACCACTATGCGCACGTTCATGCTAAGCGGCGCGCGCATGCTGTACGAAGCGTAATAAATATCCGGCAAATCCAAAGTGACGCATATAACTACATTAGTGCCCTTTACCACATCGGAATACGCGGGTATGCTCTGCATTATGACCGTGCCGGGTTTTTCGTCCATTGAATAGCCGTAGATCACTTCCGCCGTCAGGTTCAGCGCTTCGAGCGTGTCGATCGCGTTCTGCTCCGTCCTTCCTTCTAAAAACGGCATGGCTACGCGTTCGCTGTTGACGGTAAGTATTACCGATTCGCTGCTGCTTACAAGACCGGATTGAGGCGACTGCGCCAGAACAGTGTCGATTTCCTTCTCAGCATCCTGTCCGTACTGTATCGATACGGCAGGAAAGCCGTACTCTGCAAGCAGCTCGAGAGCGTTTACACGCGTCATGCCGACTGTGTCGGGAAGCATCACAGGCTGAGTGCCTTTGCTGACGGTTAGCGTTACGCTGCGCCCGCGCTTGCTGCGCGTATAGCCTTCGGGAAGCTGAGCCATTATCGTGCCTTCTGCGTAGACGGAGCTGTAATTCTCCTCAAGAGTGTACGTCATATCGGAAGAACGTATCGTTTCAGCGGCCTCTTCGCTGCTTTTGCCTATAACATACGGTACTTCCACGCCGTATAATATATCTGTCACCTTCACGAAGCCGTATATGACTATCGAAAGCACTGTTATGCAAGACAGCGCGACCAGAACCGCGTTTATACCGTTTCTGAACGCATAGCTCATGAAGTGACCGTAAAAGCCGGATGGGCTGTTTACAAAGCCGCCGCGGGGCAGCTTTAATGCGCGTTTTAAATCCTTGGCCATCGCGGCGGCGGATTTATAGCGAAGCTGCGGCGTTTTTTCAAGCGCCTTCATTACAACTTCGTCGAGGCTTTTCGGTATGTCGCGGTAATACGTGCGCATGCTGCGCGGAAGCTCGCTGACTTGCTTAAGCGCAATAGCGACCGGGGTTTCGCCGTCAAACGGCACTGTTCCGGTAAGCATTTCGTACAGTACGATGCCCATGGAATACAGGTCGCTTTTTTCGTCGACAGGTTCAGCGTTCGCCTGCTCCGGAGAAACATAGTGCACGCTGCCCATAACGGAATTGGAATCCGAAAGAGTTTTCGTGCTCGCGTTTACAAGCCTTGCGATGCCGAAATCAGCAACTTTTATATTGTCGTCGTTGTCGACGAGTATATTCTGAGGCTTTATGTCCCTGTGGATAATATGATTGCGATGCGCATGATCGAGCGCGGCAAGGATTTTCAGAGCATACGTGACCGCACGTTCGCTCTTGAGACGGCCTTCTTTTTCAATGACCTGCTTGAGCGTGCGGCCCTCCACATACTCCATAACCAGATACGGTACGTCGCCGTCGCTGCCAACCGAATACAGCTTGACTATATTCGGATGCTGCATCTGAGACGCGGCAAGCGCCTCGTGCCTGAAGCGGCGCACGAATTCCACGTTTTCCTGGAATTCGTCCTTCAGTACCTTGAGCGCGACTATACGGCCGTTTTTCTCGTCTCTGGCCTTGTATACAATGCTCATTCCGCCGGTACCGATAATTCCGAGTATCCGGTAGCGTCCTGAGACGATATCGTTTGTCGTCATGCATTTCCCCCGGAAACAAGCACCGCTGTGATATTGTCAGAACCGCCGTTTGAAAGCGCGGCGTCTCTGAGGGCTTTCAGCTTCTCCATCGGAGACAATGAAGATATGAGCACCGCTTCAATTGCCTCGTCGGCGACAAAGCCGGTAAGGCCGTCGCTGCATAACAGCCATAAATCGTCTCCTTCCAGATCTGTTATAACGATATCGGCTTCGATTTCAGCTTGAGTGCCTACGCAGCGGGTAATTATGTTTCTTTTCGGATGCGTACGGGCTTGCTCGCGGGTGATAATGCCGCTTTTTACAAGCTCCTCGACGTAAGAATGATCGGTCGTCATCTGAGTAAGCGAAGCGTTTCGAAGCCTGTAAGCGCGGCTGTCTCCTACGTGCGCCAGAGCAGCCTGCTTTTCCAAAATGCACAGAGCCACGAGCGTCGTGCCCATTCCCCTTTGCTGAGGCTTCGTAAGCGCTGCATCATAAATGCGTCTGTTCGCTTCTGAAAATGCCGCGGACAGTTTTTCTCTTGAAGGCGTTTTAGTTTTGCGAAGCATTTCAGCGCATGCGCTGACAGCGATCATGCTCGCGACCTCGCCCGCCGCATGTCCACCCATTCCGTCCGCAAGCAGCGTAAAGCTTTCGCCTTTTGACGGCAGATAATAATAATCCTCATTAAGCGGCCTGACCAGCCCCTTATCTGTTATCGCGTATGCTTTCATACATCAGCCTCCTTCAGATAAGATCGCCTGAGCTGCCCGCAGGCGCCCTGTATATCGTCGCCCATCTCGCGCCGGCGCGTTGCTGAGATATGTCTTATTTCAAGGCGTTTTATAAACGCTTTTATCGTTTCTTCGTCAGGTCCTGACAAATCGCGTTCCTGAACAGAGTTCAGCGGAATTACGTTTACGTGGCACTGAAGTCCGCGAAGCCTTGAGGAAAGCTCGTCCGCATCTGCTTCGGAGCAGTTTACTCCTTTTACGAGCGCGTATTCGAATATGACGCGTCTTCCTGTTTTATCTATATAATATCGGCACGCTTTAAGCACTTCGTCGACAGTATATGCGTTTGCGATCGGCATAAGCTGCTTACGTATCGCGTCATTCGGTGCATGCATGGAAATCGACAGCGTGACCGGAAGCTGCTCGTCAGCAAGGCTATAAAGCTTCGGAACTATCCCGCACGTCGAAAGCGAAATATTTCTAAGCGAAATATTCATACCCTCCGGCGCATTTACAAGCCGCAGAAAGCGGATGACCTCGTCGTAGTTGTCAAGCGGCTCGCCGCTGCCCATAAGGACGATGTTGTGTATATGCGCAGATTCGCCTTCGAGCTTTTGAATATGGCGGTTCACTGCAAGGAGCTGTCCGAGTATTTCTCCGGCAGTCAGATTTCTGACGCAGCCCTCGAGCGTCGACGCGCAGAATCTGCAGCCCATACGGCAGCCGACCTGTGTGGAAACGCACAGCGTATCGCCGTAATGATAGCGCATGCGCACGCCTTCGATTATATTTCCGTCTCTCAGAGTATACAGGTATTTCTCCGTTCCGTCAAGCTTCGAAACGATACTTCGGGTAATCTCTACGCCGTGGACATAAGAAGCTTTTGCCAGCTTCTCCCTGAGAGATTTCGAGAGATTGGTCATCTCGTCGATCTGCGCGCCCTGCTTTATCCAGGCAGATATCTGCTTGCTTCTGAACGCGCTTTCGCCAAGCGACAGCACGAATTCCTTCAGTTCTTCGCTCGTAAGCCCCGCGAGCTCGATTTTACCGTCTGTGTCGATCATCAGAACACCCTGCGCATCCGCGCAATAAAGAAGCCCTCCGGCGCGTCACGTCCCTGAAGCAGTGTGATCTCGCCGTCACGGCACAAGGGCCTGAGTATGGCAGGCAGATACTCCGTACCTGTCTCGCGCCTGAACTCCGGATGCTCCCTCAGGAAGCCTGATACTATATCTTCGTTCTCGGTAGGCAGTATCGTGCACGTCGAATACACAAGCAAGCCGCCGGCTTTTACGTATTCGCAGCATACGTTCAAAAGCTGCTTTTGCGTTTCGGTGATGGAATCGAGCTTTTCTTTTGTAAGCCTGTACCTTATTTCGGGCTTGTCGGCTGAAACTCCGAGTCCGGAGCAAGGCGCATCTATAAGAACCGCGTCTATTCCGCGCACAAAATCTTCTTTAATAACCGTTGCGTCCTTCACAGCGCAGCGCATGTTGTCAAGACCGAGACGCAAAGCGTTCGCTTTCATTAATGCGACCCTATGCTCGTGAAGGTCCCATGCATGCACTCTGCCTGTGCTCGACATAAGCTCTGCGATTAATGCCGCTTTGCCTCCGGGCGCCGCGCAGGTGTCGAGCATAGTCATCCCGCGCTTTGGCTCGCACGCATATGCCGCAAGCATCGCGCTTTCTCCCTGCACAGAGAAATAACCGGCCTCATATTCCTTCTTAGAGGTTATTCCTCCGGCATGCTTTATCCTGTACGAATGCGGCGAGAGCCCCTTTTCCCATTCGATATTATTATCATTCAAAAAGCTTTCCGCGTCTGCGTCGGTCCATTTCATTAAATTAGGTCTGAGCGTTTCGCTTTTTTCGCTGCCGCTTGTCGCGAGAATTTTTTCGGCTTCGTCTATCCCGTAAGCGTCGATAAGGCAATTCACGGTAAAGCTGCTCGCGGAATACTCGGTTTCAAGATACTTCGCCTTGTCGCCGATCTCGGAGGGCAGACGCAGATCATGCGCTTCCTTCGCCCGCAGCAGCGACCTGAGCACGCCGTTCACAAAACCCACAGCCTCGTCTTTTTTATAAACCTTGGCTTGATTAACGGCTTCGTTTACAGCAGCGTGCGGCGGTATGCGGTCCATATACAGAATCTGCGCGGCTGCGATATGCAGTATGCATTCAACGATTGGATCCGGCTTGAGCTTCACGAACGGCGCAAGAATATAATCTGTTTTGGAGCGTTTTTCAAGGCTGGTATAAAATATGCTTGAAGCGAGCCGTCTGTCCTCGTCAGACAGTCGCGCTGTGCGCAGCTGCCTGTCGAGAGAGAGATTGGAATACGCGTCCATAAAGAATACATCGTACAGGCTTCTGAGCGCAGTCATACGCGCAGCGCTTACTGTCGGGATATCGGTGCGCTTGTCCGTTTCCGTCTTGGTTTTGCCCTGATGCGTTTTGCGGACGTCCTTTTTTATATTTTTATCGAGCTTATGCGTTTTCTGTTTATCCATTATGTTCTCCCAGCACAGTTCCGATTTCTATTTTCCTGCCCGCCAGATAGGCTTTGGCGCTCATCCGCTTTCCACCGGGGAGCTGAAGCTCAAGTATTTCAAGCGTCCCTTGTCCGCAGGCTACTGACAGGCCGTCCTTTCCAGAAGCTTTTACGACGCTGCCGGGTCTGCATGCGCTTTCCATGTCAAAGCACGCGCTTTTCCATACCTTTAAAACTTCTCCGTTCAGATATGTATATGCGCCGGGCCACGGATCGACGCCGCGCACGAGATTGTGTATTTCCGGCGCAGTTTTGTTCCAGTCGATCAGCCCTTCGCTTTTATCCATCATCGGCTCATAAGTCGCTTCGGCTTCGTTTTGAGGTATGGGCACTATATTGCCCGCCGCGTATTCCTGCACCGTTTCCTTCAAAAGCGCAGCACCGAGCTTTGCAAGTCTCTCCGTAAGCTCGCCGGCGGTTTCGTCCGGCTTAATATCCGCAGTTTTCTTAAGCAGGATACAGCCTGTATCAAGACCTGCGTCAGTAAGCATAGTAGTAACTCCGGTTTCGCTATCTCCCTGCATTATCGCGCGGTTAACCGGTGCGGCGCCTCTGTGCCGCGGCAGAAGAGAAGCGTGTACGTTTATCGTGCCCAAACGCGGAACCTCGAGTATTTTTTTGCTGAGTATCTGTCCAAACGCGGCCGTCACGCATAAATCCGGCTTTAGCGCACGCAGCGCGTCGAGCCCTTCCTGCCTGCGAATCTTTTCGAACTGAAAAACGGGGATACCCTTTTCCTCAGCGTAAAGCTTGACTGGCGTTTTTTCTATTTTGTGTCCTCTTCCGACGGGTCTGTCAGGCTGAGTAAACACGCCCACTATTTCATGCGGCAGTTCCGTAAGCGCCTTCAGGCTTTCAACCGCAAAATCGGGCGTACCCATGAATACTATGCGCATCTATTGCCCTTGCTCCTTGTCCGTTACGTCCTCTATCATTTTGTCGGTATACAGTATGCCGTCGAGGTGGTCTATCTCGTGACACAGCGCCATGGCAAGCAGCCCAGTGCCTGTCAATTCGATCTCGCGTCCTTTCCGGTTGAGGGCACGCACGACGACCTTTTCAGGCCGTTCGACCGTACCGCGCCTTCCGGGTATCGAAAGGCAACCTTCCGCGTTTACCATGCTGCCTTCGGTGCTTATGATCTCGGGATTGATAAGCTCGAGAAGACCTTCGCCTACGTCTATAACGACCATGCGCCTCAAAACTCCGACCTGCGGCGCGGCGAGCCCCACGCCCTCCGAGGCGTACATCGTTTCCGCCATATCGTCAAGCAGCTGCTTTGTGCGTTTATCGATCTCTTTTATCGGGCGGGATATCTTTCTGAGAGTGTCGTCGCCCACCTTAACTATCTTTCTGGTAGCCATATAGTTTCCCTCCGTCAGAACATATTGGCAGGATTGATTTCGAAATCTATGTTTACCTTGCGTGTTCCCTGCCCGGATAGTTCTTCCATTATTCTTTCGACAGCGGTCACGTTGCCCGCAGTGTATGCTTTAAGAAGTATCTGATACCTGGCTTCCCCGCGCAGACGCTTTATAGGCGCCGGGCCTGGATTAATGCTTAGGATGTCGCGCGTAAGCTTCTGCTCATCCAGCTTATCTTTCAGCTCTTTTAACGCCTGTGAGGCGGCGTTTGCCGCTTCATCCGCATCTCCGGAGGAGAACACAAGGCGGCAAAGCGTCGTATAAGGCGGATAGAGCGATTTTTTTCTGTATGCCGCTTCCATGCTGTAGAACGCTCTGTAGTCCTGCTTAAGCGCGCACTTAATCGCATAATGCTCAGGCGTGTATGTTTGTATGACGACCTTGCCTGGCGAATCTGCGCGTCCCGCGCGGCCTGCTACTTGAGTTATCAGCTGAAACGTACGTTCTGCGCTGCGGTAATCAGGCAGATTGAGCGTCGTATCAGCCGCCACGACGCCTACGAGCGTCACGTCCGGAAAATCGAGTCCTTTGGCAATCATCTGCGTGCCAACGAGTATATCCGCATCGCCGCGTCTGAAGGTTTCGAGTATTCTGGCATGGGCGTCTTTTTCGCCTGTAGTATCCATGTCCATGCGGAGTATCCTTCTATCGGGAAACAGCCTGCGCGCTTCAGCCTCGATTTTCTGCGTCCCGGCTCCGAAGTACTTAATATACCTGCTGCCGCATGAAGGGCACACTGCCGGAGGCTTGCTTGCCGCACCGCAGTAATGGCATATAAGCAGCTGTTCGTTCTGATGGTAAGTCAGCGCCACGTCGCATTTCTCGCATTTTACCGTATGGCCGCAGGCTCTGCAGGATACGAACGTCTAATGACCCCGGCGGTTTATGAAAAGCATCGCCTGCTTGCCGTCATCCATACATTCCCTGAGCGCCCGCTGGAGCTTTGCGGAAAATATGCTTTTGTTTCCCTCGGCAAGCTCCGTCCGCATATCGGCGATGCAGCATTCAGGCAGAGATCGTCCCAGCACTCTTTGATTAAGCTCCAGCAGCTTCAACCTGTTCTCAGGCCGTATCTGCGGACGCGTGCGCATAAAGCTCGCTATGGAAGGCGTAGCGCTGCCTAACACCAATACACCTTTGGAAATCCGGATGCGCTCGGCGGCTATATCCCTCGCGTCGTATCTTGGATGCTTTTCGGAAATATACGCTCCTTCGTGCTCCTCGTCGATTATGATCGCACCGGGCGCTTCGACCGGCGCGAACACAGCCGAACGCGCACCGATCACAACCTTGGCCTCTCCGTTTTTTATGCGCTGCCATTCGTCGTAACGTTCGCCCGGTGAAAGGCGCGAATGCAGCACTGCCGATAATTCGCCGAAACGTGCGTGAAACCAGCCGACTGTCTGAGGCGTAAGCGCAATCTCCGGCACTAATATTATCGCTGATTTTCCGCGTGCGAGCAGCTCTCGTATAAGCTTTATATAAACCTCTGTCTTGCCGCTGCCCGTTACTCCGTACAGTAAAAACCGTTCGCCGCTACCGATAGCGTTTACAAGTTCGTTTGCCGCGCATGACTGTTCCGCGGTGAGAACCGGATCGAAGCAGGATCGTCCGCCTTCGTCTATTGCGGGCGCGCGCCTGACAGCGCTGTCTTTAATGACTACAAGCTGTTTTTTTGCAAGTGCCCTGCAAGCGGCGCCTCCGCCGCGGATCGCTTTTTCTATGTCTCCAAGCGGCATAGCGCCTTGCTCGAGCAGTCTGATCACCTCTGACTGCAGACCTGCTTTTTTACAGCTGCTTTGCGCTGTTTCGGCGTCTGAAGCCAATTCGGCGATTTTTATCTTCTTTTCGCGTACCTTGCTGCCGCGCAGCTGCGGCGGTATCATTACCCGCAGCGCGTCAGCCGACGTGCAGGAATACTTCCTGCGCATATAGGCCGCAAGCTCTATGAGTTCTGGCAATATGATGCTTTCGGTGACTTTTTCGTTTATCGGTTTCAGCTTTTCCGGGTCGATTTCGCTTGTTTCTGTGATTTCTGCCACAAAGCCTTCTATATGCCTGTGGCCGAACGGCACGCGCACGAGATCGCCCTCGTTTATCTGCATGTCCTCAGGGATTGAGTAAGTAAAGCACTTATCCACTTCCCTTGAGCTAAGGTCTATAATTACTTTTGCGTAGCGCATGAGAGTTTTGATGTAACGGCATCGAGTATGATATCCGCTGCCTGCCTTTTGGACATAAGGGGATATTCCTGTGCGCCTTCGTCTGTTATTATCGTGACGATATTCGTATCCCCCGCAAAGCCCGCGCCGGGCTTTGTAACGTCGTTAAGCACTATGATGTCTGCGTTCTTGCGTCTGCGCTTAGCGTCAGCCTGCGCGGTATTAGCATTGGTTTCTGCCGCAAATGCGACGAATACCTGATCCGGGCGTTTTGTTTTACCGATAGTTTGTGCGATATCGGGCGTGTTTTTAAGCTTCAGCACCATTCCGTCGCCGCTTTTCTTTATCTTTTCGTTTGAAGCCTCACTGGGCGTGAAGTCGGCAGGTGCGGCTGCCTGAATCACTGCGTCGTTTGCTTGCGCGAGCTTTGTAACGCTCTCAAATAAATCCTGCGTCGAAACGATCTTTACCACGTTAATTCCGCTTGGGGCTTCGATGTCTACAGGACCGGTGACCAGCGTCACTTCAGCGCCTCTGTCACGCGCCGCCTCGGCTATCGCGTAACCCATGCGCCCGGTGGAACGGTTCGTCAAAAAGCGGACCGGATCGAGCATTTCCCGCGTAGGGCCTGCGGTAACGAGTATTTTGCGCTGCTCGAGATCGTTTTGGGGGCACAGGATTTGCTTGGCTGCTTCATATATCTCTTCCGGCTCGCTCATTCTGCCTATATCTGAGTCTCCGCAGGCAAGAGAACCGCTTGCGGGGCCGATAAAACGATATCCTCTTTGCTTAAGCACCGATACGTTTTCCTGAGTCGCCGGATTTTTCCACATCACGGAATTCATGGCAGGCGCAATCAGCACAGGCGCAGGCATTGCCAAAATCGCGGTCGAAACGAGATCGTCCGCTATTCCGGAGCGTATTTTAGCCAATAAATTGGCTGTCGCAGGGGCAACTATGCACAGATCTGCGAATTTTGCAAGCGATATATGCTCGATCTCCCATGCATGCGCGAACGAATCGTCATATACCCGCATGCCCGAAAGCGTTTCAAACGTCAGCGGCGCGACGAATTCCTCCGCGTTTTTGGTCATAGCCACGCGTACCTCGCAGCCTGACTTTTTAAACAGTCTTACGAGCTCGCATACCTTGTATACGGCGATTCCGCCGCTTATGCAAATAACTATACGCCTGGCTTTTAACATATCATCACCTGTTTTGATATATAAGTAATAGCCGGAGCGCAGTAATTTTACACGCTTCGGCCTGAAGGCGGTTCAGACTCATTCGCCGCTGATCTCGGGCTTTTTGTATGTTACAAGACCTCTGTTGATCTCTTCTATCGCAACAGTAAGTGGCTTGTTGTTGTCCTTGGGATCGTACAGCGGCTGCTCGCCCTGTATAAGCTGTCTTGCGCGTTTTGCTGCTTCAACCGCAAGGGTATAGCGGTTGTCTGTCTTTTTGAGCAATTCCATAATGGGAGGTTCGGTCATCATATGCTGTATACTCCTTTATTCTATGTTCTGCAGCTGTTCTCTGAGTTTTTCTATAGCGCTTTTGCAGTCTAACACTGCGTTTGTGATCGCGATGTCCTGCGATTTCGAGGAAATCGTGTTGACCTCACGGTTCATTTCCTGAACCAGAAAATCCAGACTTCTCCCTATCGGCTCGTTAGATGCGCACTTTTCTCTTGCGTGAACGATGTGTGTACGCAGCCTGACCGTTTCTTCGTCTATTGCTGCTTTGTCGGCCATGATCGCGCATTCCTGAGCTATTCGCGCGGGATCGAGCTGCGCGCCGGTGAGCTCCGTGAGTCGCTCGGTAAGACGCTTTTGATACTCCAGCACCGTTTGGGGATATCTTTCGTCTATGACGTAGGATTTTGCTTCTATCTCGGACAGTATGTCAGTCAGCGCGCGCTGCATACTGTTCCCTTCAGTGCTGCGCATGGATATAAGCCTGTCAAGCGCATCGTTCAGAGCTTCCAAAAGCAGTTCTTTCAGTGCGTTTTCGTCTTCCTCTGCTTCTTTGACTACAAGCACGTCCGGAAAATGCGATATATCGCTTTTTCCGTTGTCTTTATCTATGCCAAGGCTTGCGTTTATCTGTTCTATAGCTATACCGTACGCCTGAGCGAGATTCACGTCAGCCTGTACGCTGCGCGCGTCGCTTCTCTCGTTCAGATAAGTTACGCTGGCTTCTATATGTCCGCGATTGATACGGCTGGATATCGCTTTGCGGGCCGTTTCTTCGAGAAACGCAAATGAACGCGGCATACGCAGACTGATATCCAGAAAACGGTGATTTACGCTTTTCAGCTCAACCGTGACCGTTCTGCCGTCAACCGTCTTCGTCGCCCTGCCGTAACCCGTCATGGACAGCACGCATATATCACACCTTTCCAATCAATATATTATAGCATGTCTGAGCGCGCTTTGTGTTACGAATTCTTTATCATTTCTCCAAATTCAGTCTCGTCTATGACTTGTATGCCTAATTGTCGCGCCTTGTCAAGCTTGCTTCCCGCGTTTGCTCCAGCGAGCACCATGCTCGTATTCTTTGAGACGCTTGAAGCGGCCTTCCCTCCGTTTGCACGGATGGTATCTTCCGCCTGCGCACGCGAGTAGCTATTAAGAGTTCCCGTTACCACGATGGTCATGCCCTGAAAAACGCCGCCCGCTGCGTGTTTTTCCCATTCAGGACTGACACCGCAGTCAAGAAGCTTTAAAACGAACGAACGGCTCTTTTCGTCTTTAAAATAACCAGTAACCGCTGCAGCCACGGTATCGCCTATATCTTCTATCGCTGTCAGAGCAGGCACGTCCGCCTGCATCAGCGCATGTATGCTGCCGAACGTATCTGCAAGGTCTCTGGCGGTTTTCGTTCCGATATTCGGAATTCCAAGCGCGTAAATGAACGCGTTAAGCTTGGCGTGTTTGCTTTTTTCAAGCTCCTCAAGCAGACTGCGCGCGCGCTTTTCGCCAAAGCCTTCAAGCTCTATCAGCTGTTCGTAAGTAAGTGAGTATAAGTCTGCCGGATCGTGTATCGAAAGCGCTTCGCAGAATTTTCGCGCGGTCTTTTCTGACAGGGCGTCGATATCCATCGCTTCCCGCCCGGCGAAGTGTGTCACCCGCATTACGATCTGATCGATGCAGCCCTCGGTATTTGGACATATAAGGAATGCGCCCTTCTCCTCAAGCTTCGCTCCGCAGCACGGACAGGTATCGGGCTTTCTGATCTCCTGTTCTCCTTCAAAGTATTCGTCGACCCTGCCCGTTATTTCGGGAATGACTTCGTTCGACCTTCGGAGCCAGACCTTAGCGCCGGTTTTGAGGCGCTTTTTTTGTATGTCGCCGTAATTGTTAAGCGTCGCTCTGCTGACGGTCGCGCCTGCGAGCAAAACCGGAGCGACGTGTGCAAGCGGTGTAAGCCGGCCGGTTCTGCCGATTTCCCAGGTCACGCTTTCAAGCATGGTCGTGACTTCTTCGGCTTCGAATTTGTACGCTATCGCCCAGCGCGGGAATTTTTCGGTGTTTCCGAGCGCTTCTCGCGTTTCAAAATCGCATATCTTTATCACGGCTCCATCGATAAGATAATCGAGCGTGCCCCGGTTTTCCTCTATGATGTCGATTGCGTCAAAAACCTGTGTTTCATTTAAAGCATGAATTTCCGTTTCAGGCACCGAAAACCCGTTTTCCCGCAGAAAACCAAGCATATCCTGCTGCGATGCAAAGCTTCTGCCGTCTATATAGTTAACGTCATAGAATACTGCGTCGAGCTTTCTCTGAGCCGTCACGCCCGGATCGAGGTTTCTGAGCGCTCCGGCTGCTGCGTTGCGCGCGTTTTTTAAAGGCTCAGCGGCTGTTTTATTGTACTTTTCAAGCGTTGAAAGACGCATATAGCACTCTCCGTGCACTTCCAAAAGCCCTTTGTACGGTATCGTAAGAGGTATAGAGCGTATTGTCAGCGCCTGCGGCAGTATCGCTTCGCCTGTAGTGCCGTTTCCGCGGGTAGCGGCCTGAACCAATTTGCCTTCGTTATATGTAAGACAGATGGTAAGCCCGTCGAACTTGTTTTCGACCGTGAATTCTGTTTCAGGCAATCTCTGACCTGCTAAAACGGCGTCAAGACGCAGCTTCCGGACTCTTGCGATCCAATCGCCGACCTCCTGCTTCGATTGCGCTTTATCCATGCTGAGCAGGCGCACCAAGTGCGTATGCGGCTCAAATTCAGTAAGCGGCTCGCCGCCTACTCTGCGCGTAGGGCTGTTGTCAAGCCGAATCCCGCTTTGCTTTTCAAGCCGGACCAGCTCGTCGTACAATCTGTCGTACTCCGCATCCGCGACCGTCGGCTTGTCCAGAACATAATACTCGTAACCGTATCTGTTCAGCAGCTCGATCAGTTCATTCATTCTTTTTTCCATATTTCCACCTTATTCCGCCAAAACCATCGGCGCCATATTCGCATCCACCATCTTTATGCCAAACGCTTCCCCGAAATCCACAATAACGATATGCTTGTCTGTTCTTACTTCAGTAACAGTGCCGTAGCCGAAGGATCTGTGTCTCACGCGGTCTCCGGCTTTGAACAGCGTATGGGCGGGCGGCTGCTTATCTGCGGAAAATCCGCGTGATACGCCGGGAATGTTTATAAGTCCGGGCTTATCAGGATTGTATTTCTGAGTCGGAGAAGAAGGCGTTAAACGCAGCGGCCGTTCGAGCGTCCTGCCGTCGCTTAATAGTGCGCGCGGTATTTCTCCCACAAAGCGTGAAATCGGATTTGACTGACGTGAGTTGTAAAGCATTCGATTGTAAGCATGACTCAGGAACAGTCTATTTTTGGCGCGGGTTATCCCGACGTACATAAGTCTTCTTTCTTCTTCGAGCTCGTTTTCTTCCGTCATTGCACGCATTATCGGGAATATCGTTTCTTCGAGTCCAGTTATAAACACCGCGTCGAATTCGAGTCCCTTTGCCGAATGCACAGTCATCAGCGTTACGCTTTGAGCGTGTTCGTCGAGCCTGTCCGTGTCCGTTACCAAAGCTACGTTTTCAAGGAAACCGACAAGCCCCTCGGAAGGATTCTGTCTGTCGTATTCGGCGATCGCCGAGAGAAATTCCTCGATGTTTTCTACTCTCGAAACGTCCTCCGGGTCCTTGCTGTTTTTATACTGTCCAAGCAGTCCGGTATCGTCCGCCAGCTCCTTTGCAAAGCTTTCAAGCGGCAAATCCATCATTTTTTCAGCAAGCGCGGTAAGCAGCTCGACAAAACCGCGCAGAGCCGTCTGAGCGCGCGTGCTCAGACCCGGACAACTGCCCTCCATGATAATATTGAGCATCGAATCTCCGCGCTGTTCTGCATATGCGCTTATCGCATCGAGCGTCGATGAGCCTATGCCGCGCTTGGGTTCGTTTATTATGCGCAGCAGAGAAACGTCGTCTGATGGATTTACAAGCAGTCTCAAATAAGCTACGATGTCTTTGATTTCCTTGCGATCGTAGAATTTCAGGCCCCCGTAAACGCCGTACTTTATTCCTCGCCTTACCAGCGCTTCTTCGAGCACGCGCGACTGCGCGTTCGTACGGTACAGAACTGCTATGCCTTTCTCCTCGTAACCGCTGCGCAGCAGCTGTGATATACTGTCGCATACCCACGCAGCCTCTTCTCTTTCGTCTATTGCGTGATGCAGCTGAATCTTGTCGCCGTCGCCTTTTTCCGTCCACAGGGTTTTTTCGGCGCGCGCGGAGTTATTCGATATGACTGCGTTAGCCGCGTTCAGTATGTTTGAGGTGGATCTGTAGTTTTCTTCGAGCTTTATTACGCGGCAGCCCTTAAAGTCCTTTTCAAACGAGAGTATGTTTCGTATGTCCGCTCCTCGCCAGCCATATATCGACTGATCGTCGTCGCCAACTACGCAGACGTTTTGGCTGACTCCGGAAAGCAATCTCACGAACTGGTACTGCGCGACGTTTGTATCCTGATACTCGTCCACCATTATATAGCGAAACTTGTCGGTATAATGCTCAAGCACCGGCGGGTGATTTGTCAGGAGCTCCAGAGTTTTTACGAGCAAATCGTCAAAATCGAGCGCGTTATTGGCTTTCAGGTTTTTTTCGTATTCGGTATACAGCTTATAATACGGCTTGCTCCGCGCATCAGAGTTTTCCGCGTACCATTCCTCTGGTGAAAGCATTCTGTTTTTTGCGTCAGAAATGACTGCGCGTACCACCCGCGGCGGATAGTTTTTGTCGTTTATGTTCAGCTCTTTTATAAGCCGCTTTATAACGACCATTTTATCGTCTTCGTCGTAAATCGTGAATTCGCGCTTATAGCCGAGCTTTTCTATATCGCGTCTGAGGATGCGCGCGCAGCAGGCGTGAAACGTCATGACCCATGCGTCCTCCGCTCTTCCGTCGCAGAGTCTGTCCACCCTTTCACGCATTTCGCGCGCGGCTTTATTTGTAAATGTTATTGCAAGTATATTCCACGGCGGCACGCCGTTTTCAAGCAGCTTAGCCAATCGGTACGTCAGAACGCGCGTCTTTCCCGAGCCCGCGCCTGCGAATATGAGGAGCGGCCCTTCGGTACAATTCACTGCTTCCAGCTGCTGTGCGTTAAGCTCTTTTTCGTAACTCATGCTTCACCGTCTGCTCCAAGTACGTATTTGTATATAACCTGTCCGACTCCGCCCTGCGTATTCGGCGGGGCGATTATTTCAGCCTTAGTTTTCAGCGCGTCCACCGCGTTCGCCATCGCCACGGGATGCGCGCTTGCGTTCAGCATACATATATCATTCGTATAATCGCCAAACGCCATCGTATCCGAGCGCAAGATACCGAAATGCTCGCAAAGCACTTTAAGCGCATTTCCCTTATCGACGCCGGGCGCCATGGTTTCGACGTTCTGAGAGCCGGACGACGCGTGCGCTATGCCCATATCGTCGAAGGTCTTCTGCACATACGCTATTGTAGCCGGTTCTTCTGAAAAAGCGACGAATTTATAAATACCTTCGTTCGGCGCTTTTTTAGGGTCTGTCAGTATCCTGCACTCAGTTACCTGTCTGTTCTCAATATAGCGTGCCAGCGAACGCTTATGCGCCTTGGGTATCTTCTCGTATCTGAAGGCATAATTCACGTCGCGCGTATATATCTCATAATAAGCCTGCGTATCCCACAGCACGTTATTGACTTTTTCGGCATCAGGCGCCTTGAAGCAGCTTTCGTAGATGCAGCGTCCTCCCGCACATTCGTCTATGCGCGCGCCGTTTGCGGAAACGATCGCCAAATCCCGGCTTATCTCGCGCGCTTTTTGCATAAGAAAGCGATAGTTGCGTCCGCTCACCAGCGCCGTGCGTATGCCTCGGCGCGAGCATTCCCTGAGCGCGCGGACGTTTATTTCGGGTATCTGCTCGTTAGCGGCGAACAGAGTACCGTCCATATCCATGCAGATAAGCTTTATATTACCAAGAAGCGGCATGCGTGTTCCTCATTCGGTACAGACAAACTTCATGCCCGCATATTTGCCGGCGGCAGGAGTGTCTTTAATAGTGATCTCTCGGCAGCACAGGTCTATTGCAGCGGCGTTTAACGCCTTGTTGACGCTGCGGTCGCCATATTTATCGTCGCCTAATAGCGGATGACCGATATGCGCAAGCTGCGCGCGTATCTGATGCGTGCGGCCTGTAGGTATTTCGAGCGTTATAACAGATAAAGCGGTTCCGTTCAGTTCAAAAACTTTGTCCACAGTATATATCGTCTCTGCGTATACGCTGTCAGGCGTCGGTTTGTCGTATACCCGTACCTTAGAGATAACGGGATTTTTTTCGAGATAGTTCCTGAGCGTACCGCTTGTTTTCGGCATTTTTCCGACGACTGTGGCTGCGTATTTTTTTATAAGCCAATGATTTCTGAATAAGCCCGTCAGATATTCGTATGCGTCAGGATTTAGCGCTGCGAGCATGACTCCGCGTGTTGCCGTATCCAGCCTGTGCACAAGCTGCACATTTGCATATCGGCGTTTCAATCTGTGTAAAACGGTATCATCGCCAATTCCGTATTCGTCAGCGTCTATCGGCAGATATGCCGGTTTTTTAAAAGAAACGATGAAGCCGTCTTCGTATATTACGTCTATATCGAAGCTGTAGTCGCCGCTAATATAAACGCATATATTATCTCCCGCTTTTACAAGGTGGTCTGCTGTTGCCTTTTTGCCGTTTATCCGTATATCCTTTTGCTTTAGCAGTGTTTTCAAACGGTTTTTCCCAATAAAAGGCCATGCGCGTTCGATATATATCTGTGCTTTCAGGTCTTCTGCTCCCGCCGGCACTGTCGATTCAAGCTTGCTGATCATTTGATTTTACGAATAAAGTGCATACCCAGCAGCCTATCACGCAGACAAGCGCCGTATACATGGCTGAATTCGCGCCGAGCACGCTCTCTGCCCAGCCGTATACAGGAGATATAATCGTTTGACCAAGCAGCAGCGAGAGCATCAAAGCTATCGTTACCACGAATCTGCGCTCAGGATATATCTGTCCCGCAATCGTAAGCGAAAAAGGTATGCCGGGCGCGTAGCAGAATACACTAATAAAGCACATAATCATGGCCGCAAGCGGATTTTTAACGAGTATAGCAAGCAGCAGCGCGACTGCCGAAAGCGGCATCATTCTCTGCAGTATCTTGCGCATATTCGGATTTAACGCCGTGAGCAGCAATCTGCAAAGCGTTATTCCAAGATATATCACGCTTACTACCCATGCCGAGTACTTCGCGCCTTCATGCCCGAGCACGATAAAGCCCTTCGTTCTGACGAGCATTACATTCAGATACATGCCGCCAAGCAGCATGCTTATAATGAGTGGTCGCAGCTCACGTACCTTTGCGATTTCTTTTACCATTTTAAAGCTGATACGTTCGCTTATATCGGGTTCAGCTTCTATGCTGTTTTTGTATATTTGAGAGACCGTATACAGAAAAACCGCGAGCGCGAGCATCAGAACGCCCAGCGTCAGATATACCGTTTTCCAGCTGCTGCCGGCTTTAAGCATCGCATTGAACAGAAACGGCATACTCATTCCCGACAAGCCGTAAAATGCATGCAGTAAGCTCATGCGTCTTCCGCTGCCGGGATAGAGCTCCGATATTACAGACGAATTAAGCGCGTCCATGATACCCGTAGCAAGACCTACGCAGCACAGAAGCATAAGAAACAGTGAATACGCATTTACAGCCAGTATCAGACACAGCGCTATTCCGCCTGATAACAGCCCAGAGAAAAGCACTTTCGATTTTCTGAATCTGCCTGCGGTAAACAGGGACATAACGAAAGCTGCAGTCGCAAAGGCGGATATCAGGCTTGACGGAACGCCCGTGGCAGCGCCAGTAAGCGAGAACGCTTCGGACACGTCGAGCTGAAGCGTGCCGACTGCGGAATGTATCCCCGCCAGCATCCACATGCTCAGATATATGCATATGGAGTATATGTTTTTAGCTTTATAATTCAGTCTTTCCATGGAAGCAGCGATTCTCCGTTCAGTGTGAATGCGCATTTCCCGTCCAATGCGGTCGTGATTGCGTTTTTGACCTCGGCGGCTTCCTCTGTTTTAACAAGGAACGTGACAGAAACCTTATCAGTAAACGCTTTGTCTTCCACGATAACCGGCAGATTTTTTATGGCGTATTCCGCTTTGCCGAGCATTGAATAAGACACGGCTACAGTGTATTTTTTCGTCGGATATACTGAGGCGGTGCCGCACGCGTTTATTGCAAGTGCGGCGCTTTGCGAATACGCGCGCACAAGTCCTCCTGCGCCGAGCAGCACGCCGCCGAAATATCTTGTGATCACCAATATGCAGTTTGTGATCCCGCGCGCCTTTATTACCTCCATGATCGGAAGGCCTGCCGTGCCGCCGGGTTCGCCGTCGTCGCTGTAGCGCATTATGCCCATATTAGGTCCTATGGCATAGGCGTAACAGTTATGCGAGGCGTCCGTGTGTTCCGAGCGTATTTTTTTCAGAAAACCAAGCGCCTCGTCCTCACTGTCGGCAGGAGAACCGTAGCAGATGAACCTGGATTTGTTTATCACAAGTTCATCGCTGGCCGATTTTAAAAGCGTTCTGTAAGGTTTGTTCTCCATTTATTCCTTAATTACAAACTGATGATAAGCCTTTTTGCCACGTCTGATTATAAGACCTTTCCCTTCAAGCATTTCTTTTGTGAGCCTGTAATCCTCATCGGTAACCTTATCGTTGCCGATGTACAATCCGCCCTGCTGCACTGCCTTGCGCGCTTCGCCGTTGCTCTTGAAAAGTCCGGCCTTCGCCGCCCATACGATCAGGCGGTTTTCTGCCGCGAGCTCGTCCTCGGTTATTTCGGTTTTAGGCACAGAGCCTGCCGCGCCCGCGCCGGAGAACAATGCTTCCGCTGCTTTTTTCGCTTTGTTCGCTTCTTCTTCGCCGTGGATAAGCTTTGTTACTTCATATGCCAGCACAGTTTTTGCTTCGTTTATACGGTTATCAGTATATGAGCCAAGGCGCTTTACCTCGTCCATCGGAAGGAAGGTAAGCAGCGCCAGGCACTTTTCGACGTCTGCGTCGTCGACGTTTCTCCAGTACTGGTAAAAGTCGTAAGGCGCGGTTTTCGCCGGATCGAGCCAGAGCGCGCCGCGTTCGGTCTTGCCCATCTTGCGTCCGTCGTGTGTGAGCAGCAGCTTGAACGTAGCGGCAAAGGCGGGCTTACTGAGCTTTTTGCGTATAAGATCGGCGCCCGAAAGCATGTTGCTCCACTGGTCGTCGCCGCCGGTTTCAAGCGAGCAGCCGTATTTCTCGAACAGCTGCAGGAAATCATAGGACTGCATCAGCATGTAGTTGAATTCAAGGAAGGTCAGGCCCTTCTCAAGACGCTGCTTATAGCATTCGGCTGTGAGCATGCGGTTGACCGAGAAAAGCGAGCCTACGTCGCGCAGGAATTCTATGTAATTAAGATTCCTCAGCCAATCGGCGTTATTCACGATTATCGCGTGATTCGGCTTGCCCTCGTCAAAGTCGAGAAACGATTTCATCTGCTGCTTTATGTGAGCGACGTTATCGTCTATAGTCTCGACTGTCATCATTTTGCGCATGTCGGTTTTTCCGGATGGGTCGCCGATCATCGCTGTGCCGCCGCCCATCAGCGCGATAGGCTTATGTCCGGCCTTCTGCAGATGAGCCATCGCCATTATAGGGATGTAGTGCCCGATATGCAGACTGTCGGCAGTCGGGTCAAATCCCGTGTAAAACGTTATCGGTCCTTCCTCGAAAGCCTTATTAAGCTCTTCTTCGTACGTTATCTGCGCAAGAAAGCCTCTTTCGCGCAGTATGTCAAGCGCATTTTTCATTTCTAATCACCTCGTCAGTTTTTAAATGCTTTTGCAAGTTTTTCCATTCCTTCGCATATTTTCTCAACCGTGCTGTTCGAGAAGTTGAGTCTCAGCGTATTGTTATGCCCGCCCTCGGGATAAAAGTGCGTGCCGGGCACATATGCGACTCCGCTGTCGACTGCCTTGGTAAGCAGCGCCGTCGCGTTCATATTCTCCGGCAGCGCAGCCCAGATGAACAGACCGCCATCCGGCTTATAGAGCTTAGTGCCCTCCGGAAAAGCCGAGAAGCCTTCCAGCATCGCGTCTCTCTGCGCCTTATATCCGGCGAGTATCCTTTTTAAATGCTCCGGAAGCAGTCCTTTGCGCAGATATGCGTCGACGATAGCCTGCGTCATAAGCGGGCAGTGCAGATCGCTCGACTGCTTGCCGATTACGCATTTACGCATAAGCTGCGGGATCGATACCACCATTGCACCGACGCGCATACCTGGAGAAATGATCTTCGAAAAGCTCGCGAGATATACGACCCAGCCGCTTTTATCGAAGCTTTTGATCGTCGGCAGACTTTCTCCGTCATACCGCAGATCGTGATACGGATCGTCCTCCGCGACTATCACTCCGTACTTTTCAGCGAGCTCGGCTATGCGCCGTCTTCTTTCTGTGCATAGCGTTACGCCGGTCGGATTTTGAAATGTTGGTATCACGTACACAAGCTTAGGTTTATGGGTTTTTATCGCGTCCTCCAGAGCGTCCGGAAGTATGCCGTTCTCATCCGAGGCTACTCCCACGATTTTGGCATGATACGTACGCATCGCCTGCAGCGCGCCCAAAAAAGTGGGATCCTCCACGAGCACGACATCACCCGGGTCTATCAACACCTTAAGCAGCAGATCCATACCCTGCGTAGAGCCCTCGGTGGGAAGAATTTCGCTCTCGTCACATATGACACCGCAATTATTCAGATATGACTGTATGCTTCCTCTGAGAGGCGGAAATCCTTCCGAGGCGCCGTACTGAAGTATCGGAGCGCCGATATCGGTTATAACCTCCTGCGCGATAGGCCCGATAACCTCAGGCTCGAGTGCAGCATTTGACGGATTTCCTCCCGCGAAGGAGATCATGCCGGGCTTGCCCAGCAGCTTAAAAATATCTCTTATAACGCTGCCGTTTATGGGTGTGATATGCTTTGCAAACAAACCTTCATTAAATTCCATTGTTTCACCTCCGCAAAAGCTATGATTTTATGTGCGTACCGAATGCGATCTCCTATGCAAAAACGCCTTCCCGTCCGGGAAGGCGTCTATAACGCGGTACCACTTCCATTCGCCTGTCAAGGCCTTGGAACGCTGTATCGGGCGCACCCGGAAAGGGCTGACTGTTCACCCTTTCTGCTCAGGAGTGTATTCGCATATGCTCAAGCTTCCGCCTTGCACCAACCGGCGTATCTCTGCAGCGTCACATATGTTACTTGTTCCCTCATCGCGTGGTTAATATACCACAATACTTCAGCTAAGTCAACAGCGGCAGGTTAAAGTTTTGCACAGAATGCAATTTGTCGGATACGCTTTATCCGGTTTATGCCGCCTTAATATACCGTTCGTATTGTTTATGAGTATACGTTCAGATGAAATATGCCGCTGTTTTTCTTTAATGATGCTCCCGGTAAGTGCAGCTATTTATCAAAAGGTACTTAGAGTAATGTCCATTTTGCAGTGGAACTATATTCTGAACTAAATGTCTATCAATCTTGGCTTGTTAAATTTCTGAAATCCATGGACATTCGCTCCTGCTTCTGTTATAATAATAAAGCTGTTGATTTGCCAACGTAGCTCAGTCGGTAGAGCAGCGGTTTCGTAAACCGCAGGTCAGGGGTCCGAGTCCCCTCGTTGGCTTCCCGAGGTGTAGCGCAGTTTGGTAGCGCGTTTGGTTCGGGACCAAAAGGTCGTGGGTTCAAATCCCGTCACCTCGATAGCGCAAAACCCTTGCAGAATAATGTGTCTGCGGGGGTTTTGCTTTTTTATACTCGCACAGCTTTATACTGTTTTAATGTTTACGGTAATAAGCCCCTTATCGGGTTTGCGTCCCCTGACAGCCCGACAAAATGCTTGTGATGCTTGTCCAGCGTGTGCTTCCAGTCATATAGTGTACGGATCATTCGTAGCCCTCCTTCTTTCCTTTGCGTTTAACGGCCTTCACGGCCTTTTTTTCGGGCTTGTTTTCCGCCTGGTGCATTTCCTCATCCGCGGGCGGGTAATCAATTCTCTGCCCGCATAACAGGCAATAGAATATGCCGTCCGTGCATCTGACCTTATCATGATTGCAGGCCATGGTGTACCTCCTAAAAAGTTTTTGTTGACTTTTGGCTTTGTATCGCTTATAATATGAATGCGGGGCCCTACGGGCGAGTCCTGTTGGTTCCCCCGCATGAAAGCGTCCGATGCTCGGGCGCTTTATTTTTTGTAGAACCGCTTTATTCCGAGAACGTTCCCATTTTTGTATAGCATGATGTCCACCGTCGCCTTGTTGCTGCTCTGCATTCGATCCTCAACCTGGGCCCAGGCCTCCGCCTCTGTCAGTGTGAGCTTTGAAATATCTACGATCACGCCGCCGGGGTTTTCTGCTATTTGCTTTAGGCCGGAGTGCACTCGTTCGTTTACCTTTTTATTGCTTTTGGGTGTCTTAAGGTCCCAAAGTTTTCCGCGCCACTCGTAGTCCGGGTTCTTGACATTGCGGACCTTGCTTTCCTCGCGCACGGTCATATCCCCGCCGTAAGTCCGGTGCAAAAACTCCGCCATGCGAATCTCGTCGTCATGGCTGCCGTCCCGGGGCACATTCTGTTGGATCGTGTACGTTCCGCGGCCGGGCGTTTTTTTGAACTCGTAGTCCTCGACGAGACCCGAGTATTTGTTTTGACGGTTCGGGGCTTCCGCGCCCTCAAAGCTCGCGTTAACCGGCGTGTATTCGCGGTTCTTGCGTCGCGTCCTGCCGGTGTCGTCGCAGAAGGTCTCGAGGTCGTTGCTTGCCTGCCGCACCTTGGCCTTTTGCGCGTTGATCTCGGCCTCTGTCGCGCCCTGCGCTTTGAGCACTTCAAGGTCGCGTTTCTCCTCGCGGAGCTTGCGCTCGAGCGCCCTCTGTTGCTGGCTCTCCTCGTAGGCCTTGGCGTTCTCCTCCGGGTCCTGCGGCGGCTCCCGTATCACGCTGACGCCCGGAATGAACACCATCGGGTAGTGCCCGCAGTTTACGCCGAAAAGCCCGCCGCCGTAGCGGAAGGATTCAACCTCATCCTCGCTGTGGATTATGATCTCGTTGCCGTCCAGGTCCGTGGTGGTGCCCGTGCGTCCGCTCGTGCTCAGCACCTTCCCCTGCCAGGGGTAGCAGAGCGGCCTCGCCGCGTTCTTGCTGCTTACCTGGTAGAGGTCGTTTCCGTATTCCCGGTTACACTCCCAGACGGCCGCGCGTGAAATGTTTAACAGGATCGCTTGGTCGTTATGATGTCAATTATAACAAAAGGCGCGGTTGCCCGCGCCGATATAAAGATATTATGAACAGATAATGCCGCCCTGTTACGGACGGCATCTTTAACGAGAGATGTCTGTAAGCCGAGTTCTGTATCTGACGGTCATCTATCTGGGCCTTAAGTTGCCAGAAGGCTCAAGCGATGTTTGTGAGCGGGACGGGCAGCCCTGTGTCGCTCAGCTATCTTGCACCGGATGGGGTTTACAGAACGGACAAGTCGCCATGCCGTTGGTGAGCTCTTACCTCGCCTTTCCACCCTTACAGCCGTATGGCTGCGGTATATCTCTGTTGCACTCTCCCTGAAGTCGCCTCCGCCGGTATTTCGCCGGCATCCTGCCCTGCGGTGCTCGGACTTTCCTCAAACAGAAAACTGTCTGCGACCGTCTGACATCCTCGAAAAAAGCTTAATCCGGCGCGTAGAGTATCCTGCCGCAGTTATCGCAGGTAAGCACCGTGTCGGAGGATTTTAGCTCACGCAGCGTTCCTATCGGCAGCGTCATGAAGCAGCCGGTGCACTGCTGATTCAGCAGCTTCGCGATAGGCGGCGTGCAATGCTGCTTGACCTGCCTGTACTTTTCGAGATCGGCCGCGTCGAGCTTCTCTCCTACTTTGTCAGCGTTTGTGCGGAGCTGTTTAAGCTTGATTTTGTCGTTTGCAAACTCTACGTCGTATTCTTTCTTTATCGCGTCATATTCGGATTTGGTTTTTGCGGCGCGTTTTCTTATGTCGTTCTGCGCGCGCTCAGCGGTTTCAGCGCTCTTCAAAAGCACGGAAAGCTGCTTTTCACAGTTTTCGATCGCTCTGAGCAGCTTATCGGCGGTTTTCAGACGGTTTGCGACGTCTTCGCTCGACAGCTCCTGTATATCCGCGTTCTCCTTTGTGAAATCCTCAAACAGCGCAGACAGACGATCGGCTTCCTCCTTGTATTCGGAAATCTTCTGCTCCATCTTGCCTATTTCCGAATCGACCTTTGCAAACTGCGCCTGCTGTTTTTTGAGAAACTCGGTCTGGTTGATCAGAAGCTTTCGCTTTTCAGACTGACGCATTTCGTTGCTGAATCGGTCCGCTTCGAGATCGAGCTGCATATAATCCCACAGTGCCTTTAAATCCATTATGACTCCTCCGACTCTATTTTAATCATTATCTCACTCGTGAATAGCTTTTGCAAGCCCTAAATATGTAATATCTGTTAAATGCTGAACACCTTTTGCCCGCGCGAGTGGCAGTATTCGTTAGTGAGATGAGCGCACAGCTCCTGCGCGGCGTTTATGTCTTTTAAAGCCAAATCGCGCGCGTCTTCAAGGCCTGTAAAGCTCTTTCTGCCGGGTTCGATGAAATCCGCCACGTAAATGATCTTATCGGTTAGCGACATATTCCTTCCGCCTACGGTATGGCTGCGTATCGCGGAGAGTATTTCCTCGTCATCCACTCCGTAAATCTCCCGCGCGACAGCCGCGCCCGCCGGCGCATGCAGCAGCTGTTCAAAATCCTCCTCGCCCGGATAAAGTACGATGCCGTTTCTGTATATCGCACGCAGCATATCTGATGTGCTCATGCCTTTGGCACAGTCGTGCAAAAGACCCGCGATACGGCATTTTTCCGTATCGCCTCCATGGGCTTTGGCAAGCTTTACTGCGGTTTCGGTCACGCCGAGACTGTGCGCGTATCTGTGCTCGCTTAGGCTTTCCCTCAAGAGGGCGTCCATTTCTTGCAGCGTCAGCATAGATCCTCGAGCCTGATTTTCGAATCCTTGCGCGCTCTTCTGTATATCACAAAGCGATTTCCTATCACCTGCACAGGTTCGGCGTGAGTTTTGGCGCACATCTCTTCGCATGCCTCGCGCGCGGTATAAGCTGCGTTTTTAAGCACGTTTATCTTTATCAGTTCACGCGCCTCGAGCACGTCCCAGCACTGCTTGACTACGGCGTCGGTAATCCCTTCCTTGCCGACCTGCATTACCGGGTCCATGGTGGACGCCATGCCCCTGAGTATCGCTCTTTGCTTTGATGTCATTTATAAAATCCTCTATTCCACAAAATCAAACGCCATGTCATTTATAAACACGGTGTCGCTTTCCGTCGCACCCGCCTGTCTGAGCGCGTCGATTACCCCGCTTTTACGCAGGCACGAATGGAAGTAGTTCAGCGAATCCATGTCGCCGAAATTGACGCTGCGTACTATGCTGTCGATAAGACTGCCGCTTACCTCGTAGCCGTCGGACGTTTTGATTACGTCAAACGTAAGCTCTTCGTCCGGAAGCTCAAAATCAGCTTCTTCGTCAAAAGGCTCAGCTTCCGGCAAGGTACGCAGGATCTGCGTAATGCGTCTGAGCAGCTTATCCGTGCCCATCCCGGTAACCGCCGATATCGGGTAAACCTCTATACCCATGGGCGCGAGCTTTTGCTCTAACCTGGCAAGGTTCTCGTCGCCTGAGCCGAGATCGAGCTTGTTTGCGGCGACTATCATCGGCTTTTCGGAAAGCTTACCGTAGGAACGCACTTCATGCATTATTATGTCGAAGTCTTCCAAAGGATCGCGACCCTCGCTGCCGGATATATCGATTATGTGCAGCAGCATTCGGGTTCGTTCTATATGTCTTAAAAAATCGAAGCCAAGCCCTACGCCCGCACTCGCGCCCTCGACTATACCGGGTATGTCGGCGATAATGAACGAATACTCGTTATATTTGCAAATGCCGAGATTTGGATACAGCGTAGTAAAATGATAATTGGCGATTTTGGGTTTGGCGCTCGTCACGGCTGAGAGGAAGGTCGACTTGCCAACATTTGGAAAGCCCACAAGCCCCAAATCGGCTATCGATTTAAGCTCGAGCACTATTTCCAGCTCGCGCCCGCGTTCTCCGGGCTTTGCGTATGAAGGCGCCTGACGCGTGGGTGTTGCGAAATGCTGATTGCCGTAGCCGCCATTTCCGCCCTTCAGGAGTATCTTTTCATACCCGTTAGTATACATATCGGCAAGCAGACGCTCGGATGCGGCGTCACGAATAACCGTTCCTTTCGGAACCTCGATTATTACGTCGGAACCGTTTTTGCCGCTCCTTCGTCCGTTCGTGCCGTCTTTGCCGTTTTCGGCTGCAAAGGAACGCTTGAAACGGAAGTCCATAAGGGTATGCATACGCTCGCTGGTGATAAAAACGACGTTTCCGCCGCGTCCGCCGTCTCCGCCGTCAGGGCCTCCGGCCTGAACGAATTTTTCTCTGTGAAAGGATACGCAGCCGTTCCCGCCGTCTCCGGCTTTCACCTTTATTTTTACTTTATCTACAAACATTTTTATTTATCCTCTTTGTGGAAGCATGCTTTGTTTCTGAGCGGGCAGACATCGCAGTCAGGTTTTACCGCTTTGCATATCCTGCGCCCATGGAGAATGAGCAAATGATGAGTGTGCGCTTTCTCGCCTGCCGGGATTATCTTATCAAGCTGCTTTTCGGTTTCGTCTGCAGTGCGCGCCGAAGTAGCCAAATCCATCCTGTGTGCAAGTCTGAAAACGTGCGTGTCGACTGGTATCACATCCTGCCCGTAAGCCTCCATTACGACTACGCCCGCAGTCTTGTTGCCCACACCCGGCAGAGCAGTAAGCTCATTTCGGGTTTTGGGTATCTGTCCGTCATATTTTCTGGCTATTTCGCTGCAGGCGTCTATAATATGGCGCGCTTTGGAATGATACAAGCCGCATGTTTTTATGCGCTGCTCGAGTTCCTCAAGGCTTATACGCGCCATCGCCTTCGCATCCGGATAATCCCTGAACAGCGAAGCAGTCACGATATTGACGCGTTTATCTGTGCACTGCGCAGAAAGCATAGTTGCAATAAGCGTTTCGTAAGGGTTTGAAAACCTAAGCTCCGCGCCGCTTTCCGGATACAGTTCCGACAGCGTATCGATTATAAATCTGACTCGTTCTTTTTGTGTCATTCTGCTTTATTGAGCTCGACCAGCAGGTATTCATATGCAGCTTTGAGCTGATTGTCGGTTTCCGGCAATATTTCAAATACGCTTGCCGGGTCGGCTGTTTCGTTTTGCTGATATTCTACCTCAACATCCGGTGTAACGCCGGTTTTGTGTATAGTGCGCCCTGAAGGCGTATAGTATTGCGACGTGGTAAGCTGCAGCGCCGCACCGTCCTCGTTAAAGGGATATATCGTCTGCACTATGCCTTTTCCGAATGTAGTCGTTCCTACGATAGTACCGACGCCCGTGTCCTGTACAGCTGCAGCAAAAATCTCGCTCGCGCTGGCAGTATTGCCGTTTACCAGTACTGCCATCGGAAGGTCAAGGCTTGATGCGTCTGAATAGTAATATACCTTTTCACCGCTCCTGTCCTGAGTGTATACGATAACCGATTCGGGCAGGAACATATCAGTTATGTCCACACACTGATCGAGCAGTCCGCCTGTGTTGTTACGCAGATCGAAAATAAGCGCCTGCGCGTCGTTTTCTTTAATATAATCCAGCGCGTTTTTTACGTCCTGAACCGCGGTGCCGAAAAATTCGCTTAATGAAACATAAGCTATTTTGTCATCGAGCATTAAGTACTCGGTACGGTTCTGTACGACCGCGGCACGCATCACGCTGCAATCGAACAGCTCTTCTCCGCGCTTTATCGTGAGATTTACATAAGAATTCTCAAGCCCTTTGATGTGCGAGACCGCTTCGGTGAGCTCGCTGCTTGTATATGCCTTCAGCTCAAGCCCGTCGCTTGCCATAATAATATCGCCTTTACGCAGGCCGGCTTCCTGCGCAGGACTGTTCCCGAATACGCGTGCGATATATATATAACCGTCGTCCAGTATCCTTACCATTACGCCGATTCCCACATACTCGCCGCTGCGCGTGGTATTAAGCTCACGCATTTCTTCCCCGGTAAAATACATCGTATATGGATCGTCGAGTGAAGCGGTCATTCCGTTGATCGCGCCAAGCAGCAGTGTCTCTTCGTCCACTTCTTTATAGTATCTTTCGGTGAGGATACTGTAAACCTGATCAAGCCGCGTATACCTTTCTTCGTAGGCGCTGCTTGTATTTGACCAAAGCCCGAAGGCTTTAGCTGTGTTATCCTCGGAAAGTCTGAGCGTTATATCCGCCGTAAACAGGACGAGCAAAAATGCAGTTACGATCGCTATGCATATGGTAATGGTTTTTCGTGACATTTGCGTGTTTACCTCTTATTGGAATTTTCCTCTTTTGTCGTTCTTCTGCTTGCCCATCAGCATGAGCAGCTTGAACGTAACCGCGTCGTCGAATGCGCGCAGGTCGAGCCCCACGGTTTTCTGCACCTTATCCAGACGGTATACGAGCGTGTTTCTGTGTATGTACATCTGACGAGACGTTTCTGAGAGATTAAGACTGTTTTCGAAGAAGGTTTCTATTGTGGTAAGCATTTCCTCGTTGAAAAGCTTGGAAGTCTTTTTATTGAAAAGCGTCTGATAGAACAGATTAGCTTTATCCGCAGGAATGTCTGCAAGGAAGCGCTCGACTACCATTTTTGCGTAATTGAATATAAGCTGTTTGGGATGATATATACGGCCGATTCTGATCGCGTTTCTGGCTTCGTTCAGACTGTCGTTCATTTCGGCGAGGTTCGTCTTGGGCTCGCCTATGCCTATATACGCAGAGTGCCCGGTTTCGTTCATGAAGGTATTCTGCAGCGCCTCGCAGTACTGCATCAGATCCTCGCTTTCGAAATCGTCGTCGAGCTGCTTAAGTATGGCTACGGCATGCCTGCCGACTTCGCAGACATAGTCGTCGTCGCTTTCGTTGAATATGTTTTTTATGATCCGCACGATACCCTCGCTCTCTTCTTCGTTAAAGTGAGCATATATGACTGTGCGGTTTTTGTTTATTTCGATTTGCTGCTCTGAAGCGATCGCTTCGATCTCGCTTCTGTCGAGCACGCCTTCCATTATCTGGCGTATACTGTTATCCGCCGTTGCGAACGCGCCTTCCTGTTTAAGGGCGATATTGAACAGCTGCATGCAAAGCTTGGCGCAGCTGACGACTTCGGGACTGTTGCCGGAGAAGCACAGAAACAGCGGTTCTGCGTCTGACGTGCCTATCAGAGTGAACGCGCCGTTTACAAACGGCTCCGTAGGATTTGAGAGCACTTCTTCGGGCAGCGAGAGGCTTTTATTATTTGATTCCGGCAGTATAACCTGACCGCTTGAATCAAGCAGCAGTACAGGCATCGAAAGCTGATTGAGCATCAGCTTGATTTTTGCAAGTATATGCTGGTTTAGATACATAAATAAACCTCCCGCCTTTATTCTGTATTATTATAACCGCCGCGAGCGTGATTGGCAAGTATGTCATTCAGCTGCACGGCGGTTTTAACCAATGTTAAGTTAAATTATAACAATTATTTGTTCAGGAGGGTCGTCTCGCTGTCCTTGTCGAAGAAATGCAGACGGCTGGTATCAAAGGCTACGGTTATGTCGTCATTTGTACGGCTGGTGCTGCGCGGATCGACGCGGGCGATTATATTGCCTTCCTTGCCGGAGGTGGACAGATACAGATAGGTCTCAGAGCCCATCAGCTCGACGACTTCGACGTGTACCTTGATCGACGCATCAGGGAATTTGGCTATGGTCTCTTTGCTGTCGGAGATGTTCTCGGGACGGATGCCCATCACGCACTCCTTGCCGATGCACTCGTCGCTTATGAGCTTCTGCAGCTTCTCTTCCGGAACCTTGATCTTGTTGTCGCCGAATACTGCGTATACGCCGCTGCCCTGCTTCTCAAGTTTTACATTAAAGAAGTTCATCTGGGGGCTGCCGATGAAGCCTGCGACGAACAGGTTGGTCGGATAATCGTACAGATTCTGAGGAGTATCGACCTGCTGGATGAAGCCGTCCTTCATAACCACGATGCGGGAGCCCATCGTCATAGCTTCTGTCTGGTCGTGGGTAACGTAGATGAAGGTCGTCTGCAGCTTCTGATGGAGCTTGGTTATCTCGGTTCTCATCTGAACACGCAGCTTGGCGTCGAGGTTTGACAGAGGCTCGTCCATAAGGAAGACCTTGGGCTCACGTACGATAGCACGTCCGAGCGCGACGCGCTGGCGCTGACCGCCTGACAAAGCCTTCGGCTTTCTCTGCAGCAGGTGCTCGATGTCCAGTATACGGGCAGCTTCCTTAACGCGGCGCTCGATCTCCTGCTTGGGAGTCTTGCGCAGTTTAAGACCGAAAGCCATGTTGTCATAAACGGTCATATGCGGATACAGCGCGTAGTTCTGGAAAACCATTGCGATGTCGCGATCTTTGGGCGCGACGTCGTTAACGAGTTTATCGCCGATGTAAAGCTCACCGTCAGAAATTTCTTCAAGTCCTGCAACCATTCTCAGAGTAGTGGACTTACCGCAGCCGGAAGGACCAACCAGAACGATGAATTCCTTGTCTTCAATATCGAGATTGAAGTTGCTGACCGCAGTAACGCCTCCGGTGTAGACCTTGTAAATTCCTTTCAATGTAACGCCTGCCATAAAGTAACCTCCTCAATAATTTAAAGGCATTTATGCCGTATATACAAATTATATCAGACTCCGCCCCAAAATACCACTGTCAATTTTAACAAATTCGCATCCGTGTTTTTGTAAATCTCTTATTATTAACGCTTTAGCTGTCCGTAATATGCGTTCGGGCCGTGCTTGCGCAGAAAATGCTTATCCTGTATATACTGCGGTAGTTTGTTTGCCTGCGGGTTGATCGAAAACGAAAGATACGCCATCTTTGCAACCTCTTCAAGCACGACCGCATTGTATACGGAAGACGCAGCGTCCTTTCCGAAGGTGAACGGTCCGTGTCCGCGCACGAGCACCGCCGGAGTATGCAGCGGATTTTTCCCATTAAACGCTTCGATGATCACGCTTGCGGTATTCGCCTCGTACGCGGCTTCTGTTTCTTCGTCTGTCAGATATCGCGTAAGCGGCACGCTGCCGCGTATATAGTCCGCGTGAGTCGTGCCGAGGCAGAGCAGTTCTTTACCGGACTGCGCCCATGCCGTCGCGTACGTCGAATGCGTATGAGTGATGCCGTTTATATTCTCAAACGCTTTATACAGCTCATAATGAGTCGGCGTATCGCTGGACGGATTCAAATCGCCTTCGACACGTTTGCCTGTTTCGAGCGAAACGATCACCATATCAGAAGCTTTCAGGGTTTCATACGGCACGCCGCTGGGCTTGATTGCAAATATTCCGTGCGCTCTGTCCGCCTGAGAAACGTTGCCCCAGGTGTAAAGCACGAGTTTTTTGCGCCAGAGCTCCATATTGGCTTCATATGCAGAGTGCTTAAGCTGTTCAAACATTTTTATCGTCGCCCTCCGATGTCGGCGCTTCCTCCTCATAAGCTCCCGCGTGTTCATCTTCCTCGCTGCCATCCGGCGTTACCGAGGTTTTGAGCTGATTTAAAAGTCCGGCGAGCGTGTCTTCGGGCATATCGCCTGTGTTCTTTTCGCGCGGTATGGCAAGGTCGGCGGCCTTCTGCACGTCATCCGCGCTTATCTGCATGAGCTTTTCTTTGGTTATCTCTTCCGCAGGAATCGTAACGATACGGTTCGCCTGCGTTACCAGCACCTGCTCGAACAGATTGCGGATTCCGCGCGCATTGCCGAAGGTGATCGGGTCTACGTTCTGCTTGACGATGAACGCTTCGACCTCGTCCGACGCGTCCTCGTCGAGAGAATAGCCGCCCTGCTTGCAGCGCATGTTGAAAATCGCCATCATTTCTTCCATCGTGTAATCGTCGAAATGCAAAAAGCGATTGAAGCGCGATTCAAGACCCGGGTTTGACGTGATGAACTCGTCCATCAAGCCGTCGTAGCCCGCAACTATAACGATAAGATCGTCCCTGTGGTCCTCCATCGCCTTAAGCAGTGTATCCACAGCCTCCTGACCGAAATCGTTGTCGCCTTTATGGTACGTAAGCGCGTACGCCTCGTCTATAAATAATACGCCGCCCAGCGCCTTTTCGATGACCTCCAGAGTCTTCGTGGCAGTCTGACCTACGTAACCCGCGACCAGCCCGGAACGGTCCACTTCGATAAGCTGTCCCTTGCTTAGTATGCCGAGGCACTTGTATATTCTCGCCATTACCCTCGCTATCATGGTTTTCCCAGTACCGGGATTGCCTGAAAACACCATGTGCAGCGACATGTCGACGGTAGGCAAACCGTGCTCCTCGCGCATTTTATGCACGCGCACCATGTTTACGAGGTTGTCGACTTCTGTTTTTATTTTTCCAAGGCCTATGTACGAATGCAGCTCCGAAAGGATATCCTCGAGCTTCTCCGGAGGCTCTTCGGCTTCTTCCTTTGCTTCCTCCGCTTTAACGCTGCCTTCGCTTGATTTGCCTGAAGCCTGCTCCATCGGTCTGTTTTTCTGATTTGTTTCTTTCTTTTCGGCGTCTGAGAGGGGCGAAGAATCCGGTGAAGGATAATTGTCCCACAGAGAATCCGAAACGAACTTCGCCTCGTCCTTCGTGAGTGCTTTTATAACCTCCATCTGACGCTCTATCATCTCGTCACGGTAATCGGACGATTGACCTTTGAGCGTCTTTCCCATCTGTTCGTATTCTTTTATGAGCTGCGAAGCTTTGTCTTCCTCGCGCTTAGAGGCGCCCGTTCCCTTTAATACTCCCCAGATATCGTCACTTACGCGGCGCAGGTTGCGGCTGGTTATCTCGTGTATCCGTTCAAGCTGTTTTTCAAGCGTAAGGTCCTTTTCGTCCATATGATGCCTCCATTATTTCAAACGTCCGCTTCAAAGAAGCGCGTATTTCTTAAGCGCTGCGATATCGAGATGCGCAGTTTCAGGCTTTGCCTCCTCGCGGAGAACCGCAATGCCGGGCTTTGCACAATTCAGCTTTCTGTAAAAATACTCGTGATCGAACAGACCCGTTCCGATTACGCAGGGTTTAAATGCGCCGTCTTCGATCGTTACGTCCTTTGCGTGTACAGCTGCTATTTCGGTGCCGAATAGTTCAAAGCATTCGTCGATTATTTCGTTCTGTCTTTCTATATTATCCGGCGAAAGCAGATTTATCGGATCGAGTACGATTTTGAGATTCAGGCTATTTACTTCGTCAAGGAGTTTTCTTGCAAGCTCCGGCGTGTTAAGAGTATGCTTGAGCACGGGCTCTATTCCGACGAATACGCCGAATTTCTCGGCCTGCTCCACCATGCGCTTTACGCTTTCGACGAGCAGCTTATACTGTACCTGTCTGTCTTCCTCTGTGCAGGAGCTGGTTTCCGTGGCTACTATACTGCTGCCGAGCGGGCGGCAGTACGCTATGTGCTCCAGAAAGCGCCTGACGTCGTAATCACGCTTCTTTTCGTCCTGACACGCCGGATCTATATAGCAGCCCAAAACAGCTACCTCGAGCCGCCTGTCCTCAAACGCGTTTTTAATTTCCGAGCATATACCGGGATTAAGCAGTCCCAGCTGCGGCGCAAATCCGCTTATGGCTTTGTGAAGCGCCAGCTGAAAACAGCAAAAGCCCGCATCCGATATTCTGCGCGCAAGCTCGCGCGGCGCTGCGCAGCCGTAATCGTGTCCCCTGACTCCAATTTTCATGTATCCGTCTCCAATCTGTATATCGCCCGCTCAGATGCGCGTTTTTCGTCTGCGTCCGGGGACGAGTCCATAATGCTCCTTAGCTCCGGCAGCAAATCCTTTCGTTTCATATTTGCCGCGATCGTGATCCCCTTCATGCGCAGCCTGTGTTTACGAGCGTAGTTTACGCCGATCGAGTCTTTAAGCTCCGAGATGTCGCCCGTTAAAAGCTTTTTTATCGGAAAAGCGTATGCGCCTGACATTGCGTGCAAAGCGTTCTTCGGGCAGACCGTCTGACAGATATCGCAGCCCAAAAGATGATTTCCGACGAGCTTTTCGTATTGCGAAGGTATCGGGTTCGTTTCGCTTACTGATCTTAAACAGCGCGTCGGCTCTATTTTTGCAAAGCCCTTTATCGCTCCGGTCGGACACATTTTTTCGCACAAGCCGCATTTAAGGCATTCCTGCATACGCGAATCGTATGCTTTATTTTCAGTACTGCAGTATTCGAACTCGGCGTCCGTAATTATCGCCAGTATATGAAACAGGCTTCCTATATCGTCCACATAAACCAGCGAGTTCCTGCCCTGTCTGCCTATACGGTATCGCAAAGGTATACCTTTAAAGGCAGCTGCGCATTGGATAAAGCGCGGTATCCTTTTTCCTTTAATTCGGTCTCAAGACGCTTCGCCATGCGGTATGCGGCGTTCGACGCAGGATAATATGTGGAAATCACCGCTTCGTTTACGTCTGAGGCGTTCGCTGCCGAATACGTTTTCAGCAGCAGTATCACGGTTTTTGCTTCCGGCATCAGCTCATACGCGTCTGCCGCAAGACCTTTCACTGCATTTGGTAAGCGCAGAGGCCTGACGATATAAACCTTTTCGAAACCTATCTGCCGCGCGCGTTCAGCAAAAGCCCCGTTCGGGATCATAGCTCTATTTTGCCTGTACGCGCCGCGTGAAACAGCGCCTGCTGGATAAGCCCGCAGTGCGGCCCGAGCAGACGTCTTGCTTCCGCGCACATATGCTCACGGCTGCCGTTTACGCCAAACCAGCTTTCCATAAGCCGCGCTACCCATACGTCCACGGGAAACGCGTCTGCATGACCGAGTCCGAACAGCAGCACGCAATCCGCGACCTTGGGCCCGACACCCTTCAGCTGCATTATCCGTTTGCGCGCCTCTTCCGTTTCTGTGTTTCTGAGTGCTTCAAGGTCGAAGCCGTCTTCTATCATGCGTGCGGTTTCCACGAGGTATTCGGCCCTGTAGCCCATGGTGACTTCTATTTTAAGCTTTGCAGGATCAAGCCGTGCGAGTACGTCCGGCTGCGGAAAGCCGTAAAGGATATTGCCGTTATATTCAAAGGGCTTTCCGTATTTTTCACACAGCGAGAATACGAGATTGCGTATGCGCTTTACGTTATTGTTTGCCGAAAGAATAAAAGCAACGAGTGCTTCCCACGCAGGCTGATTTAGCACTTTGAGCCCAGGCAGCAGCCTTACAGCCTCAGCTGCTTTTTCAAAACAGCCGCATTCGTCTGCGATAAGAGAGTAATCTCTCTGATCATCAAAATAGAACGCCGCTTCAGGTGAATTATCGGCACTCGTCAAAATACGGCCGTCTACGACAGCTGCGTAAGTATCGCCAAAAGCGCGCCAGTGAAAGACCTGCGCGCTTTCTATCAGCGTAAGCTGAAAGTCAATGCTTCTCATTTTTCACAAAACGAACCCGTACAGAGCCTTCTCCGCACGGGTCCTGATATGACGGTTTATTCCGCAGCCGCCTCTGTTTTGGGATATATGCTTACCTGCTTTTTATCCCTGCCCAGACGCTCGAACTTCACGATGCCGTCGATCTTTGCATACAGTGTGTCATCATCGCCGATGCCGACGTTAAGGCCGGGATGAATTTTCGTGCCGCGCTGGCGGACAAGAATGTTTCCCGCCAAGACGAACTGTCCGTCCGCACGCTTCGTGCCCAGCCGCTGAGCGTGGCTGTCACGGCCGTTGCGCGAAGAACCCATTCCTTTTTTATGCGCGAACAGCTGGAGATTTATCTTAAACATGCTTCTACCTCCGTTCTCTGGTAGTGATCCGGATGGTACCGGGATATTGGGGATCGTTCTGGATAGCGGTCAGACTCAATTCAAGCGTATCAAGCAGTATCTGAGCGTTGTCGAGCGCCGTTTTGCTTTGTGCGTCCTTTAAAAGAACCTCGTACAGCCCTTTCTTTTCGTCCGTCTTTATGCTGACATCGGCTTTTACTACGTTTGCAATACCTTCGCCCGCGCTCTGCGTGAGCGCCGATATTGCTGCGCAGACTATATCGCTTCCGCTCTCTGCGTATCCGGCGTGCCCCACGGCTCTGAAGCCTGTGCACTTGCCGTCACCGCGCCTGAAAAAAGTGACCTCGGTCATACGATTCAGCCGTTGATGGCTGTGATTTCAACCTTAGTGTAAGGCTGACGATGACCCTGCTTTTTACGCTCGTTCTTCTTGGCCTTGTACTTATAAACGATTATCTTCGCACCCTTGCCCTGAGCGAGGACCTTGCCTTCGACATTTGCATTCTCGACTACCGGAGCGCCGATCTTTACATTGTCGCCGTCGCCGATAAGCAAAGCTTCGAAAGATACCGTTTCGTCCGCCTGAGCATCGAGTTTCTCAACAAAAATCACGTCGCCCTGCTGGACGCGGTACTGCTTGCCACCTGTCTTTATGACTGCGTACACGCGTTGCACCTCCCATACATCAATCTCGCCCGGACGAGGCAGCGCTTGCGCAACTTTAAGGCCACTCCGGAGCGGCTTACACGTTATTATACAATATCGCAGCTCTTTTGTCACGTTATATTTTTCGAAATTTCGTTATAACGATTTATTTTCGGTTATAAAAGAAGTATACGCTATACATCGGCAAGCTTTTGTGCTATAATAACAAAGATCAAAAATAAAGGTATTATAATGAACAGTAATTTACGTATCGTATTGGCATCCGGTTCGCCACGCCGCAGGGAGATACTTGCCCGCCTTGGCTACAAGTTCGAAATACGCGTCTCGGACGTACGCGAAGACGACGCGCGCGGCAGCGTGCGCGATATCGTAACCGAGCTTGCCAAACGAAAAGCGCATGCAGTAGCCGCGTCGGAACGGGACGCTGTGGTCATCGGCGCGGACACGCTTGTCGCGCTTGACGGACATGCGCTCGGAAAGCCTGCAGATACAGGTGACGCCGTCAGAATACTTACGCTTCTGAGCGGACGCGCACACGAGGTATTAAGCGGGATTTGCCTGATAAATACGCAGACGAACACTTGCCTTTGCGACTGCGTATGCACTAAGGTGTATTTCAGAAATCTGAGCGCGGAGGAAATCCTGTCTTACGCCCGGACAGGCGAACCGCTCGACAAAGCCGGCGCTTATGCGATACAGGGCGGAGCAAAAGCGTTCGTCGAAAAATACGAGGGTTCATACGACAATATCGTAGGATTCCCCTCTGAGCGCTTTTCCGAGCTGATTAATCTGATTTAACGGAGGTCGGTACATGCCAGCCATTTCATTTAGCGGCGGAATAGCCGCAGATATGGGCAGCACCAATACATATATAATATTAGACAAAGCTTCCGACGTATACAAATCCGCAAGCTGCGCGTTGGTCGACGCGGTACGTCAGGGAGAGGTATATGCGCTGGGCGACGAAGCGAAGCGCCTTGAGGGGCGTAGCAGCGACGAAGCGCTGGTCGTCTCGCCCATTTCCTACGGCGCAGTCGCCGACACCGAAACTGCCGCGCTGCTTTTACTGTCCTCAATAGAAAAAGCGAGCGGCAGGCGTAAGCTCGTCGATAAAAGCAGGCTTTATCTCACCGTGCCCTGCATGGCCACGAAGGTCGAACGTACCGCTCTTGCAACTGCGGCCGAGCTTACCGGCGCCAAGCATATAACCGTCATACAGGCGCCCGTAGCTGCGGCAGTCGCGCTCAAACGGCACGTTGAGAAGGCCGAAGCGAGCCTCGTGGTGTCGATAGGCTCGCACATAACCGAAATCTCGGTTATCAGCTCTGGCGGCGTCGTACTGAGCCGCGGCCTCAAGCGCGGAAGCAACGAATTTGACAAGGTCATATGCGACTATGTGCGCAAAAACACCGGTCTTCTCATATCGGAGGCCGTCGCGTGCGAGCTTAAGGAGCAGATGGGCAGCGCAGTGACTCCCGAAACCGATATGACCCAAACGCTGAGCGGACGTTCGGTAAAGACGGGACGTCCTCTTACCGCGTCCGTTTCCGCACGCGAAATCGCGGGGGCGCTGCAGACGCCTGTAAGCGCGATAATCGATTCCATCAGCGACGCGCTGTGCAATATACCCGTCGAATTCACAAGCGACATACTGAAAAGCGGCATAGCCCTGACCGGCGGCGGCAGCATGCTGTACTCGCTTGCGCAGAAGCTCGAAGCAGAGACGGGGCTCGACGTCTATCAATCGGACGAGTCCGCATTCGATACAGTACGCGGCGCATTTATGCTTGCAAACGACGACAGACTCCTTCGCTGTGTGATGAACGCGTATTCAGCTTACGAAATCTAACAAACCCGGAGACCGAAAATGCCAAACAGCAAAAAACGTTTAACCAGCAGCGCTTCAAAGCCGCGGCGAGAATTGCATCCCGTACGCAATCTCATACTGTCGCTGCTTGCGATATTCATAGTCCTCGTGATACTCGGCAGCTTTTTTTCCGACGACAGCAGCGTTATAGGCAAAAGCCTCGGCACTATAGTATCCCCTGTGCAGCGCGCGTTTACCGGCATAACGGCATTTTTCAGAAGCTGGTTCGGAACCTCTGCCACTTCTACGGAGAGCGAGCTTGAAGAGCTCAGGCTCGAAAACGAGCTGCTGAAGATCGAGCTTCAGTCATACGACGAGCTCGAACGCAATTACGAGGAAGCGCAGAGAATGCTGGGCGCTCAGGCCGAATACGAAGCGCTGTCGCCTGTTTACGCAAAGGTGATAGCAAAGGACATGGGCGTATGGTTCAGTACCTTTACGATAAACAAAGGGCAAAACGACGGTATTTCGAGAAACATGGCGGTAGTTAACGCGGACGGCCTCATAGGCCGCGTGAATACCGTCGGCTACAACTATTGCACCGTCATATCCATAATAGACCCGCGCTCCTCTGTAGCCTCGCTCATCGGCCGCACGCGCGACAACGGTATGCTGCAGGGCTATACCGAATCAGACGGCGGCGAGGTCGAATGCCGTATGTACTATCTTTCCAATCTCGCAAACGTAAGAGTGGGCGACGAGGTATATACGAGCGGTCTGGATTCGCGCTTTCCCAAGGGCATTTATATAGGCACCGTCATCGGAGTGAGCAGGTCCGGCGAAACCTCGGACAAATACGTTTCAGTCAAGCCGGCAGTCAGCTTTACGGCCATAGAAGAAGTTTTCGTGCTGCGCGAGCAGATCGAAACGATAGACGAGCTGCCGCCCGTACCGACCCCGACGCCCATGCCGATCATAACGCCCGCTCCGACCGTTACGTCGGATATCTACTCTTATGCAACTAAATCGGTCGTCGACGACAATGCGGTATACAGCTATCCCACGCCCACACCCGATCCGAACGTGACACCTGCGCCTACGCCTACCCCACGTCCTACCAAGCCTGTGCCTGAAGCCGAATGGCTCAAGGATTGACGGAGGCCTTGCATGCGCACAAGAAGACGTGTATTCTGCATAGTGTTCACACTGCTCGGACTGTTCATGGACATGTCGGTTTTGCCGTTCACTGGAATCGACGTGCAGTATGTGCCGAGACTGTGTCTTGTGAATATAATACTCATAAGCACGGTAATGGGCGGCACTCGCGCCATGGTATACGCGGCCGTATGCGGAATACTCGGAGATATAACCGTGTATTATCCCCCGGGACTTATATCCTTTGCGTATACCTTCGCGGCGATCATCGCAGGCTTTATCTCCTCGCGCACCAGGCCCTCGCTCGTCACGGTGATACCCCCGCTGGTTACATTTGTGCTGTATGAGCTGAGTATGCTGTTCGCCCTCTACTTCGAGGCAGGGTATTTCGCAGCGTCAAGACTGGGCGCAGCGGGCATAAGGACGATAGCGGCGTTAGTGCTGGTTCAGTTATTGTACATACCCTGCGTGCGCATTTTGAAGCCGGAACGTATAGGCATGCTGAACAGAAGAAAACAGAAGGGAAGATAAATGAAGCTTAAAAATATTGGCCGCTACAGAGTTTTGTGCGTGATCATAGCGCTTTTTGTCATAGCGATCACGGTACGTCTGTACACCATGCAGATCGTGCGCGGCGACGATTATCTGGCCGAAGCCGAAAACAAGTCCACAAAGACTATAAAGCTGTACGGCACGCGCGGCACTATCTACGACAAAAACATGATACCGCTTGCGTACGACCAGTCGTCCTACAACATCCAGTTCTATCGCGATCCTACCAGAAGCAGCAGCGCAGACCGCGAGGCATATACCTCTTCGATATATCAGACCATACTTCTGATCGAATCAAACGGCAAAAAAACGCTCGATCCGGAAACTGAATTTTGGCTGAAGAGGGACGAAAGCGGTGCCTGGCAGTGGAATTTCAACACCACGAGCGAGACTGTAGCCGAGACGCGCGAAACTCAATGGCGCAACAATTTCTATCTGCCAAACAGAAACCGCTATCCGCTTGAAAAGCTGTTCGACACGCTGTGCACAAATTACCGTGTGCCCGAGGACATAAGCGAAGAATACAAGCTTAAGATACTTACTATCTGGCAGGCCTCGCGCATGAACAACTTCAACTCTACGCCCGTTACGATCGCATATGACGTCGGCTTTGAGACCGTCGCCGAAATCGAGGTGCGTTCGCTTGAGCTTGAGGGCATGTCAGTTCAGGAAAGCTCGACGAGGGTCTATCCCTTCGATTCGCTTGCCGCGCATGTTATAGGCTATGTGAGCAGGATCACCTCCGCCACCGCGCTTGCCAGCTACAGAGAGCTCGGCTATCCTACCGACGCGCAGGTGGGCGCTACCGGTCTTGAATACTCAATGGAAGACCAGATATCTCCTTACGTCGCGTACCGTCAGGGCGAGCAGGTAGTCGAAATAAACACGCGCGGCGCCGTTATACGCGAGCTTTCGTACATTGCTCCGACTGACGGCAACAGTATAGTCACTACGATCGACACCTCTCTTCAGGCAGTTATGGAGAAGGCGCTGGAGGAGGTCATCGCAGATATTCACGACAAGCAGTACGATATACTCTACGCGCAGACCTCCGAGGGTATCAAATGGAATCAGCGAAACTCGGCGACGCTTGCATTTTATGCCGAAAACAGCTACGAGGTCTCGCTTGCTCAGACGGGCGCTATGGTCGCCATGGACCCAAACAGCGGCAAGATACTCGGTATGTGCTCGTATCCGACGTTTGATCTGAGTATATTCGAAGGCGCTTCGGTCGACCCGGGCGGATGGTCAGTAATAGCAAACGACACGCGCAACCCGGTTTTCAACCGCGCGATCTCAGCCAAGGATACTCCCGGCTCGATATTCAAGCTCGTCACATCGCTTGGCGGGCTTTCCGAGGGCGCGATCACGCTTAAGGAGCGTATATCGGACGGCGGCGAATATGTAAACGAAGGCACGGATACCTCGTATCATCCGCGCTGCTGGATAAGCGAATCGAAGCGCTATCAGCACGCGAATCAGACTATAGTCGAGGCACTCAAAAACAGCTGCAACTATTTCTTTTACGAGGTTTCATATCGTCTCGGCTCAAATAACCTGACGAAATGGGCGGCTGCGCTCGGCCTGACTACAAAAACCAATATAGAGCTGCCGAGCGAATCGACGAGCTTCGTCGGCAATCAATCCACGCTTTACGACCCGAGCCGTTCGATCGACGATCAGTATACATATAAGCCGCAGATAGCCGCCGCCATGATAAAAAGGCTTCTGCAAAGGGTGGCAGCGGACAGAGGCACTGAATACAGCGACGAATTCCTCGACGACATCGCAACGAAAATGCTGAATATCGTAACGTCCTATGAGACGAAAGCCGAATGGCTTCCCGCGATACGTGAGATACTCCTCTACGACGTCAAGCTTCCTTCGAACTATATATCCTCGCACTTTATGGTCAATACCATAAACACTTACTTAAACGACCTTAAATGGACACCCACCGAAACCATAATGGTCGGCATCGGTCAGTCCGTTACGCAGGTGACGCCGATCGCGGTAGCCCGTTACGTAAGCGCAATAGCAAACAACGGCATCGTGTACGACGCGCAGATCATCGATAAAATAATCGATGCGGAAGGCAACGTGGTGCATGAGAAAGACCCCGTCGTCGCTAACCGTATAATCACAAGTCAGGCATACTTCGACGCAATACATAAAGGAATGGAAGAAGTTACCTCGATAGAGAACGACGGTACCGCCGCGGATCAGTTCAAAAACGCAAAATACCCTATCGCAGCAAAAACCGGTACGTCGCAGCGTACCGAGCTCGACCTGGAGAATAACTCGTGGCTTGTGTGCTACGCTCCGGTAGAGGAACCGAAAATCGTCGTCGTAGTCTACATACAGAACGGCTACGCGGGCGCGTATGCTTCGCAGGCCGCCATAACGACTATCGAGTATTATCTCGACTCGCTGAATTATACCGAAGCAAACACGATTGTCAGCGACAACTCTCTTGCGGACTGACGGGAGGAAATATGGGAAAAATAATCGTAGTGACCTCCGGAAAGGGCGGCGTGGGAAAATCCACGATAGCCGCGAATATCGCCTTCGGCCTTGCATTTGACGGCAGAAAAATACTGCTCATCGATATGGACACAGGTCTCAGAAGCCTCGATCTAATGCTCGGCACGGAAAACGAGCTCGTGTTTGATCTAAACGACGTGCTTGACGGTATCTGTACATGTGAACAGGCCGTATTTGAGGTTTCAAGACGGCCCGGTCTTTACATGCTGCCCGCGTCTCAGAATATCGGCTCCTCCGCCATCAAGCCTCAGGACGTAAGGGCGCTGTTCGCCACCTTAAAGGATACATACGATTACATAATTCTCGATTGTCCCGCTGGTATAGAGCGCGGCTTCAGAAACGCCGTATCGGCTGCGGAAAGTGCGATACTCGTGATTACGCCTGATTACGTGTCCCTGCGCAGCGGCGAACGCGCTTTTCAGCTGCTTACCGGCGAGGGGGTAACCGATATACAGCTTATCGTAAACCGCATAGGCCGTAAGCCCGCCGTTTCGCTCGACGAATGTGTGCGCCGGATGGAATTGCCTGTGCTGGGCTTCATACCGGAGGACCCAAAGGTTTCGCGCATGATCGCGGGCGGCAAGCCTATCATCGAATATGAAACAGCCGCCGGCGATGCGTTTGAACGCACTGTCAGACGCATACTCGGAGAAAACGTAAGATACAGACCCCCGCACGAAAGCCTTATTCATCGCATCAAAACCGGTTTCGGAAAGGAAAGCGCATGCAAAAGCTGATCAGATGGCTGTTTAAGCAGTTCCGCAGGGACGGCTTCAAGCAGCTTACAGCAGATATCAAAAAGAACTCATACAAGCCCGGTCTGTTCAAAAATTTCGACTGGCTTCTGTTTGGTCTTGTCATCGCGATCTCCTTGTTCGGAGTAGTGGCCATTTTTTCAGCCACCTCTTCGGCGACTCAGACCGAAGTGACGGGACTGTTAAATATTCTGGGTGCCCATCCGGTCACGTATGCGCGCTTGCAGCTGATCTGGATAGCTTTGGGCACAGTATTCATGTTTTCGATAACGCTGCTCGATTACCATTTATACGGGAAATACGCACAGATACTTTACCTCGCAAATATACTTATACTGCTGCTGGTGCTCACGGTCGAAGCCGGCCGCGGAGGTATGTCCGCGTTCTTCGCAGTCAATACGCAGAGCTCTACTCTCGGTCAGCGCAGCCTTCAGCCCTCCGAATTCGGAAAGATAATAATGATTATCGCCCTTGCGAAGCTGTTTTCACAGCGCAAAGCTCCGATCAGCAATTTCCGCGAGCTTTGGCCGACTCTCGTTTTTTTGGGAGTGCCCGCCGTGCTGGTGTTTTTCCAGCCTGACTTCGGCACGGCCGTCGTTTACGTCGTAGTGTACATCGTGTTAATTTATATTTCCGGCACGAAGCGCAAGCTTATATATGCCGTTATCGCGATAGTCATCGCGCTTGCGATACCGCTGTGGTACTGGCTTAATACCGCTTCGGATTCTTTCAGGCTTACGCGAATACTCATGTGGATTAATCCGGAGCAGTATGCGGACGAAGCGATGCAGGTAACCAACGGAAAGATAGCGGTCGGAAGCGGAGGTCTGATCGGCAAGGGTCTGGTATCTCAGGGCTCCTTCGCGTCTTTGGGCTTTATACCCGACGACCATACGGACTTCTGCTTTGCGATCGTTTGCGAGTCGTTCGGCTTTATCGGCGCTATGTCGCTGCTTGCAGCATTTGTCGTATTCCTCGGCAGGCTTATCTATCATGCTCTGCACACGCAGGATGTATTCGGAGAATACATAATTATCGGCGTAACCGCCATGTTCATGTTCCATATATTCGAAAACATCTGCATGATACTGAATATACTCCCTGTCACAGGCATACCTCTGCCCTTTATCAGCTACGGGGGCTCGAACTATCTGACCAATATGGGATGTTTGGGACTGGTCATGAACGTAGTTATGCGCTCGCGCCAAAAACAGATGGCAGGACAGACGCGCACTCTCGGCAAGCTTTAAGCAAAACCAAACCATATAAATACCACGTCTGCCGGTAAACGACCGCAGGCGTGGTATTCGCTTTCTCTAAGATAGAACTGTTCGGCGCATGGCGAGCGATTCGTTTATTCTCTTCTGCGCCATTTGCCGGTCAGGAAATACGTCATTCCGATAACGAACGGAACGAAGCCCGCGAGTGCGTCTCCAAGCCAGTAGCCCTTACAGCCAAGCGTAAACACTACGCCCAACAGGTACGCTATCCCTATCCTGCTTATCAGCCCGTCGACGAGCGCGACCGCAAGATTAAGCCGTGTATTGCCGGAACCGTTTATTATCGAAAACGCCATAACGCGTGTCGCGGCGCCGAACATGTTTATTATGATCGGCAGTATAAGTATTCCGGTATGCGCCGTAACCTCTGTATCGTCAGTAAATATACCGAATATCGTGTCCGGGAAGGCTACGAGCGCCGCGGAAACCGTGACCGCCATTATCATTCCGAACATCAGCACGCTTTTTAATATAACAGGCACGCGTTCGTATTTCTTCGCGCCTATGTTCTGCCCTATCATGCTGCTGCCGGCTGTAGTAAACGAATTAGAGACGATGCCTGCCATCATATTTACTTTATTATACACTCCACCCAAGGCCGAATATGCGATGCCGGTTATAATCTCCTGGTTGTTTATCCATGCGGTGAGCACGATTTTTGAAAAATTCACTGCCGCGGACTGAATCGACATAGGTATTCCAAGGAACACGAGCCGCCTTGAGGCTTCCTTCTCCGGCACGAACGACGCGGGCTTAAAATCGAAGCCGAATTTATCTCTTTTTATATATAAATACACTATCGAGGCGATAAAGCTGACGCCCTGCCCTATAACAGTGGCAAGCGCCGCGCCGAATACCTTCATATCGAAATATTTGACAAACAGTATATCGAGGATTATATTGATAACGGCGGCTGCGGCGATAAACATGAACGGCCTTCTGCTGTCGCCCATGCCGCGCAGTATCGCGCTTACTACGTTATATCCGTATATAAAGAACAGGCCGAATATGCAGGTAACGGTATAGTCCATCGTATATGTATGAACAAGTCCCGCCGGCGTTTTCAGCCATGACAGGATATTATATTTGAACGCGAAGCAGATACCTGATATAACCAGAGAAGCGCCCAAAAGAATCGTAAACAGCGTGCCTATAGTATGACGCAGCTTTTCGTTCTCCCTCGCGCCCACCTGCTGAGCGATGATTACCTGTCCGGCAGAAGAGAACCCCATTGCCAGAAAAGTCAGAAAGTGCAGTATATCGCCGCCGATAGACACTGCTGACATTCCCGGGCGTCCGATGCAGTTGCCGACTACCACCATGTCCACCAGATTATATACCGCCTGAAGCGCATTGGAAACGAAAAGCGGCAAAGCAAATTCAAGCAGCTGCTTAACCACGTTTCCGCTTGTGAGATCACGCGTCATACCGCCCGTTTTTTGCATATCAGTATCCTCCACGGCAGGATTATAGTGTTATTCTCATTATACCGCTATCAATGTTATGTTATCGGTCGGAGTATATAAAATTAACTGCGATGTAAATTGAATATACAATACTTATTATATAATACGCTTATCAAAACTCAGGAGCTTTCGTATGAACAAGCTGCGTCTCCCTTCCGCGCTTACAGACTCGTTTCGCGATAAAGTGTTTTTGTCGAAGCTTATAAAGCTGACACTGCCCATCACGCTGCAGTCCTTTATGCTCGCCGCAGTCGCGGCAGCCGACTCGCTTATGCTGGGCAGCCTTGAACAGAATCTTATGAGCGCAGTCTCTCAGGCTACGCAGGTCCAGTTCATTCAGAATATGATCCTGTCCTCGGTGGTCGCAGGCTGCACGATACTCGGCGCACAATACTGGGGAAAGGGCGACAAACAGACAGTAAGCGATATATTTCACGTAATACTGCGCATAAATTTCTTGGTTTCGCTGGCGTTTTGGGCAGTGTGCCTGTTCACGCCGCGCACGCTGATGCTTATATTCACAAACGAGGAGGCGCTTATATCCGAGGGCGAAAAATACCTGCGTATCGCTGCCTGGTCGTACTTGCTTACGGGCATCTCGCAGTGCTATCTCGGAGTAATGAAGGTAAGCGAGCACGCCGACATATCCGCGCGCATATCGATTTCAGCCGTAATAATCAACATCGTTCTGAACGCGGTATTCATTTATATTCTCAAAATGGAAGTGCGCGGCGCGGCGCTTGCCACGCTTGCCGCGCGCATTATAGAGCTTGCCGCCTGCATCGTGTATTCACGCAGACCCGGTTTCATTAAGCCTACGTTCAAGGGCATGTTGCATTTATACGGCTATATATACGGTGATTTTGCCAAATGCGTATTGCCTATGCTTGCGTCAAGTCTGCTTTGGGGCGTAGGATTTACGTCATATACCGCTTTCATGGGACATATGGGCACGCCTGCGGCCGCGGCAAACGCTGTAGCTGCAGTAGTAAGAGACCTTGTCTGCTGCGCATGCAACGGTCTTGCGGCGGCAGGCGGAATTATCGTCGGAAACGAGCTTGGCGCAGGCAGATTGGATGTAGGAAAAACCTACGGAAACAGAATGCTGTATATAAGTTACATTTGCGGTATAGCGTCCGCTTTGATAATGTTCGCGCTTACTCCGCTGCTTATGCTGCTGGTCAAGCTTTCGCCGGAAGCAAAAACGCATCTGCGCAGCATGATGCTTATCATGGGTCTGTACATGATAGGCCGCTGCGTGAATACGATCGTTATTAACGGCATATTTTACTGCGGCGGAGATACGATGTTCGACGCATATTCGCTTGTCGCAACGATGTGGTGCATAGCAGTGCCGCTTGCGTGGACGGGCATGTATTTCAGGTGGCCCGTCGCTGTCGTATATGCCTGCACCTGCCTTGACGAAGTGGGCAAAATCCCCTGGGTGATGATCCACTACCGCAAGTATAAGTGGGTAAAGGATCTCACGCGTCCGGGTTCTCTGCCTTCTTGAGCGAATCCCTGAATACGAAGTACTTTTGATACAGAAATTCGGTAACGAAGTTGATAAGCATGTTTACGACGGTCGCCACGTCGTCGTTCCAGCCGCGGCTTACAAGGTAATTATGGAACAGCGTGGATAGCGGAGTAAACACAAGATAGAATAAAAATACCTTAAGCATCGCCACGGCGACGTTTGAGGCGGATTTGAAAGTGAATTTTCTGTTCAGCGTGAAATTCCACACAACAGATAGCACAAGTCCTATAAAATAAGCAATCGACTCTGCGCTTAACGCTTCGCCCTGCCTGCCGCCGAAAACGCCGATGAGCTTATTTAACCACGCCGCATTTCCAAGCTGAACGGCGCATTTGTCGATCAAGCTACGCATGAAGGTTACTTTGGTCAGCAGCTGATACGTGCCCTCTTCGATTATTGCCGCGCTGGCTGAAAACAGTGTAAATTTTCCGGCTTTGATAAGCTCTTCTTTTTTGTTTTCGTTCTTCATAAGCATTAAGGGGCAGGCGTTCTACCTGCCCCCTGTCTCCAGATCAGAATTTTTTCCTGTCCGCCCACAAGCCAAGCGCCGGGTTCGAGATGTAGTAGATCTGTTCGCCGTTTTCAAGCGTGTTGTAACCGTCCTTCAGCTTGTTCGGATCGTACATCTTTACTGCCTCGTCGTAGGGCATATAGCCGTAGCAGGCGCCTTCGACTTCTTCCTTGGAAAGGAATTTGGTGCAGTAGGTTATCGAGAAGCGTCCGTCGGAAGAGCCGTGGATCAGGTGCGCAGCGGCGGAAAGATTAGCTCTCAGGTCTTCATTTTCCTTAACAAGCCTGAGCACCCGCTCCCGTCCGCAATAGCCGTACTTGCGTATCAGCAAATCTATCGCTTTGTCCTCGCCGAATTTGTCGACGCCGCCCGCAAGCACAATAAGCTCGCCGCCGTCCCTGATCGCCATGCGCGTACGGTATACGCTCTTGTTTCCAAGCCAGGTGGACTTGAATTCCTTCGCGTCAAGGTTCACTACGACTTTACTGAACGGCTCGTCGACGAAGTTCAGATTCTTTTCCTGCGCAAGCTTGACTGCGTCCTCGAAGTACCTGCGATCCCTGCCCATAAACAGTCCGTGCGTACGGATTTTACCCTGCGGCGCAGTGGTTACGGTCAGTATGTAGTTAAGAGGTATCTGCTGCAGGAAATGCTCCTCTGCGTAGTCGAAAACGTTTCTGACAGGCGTATGATCCTTGCCCATTATGCGTTCAAGGCCATAAAATGCACCGAGCATATGAGATGAATTGATCATCGAAGCTCCGCCGCAGCCGACGAATATGTTTTTGTTGCGGTTTGCCATACCCACGACTTCATGCGGTACGACCTGTCCGATCGAAAGTATAAGATCATAGGACGGATCGAGCAAACGCCTGTTCACTTCGACGTCGATTGGATCTTCGACGAGGCCTTCGGATATCTGCTTTACATATTCCGAAGGCACTGTGCCGATTTTAATGACGTCGTTGCGCCATGAATGAACTATCATGCGTTCGAACGGTATATCGCCGAACATGGCTTCCCACTCGCTTTGCGTTACGGGCACATGAGAGCCCAGCGCGGGCATGATATCCACTTCGCAGTAGTTTTTGAACATATCATACAGATGCCAGGTTATTCTGCCGGCATTTGAATGAAAGCGCGTGTAGTCCGGCGGCAGCAGCAGCACCTTCCGGAGCGAAGTACGTACGTCCGTCAGAGACTGCTCAAGCAGTGTGCGTATCTGACTGTCGTTAAAGCCGTCTTCAGTCAGCGCATAAGCGGAACGACCTATCATAAGCGTCTCTCCTTAAGCGTTGTATGTATTGGCGGTCGTATTTCCGCCGTGACCCGTCCAGTCGGTATGGAAGAACTCTCCGCGCGGCCTGTCGACGCGCTCGTAAGTATGCGCTCCGAAGTAATCTCTCTGCGCCTGCAGAAGATTTGCGCTCATGCGGGCAGTGCGTATACCGTCATAGTAAGACAGCGCGCTGGTCATCGCGGGCACCGGTATTCCGCCCAGACACGCGTTTGCGCAAACGTTTCTCCAGCCGTCCGTGCACGCCTGAATCTCACCAGCGAAATATTCGTCAAGCAACAGATTGTCAAGCGCAGGATTCTTGTCGTAGGCTTCTTTGATCTTGCCTAAGAACACGCTTCTGATAATGCAGCCGCCGCGCCACATAAGCGCGATGCCGCCGTAGTTGAGATTCCAGCCGTAGGTCTTTGCGGCGGCGCGCATGAGCGCGTAGCCCTGCGCATACGATATTATCTTAGCCGCATACAGCGCCTGCCTGATGTTTTCGATAAACGCTTCCTTGTCTCCGGTGAAGCGGCAGTCAGGTCCTTTAAGTACCTTGGAGGCTTCAACTCTCGCTTCCTTGATTGCCGAAAGGCAGCGCGCGAACACGGCTTCTCCGATGAGCGTCAGGGGCATCCCTTCGTCAAGCGCGGCGATCGCCGTCCACTTGCCCGTGCCCTTCTGTCCTGCGGTATCGAGTATCTTGTCTATCAGCGGCTCGCCGTCAGTATCCTTCTTGGTAAGGATATCTGTGGTTATTTCTATGAGATAGCTGTCGAGCACGCCTTCGTTCCATTTTTTGAAAACCTCGTGCATTTCGTCCGTCGTCATGCCAAGGTAATCGCGCATGAGCTGATACGCCTCGCAGATCAGCTGCATATCGCCGTATTCTATGCCGTTATGCACCATTTTTACGAAATGACCGGCGCCGTTTTCGCCTACCCAGTCGCAGCAGGGTTCGCCGTTCACGTGCGCGCAGATCGACTGGAATATGGGCTTTACATGCTCCCATGCGGCGGGCGAACCGCCGGGCATCAGACTGGGACCCTTGAGCGCGCCTTCTTCGCCGCCGGACACGCCCGTGCCGATATACAGCAATCCCTTTGATTCAACATATGCAGTGCGGCGCGCGGTATCCGGGAAATGCGAGTTGCCGCCGTCGATTATTATGTCACCGGGCTCGAGCACGCCCAGAAGCTGCTCTATCATGCTGTCAACCGCCTCGCCCGCCTTCACCATGATCATCACTTTACGGGGCTTGGCGAGGTTGTCCGCCAGCTCGCTTAAGCTATAGCAGCCGATTATGTTTTTGCCGGCAGCCCTTCCCTCTACGAAATTCGTGACTTTACTCGTGGTGCGATTGAACACCGCTACCGTAAAGCCTTTGGATTCCATGTTCATTACCAGGTTTTCACCCATGACCGCAAGACCAATAAGGCCTATATCCGCAAGCTTTTTCATAATGCTTCTCCTTATCTCTTTACTCGTGCGTTGCCCTTCCAGACTGACCATACCTGCTCCTCGTCAGCTGGAGTAGCGTAGTCTTCAAGCATTGTAACAGCCATCGCTCCGGTCGCCCAGCCGAATTTGACCCAGTCTGAGGCAGGCATATCCTTAAGGCAGGCATACAGCATACCGCCCACGAAACCGTCTCCGCCACCGATACGGTCGAGCACGGGTATCTCGCGCGGCTCCTCTATATACCATTCGCCGTCTGCGTAAAGTATGGCGCCCCACATATGCGAATTCACGTTAACGACCTCGCGCAGCGTGGTGGCGAAATATGAAGCGTTCGGATAAGCTTCCTTTACTCTGTAAATCATCTCTTTGAAGGACTCTATCTTTCCTGCGAGTCCTTTTCCTCCGGCCTCGGGGCCTTCGATGCCGAGCGCCAGCTGGAAATCCTCCTCGTTGCCGATAAGGATGTCGCTGCGGGAAGCGATTTGCGAGAAGATATCGCGAAGCTCATTTTCGCGTCCCTTCCAGAAGGAAGCGCGATAGTTCAGATCGAAGCTGATTTTAGTGCCGTTCGCCTTGGCAAGCTCGGAAAGCTTAAGGCACAGCTTTCCGGTCTCAGGCGAAAGCGCCGCAAACAATCCGGATATGTGCATCATACGGGCGCCGTCCTTGGCGAATATGCGCTTTAACTGGAAATCTTTTGCTTTGAGCGTTCTGCCGACCTCGCCCGCTCTGTCGTTATGCACACGCGGACCTCTCATGCCGAAGCCGGTATCTGCGATATTGAACTGATGCCTGTAGCCCCAGGGGCCGCCCTGCTCTACTTCAGGTCCCTCGTAATCGATATTTCTGCGTCTGAGCTCGCCCTTGATGAACGCGGCTATAGGGCTGCCCGCTACGAAAGCGGTAAGCACCTTCGTGTTTAAGCCGAGAGAAGCGGAGATATTGAGCACGTTGCTTTCTGCGCTTGTTGCCTGCATGATGTAACGGTTGCCGATGCCGACAGGCTGCTGGTTTTCAGGAGTGATCCTTACGCCCATGCTTGTCGCTGTTATAAGATCGTATTTTTTCATGTGTGCATCTCCTTATATTGATATGTATATGATACCATGTATATTGTTTTAATTCAAGTTATAAACGTTTAATATGTGAAAACAGAGCTGCGTTTTTGCGGCTTAGGCTTAGTGGCTCAAATTCGCCGTCTTTTTGCATGCTGCGGCATACCGCCAAAAAGCATATGAAATGAACCAGTGCCGTTATCGCCCAGCTTACGGGATATGACGCATACAGCCAGGCGAGCGTGTGCATTATTTTGTATATCGTGAGTATCCATATGACTCTCAGCCCGCATGCGCCCGCGAGCGAAACGAACATCGGCATTATGGTTTTGCCCATACCGCGCAGACTTCCGCAGAGCACGTCCATAATTCCGCACAGGAAATATGTGGCGCATACGACCGACAACCGCGTAAGCCCCGCATTTATCACCTCAGGCTCTCTGTCCGGTCTGTATATCGCGAGCAGGTCCTCGCCGAAAAGCCTTACAAGGCTGCCGAGCACGAGCCCTATCACAAATACGTAAATCAGACAGATGCCCAGCGTTTTCCTGATCCGTTTATAATTGCGCGCGCCGTGATTTTGTCCGGTGAATGCGAGGCACGCCTGATACAGAGTATTCATCGTAGCGTATACGAAGCCCTCAAGGTTTGAGGCAGCGCCGTTTCCCGCCATGACAGCTTTGCCGTATTCGTTGATGGAGGACTGTATCATTACGTTCGAGAACGAAAACAGTATGCCCTGCAGTCCGGCCGGCATGCCGCATTTGGCGAGCTCAAGGAGCTTTTCTTTGTTTATGCGCAGCTTTCTTAAATCGAGATGAATATCTCCTTCGCTCTTGATAAGGCAAAATACGACGAGCACGGCTGAAATCGCCTGAGAGATGATGGTTGCAAGCGCTACGCCCGCCACGTCCATGTGCAGCGCTATAACGAAGAACAGATTGAACAGCACGTTTATAAGACCGCTGAACACGAGTATGTACATAGGCCGTCTCGTATCGCCGACTGCGCGCAGTACCGCGGCGGCAAAGTTATACGCCATATTGAACGGCATTCCGGCGAAGTATATCCTTACGTATAAAGCCGCAAGGCCCCGGACGTTGTCCGGCGAATCCATCAGCTTAAGCAGCGGTTCTGCAAATGCGACGCCTACGATAAGCAGTATTATTCCAAACAGAATGCTCACCGTCATGGACGTATGCACGGTCTGGCTTACATCCCACTGCCGGCCTGCCCCGCGATACCGCGCAACTACTATGCTGGTTCCGACAGACAAGCCGATAAACAGATTTACGATAAGGTTTATAAGCGAACCTGTCGAGGATACTGCCGCAAGCGCCGCTTCCCCGTCCTCGGCAAAGCGGCCTACGACGATATTGTCCGCAGCGTTATACATCAGCTGCAGAAAGCTCGTAAGCATAAGCGGCAATGAGTAGGCGATAATCTGACTCCACAGATTGCCGCTCGTCAAATCCATTTCGTAAGATCGTCTGCGCGCCATTTCAGCTTAACTGTATCTCTCTCTTTTCTTTGTCTGCGATGTATGCGTTTTCCATAAGCACGGTAAGCGTCCGCGCTTCATCCGTGCCAAACAGTACCGGCTTTCCGTACAGCACGCTGTCGGTAAACTGCCTGATAGGTTCAGGCAGCGCCTTTGGAAGCGCGGGCACGATCCAGCCGTTGTTTTCGGCGGAAGTGAGCGTATCGCTCTTTATGCGTACATATCCGTCTTCCGAAAGTATCGCGCCTTTTGTGCCGTATATTTCGCACAGCTTCGGTGTGAAGGGCGCTGTCAGGCTCGTCTCCGCTATGGCAGTCGCTCCGTTTTCGAAGCGTATTATGCATGCGGAATCGTCATCCACTTTTCTGCCTGTCACATATCTGAAGCTGCTTTGTATGCTTACAGGTTTTCCGAGCAGCCACGCAGACAGATACATGGGATGCGCGCCCAAGTCCATCATTGCGCCGCCGCCTGTCGTTACAGGATCGTACCAGTATTCAGGCAGCCATCCGGCAAGCGCGCCGTTATGGCAGTTGCGCACACGGAACAGCGTGATGTCTCCCAGTATTCCGCTTTCGACAGCGTTCTTGATAAACAGGTTTTCCGGAAAGCATCTGTGCGGAAAGGATATAGTGAATACTACGTTATTGCGCCTGATTGCTTCGATAGCTTCGTCGCAGTCGCGCGTCGTGAGGCACATTACCTTCTCGGTAAAAATATGCTTGCCTGCGTTTGCGGCTTTGATCATAAGCTCCTTATGCAGGTTTGTGCTCGAGCAAATGCATACCGCGTCCGCCGCGCCGCTATCGAGCATTTCTTCGTAGTCGTCATAAAACGGAACGCCGAGCGTCGCCGCCCACGCTTTTCCGCGAAGCGCGTCATCGTCCCATACGGCAGTAACCTTCGAATCCGGCTGTGCGTTAAAGCTCTTTGCGTAGCCTTCAGCATGCACATGCCATTTGCCGGCCATCGCTACTCTCAGCATAGACAGCTCCTTTCCATAAAAAGAGGCATCCCGCAGGACGCCTCTTATCAAGCGTGAAATTATTCTTCCTCTTCCTCGTCCTTCTTGGCGCTTTCGATGATCTTCTTTGCGTCCTGAGCAGGCACTTCCTCGTAGCGCTCGAATCTCATTGTAAACGAGCCGCGGGACTGTGTCATGCTTCTGAGGTCGGTGGCGTACTTGAACATTTCGCTCTGAGGAACCTCGGCGCTCACGCACTGCTGTCCGTCTACGGGATCCATACCCATTACGCGGCCGCGGCGCTTGTTGATATCGCCGATTATATCGCCCATGTACTCGTCGGGAATAAGCACTTCGACGTGATATATCGGCTCGAGCAGTACAGGAGAAGCCTGATCGAGCTGCTTGAATGCAAGGCGCGCAGCGGTCTTGAACGCCATTTCGGAGGAGTCTACCGGATGGTAGGAGCCGTCATGCAGCTTCGCAGTAAGTCCAACTACGGGGAAGCCTGCAAGCACACCCTTCTTTATATTGTCGCGCAGGCCCTTTTCGACTGCGGGGATGAAGTTCCTCGGCACGACGCCGCCGACAACCGCGTCCTCGAATATGAAATCGGTATTCGTAGGATCGTCGTTCGGACGGAACTCTATCACGACGTCGCCGAACTGGCCGTGTCCGCCGGACTGCTTCTTGTGGCGTCCGCGGACGTCCACCTTCTTGCGGATGGTTTCTCTGTAAGGAATCTTGGGATCCTGCAGTATGCACTCTACGCCGAACTTCGAGGCCAGCTTCTTCGCAACTACGTCTATATGCGTTTCGCCCAGACCGTTTATAAGGGATTCGGTGGTTTCCGCGTCCTTAGTGACGGTGATAGTGGGGTCTTCTTCCATCAGGCGGTTGAGGCCGGAGAATATTTTGTCTTCCTCGCCGGCTTTCTTGGCGTATACTGCCATCGAGATGCATGGAGCCGGGAATTCGATATCGGCGTACTTTATGGGCTTGTTCGGATCGCAAAGCGTATTGCCGGTGGATACGCTGACGAGCTTTGCGAGCGCGACGATGTCGCCGGGCATGCCCTTGGTGACGGGATTGGTCTTCTTGCCGAGCATGTAGTAGATAGTGCCGGGCTTTTCGGTCTTTTCAGCGTTGGCGTTATAGAGCACCATATCGCCGGTGAGTACGCCGGAATTTATCTTGAGCAGGCTGAGCTTGCCGACGAACGGGTCAGCAAGAGTCTTGAAGACCTGCGCGGAGAAGGGCTGATCCTCAGCGCAAACACGGCTTTCCTCTTCGCCGGTTTTCGGGTTCACACCTTTGTTTACTTCGCCGTCGGGTGAAGGCAGCAGGTCGACGATGTTGTCAAGCAGCTTGCCGAGACCCACGCGGGTCAGAGAGTCACAGCACACTACCGGCACAACGCTGCCGTCGCGTATGCCTTTTCTGAGACCGAGCATGGTATCTTCAGTCGAGAGCTCCATGTTTTCGAAATACTTCTCCATGAGCTCTTCGTCTGCTCCCGCCGCGGCTTCCATTATGGCTTCGCGGGAGGCTTCGACCTCGTCTGCGAGGGAATCCGGGATCGGTATCTCTTTCAGAGTCTTGCCTTCACCGGTAAACGCCTTGTTCTCGAGCACGCAGACGACGCCGGTAAACTGGCCGTTCTCAACGATGGGAACCTCGATAGGCGCGATATGAGTGCCGTATTTGTCGGTCACGGTCTTAAGCGCCTTTTCGAAGTTGGCGTTTTCACGGCTCATGTTGTTGATGACGATCATTCTTGGAGTGTGATTCTTGTCGCACTGAGTCCACGCCTTTTCAGCGCCGACGTCAAGGCCGCTTACGGCGCCCACGGTGATAAGCGCGCCTTCGCTTACTGCAAGCGGGCCCATCATCTCGCCGGCAAAATCGAAGAAGCCGGGAATATCTATAAGATTGATTTTTGTATCTTTATACTCCAGGGGAGCAAGCGCAGCAGAAATGGAAATCTGTCTGCGGATTTCTTCAGGATCGTAATCCGTGGTGGCGGTGCCGTTCTCGACCTTGCCCTGACGGTCGATTGCGCCGGTCGTATATAGGAGTGCCTCGACGAGAGTAGTCTTACCCTCGCCGCCATGCCCAAGTACGGACACGTTTCGAATATTCTTAGCGGTGTAGTCTTTCATCTGCTTCTCCCCTTATGTAATACTTAATGATATGCTGAGCACATACTGCGTTTATTATATCACAAATCCGCAATAATGCAAGCGATTTTTTGTTTTACAGCTTTTACTGCTTGTGAAACCTATGTTATGCGGCAAAAACCGTCAGCTTTTTACACACAGAAACGGCATGAACAGACCGCCCTGTACGCTGCGTGCAATAAACTGTACGTACTTGCCGCTGTCCGTATAATACCAGTCCGAAAACGCTACGCGGCTTTCGCTTTCGCGCAGATACCGCGCCACAGGCGCCATGATCGCTTCTCGCACGCTCTTGTCCTTTGCCATCGCAGCTGTCCACAGTTCCCAATCGCTCTTTGTGTATACGGCGCGGTTGTCGAGCGGCAGCCCGTATGCGTTTATGCGCTTAAGATACGATCTTGTTTCAAATTCATAGAATTCGCCATCGAGCAAATCAAGCCCCAATGCGATGTCCCAGGCAAGATTGTACTTCATGCTCCAGCCCTGTCCGTCGAACGTCAGGTACGTGCCGTCAGGCGAATAGGCGCGCTTAAGCCAGCTTCCCGCCATCTGCTTCGCTTTTTCTTTATAAATGCTTCCGTCTTTTCCGATCAGCTCGAGCATACGCCCGTAACACGCCACGCCCACCATCGCTTTTGCGGAGAGGTTTATATTATGTGCAAGATGCCCCGCAAAATCGTCAGTGCAGAGCTGATTGCCGGGATCCTCGCCGTAATCGATAAGGTATTTTACCCATTTTTCTGCGATATCCATGTTCTGCTCGATAAGCGACGTACTGTCTCCAAAGTATGCGGCGGCATACATCATTATCAGCATGTTTCCGCTTTCCTCGACAGGCATCTGGCGCTTGAAATCGTACTGCTCGGTTTCGCCGCTCATAAGGTAGAAGGGCGGCTGATACGCAGGGCGTCTGCCTACGTCCATAGTGCCTTTGTTTCCGTATACCTGCCCGCCCGCGATCGGATATCTGCCTATATCGTGCGGCGCAAAATCGTACATGCTCCACACCGGCATGCGCGTAAATCTCAGTACAGGCCGGCACATCGCGCTCACGAGCTGAGGGCAGAATTTGAGGAACATGGGCGTCGAGGGATAGCTTACGTCAACCGTGGCAAGACAGCCGTTCGAATTGTTTTCCTTTGAAAGGAAAATCATCTCGCCGTTTTCGTCGGCTATCAGCTTATGCGCGGCAAATACGTGTCTCCATGCGGCGCTTGTGATCAGCACGTAATCTTCCCCGCCGATTTCATAAGCCTCCTTGACTATCTGTTCGTCGAGCGAAGCGCATCTATTAAGCAGGTCGTCGAACTCCTTCATCGTTTCCCGCATGGCGTCTACAAAGTTTTTTCCCTTTCTTGCATACCACGCTTTACACGGAATCCCATAATACAATATCGACGCCACGTCGTCGTATCCGGCAAGAAATCTGAAGCACGCAGTATCTTCGTTTACGCTGGCGTCCGCGCGTACGGTAAGGCAGTTTTCGTCGTAAGCGACCTCTCCTCTGTCCGCCGCGGCGTACAGATAACCCCAGTCTATCGTAACGCTGTCGCCCGAATGCGAGAGTATCTTCTGATTGATCTGCCCTATCGCGCTCATGCTTATGCCGGGATACGAAAGCGGATAAGCATGGATTTCCGGCTTCTCGTCCCCGAAATAGCACATTTTGTCCGAAAACGCAAGCTCCGCGCGCACATCGTGCGTTTTTCCGTCACATGAGACTGCTTTCAGCTCTATCAGCGTGATCGGCGTGGACGCTCTGTCGAGATCGTCGGGCAGTATAGGCGTAGTGAACGAAACGTCAAGATTTATTCCCCCGCCTTCGTATAAAGCCGCAGTCGTGCAGGGCGTGACGCTTATATCTTTGGTATCGAGCGCAGGCTCGTTACCGCTTCCGAGAAATCTGTATGTATTACCGTCGACTGTAATCCTTCCGTATATCGGAAGCGGACGCTTGCTCCAGTGTGCGGTATCGGTATCGGTCAGCTTGTCAGCGGGCATCCAGACCGAAAAATACGGGTCGCAGGTGATCAGCGGGAGCGCAGGTAAACGTGTCATAAATCCCTCCTGAAAAAACAGCCGCACCGATAAACGATGCGGCGTGATGTTATTATTTTATAAAGGCATTACGTTGTTTTTCTTATCGAGCACGCTGGTGTCGAGCTTAAGCTGCTCCGCCTGTCTGTACTCAAAAAACTTCGTGGCGACCTGCGGGAACAGCGCGTAAGAAAGCACGTCCTCTTCCTGGGTGTACCATTTTGCGCATTCCTTGCGGAAATCCTCAAGATGCTGCACGCCGTATTCGGGATCGTCTACGGGACGGCAGGTTATCGGCTTGCGGTCGCCGATGACGAGCTTTCTTACGTCCTCGTTGACAGGCGCGGGCAGACGGCCGTAATCGCCGTGCATAAGCCCCTGCGACTCCTTCGGATTCATCTTGTAACGCTCGCCGGTAATTACGTTCATGACAGCCTGAGTGCCGACTATCTGGCTGGTAGGCGTTACGAGCGGCGGGTACCCGAAATCCTTGCGCACACGTGGCACCTCTGCGAGCACCTCGTCCAGCTTGTCGCTCTTTCCGGCGTCCTTAAGCTGCTTGATGAGGTTTGAGAGCATTCCGCCCGGAACCTGATACTTAAGCGTGTTGACGTTTACGTTCAGCACCTTCGGGTCGAGTATGCCGTCCGCCTTCATCTTGTCGGCCACCTTGCGGAAATGCTCGGTAGCTTTGGTGAGCTCAGTCAGGTTGATACCTGTGTCGTACTCGGTGCCCTGCAAAGTAGCTATGAGCGACTCAGTAGCGGGCTGGGACGTACCGTTCGCCAGAGGCGACAGCGCGGTATCCACGATGTCTACGCCCGCTTCTATGGCCTTAAGGTTTACCATGTCGCCTGTGCCGGTGGTGTTGTGGGTGTGCAGATGCACGAGCGTTTCGGGCTTCAGAGCCTGCTTAAGCTTTTTTACGAGGCTGTAGGCCGTATACGGCAGCAGCAGGTTCGCCATATCCTTTATGCAGATATTGTTCGCGCCCATCTTTTCGAATTCGAGCGCCTTTTCAACGAAGTAGTCCTCATTGTGCACAGGCGAAATGGTGTAGCTTAACGCCACTTCGCATATGCCGTTGTACTTTTTGCAGGAATCGATGGCGGGCTTTAAATTTCTCGGGTCGTTTAACGCGTCGAAAATACGTATTACGTCTATGCCGTTTTTAATCGACAGGCGCACGAACTCTTCCACGACGTCGTCGGAATAATGGCGGTAGCCGAGTATGTTCTGTCCGCGGAACAGCATCTGCAGCTTGGTCTTGGGCAGCGCCTCGCGCAGCTTGCGCAGACGCACCCACGGATCCTCGTTCAAAAAGCGCAGGCAGCTGTCGAAGGTCGCGCCGCCCCAGCATTCGAGGGAATAATATCCGGCGTTGTCAAGTATTCCACAGGCAGGCAGCATATCCTCCGTACGCATACGGGTGGCCGCCTGAGACTGATGCGCATCTCGCAGGATGGTATCGGTAATCATTACCTTTCCCATAAAATTTCTCCTTTATCAGTTAATATCAGGCAAACAGCGAAATCAGCACGCCCGCAGCGACTGCGGAGCCGATAACGCCGGCCACGTTGGGTCCCATTGCGTGCATAAGCAGGAAGTTGCCCGGATCATATTGCTGTCCCACTTTATTGGACACGCGCGCGGCCATAGGCACAGCCGAAACGCCCGCAGAGCCGATCAGCGGGTTTATCTTGCCGCCGGTCAGCTTGTTCATGAGCTTCGCGAGCAATACGCCGCCCGCAGTTCCGAAGCCGAAGGCGACTACGCCGAGCACTACAATCTTGAGAGTATTCAAAGTAAGGAAGGTTTGACCTGTAGTCGTCGCGCCGACTGTGAGACCGAGAAATATGGTAACTATATTGCACAGCTCGTTCTGCACGGTCTTGTTCAGTCTTTCCGTTACGCCGCATACTCTGAGCAGGTTTCCGAACATAAGGCAGCCTACAAGCGGAGCCGCGGTAGGCAGCAGCAGCGATACGAGAATCGTAACCAGTATCGGGAAAACGATAAGCTCGGTTTTGCTGACGGGACGCAGCTGGCTCATACGTATCTTGCGTTCTTTTTCGGTTGTAAGCGCTTTCATTATAGGCGGCTGTATTACAGGCACCAGCGCCATGTACGAATACGCAGCCACGGCGATAGGCCCAAGCAGATGCGGCGCAAGATTCGTCGTGACGAATATCGCAGTCGGTCCGTCCGCGCCGCCGATAATGCCGATCGCTCCGGCCTCTGCGGCGGTAAAGCCAAGCAGTTTGGCGCCCAGAAAAGTCAGGAATATGCCAAGCTGCGCCGCAGCGCCGAGCAGAAGGCTCTTGGGGTTTGCGATAAGCGGCGCAAAGTCCGTCATCGCGCCTACGCCCATGAATATGAGCTCAGGATAAATACCCAGCTGAACGCCCTTATACAGATAGTACATCAGTCCGCCGTTTGACGTCTGGAGCGAATACTGGATAAGGCCGACCGCCTCGTTGTAACGCGGCACTATATCGGCGGAAGTCAGATTCATGTTTTTGGCTGCCACGAGCGCAGCCTCGATATTATCGTAGAAAGTATATGAAGCACCCTTATAGCTGCCCAGTCCCGCCAGAGGCAGGTTTGCAAGCAGCATGCCGAACGCGATAGGCAAAAGCAGAAGCGGCTCGAACTGAGGCACTATCGCAAGATAAAGCAAGAGGCAAGCGACCGCTATCATAACATACTGTTCCCATTCGCCGTTGGCGAAGGCGGTGGATTTGGCGATCGCCTTTATTCCGCCCCAAACGTTTATGACCGGATCGCCGTCTTCGTTGCGCTCCCTTTCATCAGTCTTTTCAGACACTGCGACGGTCTCGACAGTAGTAGCGATGGCTTCGATCTGCAGGGTATTTTCAGAAGCCGGCTTACTCTGCTCAGTCATGTCTTCCGCTATTGCCGCTCCTATAAAGGCCAGCAGACATACCAGCGCCATTATAAGGCACCGATTACGGAATTGCTTTTTGTTCATAATGTAAACTCCTGTTCCCGGAAGGATTAATTAAGGCTTACAAGCAAATCTCCGGTGTTGACCGACTGTCCTTTGGTCACGGCTACCGAGGCGACCACTCCGTCACGGGGCGATTTGATCTCGTTTTCCATCTTCATCGCTTCGAGGATGACCAGATTGTCGCCCTTCTTCACGGACTGTCCCGCGCTCACCTTGACCTGCAGGATGTTGCCAGGCATCGGGGCGTTGACTGCCTCGGCACCGGCGGGTGCGGCGGCGGGTTTGGCGGCGGGCTTGGCAGCTGCAGGAGCAGCAGCGGCAGCGGGAGCGGCAGGGGCGCTTACGCTTGCGCCGGCGCTCAATTCTTCGACCTCGACTTCATACGCGGTGCCGTTTACGGTTATCTGAAACTTACGCATTGTTATATCCTCCAATTAATCAGAATTTGTATACTTGCTCAGTGCGCGCGGCGCTGTTCCAGCCGGATATGCGGCGCACAGACTTAATCCTTACAGGGGCTTTCCCGCCGTCAAATGCCGCTATCGCGGCTGCGATGACCGCTATCAGCTCGCCCGCATCGTCAGACGCTTCTTCTTGTACGGGCTCAGTTATTGCAGGCGCTGAAGGCACAGGCGCAGGGGCGGCATTCGCCTGAGCTGCAGCCTTTTTCTTCCCTACCGCTTTGAATACGGCAGACATAACGTAAAGCATCGCTATGATGATAATAAGTCCGGTAAAGACTATCAGTATACCGATGACCGTAGTTATTCCGCCGTAACCCAGTTTATCAAGTATGCTCATATTTCCTCCTTACAGAGGCATCACGCCGTGCTTTTTGGCGATTTTGGCCGTGCGCTTGCCTGAAAGCATTTCAAGCGCCAGCGCAAGTACGCTGCGGGTATTCGCGGGCTCGATCACGTCGTCCACGTAGCCGTTTGCGGCGGCGTTTACGGCGTTTGCTATCTCGCTTTCGTACTTCTCTTCGAGTTCGCTGCGCTTGGCTATGGGATCGTCCGCGCCCGTGAGCTCGTCGCCAAGCAGCATCTGTGTGGCGATAGGCGTCGCAACTGCGCTGATAACCGCGCCCGGCCACGCGTATACGAGGTCGCACACAGCCTTTGAAGCCATCGAAGCATACGCCATGCCGACAGCTTTGCCCGCTATAAGCGCGATTTTAGGCGAGGAGGATTCGCTCATCGCGTACATAAGAGACGCACCCGCCAGCGCCAGCTCGCCCTGAGGCGCGCCGTTTATTTTCATTCCTACGCTGTCGACTATCGTTATGACGGGGATCGAGAAGGCGTCGCAGAAGGAAATCAATCTTGCGGCCTTCTTGCAGCCGTAAACCGTGAGCCTGCCTTCATCCTTTGTATAGTCGTTCGCCGCAAACAGCACCGTGCGTCCGCCGATCTTGGCAAGCAGCGTGACCATCGAAGAAGCGAATTCGGGATAAAGCTCCAATACGTCGCCGTCGTCGGCAATTTTGGAAGCGAGAGCTTTGACGTCTTCTATATCGTTAATCGAATTGAGCTCGGGTATCGAACGGGAGTCGCTGTCGCTTGCGGCAAATACCGCCTCGTCAAGATTGTTTACCGGAAGCATCGAAATAAGCTTCTTTGCGCAGGCGATGGCTTTTTCGTCGTCCTCGGCGGTCAGCATCGCGGCGCCGTATTTCGCGGTGGTTTCCGCGCCCGCTATGTCCGCCATGGTCACTTTCTTTCCCGATACGGCGGATACGACGAGCGGCCCGTTTACGAACAGATCGCCGGTTTTGGACTGTATCGTGAAATCGCTGATTTCCGCGATCACGGATGCAGTGCCGCCGCAGGGTCCGAGGATAAGCGCTATCTGCGGAACGACGCCTGAAAGCTCGGCTGCCTTTGCCGCTATAGCGGCATAAGCGTCCAGCGCGGATACGCCCTCGTCCAGCTTTGCGCCGGCGGAATCGAGCAGCGCGATTATCGGGCAGCCGGTCTGCTTCGCTTTTTCCATTACTTTAAGTACCTTGCGCGCATGCTTTTCACTGACCGCGCCTGCGCAGACCGTGAAATCCTGCGCGTACACATATACCGGATTTCCGTCTGCCTGACCGTAACCGGTCACTACACCCGCATCGGCGTTAAGCACGTCAAATTCCACAAAAGTGCCCGCGTCAAGCAGCGCGTTTATGCGTTCGCGCGCAGTAAGCTTGCCGGCCTTCTTTTGCTCGGCTATGAGCGCCGGGTCGCCCGCAAGTATTTCGGCTTTGCGCCTTAGAACCTCAGGCAGATTGCGTTCAACACTCATTCGTTATATCCCTCCATTTAAGAATGCATGATAACATTTTAAAGCAACTTATTTATTTCTTTGCGGTCTTTCCTATATCCTGCAACGATACGTGTTAATTTTGCCGTTTGCGCCTGGTTATCGCTATGAGCAGCGGAGGCTTTGCCTGAATATTCAGATATCCTCCCGCCCATACGTCGTAGAGCTTATCGTCCAGTTCGCGGGCGAGCGATAAAAGCATCTGCTTTTCAGCTTCGCCCTCAGAATGCCCGGGATATACGCACAGCGTGACAAAGCCGCCGATCTTCAGTATATCGAGCGCCGAAAGCAGAGCTGCGCGCGTGCTGTGTACGCGCGTAGTACAGATATGCTCCGCGCCCGGCAGCCAGCCCAGGTTAAAGACCGCCGCGTCGATTTGAGAAGGCACATACTTTCGCAGAGTCTCGTGGCTTTCGCAAAACAGGCTCACTCTGTCGATAAGCCCCTCACGTTCAAGCAACGCGCGCGTATTCTCGATTGCTCGCTTCTGTATGTCGAAAGCGAATACATGCCCGCTTGCTCCGACCAGGCGCGCAAGGAAAGCTGTGTCGTGCCCGTTTCCGGCAGTGGCGTCTACGATAAGCATGCCCTCGCTTATATTGCGCGTCCAGAGCTCTTTTACCCATTTCCCCGCATTTCCGAAATCCGCCAAGCTCATCACCGTTTATATAATAAAACCGCCGCGTGAAGATACGTGACGGTTTAGTGTTCAATTTTCGTGTATAACAGTTATTTAACTCTGTCAGCTCCCGCTGATCTCCTGCAGCTTCTCCCATGCGTCGTTTTCGTTGTAGGGATCGCACGCGGGACACGGCAGCAGCTTGTCGGTATGCAGCGCGTCATACAGCGTGTGGACGCACTCGTCCTCGTACATTTGCTGGCAGTCAGGATCCGAATGATAGTTCTTGCTGCTGTCCCAGTAATACACGGTTATGCTTTTCTCGTAATCGTAGAGCATGCGCGTCTCCGGATCGAGCGCGTCGTATTCCATATAGGAAACGTCGTGCTGCTTCATGTATTCATAGCACAGGTCAGCTTGACACGTCTCGCAGTACGTGTAGGTTCCGTTATATACGTCCTCAAAGGGCATTACGCGGTATCTTCCGGGATAGAAATCCTTGCAGATATCCGTGGTATGTGCGACGTTCTTGCCGTCCAGCCACATATAATCCTCGTCGGTTCTGTCGAGCAGCGCAAGCGAAACGACGCCGCAGACCTCGCAGACCTTCTTGCCTGCTTCCGCCGCTTCCTTCAGCGTATGCGACTGCGCGTTCATCATGCCGGAGCAATAGTTTACCAGATGATAATACGTTCCGCCCGGCGTAAAGTAAACCGGCGCATCAGCTACGTTTTTAATATACGGAAGCTGTACAGGAACAGGCGTGGGCGTCGGCGCGGGTTTGGGAGTAGGCGTCGGCCCTGGTGTCGGCACCGGGGTCGCATTGGGATTAGGCGTACGCTGCAGACCTAAAAGCGTCTGCCCCGCCGGATTTGCGGGATCGCTTCCGCCGTTGCCTGCAGATGCGTTTGCGGCAGGCTTAATGTTCTCAATCAGCCCGTCCGAATTCTGCTTTTGCGTATAATTCGTCAAATACTTATATCTTTCGAGCAGCAATACCGGCAAATCGTGTTTTATGTATGATGCGTTCTCGGCGGCGCCACCCAAAGCCGCTACGCCGAATTTTGCAAAGCTTATTTTTACACCGTTCCAAACGTAGTTTGCTTTACTTACGATACCGCTGCCCGCTTTGCCTGTCCAATCGGAAACTGCACCGAAGGCATATTCCGTTTTGTCGTAGACGAACTCTGTAAACTCCGTCATTTTCGCCTGTATCTTCAAAAGCGTTTCGTTCTGGGTGGGCATTTCAGACATGTATAAGAACAGTACGCTGAAAACGAATATCGAGACCAGCATTATAAGCAGCTTTGTACCGACCTTCCAGCGCGCTTTCCTGCTCCACAGCATTATAAGCCCCACGGGCAGGAGAGTTACTAAAAATAGAAGCATGAAAAACGTAAATACCGAACCCGTCTTTTCGCGTTCGTCCCATCTGTATGCAGCTTTATCGTTCCTCTCATACGGGGAACGCTTTTCGATTCGTTCAAAATATCCGGTAGTCAAATTTCTTGCACCTCGGCTGTTCTTTTTATCGTCGTTCGATTCGATATTTGAATTATACCATATTGTTGCAGATATTACAACAGTATTTCAATTTGTTTTCGTGATTTAATATTTAACCCGTTTGTTAATTGTTCTGTACAGTACGATTATCCTATTGACAATATAAACGTTTCGGATATAATTATATTCGTTCGGTACAGTAACATTTATTGCAGGAGGAATACAGTATGGAAATCACAAAGGCTGAATTGAATGACAAGCTCTCGCATCTCAATATGCTGCTCAAGCGCATAAACATGCCCCATATCCCGCACGAAGGTCCTCGCGGCCGCAGTCAGGAGCGTGCGCTTACGCAAATATCCCTGCGCGAAGGCATCACGCAGCGCGAGCTCATGGAAAGGCTGGGCATACAGCCCTCTTCTGCAAGCGAGCTGCTCTCAAAGCTTGAAAACGGCGGTATGATAGAACGCCGCACAAACGAAGACGACAAACGTCAGGTAAATCTTTATCTTAAAGACAGCGGCAGGGATTATCTTGAACGCATAAACGGCACGCAGGAGCGTCCCTCGCCTTTTGACGAGCTAAGCGAAAACGAGCTGTCGACGCTCGACACGCTTATAGTCAAGCTCATCGGTGCTGCTGAAAAAATCTGTATCGACAAGGGATTGCCGGTATACCCGCTGCCGTTTAACGGTATGCATCCCCCGCGTCCCGATTTCAGCGAAGACGGCCGTCCGCCGTTCAGTGGCAGACCGCCCTTCGGCGGCCCCGGTATGCCGAGGCACGGCAGACGCCCGTTCGCCGGAGCTCATACTCTGCCGAATATCGCGCCCGAGGACGATGTGCCGCTTCCACGCACGCTGCCGTCAGACGGACATATACCGCGTCCTGTGCAGCTTGCCGGAAAGGACAACGGCGAAAAAATCTAAAATACAGCATATAACATACGCGGCAGCCGAAACAGGCTGCCGCGTTTGTAGGTTCTCGGTTTAGAGCACCAATTGGTTTATTCCGATTTCGGGATTGTAACGGCGTTCCGCTTCGATGTCGATTATATCTATCACTATTTCACAGGTAAGCGATATGATCGCGCGGAACAGATGCCCGCCTACGATATTTCCCGATTTGTCGGCAAGATTTATATGAAGGTGCTGATACGGTTGTGCATCCTTTCTGGAAAGAGTGCCGCTCAGAGACGTAATCTCATGATTGCCCGTAAACACGAACCTGTCGTATTTGTTTTCTGTAAGGTTATATACACCCGTTTCGATCTCGTCCGCCGCGCCTATGCCGCTGACAGCGGCGGCGCTTATGTTTTCGTCTTCCGCGACGCGCATAAGGCTTTCGCAGATCTCCTCGCCCTTGTCGAGCCTCATAAGTATTTTTCCGTCAGATCTTTTGTAAATCATAAGTCACCTCGGCAATTGTATTATGTAGCGAAAATGTACGTCCTTTCTATATAAAAATACTGCCGTCGGCGGCAGCATTCTGAAATTACCTGAGCGGGTCGATTCGGAATACTTCGTTTCCGTTCAGCATAACACGCCAGTTGGCGGCGAGGTCGTCTGCGTGAATACTTAACCACGCCTGAACGAGCAGCAGCTTTTCGCGGCGCATCTGACCGTCCAGCACTTCGCCTGTGAGCGCGATTATTACCTCTTCGTCTTTATATACTGC
>JAFYFC010000046.1 GCA_017543905.1 Clostridia bacterium
ACGCAGATAAACCCCCATTTTATTTACAACACTTTTGACACCATCTGCTACCGCGAACTCATGCGGGGCGAAGATGACGTAGCCGGCATCCTCGACAATGTAAGTTCAATCATGCGATACGGGATAAGCCAGCCGGGGATGCTTGCTCCCCTTAGATGTGAATTAGATATTCTGAAAAGATACCTTGATATTGAAAACAGTTGCTATGACATGCCCATACTCTCACGGATCGAAGTTGACGAAGCTTGCAAGGATGCTTATGTTCCCAAACTGATACTTCAGCCGCTGGTGGAAAACGCGCTGCTGCACGGCAGAACAACAATTGATAAAGAGATCCGCATCCATATAACAGCCCAAACTTCCAATGGTGTGCTTCAGGTGACCGTTGTCGATTCTGGCACATGTGCAGATATCGACAGGATGAACGAAGGGTTATGTATGGGGATCGAGTCGCTGATGGCACGCACAAGCGGCCTTGGTGCGCTGAACGTGCATCTCAGGATCCAGCGAAGGTTCGGCGAAGAATATGGTGTCCATTACACAAAAACCGATACAGGCAACACCTGTGCTGTCTTAACGCTGCCTATGCAGTATAATGAAACTGCTTAGTAATCAACCGACTAATACTGAAAGGGATATTATTCATATGACAATCGATTTTGCAGAATACCGTAAAAAGGTGACGGGTTGTTATATCGGCAAGGCTGTCGGTGGAACACTGGGCATGCCGTTTGAGGGAAACCTCAGTACGCGCGATATATCGTATTATGAGCCTGTGCCCACCGGTGTTGTTGCAAACGATGACCTCGACTTGCAGGTGATCAACCTGGAACTCATCCGCAGGTTCGGCCTGCCGGTAGATCGATACCATCTTTCCAAACTCTGGTGGAATATGCAGGATATGGGACCGGACGAATATGGCGTAGCAAGATGGAACGTTCAGCTTGGACGGAACGCTCCTCTGTCAGGCTTTTACGCCAACAAATTCCACGGTGGAATGGGCGCCGCGATTCGCAGTGAGCTCTGGGCATGTCTGACTCCCGGTGACCCTGCCCTTGCTGCTCGTCTTGCATATGAAGATGCCTGCACAGACCATTACGATGATGGGATTCATGCTTGTATGTTTCTGGCTGCGCTTGAAAGCGCTGGATTTGTTCAGACTGACACAGAATGTCTGATCGCCGACGGGCTTTCTGTTCTGCCTGATGGCTGTGTTCTGAAGACTGGTATTCAAGATGCAGTAGGATATTGGAAATCGACCCACAATATCTATGCCGCAAGAGAGTTGGTACTGCAAAATCACTTCTCCCAGAACTGGACAGACGTTACCATAAATCTAAGTTTTATAATGATCGCCTGGCTTGCTTCTGGCGGCGACTTTGGGAAAGGGATCTGCTGTGCTGCAGATCTCGGTTATGACGCAGACTGCACATGTGCGACGCTTGGCTCGATCATGGGCATCATTAACCCCGCGAGCATTTCTGAAGAATGGACCAAGCCTATCGGCCGCGACCTCATCCTGAGCAGCGGCATTTGCGGTATCCATGAGCCGAGAACAGTTGACGAGTTCTGTGATCTTGTTGCAAATACTGCCGTAAGCGTACTGGCATATTACAAATCTCCTGTCCGTTTGGGGAACACCAACAACCCCTCCATTGTACTGCGGAAGTGGACAGAAAAAAGCGACATATTCAACGAGCAGGAAGATTCCCACATATCCGTTATTGCCGTACAGCCATTAACAGTAAAACTCAAGTATCCTTTGCAGGTTGCCCTAAAACCCAACAGTACTAACGAGTTTGAACTGGAGCTTGTAAACCCTAACAATGAAACGATCAGCGGTTCATGTACTTTTCTCGTACCTGAAAACTGGTGTGTAACCCCGGCTGATATTAAAATTGCTTGTAAGCCTTTCGGCTATGCCTCATACAAATTTTCTGTCACGACTCCATCTCTTGACAAACGCAGGCCGCAAAAGAACTGGCTGGATCTGCACTTTTATACAAACGGACTGCACTGGAGCGCCGAGGCCGGATTAGCCCTCACTACACCATGGATAAGGGAAAACCTGGATACAGGGGAAATCGAGATAATCGAAGCCTATGCGCCATTTCAGGATGTGCCGGCCGGACGTTTTGTTTACCATACTACCTTCAAACTTAACACAAGTGTTGATATGATCATGAGTGCGCAGTCTACCCGAAGGCTCTGCGCCTGCTTAAACGGGCAGCAGGTGCTTACCGGGGACGGCAGCATGTATGTTCCGGCCTTTCACAGAGGAAGCCCCACTGCAAAAGTCACCAGCAGCGCAGACAACAGCGGGTGGAACTATGTAGACATCACTATAGAAGATGGTGATCCGGGAGAACTGTTCGTTGGTTTTTCCAGACGTCATAGCTGCGGAGAATGGCTGATCGGCGTCGAATACTCCATCATGCCACTTATGCACAAGGTATCCGCTGATCCAAAGCATAAAACCAAGTGAGTTTGTTCAAGCGATTGAGAAGCCGGATAATACAAAGAACTACCTCATACTATTTGCAAAGGATACGCATTGTGATACCTTAAAACTCTATGTACAGTTTTAAGGTAGCGATCAGCGTAGGTCAGAGACAGGAATTACTGAACAGCTTTACCAACACCAGCAAGAGCCAGATCAAGCTGGTGTTGGGAATGTTTAATACTGTCTTTTTCTCTGCCTACGTCGACGGGCTTATCGACCGCGATGTTACGCTCCTGTATAAAGTGGGCGTCGACCCGGTGATCGCGATGAAAACTGCAGGCCGCACGGACTACAAGACCACTACGAACATATACACGCATGTGCGGGACGAGATGCTGAAGAAGGCGACGGTGAACTTGGGCGAAGTGTTTGCGAGCAGGGAGAAGGGAGAAGTGGCAAGGTGGGAGAATTCCGGGCGGGTGCCCGGAGTTTTTTGTTTTTGGGAATGCGATAATGCAGATTATATATTTGTAAGACTATTTTGAATATCTGAACGATCATACGGTTGTTCAGAAGACGACAGAAACATGGTATCTCTGTTTTTGATTCTATAGGATGCGCTTGACGCGCATGCGTTTTTACCGTATAATCGTACTTGTGAAAATATACAATTGAATGCTGATTCTTTCGATATAAGGAGGCCCTTCATGAAACATGCAGCCCGCGCCTTTGCTTTGGTCTTTTCGCTCCTTCTCCTGCTCGCGATTGGCGTTTTGAGCGTTTCTGCGGAAGACACGCTTTATCTGCCCTCTTCGCTGAAGGTGATCGAGGATCGCGCGTTTTACGGCAATACATCGCTGGATGAAGTTGTTCTACCGGATGGCGTGATGGAGATCCGGTCGATGGCATTTGCAAACAGCTCGCTGACTGAGATTATGCTTCCCGATTCCCTGACGATTATAGCGGACGATGCATTCACAGGCTGCGGGGATATAGTGATTACCGCTTCGGAAAGCAGTTATGCGTACGGATGGGCGGTTCGCAACGGCTTTATTCACAAACAGACTGCGCCGGCGACGGATTTTGAATACCGCCGTGCTTCAAACGGTATATCGATTACAAAGTATACGGGAAGCGGAGGGTATGTCGTCGTTCCGGAACAGATCGAAGGCGTCGATGTTATATCAATCGAGTACAAAGCGTTTTCAGAAACAGATATCACAGGCGTCATACTTCCGGAAACCGTCAGATCAGTAAAGCAGCAGGCGTTTCATAGTTGTGCGTCTCTTAAGAGCGTGATTATACCCTCACGTCTTGATTCGCTTGGCAGCTGGGTGTTTGCTGGATGTCCTGAACTCATAACCGTCCGAATTCCAGACGGCATTACTCAGATCGAATCATGTCTCTTTTACAACTGTCAAAAGCTGGAGCAGGTAAATATACCAATTGGAATCACCACAGTTGGAAGCTGGGCTTTCGCAGGATGCAGCAGTCTGAAAAGTATTATTCTGCCTGACACAGTAACGCTGATAGAAGAAAGGGCATTTGCATGGTGTAATCAGATGACGGACTGTCATCTTTCTGCAGGACTTTTGTCCGTCGGATATGAGGCATTCAACGGATGCTCAAGTCTGACTCATATCGAGCTGCCGCAGGGATTGACTTCTATCGGCGAGAGCGTCTTCACTTATTGCAGCAAGCTACAGTCAATTGCTGTACCGGACGGCATCAAAGCGATACCTGCGCATACGTTTGATCACTGTATCGGTCTGACGAACATAGCTCTTCCGGATGGGCTGGAATCAATCGGCGAATGCGCATTCGATTATTGCACCGGCATTCTCAGCATAAGCATACCTGAAACGGTAAACAGCATCGGCCCATCGGCTTTTTCAAATGTCTGCACGAGCATTTGCTTTTCCGGAGCAATGCCTTCAATCAGCGACGATGCGTTTTCCGGCAGCAGTATAATTGTCAGCATATCGGGAGACAGCGCGGGTTGGAGCGTGGAATCGGATTACGGCGCGAGCTGGATTGTATGGAGTATAAACGGAGGAGCGCAGACGATTACGGACGACACAAAAGACCCCAGCGAAACGTTAACCGTAACAATAACCGATAATCAAGACCTGAACGATTACGAAAACTGGTCTAGCACCGTCAAATCCAATCTCGTCATAAACGACGACGGTTCATATACGCGTGTCGAGTACACCGGAAACGACGTCCTTATTGAAGAATACAGCAGCGAGCATAATCTGACATGGAAGAAGACGCTTAGCCCTGAATTGCCGATATGGGGAGGCTTTTTCTCCGGCAATGAATACAATTTCCTTGTGTTCGGTCAGAATAACGAAGAGGAGAACGATAACAAGGAAGTCATACGAATTGTAAAGTATACAAAAAGCTGGAATAGGATAGCACATTGTTCAGTTTATGGCGCGAACACCATTCAACCATTTGCATTCGGGAGCGTTCGCTTCAGCCAGTCAAACGATATCCTTTACTTATATACATGCCATGTAATGTATACTACCCCGGACGGCGCCAATCATCAGGCGAACATGAGCTTCGAGGTGTATATTCCGACAATGAAGTTCACGCATCAGAATTACGAAATCGGCGGCGTAACGTATGAGTATGTATCGCATTCCTTAAATCAGCTTCTGCTTATCGACGGAAGCGACATAATCAAGGTAGATCACGGCGACGCATACCCGCGGTCTGTAAGACTGATGAAGATTAAAGGTTCTGCCGGCTATGTAGCGATAGGAGATCGTTCGGAAGCGACTATGCTGGCTATCGCCGGTAATATCGGTGAAAACTACACAGGGGTCTCCGTCGGCGCGCTGCAGGCGTCAGGCACTTGCTACATAGTCGCCGGCAACAGCATTAACCAGAATAATGCCGCGGCATCGAACCAAAGGAATATATTCGTCAGCACCGTAAACAAAAACGCCGTGTCAGACTCAAATGTCAGGCTAAGCTGGATAACAAACTACGCTGAAGGCAGCAGCATAGCCGTTACAACACCGCAGATGGTAAGGATTAACGACAACAGGTTCTTGCTTATCTGGAGTGAAGGAAGCAATGTAAAATACGTATTCCTAAACGGAAACGGCGATAAGTTAACAGATATCTATTCAGCATCCGCCGACTTGTCTGACTGTCAGCCTGTAGTCGGCAACGACTGTGTGATGTGGTATGTAACCAGAAACAGCGCTATCGTAATGTATTCTATCAGTCTCACGGCGCCATATGCGTTAACCGCCGGATGAAGAGCCCCCGGCATTCGATTGAAGATGTCAGGTTTTCTTGGTTTTTTGAAGGCAAAGTCAGTATAGTTTAACATAGACTGATATAGCGTATATCGGAATCAAAGAGAAGGGACTTGGATGAAGAAACTGGTTTTGCTTTATCTTGCGCTTACACTGACCCTGACAGCAGGGATTGCCATCGCGGAAGCGAAATTCGAAGTTGGAGAAGTCATTACTTTCGGCACATTCGAGCATGACGACGACCTGTCTACGCGCTGGACTGCAAGCCCTACAACAAAGACCGGGTAGACGTCACTTGGGAGACGTGCATGCTGCGCGCGTGGCTGAACGAGGATTTTTATAATGCGGCGTTCGGTGTAAGGATATGTACGCCGACGAAGTATGCTGTGGCACAAGGCGCTTATTAGGACGGCGATTACACCGTCGACGCTGTGGGAGTCTGCTGGTGGTGGCTTCGTTCTCCCGGCTACAATTCGAGGCTCGCGGCTCTTGTCTCCCGCAGCGGCTATGTCTACTACACTGGCGACGATGTCGGCTGCGACGGCTACGGCGTATGTCTGGTCGTGGTTGTCCTGCTTTAAAATGAATCCACATAATCTCAATTCCAATGCAAAGATGAAACGGTAATTAGTAAACAGAGATAGAAACGTACATAACCGCACGGAGTTTAAACCAAAATCATCCTTACTCGAAATGCGAAAAATATTTGAGTCTTTTGATATGTTCGCAGCTGCTTTCGAGCTGGTATTAATCTCAAGTAAACCAAACAAAAGCATCCCGCCGGCATAACTGTCGGCGGATTTTATACTGAGCCTACAAGGCCTACGGTGAACATCCATACGCACGTTCGTGACGAGATACTCTGGAAAGCGACGGTGAACTTTGGGAGATATGTTCGGGAGCATGGAGAAGAGAGAATGGATAAGCAGGGATGATATCTAAATGGCGCATATCTGTCCTTTAGTTTTTTTAGATGAGAATATGATATAAAGGAAAGCAAAACGCCACATCAGTATTGACGAATTCGGCTGTTATTTTTTATGTCTCGAGGCTTTGCTTTTTACTCTGCTGCTCATATATAAGACTGAGAATTAATGTTAATTTTTTAGTTGGTTTTGTGCTAACAAAAAAGGGTTTGTCCTGTAGACAATAAATCCCGCAATTGTTATAATTGGTTTATACCAAATTATTATTACAGAGGAGAATCGGCATGCTGACTATATGCCTTAATGAACGGTTTTCAGTGATGCAGGATGTACATCGGATAGGTGAAAAATTCAAAGTATTCGAGCCTGGTTTTGACCCGCATTCTCATGCAAATGCCCACTGCCTGTCTGCATTCGTGCCGATCAAACGTCTTGCGCCGCTGCAAAAGCTCATGAGCAGCCATCCGTATTGGGGCAGAGACTTAAGACAGTTCAACAACGCGCCCTGGTGGTATAAAGCGGTTTTCGAAGTGCCGTCTGACGCGCCAAAGCATGCGAAGCTGATTGTCGATCGGGCGGATTACTATGCTGACGTCTACTTAAACGGTAAAAAGCTGGGTTCGCACGAAGGGTACTTTTCCAGCTTTTCTTTTGATGCAGACGATGTTGTTTTGCGGGGCAAAGTCAACACGCTCGTCATCAAAATAGATTCTCCCTGGGATGAAGAGGAGCAGGACGGTCAAGTACCGTTAAGGTGCTGGAACCATGTCAGGAATATGATCAAAGGCACGTACGAACATGCCGATTGTTTTATCCATCGTGACGTAAACCCGATAGGCCTGTACGGCGGAGCATGGCTTGATTTTTACGAGGACGGCTATATAGAAAGCGTGTCTGCAACTTCAAGCCTGAAAAACGACGAAGGCAGCGTAAAGGTGAAAATCAACGCAAGCGGCGATAAAAACGCGCTTAAAGCATATCTTACAGATGCCCTGACAGGAATAAAAGCGGCGGAGATTTCGGGACAGACGGATTTTACACTACATGTAGAAAGGCCCGAACTCTGGGAAACGTATGAGCGTGGTCAGCCACGTTTATATAAGCTGTGGGTTGAAAACCTGTCGAGCGGGCAGCGCGTTTGCAAGAATATCGGTTTCAGAAGCCTGGAGCTTAAAAGAGACGAAGCCCGCACCGAATACTATCTGAACGGAAAGAGGCTTTTTATTAAGGGAACGACATACTTCCCGGATATCTATATCGCTTCGATACCGGAAGAAAAATACTTAAGAGATCTGCTGCTTCTGAAAAGCGCAGGCATCAACGCGATACGTATCCATGTACACACAGAGAACGACAGACTGTATGAACTCTGTGACGAGATGGGCATGCTGGTCGTGCAGGACACTGACCTCAACTGGGTTCAGACCCGCTCAGACAGCTTTACTGCACGGGCTTTGGGCGTGTTCGGAGAGATGATCGATCGCCTCGCGCACCATCCGTGCCTATGCACGTGGATACTTTTCAACGAGCCCGATCGCGCATATAACGACTATTACATGAACGTGGCGCCCGGTCCGCAGCTGGAAGCGATGGCAAAGGAGAGAACAGCCGAAATCCCTACCATACGAGGCAGTTACGTAATAGAAGATATTCATTCAGGCGACAGTCACAATTATATCGGTTCGCTTTGGGATCCGCCGACCGAATATCTGCAAAAGCGGGGATTTGTCGAAAAACTCAATACGGAATTCGGGTTCGACGCGCCTGCCCCGATTAAAGACCTCATGAACGAAAAGGACATCATGGAGGCTCTGAAGCCTACCGATCAAATGATCGCTGAGCTGGATGAATACCAGTATCGCCTCACCAAGTTTTACACGGAAGACTACCGAATACATAAGTATAACATGTGTGCCGGCTGCTTCCAGTTTCTGTTTTCAGATCCGGGGCCGCAAAGCTTTTTAGGCGCGGTAAGCTGGTGGGGAACGCCCAAAGGCGGTTTCAGAGCCATGCTCGAAAGCAATAAGATGCTTTTGCCTATACTGGAGCATGACGAAAAGCCGCTTGCCCTCTGGATCGTAAACGACTGGCTCAAAGAAATCAAGTCTGTACGGCTGAAAGCCTACGTCATTGATGCCGCAGGCAACGGCACATACAGAAATGAATGGACGCTCGACGTGCAGCCGGATTGCAGTGTCAGGGTAACAGATTTTGATGCTGATTTAATTGACAAAACGCTGCTGCTTGTCATAGAGGATGAAAACGGTCAGGAGCTCAGCAGAAATGCTTATGAACGACCGCTGTATATCCCCAAACATCCTGCAGGGCATCCAAACCGCATGGACAACGATATGGGTGTTCATATCTACTATTGACAGACGAAAACAAAAGGAGGAATCGCAAATGAAGCGCTTATTGATTTGCATAGTCGTAATAGTACTTACGGTGGGTATGGCTGCCGGCGCGGAGGATCCGATGCTGACAGCAGTGGAAGCGTACCATGCTTACGACCCGATCGACGCATTCGAACCCCCGATCGACGTCTACACAGTAAACTACGTCACGATGACTGCTGCCGAGATGAAGAACAGCTTGTGGCTTGATGTATACAGAGAATACCTCGGCGTCAATCTGATATATAAATGGATCATGCCGCTGAGCCAGTTCGACAACCGTGTAAACGCGGAGATCTCATCCGGCGATATACCGGATATACTGCCGGTAAACTTCGTGCAGCTCAGCCAGCTGATCGACGCAGGACTTATCGAGCCCCTTACAGACGTCTGGGAGGATGGGGCAAGCGACCTGACGAAGCGCATGTACGAGTTGGGCGGATGTGAAACGTCATTCAGAGCGGCGACCCGTGACGGTGAGCTTTGGGCGATACCGCTTGTTACACCGGTTAAGGAAACCACGCGCGCCATGTATCTGAGACAGGACTGGATGGACAATCTCGGCATGGACGCGCCGACCAATCTCGAAGAGCTTCTGGAGCTCTGCGAAGCCTTCGCGACCAACGATCCCGACGGCGACGGCAGGGACAACACGTATGCTATCGCGCTGTATTCAGGCTTGTGGGGAGATTACACAGCAGACCTTTCCGGCTTTGCCAACAGCTTCGGCGCGTATCCCACGATCTGGATCGAAAAAGACGGTCAAATAGAATACGGCGGTATCCAGCCTGAATGCAAGGAAATGCTCGCGGTGCTGGCAGACTGGTATCAGGCCGGTTACATAGACAAGGATTTTACGCTGTATTCGCTTTCGGACGTCATGGATCAATTTGCCAGAGGAAAATACGGGTTTATGTACGGCACACACATCGCTATGCTTGAGGGCGGTCAGGTTCTCTACAGAAACAATCCGGATTTCGACAGTATGATAGTGGCGCTGCCTGACGTCGGTACGGACGGCTATCCTGCGCTGGCATATGACAATACCGGCAGCTATTACGTCGTGCGCAAGGGCTTTGAGCATCCGGAAGTGCTGGTTCAGCTGTTCAACATCATTCATTATTTCGCCTCTGCTTCGTCAGAGGGTCTGACCGATAAGGATATGGATCTGACCTGGTGGGACGAGAATCTGTGGACAGGCGGACAGGGCGGGCGTTTCCCCTGGAACAACGCATACCTCAGACCTGAAACGATACATAATAACATCGAGAGAAGCTATATCGTGCAGAAAGCGCTGGAAACCGGCGCGCCGGAGGACATCGATGCAGCGTTGTCGACCGGTCTGGGCAGAGTGCTTTATGAAGAAGCGTATACGCATATGACCCAGGGAGACCAGATGCGCCTGAGCGACGATCCCGTAACACTGCTGGCTGCCAGCGAGAACTGGCTGCATGCAAAACGTTACTACCATTATAAAGCGACTGAGGAAGCCTACGGGGACAATCTCGTGACCGACAAAAGAGGCGGAATCATCACCGACAGTATCGTGGATTATTGGGAGAGCCTTTATACCTTGCAGCTGACGACCTATACGCAGATCATAACCGGCGAAAAGGACGTGGACGATTTCGATTCGTTCGTTGAGGCGTTTTACCAAATGGGCGGCGACATAGTCACCGCGGACATAAACGATGCTTACTACGCGAAATAAACCCGTCAGGCGCAAAGGCGGCATTTATCGCAGTGATAACTGGGCGTATATCAGCATGCTGCTGCCCACTGTAATCCTGCTTTTGATGTTCAACTATTTGCCTATGGCCGGTTTGCTGATCGCGTTTGAACGCTTTATTCCTGCGAAGGGCCTGTTCTCAGGTTCACAGGATTGGGTGGGGCTGAGAAGCTTTTCGATGGCTTTTACGGATCCGCTCTTTCCGCAGGCCCTCAGGAATACGGTCTTCTTATCGATCAGCAAAATGATCCTGTACATGATGGCATCCGTCGGCATGGCGATTCTGATGAGCGAACTGAAGAATTCTTTCCATAAGCGCCTGACGCAGACGCTCGTATACATTCCGCATTTTATCTCGTGGATAATTTTAGGCAGCGCGATGCGCATGATGTTCGCTTCTGACGGCATCGTCAATCGGCTCATCAACAGTCTGGGAGGCGAAAATGTAGGTTTTCTTACAGAACCCGGTCCATTCAGCAGGCTGCTGATCGTCAGCGACGTTTGGAAGGAATTCGGGTTTGGCACCATCATTTACATGGCAGCGATCGCAGGTATCGATCCGGGCCTGTACGAAGCGGCAAGAATCGACGGAGCGAACAAGCCCCAGCAGATCCGCTATGTCACGATTCCGGGCATATCGCATATTATCGTAATACTTTCGCTTTTGAACATTGGCGGCGTGCTCAATTCGAGCTTCGACCAGATCATCAACCTGTATTCGCCGAACGTATACCAAAGCGGCGACGTGCTGGATACGCTGATCTACCGAAAAGGCATCGTGGCGAGCAATTACTCTTTGGCTACCGCGATCGGCATGTTCAAGGGCGGAGTAGGATTGGCGCTGACTTCACTGGCATATTATCTGGCGTACCGCTTTGCAGACTACAGGATATTTTAGGTGGCAGGATGAAAAAACGATTCTCGATAGCGACAGTTGCGAACACGGTATTCTGTTCGCTCGTGGCTTTCAGCTGCCTGCTGCCGGTAATCCATCTGGCAGCGATGTCGCTTTCCAACGAGGACCTGGTCATATTTGGCCAGGTGAGCCTGTGGCCTAAAGGCTTCAACCTCAGCTCCTACGAATACATCATCGAGAATTCCGCTTTCTGGAGAAGCTGTATGGTGACGCTCTTGCGCCTCGTTACGGGCGTTCCGCTCAAGCTCATCGTGTGTGTCATGGCGGCGTACCCTTTGAGCAAGCTGGATGGCAGCTTTCGCCACAGGAGCTTATTTGTATGGCTGATCTTCTTCACGATGCTGTTTAACGGCGGCCTGATACCGTGGTTCATCGTAATAAACGAGCTAAAGCTTACCGGAAGCTTGTGGGCGCTGATCCTGCCGTGCGCGGTCGTGCCCGGAAATATCCTGCTGCTGTTAAACTTTCTCAGAACACTGCCCGGTGAAGTGGAGGACTCGGCGCTGATAGACGGAGCTGGCAGATACCGCATTCTGTTCAGGATCATACTGCCCATATCGAAGCCTGCGCTGGCGACGCTTTGTGTGTATGCGATACTTGAACACTGGAACGCATGGTTCGACGGCATCATCTTAATGAATTCACCTGACAGGTATCCGCTGATGTCATATCTGTATTATACGGGGGAGACCATCAGCTTCTCGCAGAAGTCCTCTGCGGAAATCGTGGACGCGGCTGGGATGGGAAGACGCACGTACAGGGCTGCACAGGTGTTTATCTCGACATTGCCTATGCTGGCAGTTTATCCGTTCTTCCAAAGATATTTTACAAAGGGTATCGTGCTTGGCGCGGTAAAGGGATAGTGACGAACATGAAGTTAAAACGGATCGCATGCGTAATACTGACGAGCTTAATAATGACGAACCTGTACTGCTTTGCGGATGCGCTCGTGTTTCCGGAGGATACGGGCGGATGGACGCTGAAAAGCTTTAAGACCAAGTCCCTGATAATTCACGACACGCAGGTGCTCTATGAAGACGGCAAGTATTATGCGTCTATGACCAACGACGATACGGTATATGTATCGGACGACCTGAAAAGCTGGAAGCGGGCAGGTATACGGCCTACAGGCTGGTATTCGCCGGAGGAGCATAACTATCTGACCTGGGCACCCTGCTATATAAAGCTCAGACAGCCGTATACGGCGCCGAACGGAGAAGCATATGAGTATGCTTTATTCGACGCGCTTTCTTATTGGGGCAGTCAGGACAGCCGCATACGCTGCTTCGTGATGCATGAGCCGGCACCTGACAGCAAAGCAGAGTACTATTATGTCGGAGACGTAATGAGCAGCGGCAAGTATGCGCTGAAGGAAGTGCCGAACCCGCGCAAGAGCTATGAGGACGAAGAGACCGGCGCGGAAGGCGCAAAGTACTACTTTGTCGAAGGCTATGAAAGACAGCGCTCGGCAGGGGTAAGCAACGCATGGAACGCCATCGATCCCGATGTACTGTACGGTGAGGACGGTAAACTGTATTTGGTTTGGGGCAGCTGGTTTGGCGGGATATTCGTAACGGAGCTCGATCAGAACACGTTGATGCCACTGTCGAATCGCGCAGACAGCTACACGCGCATTGCTTACATGTATGCGGACGAGTGCATCGAAGGCGCTACGGTGTTCTATCACGAGGGCTATTACTATTTGTGCGTAGCCTACGGAGATATTTGCTACAGCTACAATACAAGGATAGCGCGCAGTGAAAGCATAACCGGACCATATCTCGATTATAACGGCGCAAGCATGACGGGTGCAAACGGCATGATCGGAACCCGGGCAGCGGCACCCTATGCTTTTGAAAACGACAAAGGATGGCGCGGACAGGGGCATTGCGACTGGGTATACAATCCGGATACGGACGAGTATTTCCTTCTGATGAACGGACGCACAGTCGACGACGAGTACGCCCGTCAAATGGTAAGAAGTGTTTGGTGGCTTGACGGCTGGCCGGTATTGGCGCCTGAAATCGCCGCAGCAGACACGGCGCGCACTGTGCTTGACGACGCGGGAAACGCAGTGAAATCGTCTGCAAAAGCGCCGGGGAGACAAAACGTAGCACAAGAGCTGATAGCGGGAGAATATGAAATCGTTGTTTTCAGGAGGGACATGAATCAGCACGTCAACGAGGAAGTGCTCGAAAAGAGCCGAAGGATAACGCTTGCGGACGATGGAAGCGTGAGCGGCGCTTACAGCGGCAGCTGGCATATGGACGAAGAGGGCATCGTCAACATAACCCTTGACGGTGTAAAACTGAGAGCGATAGCGAGTCCGGTTTACGATTGGGAAAGAGAACGGGCAGGGATAATTGCTTTGTCCGGGTTGACCGAAAAAGGGGCGTACTCAGATCCGATGGCAGGCACTGCGGTATGGCTAAAGGGAACGGAGGTTGTGGCAAATGTCGTATCAGAATAAGATGATAAAGCTTATGGCGTTGCTTTCATGCCTGGTGCTGCTGTTTGGCTGCGCATCAGGCGACGAAATCGTTTTTCCGTCCGATACAGGCGGGATGACGCTTTCGGTCTTCAGAAACGATACCAATTATATCCACGATACGGAAGCGGTGTACGTCAACGGAAAGTGGTACGGCAGCTGGACGAACAATCACGCTGTCTATGAGAGCGACGATCTCAGGACATGGAAGGCCGTTTCAAGACGGCCTACCGGCTGGTACAGCTTTGAGGAGAACAACTGGCTGTCATATGCGCCGTGCTATCTGAAATTGCGCGTTCCCTATACAGCAAGCAACGGAGTCGAGTATCACTATGCGCTGTTCGACTCTCTGAGCGAGTGGGGACATCAGGAAGCGCGCATCCGCTGCTTCGTGATGAACGATCCCGCTCCGTGCGGAAGCATGGGCATGATCCTCAAAAGCTATTATTATGTGGGCGACGTCATGTCGAGCGGACAGTATTCTTTGCCGGAGGTCACAAATTTCATTCCGTCCTACGAATATGAAACCGGAGAAGGCCCGGCACGCTATTATCCTGTGGAGGGATACCACAGTTCTTATTCCGTAACTGACGCAAACGGCTGGAACGCCATAGATCCACAGGCTCTTTACGATAAAGACGGCAGATTGTATCTCGTCTTCGGAGCCTGGCACGGCGGGATCTTTATCACAGAGCTCGACCAGAGTACACTGATGCCCGTGTCCAATAAAGCGGAAGATTACACTCGCATCGCCATGCATATTTTCGACCAGTGTATAGAAGGCGCGAATATTCTTTATCATGACGGATACTATTATTTGACAGTCGCATATGGCGATGTACAGAAAACCTACAATATCCGTCTTGCCAGAAGCGAAAGCATCCTGGGACCTTATGTCGATTACAACGGTTACTCTATGCTGGAAGCGGACGGATCGATCGGAACACGCCTGGCAGGTCCGTACGCCTTTGACGGCGACGACGGATTCCTTGGACAGGGACACGCCTTCTGGGCGCACAATCCCGATACGGACGAATACTTTTTACTCTCCAATGCGCGCGTAAAGGATACTCTGGCTACGCGGCAGATGGTCAGAAGCGTATACTTCCTTACGGATGGCTGGCCGGTATTGTCTCCTGAAATGGCTACGTGCGACACGCTCAAAAGCATTGTCGACGAAAACGGGAATGCCGTAAAAGCGCCGGCTGCTGCGCCGAGCGTGCAAAGCATACCGGAGGATATGGTTCTGGGAAGCTGGGAAATAATCATACATGAACGGCTGAAAGCGCAGCTGCCCAAACAGTACACTTCAAAAAGAATTGTTCTGAACAGTGACGGTACGATAAGCGGTGAGCTTACCGGAACATGGAATAAAACAGGCGACAACGTCGTCAACCTGATTATTTCAGGCCGGAAAGCGGAAATGTTCGTTACGGTAGGATACGACTGGGAAAACGGGACCGGCGGGATTCTCGTTATGAGCGGCTTGACTGAGCCCGGAGCCGCCAATGATCCTATGGCCGGCAGCGCTGTCTGGATGAAGCAGCGCATTGATGATCCGAAACCTTAGCCTGTGAGGCTAAAGTAATAAAAAGGAGGGACAACAATGAAGAAATGGTTGATCCTTGCACTGGCACTGGTTATGTGCCTTATGTCCGTAAGCGCATTTGCCGATGGCGAATTGTTCAAGCTTGGCGAAAATGAGCTTACATTGATGGGCGGCGCGGTGATAGAAGACGGCGCACTCAAGCTGCCCGGCGGCGCAAGCCACGAGGGCGGCTATGCAGTGCTGCCTGAAAAGCTGATCGGTGAGGTTACCGACAGCATGAGCCTGAGCACCTGGGTTTATATCCCCGAGGACGCAAAGGTGAACACCTACCTGTTCTCGTTTGCCAACGGCGGAGCCTGGCCGGCAGTATTTGCCTGCGTAACTCCGCAAGGTAACCTTGCCCTGAACATCGATTATCGCGGCAATCTCTGCACAGAGGCCTTGGTTCCTGCGGGTGTTTGGACCTATATTACGCTGTCGATCAGCACGCAGGAAATCGATCTGTACATTGCGGGCGAGCTGAAGGCAAGCTATAACGCGGTAAGCCATGAAGAAGTCAACTGCTATTGGTGCGTCACCAACGGCGGCACGGCCGATACGACCTTCTTCGGCAATCTCAACAAGATCGACGCGGTCGAAGGTCTGATCGGCACCGTGACGTGGGTAAACGGCTACGACCAATTAGGCGACGCGACGGCGATGTTCGCAGACTACGTTCTTTACGCCAAAGCGCTTACCGCTGACGAAGCTGCAGCGCTGTATGCCGGCGCAAAGGTTCCCGCAGCGGCGTGGCCTATCGGCGCAGCGGCTGTCGAAGGTCAGGAAGACGGTAAAGCGAAAGACGCATCGATACCTGAAGACGGTCTGAGACTCAGCGTTTCTTTCGCAGACGACGAGATCGAAACGGTAGGCAACGCTCAGATAAAAGACGGCAAGCTGATACTAAACGGCGGCGCCTGGCGCGAAGGCGGACACGCTCTGCTTCCCGAAAACGCACTGTTGATGTGCGGCAACGAGATGACGCTCAGCATGTTCGTCAATATCGAGCCCGCACCCGAAGGACGTTCCTTCCTGTTTGCGTTCTCCAATCGAGATTCGTGGCCCGGCTTGTATTCCTTTGTCGATGTCGACGGGCTCGTACATTTCAACGTGGATTACCGCGGTGAAATGATCCCGCAGAAGGCGATCGAGTTCGGCAAATGGAATCACCTGACATTCGTCGCCTCTACGACGGAAGTCAGCGTCTACGTAAACGGTGAGCTGCTCGGCGCGTATTATTGCCCGTACGATACGAAGGACGCAGAATGGGAGTTCCTGAATTCCTGGACCGACTGGACGTATTTTGGCTACGTCGAGAAGACCGGTTTAAGAACGGGCAGGATCGGCAGTGGCTATCTGTCGCTGGGCGATCAGAGCGGCATCGATATGAAGGGTGAAATCGACGAGCTTCGCCTGTATTCAAAGGCTCTGAACGCGGAACAGGTCAAGGCTTTGTTTGAAACGGAAAATGCCGCCGCGGGTTACGTAGATTAAGGAATCCCTGATTAATTCGGCAGCACATCCGGCGGCGCCTTTTCCGCCATCTACTTCTTGCAAATTCTTTGATTTACCTCCAGTAAACCTTCAGAATTTGCAATCGTATCTGACGAAAAATTCACTCGCCGCCTGACCACCTCATTTAATCAGTGCTTCCTTAATCCGTGCAGCGAACGTCCCCGCCCAAAACGGCGCGGGGACGTTTGACATTTGGAAAAACGAAGCATATAATAACAGTGAAAGACGATCTAAGCAGGTGAAAGCAGTGAGGATTCTTTTTGTAAGTGAAGACAGGCAGTATGCTGACAGCTTCGAAAAGGCGTTTCAGCATGAATTTGCTTCGGGAGAAAATATCCTCGATATACAGCCGAGGATCGACAAAAACCTTCTCCGGGAACCGGATATCGCTTTCGTCGATCTGACGGTGGACGATTGCTGCAAACAGATAGAGTGCCTTAAGAACCTTTACTCCGCAGCAAGGCTATGTGTTCTTACCGAGGGGTTTGGAGCGCTGAAAGCTTTGAATTCCCTTGCGCGAGTGACGCCCGACGCGTATTATTTCAAAAACAACGACTATACTCCGCTGATTTGCGATATAAGGAAAGTTCTTCAAAAGCGTTCCGAGCTTTATCTGTCCGATAAAGCCATGGATGCGGATACGGAGATACTGAACAGGGAGAAACCAGCTTTATACGAGAACTTCATCCGGGAATTATTCGCCGGCAGCGCTGACGATATAAAGGACGTGCCGACTGAAGCTGCATGCTTCAGCGAGTATATAAATCCAAACGGCAGGTTTTATACAATCGCCGTATCCATGGTGGATAACTCGTATGATACCAGACAGCGCTTACTGCATCTTTTGGCGCTTAAGGACGAAGCGGTAAAATGGCTGCCGGGTGTCAACAGCCTGTCTATCATATATAATTCGTATGTCGTTATTTTGGCAGATATAAGCCGCTGGGACGGTATTCCCAATGCCGAGCTCCTGCTTTACTATAGCCTTTTAAGCCATATCCATGCTTTCAGAGAAAAGAAAAGCATTGAGCTCAGTGTGGGAATCAGCCGGGAATCAGACATGACAGCGCTCAGAAATGCCTGCCTTGAGGCGTCGGCTGCGTGCAAATGGGGCACAGAGCACGCGGAAATGCGTCCGATAATAAAGTTTAACGACTTTGCGGTCGCATCGGGTGTTTCGTCTTTAATCGATCGCAGCGTGCTTGAAATGCTGACGCGTGCCGAGACCTTCACAGACCCTGCGACGGTCCGCAGAATAATGAGTTCCTATATCAACAGCATTTACAAATACGAAGGTGAAGACGGTACCGTTCTCAATCGACTGAGAATGGACGCCACTGCTATTCTGATGCTTGCTTTTTCGGGCATGTCGATACCGCTGAATGCCGGGCAGGTAAATGCTTTATTGGCAGAGGAGGACATAAAAACCACAGACGAGCTTCTGGACTGGTTCGTCAAACAATCAAACCGGCTCTTACGCAAGCAGCAGCAAAACGCGGTCAGAAAAGAGCTTATGCTTGTAGAGAAAGCCAAGAAATTAGTTGTACAAAATCCCGCATACCATTATACGACAAACAGTATGGCGCAGGAGCTTGAGCTCAGCCCGAATTATTTTGGCCAGATTTTCAAACGCTGCGAAGGCGTCAGTTTTCTTGAGTATGCAACAGCGCATTCGCTGCTTGTCGCAGTCAAGCTGCTCAGTGATCCCCGAATGCGTTTGAACGAGGTCAGCTGCATGGTCGGCTATTCGGACGCCAACTATTTTTCGAGGCTGTTCAAAAAGCATTACGGAGTGACACCTTCGGAATTCCGAAACAGAATAAGATAAGATGTGAGAGACGAATACAGCCCTGCTCGCATAGAGTGTAGGACTGTATCTGCTTAAGATACGCAGCGTCTGAAAACCGTTCAGCACGACGGTAAAACGCTGCTTTGCATTTGACAGCTGCACCATTTCCATGGCGGAAGCGCCTGTATCCGGGCATTGCCCTTATCGCCGCCGCGCAGTGTTGTCAGCGCATACTCGGCTATCTTCTTTTTTCTGCCGATAGGGTACGACGTCTGTGAAACCGCTTCCTTACGAAACCTGCTTGCTGAGAACAGATTTACAGTGGACGAGCTTGAGCAAGCCGGATTTTTGCCGTGCGCTCAGGCTGCGGTGCATTTTTGCCGGCGAAGCATCGAATTAAACGCAGAGCTCGGATACAGGTATTCTAATAGCAGCGCAGCGGAGGCTTAGCTGTTATCACCGTTGCAATAACTGTGACCCCGGGCCTGTGAATTCTCAGGCTCGGGGCTGCGATTATCCGCTTATCGTCTTATGCTCTACGCGGTAAGTGCCTTTTTCCATGTCCGCTTCGATCACGGTACCGTCGGCATATGTGATTCTCTGGAGCAGACCTGAAGAGCCCGCAAATTCATGCCGGAGCATAGGAGTGTACATAAGGCGCTCCGAGATACGGCAGGCTTCCTGCACGGAGGCGATGGTGTTTTCGTCCGCGTCGATCGGGCAGTATACGGGACCCGCGTTCAGGATCGCGTACAGATAGGTGCTGATAGGCTGCGGCAGGCCGCTTCCGCCGGCTTCGCCGGGCAGACCTGTCCAGGGGATTATCACGCAGTCGTGATATACGAGGTTGAACAGCGGAATGCCCAGCACGTCGCCGTTTTCAAGGTCCTGCGCGTTGAAGGGCGAATGGTGGCACAGCACCTGAGAGGGCAGTATGCAGTCCAGCGTTTCCTCTGAGGAGGGGATGATGCCGCGGGACGTCAGATAATCGAGGCATTCTCTGCGGTATTTTACGCATTGCTCCCGGCTCATGCGGTGTCTGGGGTTAAAGCACTCGTCCAGCTCCGCCAGTGAAAACACGTCAAGGTACGAGCTGTCCGGCTCGATGCCCATGCGTGCCAGCAGCGTGTAATTGCGTTTTACGTATTCCACGGCTTTTTCGGCGCACAGATATGCGTAGTGACCGCCATACCAGATGTGGTTGTGGCTGTGTGAGCCGTCCAGATTTTGCCGCGCTTCGTCCAGCGTGAAGCCGGGCGCGTCATAATAATAGTCCCGGTACTGATCGTGTATGCCGAAGAGGTAACCGCATTCCCGCACGGCGTCCATAAGCCGCTTCATGCCCTCTGTGCCGCCTGCGACGGGACTCGGAGGCAGAGGCGAGGGATGGAGATTGTCGTAACCGCGCACGCCCCAGCCGTCGAAGTGAGTATAGGCCTTTTTCAGGCCCTTTTTCCTGAGAAGACGTATTTGCCCGGCGCGCTCGTCGAAGCTCACGAAATGGTCGTTGTGCTCGGGATTGCCGGGCTCATAATAGCGTGAGTCGGGGGAGATGTGCACAGTTATGCCCGTATGTATCACGGGGCAGCCCGCAAGGCGAGCCACAAGCGGATTGATCGCTGCCTTCGTCTTCAGCGTGATAAGCTGTCCCTTTTCTTTCACATAGCGGCGGTAGCGCAGCGCGATATCGTTGTAGTCTCCGCGCAAAAACGAATACAGCATGCGTCTCTGGTAGCGCATCGTGCCAAGGGACGTGCGCCACAGGGGCTCCGCCTTGCCGGAGGAAAAGCTGTAGGAAGCGTCGCAGGGCGTGTCGTATACGGCAAGGTATGAGTATTTGCCCTGCGTCTGACCGAACATGGGCATGTACGCTGTGCGCTCGAATACTTTGCCTTTCTCCACAGTCAGCTTGCTGCCCGGCAGCACCAGCTCTCCCTGCATACGGGGCAGCACGGTGTACAGCGGGCTTTCGCATCCCGGCTCCCAGGGCGACGGATACGCCACAAATTCGATTTCGCCCGGAGCGTCGCCCTCTGTACGTACCTCAAAGCTCAGATCCCCGGTGGTCTTCTCTGCGCTGACGCGCGTGCTGACTGTGACGTTTGAGCCCGCGAAGCTCCTGTACACCGCATAGACGTCGTCGCTGGTTTCCGCCGCGCGGGCGCTGGTTTCTGCCGGAAGCGGGAACTCTGCCCGCCGTCCGTCCGAAAACTGTATGTACGGCCTGAGCCGCATCTTCCATTTGCCGCCCCGTGCGGATTCGTACTCTATGACGCTGTTATTGTAGCTTATATACAGCGAATAGCCTTCTCCGTTTATCCTGTATTCCATGCTTGGAGCCTCCCGTATGATTTCCGCTTAGTTTAAGCCGGGGGATAAAGTCTGACAAAAATATGTTTGCGTATGATAATGCTGGTATGCGCGCAGGATAACAGCTATGCTTCCAATCTGATCACGAGCGCGTATTCGTCGCCGAGTCTCTGCGTCTCGGGCAGCGTGACCGTGACGCCGCCCTGCTCGGCTTTTTCAAAGCGCAGTGCTTCGCCGTCCATCAGGGACGCCCGCCTCACAGGGCCATGCCAGGGAACGAGCACGTGCTTAGGCGGAATCTTGCCTTCCCTGAGCGGACGCAGCGCATAGACGGCGTCTCCCTTCTTTGTAAAGCCGAATTCACCGGCAGGCAGACGCGAGCTGACGGCTCTTGTTGAATAGATGGCTTCTCCGTATTTCTTGAGCCATTTGCCCAGCCCCAGCGCCGCACGCATGCCGTTTCTGGGCAGGCGTCCGTCCGGCTGCGCGCCAAGGTTAAGCGCGAGGTTCCCGCCGCGCGTGACCACATTTATCAGAAGCCTTACCAGCTCGCGCGGCGGCTTGTAGTCGTCGTCATAGCCGTAGGCAAAGCCGTTGCCTATCGAGATGCAGCTCTCCCACGGCACGTTCAGTATCTGCTTGGGCAGGGTTTGTTCGGGCGTTATGTAGTTTTCAAATGCGCCGCCTACCGTTCGGTCGGCAAAAATGAGTCCGGGGTTTTTGAGCCTTAGCTTTTTGGCGAGTATATCCAGACGGATGTCCTGCCCGTTCGAAGGGCGCACCTGCCCTCCGTCGAGCCAGAGGATGTCGATCGGTCCGTATTCCTCTGCCAATTCGGTAAGCTGCGCGTGCGTGTATTCTACGAATTTGTTCCAAAGCTCCGGCCGCTGTTTTGGATCGTATGTGGGGTTTCTGTCACAGGCCACGGGCTTTTCGCAGCCCTCCGCCCAGTACCAGGGGCAATGCCAGTCGGGCTTTGAGAAGTACGGCGCGATGGCGATACCCCGCGCGCGAAATGCGTCAAAGAGCTGCTTTGCAACGTTGGCATTGCGGTTTGTATGAAACGGGCAGTCCGGCGCTGTTATTTTATAGCTTGAGAATCTGCTGTCAAACATGCAGAAGCCGTCGTGGTGCTTGGTGGTGAAAATGAAATACCTGAAGCCTGCGTCCTTCGCGAAATCGGCCCACTCGTCCGGGTCGAAGCGGAGGGGATTGAAGGTTTTATTCATGTCGAAGTACTGGCGGCGAAACTTTTCGTCGTCTTTTTCCCAGGTATAATCCCGTCTGGACCAGTAAGCGTCGCCGTCTGAAATCGGCCAGCTCTCGCACATTCCGAGCTGGCTGTAGGTGCCCCAATGGACCATAAATGCCAGCTTCTGATCCTTGAACCAATTCAGCTTTTCAAGTACTGCAGGTTCGGTTGGCGCGACGTACCTGTCCGCTTCGGTAAAATTGATAATGTCCTCGCGAGTATCGGCTCCCATAAAGCACCTCCAATTAAATAACTGCCTGGATTATACCATATTTAAGCGGCGCTGTACAGAGGCTGACCTGCGCTGAGCGGCAGATTTTATCGCGCGGCAAAACAAAGGCGGGGGATTGCTCCCCCGCCTAAGCCTTAAGCGGATTAAGAATTAGTAGGCTTCTACACCCAGCGTGCGGCAGTTGATCTCAATGAGCTCCTGCAGACCATAGGTCTCGAGCTGAGCGCAATACTCGGCCCAGGTGGTGTCGTTGAGTTCTTTCTCGCCGGAGATGAACTGCGCCATGGCAGTCTTTACGTAGGTGTTGATATCGGTGGTGAGGATGGAGGAGCGGGCTACGTCGGCTTCGTCAGACGCCCAAACCTTTACGAAGGTATCGTTCAGGTAGGGAGCATAGACTTCGTCGCAGTAGTCGTTCATGCTCAGTTCAACTTCTTCCGCGCCAAAGCCGAGCACTACGGAATCGTGGTAGTAGCGGGGCATGGACTGGGTGAAGATGTGGCCCCAATCCTGGGCGGTCTTCTGCTCTTCGGTCCAATCGCTCATATCCAGCTCACGGTATACGCCGTCGCCGATCTTTTCGAGCTTGGAGCCCAGCAGACCGCTCTGGGACTGACGGGAGTTCTCCTCGGTGTAGAGGTTATCGAACCAGCGCAGGATGATGCCGGCCTTCTCTTCGTCGCACTTGTTGGTGATGGCCATCTGGGTGCGGAAAAGGGTTACGCCGTAGCTGTTGCGGTGGAAGATGGGGTTCTCGCAGCCGGCCAGCACAGGCAGCACGGTGAAGCGGTTCCAGCCATACTTCTCGCGAAGCTCGGGCTCGGTTTCCTTGTCATAGTAGCTGATGAAGTCGCCGGGGCCGTAGGCGATGGATACGCCGTACAGGTCGTCCTTGCCCTTCGCCTTCCAGGTTTCGAGGTCCTGGGTGAAGATTTCGGGGTCTACGAGGCCTTCAGCATAGAGATCTGCGAAGTACTCGAGGAACGTGCGATACTCGTCGGTGTTGGCACCGAAGAGGAGCTTGCCGTCTACCATGGAGAAGTAGGGATAGTCGCCGCCGCCGAAGGCGTCAACGCCCCACCAGCCGGCCAGCATGCCGAGGTTCAGGTTGTTGGGGTCGCCGGAGAAGGGGATTTCGTCGTCGAGTTCGCCGTTGCCGTTGGCATCGTTGTCACGGAACGCGATCAGGACTTCCTTGAGCTCTTCGGGGGTGGTGGGCATATCCATGCCGACGTTCTCAAGCCAGATCTGGTTGATGTAGGGCTTGAAGGTCGCCTCGGGCTCGCCTACTACATAAGGAATGGAGTAGATGTGGCCGTCGGGAAGCGTCATGCTCGCACGCACGCCGGGGATATCGAGAACCTCGGTGATGTTGGGGCAGTACGCGTCGATCAGCTCGTCCAGCGGCAGGAAGATGCCGTCGGTCATGCCTTCGTTGAGGATGTTCTTGGTGCCCAGCAGCCAGCCCGCGATGACGTCCGGATAGTTGCCGGTGGAGAGCATGATGTTCATGCGCTCAAGAGCGGTCTGGTAGGGGAAGAGCATGAGCTCTACGTGAACATTGGTCTGTTCCTCGAGATAGTCATACATGAGCGCGTGGTCTTCGGCAGTATAGCTGTCGTCGATCAACATCGTGAAGGTGACGGTCTCGTCAACGATCGGCAGACCCGTTTCGTTGAACGCCAGTGCCTGGCAGCTGGTGAGAGCCAGAACGAGCGCCAACAGGATAACCAGTTTTTTCATTAGGTTTCCCTCCTTGTTTTATATGCAGCCTGACGGCGTGCATTCGTCAATTAACCCTTGACCGAGCCGATCATAACGCCCTTTACGAAGTACTTCTGTACGAAGGGGTATATGACGAGCACGGGAATGGAGCTGATGATGATCAGAGAATACTTCATCATTTCCTTCAGGGCTTCGAGTCTCTCCATTTCGAGCCGCTCCTCGGCGGTATAGGTCTTCTTGACCATAGACTCGGAATTCTGGATAAGGATCGTGCGCAGCTCCATCTGCAGCGGCCACTTGGTGCGGTCGTCGATATAGAGCAGAGCGCTGAAGTAGCTGTTCCAGTGGCCGACGCCGTAATACAGGAACAGTATAGCGATTATCGCGCCCGAAAGCGGGAGCACGATGCTTATAAAGAAGCGCGTATTGCCGCAGCCGTCAAGCTTTGCGGCTTCCATAAGCTCCACGGGTATGTTGGTGGTAAAGAACGTACGCGCGACGATCATGTTGTATACGCCGATACAGCCCGGTATGATCAGTGCCCACATGGTGTTTATAAGGCCGGTGGCCTTGACGACCAGGTAGGTGGGGATCATGCCGCCGCCCACGAACATCGTGACCATGTAGAACAGCGTTATGGGCTTTCTTAACACGAAGTCCCTGCGGCTGAGTGCGTAGGAGGTGGGCAGCGTGACCACAAGGTTCAGCGTTACGCCGATGCCGGTGTAGATCAGCGAGTTTTTGAAGCCGCGCATGACCGAGCCGTGCGTGAACACGTCCTTATAGCCGTCCAGCGTGAAGCCCTCCGGCAGCCATACCACCTTGCCCTGAGAGACCTTTATGGGATCCGACACGGAGGATATGATTATAAAGTACAGCGGGTAAGCGACGATAAGGAACAGGAACGTAAGAATGATGAATATCACTACGTCGAATACGACGTCGTGCTTGTTTCTCTTTAAGCTTGTGCTTTCCATTGCTTGTCCTCCTTTACCACAGACTGTTCTCGCTCAGCGAACGGGTGATCGCGTTGACCGAGATGAGCAATATGGAGTTGACCGCCGAGTTGAACAGACCGATAGCAGTCGAGAAGGACTGGTCGTTGTTGATAATACCTACTTTATAAGTATAGGTCGAGATGATCTCGGAAACCTGCTGGTTTAAGTCGTTTTGCAGCGCGTAGGCTTTTTCGAAGCCGACCGAGAGTATGCTGCCGCAGTCGAGTATGAGCAGCATGGTCATCGTGGGCGCGAGGAACGGCAGGTCTATGTGTATCATTCGCTGGAATTTGGTGGCGCCGTCGACGATCGCGGCCTCGTGATATTCGGGGCTTACGCCGGACAGGGCGGCAAAGTAGATGACGCTGGACCAGCCCATGCCCTGCCATACGCCGGACCAAACGTAGATATGACGCCAGATTTCGCTTTTGCCCATGAAGTTCACGGCCTCGCCGCCAAAGCTGCGGATGACCGTGTTGATTACGCCGACGCGGGGAGAGAGGAACAGTATAACCATACCGCACATGACGATCGTGGATATGAAGTGCGGCGCGTAGGTGACGGCCTGGATTACCTTGCGGTATCTCTTGTGGCGGAAGGAGTTGAGAAGCAGAGCCAGTATGACCGCCATCGGGAAGCCTGCCGCCATCGAATAGAAGCTCAGTATCAGCGTGTTTTTGATGGTAAGCCACGCATACGCGGAACGGAAGAAACGCTCGAAGTTCTCAAGGCCCGTCCAGCTGCTGCCGAGGATGCCCTTGCCGACCTTGTAGTTCTTAAAGCCGATCTGTACGCCGTAGATTGGCCAGTAATGATAGATGAGCGTTACGACGATGCCGGGCAGACAGAACATGAGCAAATCCCAGTTGCCCTTCATCTTCTCGAAGAAATTCTTTTTGCGAATCTTCACGGTGGAGTTTGAACCCAAGCCAGCTGCGGCCGAAGGGATATTCGGCGCCTGAACGGCTGCGCTCTTCATTTGCTGAGCCAATAGAAGCAACCTCCTGTCTGCTTTTCCCGATAAGGGACGCTTCCTGATTTCATACAAAGCTACGTTTGTACACACAGTATTTCCAATTATATATGTTATATGCAGCAAATGCAAGTAAATCGAATATATTTTATATATTTTTATCAAAATCTTACCGTAAGTGTTTGCTTCACGAGGAGATTTGGGACGGAATACAAATGTAATTTCTGCTATTTAGACTGAAGGGGGACGGTAAAACGGCCCCCTTCAGTCTGAAACTCTATTTCACTTTGAAGCTCTGCGTAGCTGCGGCGCGCTCGGAATCGTATGCCAGAGATACGCGGAATTCGCCCGGCTCGATACGCCACACGAAGTCGCGCCCGAGCGTGCGCATTTCGCGCGGCTTTATATCCAGCGTGACGCGCTTCGTCTCTCCGGGCTCCAAGGAAACCCGCGTGAACGCGGCAAGCCTGAGCGTGGATTTTACGACGCTGCTGACCATATCCCTAAGATACAGCTGCGGGACGGCGACGCCTGCGCGCTTGCCGGTATTGGTCACGGTGAACGCCGCCTTGAGAGTCTCGCCGGGCTGTATTTCAGAGGCGGACAGCGAAAGATCTCCGAAACTGAACTGCGTATAGCTCAGTCCGTATCCGAAGGGATACAACGCAAGCCAGTCCGTCTCCACATAACGTTTAGCGCCTCCGGGGAAACGGCTGTAGTGACAGGGTATCTGTCCCACGCAGCGCGGGAAGGATATGGGCAGCCTGCCCGAGGGCTCGTTGTCGCCGAACAGCGTTTCCGCCACGGCGATGCCGCCCTGCTCGCCCGGGAACCAGGCTTCCACTATAGCGGGAATATGCTCGTGCTCCCACACCGCGGTGACGGGACGGCCGGTCTGCATGACCAGTACGACGGGCGTGCCGGTTTCGGCTACCGCCTTTACGAACTCAAGCTGGTTTCCTGGCAGGTCCAGCCGGACGCGGTCGAGGTTTTCGCCGCAGCTGTCCTGATTGTCGCCTACGCATACCACGGCGACGTCCGCCTGCCCTGCAAGCTCCACCGCGCGGGAGAAATCCTCCGGAGCAGTGTCGTATCCGAAAACGACCCGCGCGCCCTTATGGTCGTTTCGGTATTCCAAAGTAAGCGCGTAGCGCCTTCCCGCTTCGAAACGGAAGGGTACGAGTCTGTCAGCAAACTCGTTTTCTCCCCAGGCGTCCACGATAAGCTCTCCGTCTGCGTACAGCCGCACACTGTCCTGTCCGCGGAAGCCGATCATTCCGCCAAAGCTCTTTTCGGGCGTCAGATATCCGCTCCAGCGCACGCAGAACTGCTCCGCAGGTATCGGCGAACCGTTCATCAGCCAGTTGAAATCGATGGATGGATCGCTTTTCGTCATCAGCGGATTTCCCGCGAAATCCCAACCGGCGTAGTAGCGTCCGGTCAGCCCGGGCTTTCCGTCTTCGCCCGTAAGCGCGCCGGAGGGGAAAGGGCGGGCGGCATTGCCGAGTATCTTGCAGCCTGCGTCGTAGAGTATGCGTGCCGAAGGAGAAGCGACACGGCGGATTCCTTCCAGTACGGAAACGCCGTCTTTTCCGCCCGGCGTATAGTCGCCGAGCACCGCGTGAGAAGCGCAGGGCCCGAGCACGGCGATCGCAGCGGTATCTTTACTGAGCGGCAGGATACCGTCTTTGTTTTTAAGCAGCGTTACGCTTTCGCGCGCGATGCGCAGGGCGAGGTTTATGTTATCCGGCGTATGTACGAAGCGTCCGGCGCGGCTTTCGTCCACGTAAGGATGTTCAAACAGTCCCAGCAGGAATTTAAGCTTCAGTACGCGCCCGCACGCGCGGCGGATGACCTCTGTATCCAGCCGTCCGGAAAGCACCTGCTCCTTTAAGCCGCTTTGCCATTCGTCGTGCGGAAAATCGAACAGCTGGAGATCGACGCCCGCCTCGAGCCCCATCGCCATGGCTTCCTTACGGGTTTCAGCCACAAAATGGTTACTGTGCAGACGCTCCACTGCCGTCATATCCGAGCGGACGAAGCCGCGCATTCCCCATTTGTCCCGCAGAATGTCCGTAAGCAGCTCGTGATCCGCAGCTACCGGCGTGCCGTCGATTGCGTTGTAAGAGCACATCACGTTCACGGCGCCTCCCTGCGCGACTGCCGCCTCGAACACTGGCAGCGCGTCGGAATAGACCTCGTGGCGACCCATTGCGCACGGCGCGCAGTTCAGCCCACCGATAGGCGCGCCGTACCCGACGTAATGCTTCGGCTCCGCAGCTACCGAGTCGGGATCGGACAGGTCTCTGCCCTGCAGGCCGATAACTGTTTCACGTGCGAATTCAGAGCACAGAAGTGTATCCTCGCCGTAGGATTCCTCCGTGCGCCCGTAACGCGGATCGCGTATCAGATCCATTACCGGGCTGAAGGTCTCGTGTATGCCCAGCGCGCGGGTCTCAGTTCCGATGGCGCGTCCCATCTCCCGCCCCAGAGCGGGATCGAAGGTCGCAGCCAGACCGATCTGCTGCGGAAACGAGGTGGCGAGGGGATCGCTCACGCCGTGCAGCGCTTCCTGACAAAACAAAAACGGAATGCCGAGGCGCGTATTCTGAACGGCGTAGCGCTGCAGTTCGTTTACCTGCTCCGGCGTCATCTGGTGAATCTGAATGCTTCCGGCGCTGTTCTGCCCAAGCTTGCTTTTTAGCTTCTCCGTATCGACTTGAACCGTCCGGTTCACGCCTCCGACTGTGCCCCGGGTTGTGAATTCGCCGCTCGAATACTGATCGGTCTGAAGTATCATCTCTTCAAGCGTCATTCTGTCCAGCAGGTCGCGCACGCGCTCGTCCGTATTCATCCGAGGATTCCGATAATCTGACATGGCTTGATTCTCCGTTTCTTTATATTGAAGCAGCCTCGTAAACGGGCTTTTTGACTGTATATACCTCTTTGCTGAAGCGGCAGCTGCCTGCTTTTTGCAAGACGGCCTGATCGCGTCTGTTTTGAACGACGCTTATCCGAACAGCAGCTCGAAGCTAAGATTTCCGCAGGCGGGCGCAGAGACGTTTATATACTCCGACTCTCCGACGCGCTCGCGTCTGTATTCGGCGTTTTCGCCGTTTATCAGGAGCCTGCCGCACTGCCTTCCTTTCGGCATCAACATATGCGCATGGATCAGTTTGGCGGGGGAGCATATATCGTATCTCATGCCTTCATCCGTCAGGATATAGCGCACGTCCACCAGCTTCCCGCTGACCTCGTAGCCGGTCAGATAGCGAAGCTCGGTATAATGCGTGACCGGAAATTTCGGCGCGAAACAGATTTCGTCGTAGTTGACGCCGACGTCGTTTATCCCGGCGAGACCTTCGTCAACCGCGCTGATCAGCGCGGCGGCGCCCCAGGCGCTCGGGCCGAGCTCCGGCTGCGGTCTGGAATCCGGCCAGTACAGGAAATATACCGTGCCGTCGCGTTTAGTCAGGTCGATAAAACGCCTGATTATGTCCCAACCGTATTCCTCGTATCCGTTGTTAAAGGCGGCCTTCGAAAGCTCGCCAGCAGTAAAGGGCGAGATCGCTCCGTTCACGTATCTGCCTTTTTTATAGACATAAAACGTGTCGTATGGCGGATCGACGGTGAACCACTCCGCAAAGCAGTCCGTGTGTGCGCGACGGCTCATGTATTCCTCTATTATGGAGCGCGCCTGAGCGGTATCGGTCAGACCGCGGTTTATATCGTAGGTATTCGACAGGGAAAGCCGCTGCGTTTCGAGCTCGTCTATGCCGTCGTGACCCAGATGGAGCTGATGAATAAAGAAACGACCGTTCCAGAGATAGCGGAATATGTTTTCGCGCAGTCTGTCGGCGCGTGCTTCCCAGCCCCTGGCAGTGTCTTCCCGCCCGAGCCTGCGGTTAAGCCACGCAAGCTGCTTCATCGCCTGATACACGCCGGAGTTGTCTCCGTGCATAATGGACATAGGCGTATTTTCGTCGATTCTGCGGTTCGTGCCTGCGTCCGGCTGAGAGGTAAAGTCCCAGGTGTCTATCGTGAAGGGACGCTTGACCAGCCCGTGCGCTTCGTCCCAGCGTTTGGAGTCTGAGGTAATGTATTCGATGCCCTTTTCAAGCCTCGGCAGCGTCCGGCGCAGCCACTCGTCGTCGCCGGTCGTTCTGTACAGGTATACGGCGCCCTCCACGACGAGATACTCGATGTCGGCCTCCAGTTCCAGCCTTACCAGAGACAGATTGTCTTCCGGATACATCACGCGGCAGTCTTCGTTCACGAACATCCAGTGATAATCGTCCATCTGTTTGACGAGCTCGTAAAACTGTCCGTCCTCGCGCTGGGTGGCTATTATGAAATTCAGGAACGATTTCAGGTCGTATTCCCAGTGCCGCATAGCCTTCATTACGTGGACGTGATCGCGTATCCAGTTTTTATTCGTGACAAGGATTTTGCCGTCGATGAAAACGAGCGATCTGTCCTCGTATATGTTGCTGCGCAGCGTATGCAGAAACAAGCCGAGCTCGGGATCCGTCGTGGTCAGTACCGAAGGAAAGCCCAGCTCACGGTTGTTGTACGTGCCGTTAAAATGAACGCCGTCTAATTTGAGCGAGGGCAATTTGTGCCGAAATTCTATCATGGTTTCTTCTCCTGTGCAGGAAGCTGCAGCGCTCCGCCTTATTTGCCGTTCACAAAACCATATGCGTATCGTGCACTCAGATTATACCATATATTTGCGTAATGCGTAACAGGCTGTTTCGGGAAACGGTTAAAATTCTGTTTTGTTTTTAATCTGTGCGGCTGGCTGCGCTGCCGTGAAGGTCAGAACGGGCACGGCCGGACGCCGCGCGGGCGCGGGAGTGTGTACAAGGCCGCCGCGCTTCAGCGTGTAAACGCCGCGCCGCAGAGCATAAACCGCGCGTTTTTTTGCTCGCGGGAATTGTAGACTTATTAAAATGATGATATAATATAATATTGAGAGATTTTTAAGCGGCGGCAGGAGCGTGCCTAAAACGCGGTGAACCGACTGCGTACCTGCAGAGGCGCTGTTTAAAGGTTCATAAATACAGCTCTTTCCGGATAAACCGCCTTGCGGCGCGCTCGCGCAGAGCTCTGCTTTGCGGGCGGCGCGGCAGGGAACGCGGATTTTTCGGAAAAAGAGAAAGCGAGAGATTATGCGCAGGAATTGGCGGTCACTAACGGCGCTGCTGCTGGCGCTGCTTCTGTGCGTAAGCCTGGCGGGCTGCTCCGGCACGGATAAGGACACGGCAGTTAATCCCGAAAGCGGGAGCGAAACCGGTTCAGACGCCGTACAGGCGGAGCCGGGGCTTGTGCGGCTTGCTCTGTCGAGCTCTGTCGACACGATGGACGTACACAAAAACACGGCGGATTATATGCTCCCGCTCAACATATACGAGCGTCTGTTCGATATCCGGGTAAACGAGGACGGCTCGACACGCCTTGAAAACGGGCTTGCGGAAAGCTGGTCGGTATCCGGGGACGGGCTTACGTATCATTTTACGCTGCGCGGCGACGCGTTCTTTTCAGACGGAACGCCGGTCGGGGCTTCCGACGTGGCGTTTACATTTACGCGCATGCTGGCGCTGCCTGAGAGCCGGCAGACGGACTTTGCGGATATGATACTCAGCGCCTCTGCGGTGATGGAGCATAAGACGGACACGCTTGAGGGCATCCGGGTGCTTGACGACAGGAATCTTGAAATCACGCTGTCAGAGCCGTTTTCGGGCTATCTGTATCAGCTGGCCACGCCTTCCTGCAGCATACTGAGCGAGAAATGCGTGACTGAGGCCGGAGACGCGTTCGGCGTGTCAGCGGAGCATACGATAGGCTCCGGCCCGTACCGCGTGACGGAATTTACGAAGTCGCGCATCGTGCTTGAAAGAAATCCGTACTACTGCTGCCACGAAGGCGAAATCCTGACCGTCAGCCGGGCGGAATTTTCAGTGCTCGCGTCAGCCCTGATCGACCGTATGTTCCAACGCGGCGAGCTCGACCTGCTGGACGTGAACCGCGTGAATCCGGAGGTGGTGGAGCAGGTCTACAAGTCTCCGGAATGGAAGGAACGGCTGCTTTCATACAGCCGCGTCGAGGTCCAGTACATGATGCTGAACGTGGAACCCCCGCCGCTTGACGACGTGCGTATCCGCAAGGCGATACAAATGGCCATAAATCGGCAGAAGATACTGGACGAGCTTTATAACGGCGACGGACGGCTGCTGGACGGCATATATCCGAGGGGGCTGATCGGCTTCAGCGAAGCGAATCAGGGCTGGCTGAAATACGATCCAGAGGAGGCCGCGCGGCTCGTAAACGAGGTGCCGTCGGCAAAGGAAATCCGCGTGGAGCTTGCCGCAAATTCGCAAAGCGAGACCAGAACGCTGCGCATGCTCGAGATGATACGGCAGGATCTGAGCGCGGTGGGGCTGGACGTTTCGATCGTAAGCTATGACGACGAAAGCCGCATGTATCTGCGCAAGGCGGGCAGACTGATGGCCTACACCGGCGAATGGAGCGCGGATTTCAACGACCCCGACAATTTTATATATACCTTCTTCGGCAGCCGCGCAAAGACTCTCGGCCGCTCAGGCAACTACGCAAACGAGAGCGTGATCTCGCGCATCGCAGCGGCGCGTACGCTGCAGGACGAGGAGCAGAGGCTCAAGGAATACGCCGAGCTCGAACGTATACTCATACAGGACGAGGCCGTATGGGTGCCGCTGTTTTCCTCGGATCATCTGTTCGTATTGGGAGACAGAGTAGAGAGCTTCACACCCTTCTGGGCAGGCTGGGGCTCGCTGTATCTTAAGGATATAATCCTGAAGCCTGAGGCGCGCTGAGCTGCCGCACAGCACACGGGAGGTTCGCATGAAAGAAAGTCTTCGCGTCAAAATATTCCGAATGAACATCGTTCTGGTCGCAGTGGCGCTCGTGCTGTTCACGCTGCTGGGCATATATCAGGTTCGCCGGGACGCCGACCTCATGGAGAAAACGAACCGCAGTCAGAACACCGTTATCGTGGATTCGCTTTCGGATTCCATGCGCGATATGGCTACCGAAAGCTTTCAAAAATACGTGGTCTCGGAAGCAAAAATCATAGACGGCGAGTTCTGGACGATGCGGCACGATCTTCAGGTGCTTGCCAGGCAGGTGCAGATGGTGCTGGAGGAGCCCTCGGCGTATTCGCCCGTCGAGGTGCCGCTGCCCTCGCAGACGGACGCCGGCAAGCTTACGCTGCAGCTGCTTTATTCCGATACCGCGGATAAGGACGACCCGGAGCTTAAGGAGCAGATACTGCGAATCGGCGGTCTCAGGAACATGATGCTCGAAATGGTCGACGGCAGCGACACGATGCTGGACTGCATGGTTTCCCTGTCGGGCGGCGCGAGCATCATCGTGGACAGAACGCCGGAGAGCAAGGTCGGCCCAAACGGCGACGTGCAGTATTACAACGCCGACCGGCGCCCGTGGTACGTGGGCGCGCTCGTGCACGGCACGACGTACTCTACTCCCGTAAACAAGGACAATTATCTGGATACCTATGAAGTCATGGTGGGCGTGCCGGTATATCTGGGAGATACGCTGGCGGCCGTATGCGGCGGTTCCATACTGATGGAATCCATGGCGGATATCATCTCAAACGCGAAGATAGGCGAGTACTCGGATACCTGCCTGATAAACGAAAACGGCACGATAATATATTCTTCAAAGCCTGAGGGCGAGCTGGGTCTGTCGGGCGTCGAGCTTAAAAGCCTGCTGGAGGGCAACAACGCGGACCTTGTCACGCTGGTAAACAGCGCGTTAAGCGGCGACATCGGTTTTCAGCTATTGGAGATCGACGGAAAACAGACCTATATCGCCTATGCACCCGTAGATACGCTCGGCTGGACGCTGCTTCTAAGCATTTCGCAGGCGGATTTGAACGCCACGGCGTACCGGCTTGCCGAACAGACCGATACCATAATGGAAGAGTCCATTGCCGAAATGCGCAGTAACGAGGGCAGAACGGTCGTGACCACGCTGTTCGTGGCGGCGATCATGCTGCTTTTCGCCGGTCTGCTTTCGCTTATCTTTTCAAAGCGGCTGGTCGATCCCATCAAAAAGATGACGCTGCGCGTATCCGAGATGCAGGGCAACGACATGAGCTTCCGGGTGGAGGACGTGCTGCTCACGGGCGACGAGATAGAGGTGCTCGCGCGGGCGTTCGCCAATATGTCTGAAAAGATGCGCGGCTACGTACAGGAGATAGTCGAGATAACCTCCGAAAAGCAAAGACTCGATACTGAGCTTTCCGTCGCCGCTGACATCCAGCAGAACATGCTGCCCACGCATTTTCCCGCTTTCCCGGACCGCAGGGAGTTCAATCTCTACGCGGTGATGGACCCGGCCAAGGAGGTGGGCGGCGATTTCTACGATTTCTTCCTTATCGACGACGACCATCTGGCGCTGGTTATGGCGGACGTATCCGGCAAGGGAGTTCCGGCCTCGCTGTTCATGGTAATTTCCAAAACGCTTATCAAAAACGTAGCCTCCTCGCGCCCCGGCAGCAAGCCCGCGGAGATACTCAGCAAGGTCAACGATCTATTGTGCGAGGGCAACGAGGACAGTATGTTCGTTACGGTCTGGCTGGGCATACTAACGGTTTCTACCGGCGAGCTGGTTTCGGCCTGCGCCGGACACGAGTATCCGGTGTTCTACAGAAAAAATCGGGGCTTCGTTTTGGAGCACGATCCGCATGGGCTCGCGCTGGGCGCGTATCCGGGCGTGAAGTACCGCAACGCGCAGTGGCAGCTTGCTCCCGGCGATATGCTCTTCCTCTACACGGACGGCGTTCCGGAGGCGAACAACAGCCGTCAGGAGCTGTTCGGCGAACAGCGGATGCTCGCTGCGCTTGAAAAGAGCATGAACGCGGTCGGCGAAAACGGGTGCGCCGATACGGAGACTCTCAAACGCTTCCTTGGCGTCCTGCGCGCGCAGATAGACGATTTCGCGGGCGAAACCCCGCAGTTCGACGACCTTACCATGATGTGTGTGTCGTATATAGGCGGCGGGGCGGCGACAGAGGATATTCATTAACAATAGCGTCGGAATAAGGAAGGAGTAGGAATGAAAATAAAACTCAGCGCAGCTGTTCTGCTTGTCGCGCTTGCAGTCATGCTTTGCGGCTTTGCGTCTGCGGCAGAGGCTAACGGCGCTTACACTGATGTAGTCATTATCACTACTACAGACATGCACGGCAAGTGCTGGAATAAAAACCTGCTGACGGACGCGTCGGACAACAACAATATGCTGCACGTATCTGCGGCGGTCAGCGAAGCGCGCGAGGAATACGGCGCGGAAAACGTGATACTGATAGACAACGGCGATCTGTATCAGGGCACGCCCGTGTCGGAGGCGCAGCTGCAAAAACGCATGACCGGGCAATCGCAGGAGCCGGCGGCGATGTCTGTCTGTCTTGCGGAAATCGGCTACGACGCTTTGGTTTTGGGTAATCATGAATTCAATTTTGCCTGGGAAACGATGAAAGAGGAGTATACGTGGCTCGAACAAAACGGCGTTCACGTGCTGGCTGCAAACGTTTACTACGACGGCAGCGACGGCATACACGCTGCGGGAGAAAACGCATTCACTCCGTATATCGTCAAACGGTGAACGTGAACGGCAGCGCGCACAAGCTTGGTATCCTCGGTATAGAGAACTGCGACATAACCCGCTGGGATCTGCCCGACAAATACCCCGGTCTGGTGTTCGCGCATCCCGAAAATGCGTCTTATTCCATGGCGTATGAGGCAAAAACCTACATAGAACGGATGCGGGGCGAGGGTTGTGAATTCATAATCGTTTCCTACCACGGAGGACCGGGCTCGGCAGACATGCAGCTTGCCTTTGGAGTAAATTCCACAAATCAGGGCAAGCGCATCGTGGCGGAAAACGACGAAATCGATCTGCTGGTATTGGGGCATGACCATGTCAGCACTTATTCCAATACGTATCTGTATGACAGCGCCGGTCAGGGCGTGCTTACGGTGAACGGCGGCGGACAGCAGCTGACGAAAAGCGTTTTCCGCTTTTTTGAGACGGAGACAGGCGCGCTTGACTGGGAGCTGATCGAATCTAAAAATCATCAGATCGGCAGCTTCAGGACAGACGAGAATCTGAAGATAAAAATGGAGCCGTACGCAGCCCTGGCTGAAGAAATAGTGTCTCAGCCTGTCGGAACCGCCGCAGGCGCGTGGGATAAAAGCAAGCAGTTCTATACGCGGCAAACCAACAGTATGGACCTGATCAGCGCCGCCGTGATGGAAGAAGCCGCATTGGGGCTTAAAAGAAAGTTCGGCGCTTCCGGCGCAGAGGCTCTGGCGAGCGCCGGTCTCGATCACATAGACGTCGACATGATGATCGGCAGTATATCTTCTGCGTCATATGTGATATATCCGGGCAGCCTCTCGGTAAAGGATATGTACCGGCTTTACAAGTATGAGAACAACGTGCTCGTCATCCCTATGTACGGGCGCGACATTCGTGAAATCATGGAGGAAAACGCCGAGAAACGGCTGATCGCGCGCGTATTGGACGGCAAAGCGTATATCTATTCATACGGCGACCGTTTTACCAATCTGATTTTCGGCGGTCTCAATTTCACTTACGATCTTTCTGCTCCGACCGGACAGCGCGTCAGGATTGGCGGCTTCTCAAACGGCAGAGCATTTGAGGAAGACAAACTGTATCTCGTGGCAGTGAACAACTATGTTTTGGGCAATACGAACTGCGGTCTGCGGGTATTCGGCGAAGAAGACGCCATATGGTCGCAAACAGAGGACGAAGCCGGCGGCAATATACACGATATGCTGATTTCCTATATCCGCCGCCACACTGAGCAGGACGGAGCCGTAACCCCCGAAGCTTTCACATGGCACTGGGAAGCGGTATACGCTGCATCTGACATGGAACCGGATTACAGCAATGTCGACTCGGCAGCCTCCTGGGCAAAAACGCTTAGCGACGGCTGCGCATACGTCATATATCAGGAGTCGGAAGCCCGCGCGCTGACTTCGGCAGAGAAAAACGGCAGCATCCGGGCTGAGTATTGTAAGGCGTTTGGTGAAAAGCTGCTGTCTCCGCTTGGGGATGCGGTCGCCGCTTATACTGTGCACATGAACGACGACGGCAGCTTTGCGCTTACAGAGGAGACGGGCAGATATTTGACCTGTCTTGAAAAGGGCGGATTAAAGTTGACGGATGACGTTTCGCAGGACGGCTTAAGCTTTTGGTACCTCGAGGAAGCTTACGGCGGCTGGTACATTATGAATAAAGGCGCCGGACGGCAGGCGCTGGAATACTATTCGGGCGCCTTTTCGACCTATTACCTGAGTAACGGGGACTACTATATATTCAACTTCTACTCTAAAGACTAACAGTACCGATCGAAATGAAGCGTTGCTTCATTTCGATCGGGGGGCTTCGTTGCATTAATAAGCCGTCTGTTTCAAAACGCCAGACGACAAAAGGAACTCCAACAGGATAACAGTTTTTTCTGAAATTTCTGCGGAAATTTCCGGGCGAAAAAACTGAAAGGAAGCGATTATTTGCTCCGGTCGTCTTCGCTTCGCTCCCTGCGCAAAAATCGCTCCTCGGGACGGCAAAGCCGCCCCTGCGGATTGAATTTGGAGGGGCAAGCCCCTCCAAACCACCCCGGGCTTGGTGCTTCTGCGGCAGCCGCTTTGGGAGCTTGTGACGATGCTTGAATTTTTGAGGCACGTATTACGTGCGCTTTCGCAGTATTTCCAATTTGCGCTTCAGTTTTTCGATCTTTTCCTGAGCGTTCCCGTAAGCAGTAAATGCCTCTAAAACCTGTTCCTCGTCTTCGAAATGCGGAAGACGACGATATGCGCTGTTTAAGACGAACGTCGTTTTTGCAGCTTCAAATTGGACGGTGATTCTGTTTATTTCCTGAGATACGACCGTTCCCGTACCGTACTCAGGCGACGTCACCTGAACGCCGAGCAGCGAAATGTCCTCGACCCCGTCACAGCTGTTTTCAAGCTTTGCTATTTCGTCCTCTATAGCGGCGATTTTTGCATTCCGTTCTTCTTCCTGACGGGCCAGCTTCTCGTAATCGACATGTGAAGAGCCGGCTTTCTTTATGGGAACGGTCCGGCTTGGCGTCAGCAAGCCCTTGTAATAATTGTATGTCTGGCTGCAGTAAACCAGGTCGAACGCCATCAAATGAAGGCTCTCGTCTCTGTAGTGAGTTTCGTTCAGCGTGCTGAAATGCTTTTCAAGCAGGCTTTTGTGTTCTCTGAGCGCTTCGACGATCGTATCGCAAAGTCTGTAATAGTCTTTGAGCCTGAAATAAGCGCCGACTCCGATAAGGCCAAAATCGATACACTGAGCCAGCCTGCGCGCATTGCCGCTTTTGAACACATAATTGAAATCCGGCTCGTTCATGGCCATGAATACAGATGCCGAATGACGATCCTGTTTATAAGACCAGTTGCGGGGGAAATGCTGCAATAACAGCGCATTATAGTCGTCGACGAAGGCGTCCATATGCTCCTGGGCTGTATCCGCGTCCCTGTTTGCGTCAGCAAACAGAACGTCGTAAAACAAGTGCTCGACGGCGTCGGGGGCTTCTTTCCATAGCGGGACCACGCCCGCGGCAGGATGCATCCTGCTGTTGTCGACGAACAGGCTGAAATTCTTTCTGGCGGCATTAAAGCGCTCGGCGAACGTCGGGAAGCTTTCTGCCGGTTTGAACCATTCCTGACGCCAGGTTTTCATGGCCTGCCATTTGAAAAGCTCGTAATGATCGGTATCGTTTATGATATCGAAGCTTGCCTCGTATCGGTTTATGAGCTCGTGGAGATAATCGGCGTTCATTCATTTCACCCCGCAATCAGCTGCGCGCAATCTGACGTTCAGCAATACATTCATTTTCCTGTGCATCAGTTCTGTCACGAGTTTAAGCGTTATATTACATTTATATTATAACAAATAAAAAATCACGTTTCAAGCACGAAACGTCAGCTGCAACCCTCTTTTCCGTAAACACAATTCACCCAACCCACTTGCCAATCCTTATAAAGTATGGTATATTAATATCGGAGATGTATGATATCCGATAAGCGAAAATATTCCATCTGAGCTTTTGCGCGGGAAAGCAGCTGCCGGATCGTGAAAAGCTTCGGGCGGTGCGTTTAATCGGCACGGCGACGAAAAGGGGTACATTGCGGATATGAGCAATCAGACTGTTCAGGGCAGAGTGGAAGACGGCAAGCTTATTATCAGCATCAGCGGCAGGATGGACTCTGCCAACGCCGCGCAGATCGAGGCGGAAATAAGCGAAATCCGCAAGGCGCAGCCCTGCGGCGTAATAGATATGGACTGCGATCAACTTGCTTACGTTTCGAGCGCCGGACTGCGCGTAATACTCCGGCTCATCAAGGACACAGGCAAATTGACCCTTATAAACGTCCATACGGAGCTGTACGAAATATTGGACATGACCAGCTTTACGGATATAGTCGAGGTGCACAAGGCTTACCGGGTGTTTTCGGTGGCAGGCTGCGACGTGATCGGCAAGGGCGCAAACGGCAGGGTGTACCGCATAGATCGCGAAACGATACTCAAGGTTTACCAGAATCCCGACGCGCTGCCGGAAATCCAGCGTGAGCGTGAGCTTGCGCGTCTTGCGTTCGTCGCGGGCGTGCCTACGGCGATACCGTATGACGTGGTACGCGTCGAGGGGGGCGGATACGGCTCGGTATTCGAGCTGCTGAACGCCAAGAGCTTCGCTGATCTGGTCGTCGACGGCGACAAAACGCTTGACGAGGTGGCCGAGATGAGCATACGTCTGCTTAAGCTCATCCATTCGAAGGAGCTGCATTCCGAAATACTGCCGAGCATGAAAACCGTGGTGCTGGGCTGGGCGGACTTCCTGCGGGATTACCTTGAGCCGCAGCAGTTCGAAAAGCTGCACTCTCTGATCGACGCGGTGCCGGACGACGGGCATCTGATACACGGCGATTATCATCTGAATAACGTAATGCTGCAAAACGGCGAATCGCTGCTGATCGACATGGATACGCTCTCACACGGACATCCCATATTCGAGCTTGCCAATATGTACAACGCCTACCTGGGCTTCGGGCTTACAAATCCCAATCAGCAGCTGGAGTTCTTCGGCATCCCTCAGGAGACCTGCGCCTTGCTGTGGCGAAAGTGCCTTATGCTCTATCTTGACACGCAGGACGCCGCCGTCATAGACGCGGTAGAGGCTAAGGCGAAGCTTGCTGGTCTTACGCGGCTGATGCGCCGCGAGATAAGGCGCGGCGGTCTTGAAACCGAGGACGGGCGCATAATGATAAAAGCCTGCCGTGATAACATAAACGAGCTATTGACGCGTGTGGATTCGCTGGTGTTCTGAAATGATTGAAATAACAAAAATCGATCTGCATATGCATTCGACTGTCTCCGACGGCACGGATACGCCGGCGGAGCTGCTCAGTAACGTGCGTGAAGCGGGAATATGCATGTTCGCGCTCACGGATCACGACTCGATCAAGGGCTGCGCATCGCTTAAGGCTATCCGCTCGGAGAACGATCCTGTGCTGCTGAACGGCGTGGAGTTTTCGTGCAGGGACGAGCTTGGCAGATACCACATACTCGGCTACGATTACGATCTGACCGCCAAACCGATTAAGGACGTTGTCGAATTGAGCCATGCCCTCCGTATACGAAAATTCATGGCGCGGATCAGGTATATACGCGACAAATTCGGCTTCACGCTTCCAGAGGAGGATATACAGAGCCTGCTGACCCTCGACAATCCCGGAATGCCGCATATCGCTAACCTGATGGTGCACTACGGCTATGCGCCGTCCAGAGAGAAGGCCATAAAGCAGTACCTCAATCATGCGAGCTCCGACAGCGAGTATACGCGCCCCGAGGCGGCGATACAGGGCATTCTGGGCAGCGGCGGCATACCTGTGCTGGCGCATCCCGCCTTTGGAGACGGTGATCAATTGATCATAGGGCAGGATATGGATAAGCGGCTTAAGCGCCTGATCGGCTTCGGTCTGCAGGGAGTGGAGGCGTTTTATTCCGGCTTTACGCCTGAGCTGACAGCCGAGACGCTCGGCTTCGCGGAAAAATACGGCCTGTATGTGACTGCGGGCAGCGACTATCACGGCAAAAACAAGCATATTTCCCTCGGAAGCACGCACCTTTCCGAAGCCGCGGCGATTCCGGACGGCCTTGTGCGCTTTCTGGAAAGGGTAAGCCAGAAGCAATAGCGTCATCTGCCGTGAAAATCGCCTTGATACAAATCATATAGCCCATATCTTTTTCATGCCCAATTCCGTTCTGCTTCAGTATTTGCGAATAATTTCACATTCCGCCTGTTGACAGATCATAAATATGTGATAAAATTATATTTGATAAAATAAATTATCAAATACGACAGTTACGGAGGACGCTATGGGATTTTACGATTATTCGGTTTTCACGTCAAAGGGAGAAGAGGTCTCCATGAAGCAGTTCGAGGGCAAGGTCGTGCTGGTGGTAAATACCGCGACCGGCTGCGGCTTTACGCCGCATTACAAGGATCTCGAGGAAATGTACGAGCAGTTCCATGACAAGGGACTCGAGATCGTGGACGTGCCCTGCAATCAGTTTGCAAACCAGACGCCCGGCACGGACGAGGAGATCCACGAGTTCTGCACGCTTAAGTACAATACCCAGTTCCCGCAGATGAAGAAGAGCGACGTGAACGGCGAAAACCAGCTTCCGCTGTTTGCGTATCTCAAATCCCAGAAGGGCTTCGAGGGCTTCGGAAAGGGCCCGATGGCGCTGCTTATGAGCACGATGCTGAAAAAGCAAGACAAAAACTACAAGGACAATCCCGACATCAAGTGGAATTTCACCAAGTTCGTTATCGACCGTGAAGGCAACGTGGCTGCGCGCTTCGAGCCTACGCACAGCATGAAGGACGTCAGCGCCTGCGTCGAAAAGCTGCTGTAACGGGCGGAGGAACAAGCATGGAACGCGCAGATATCGCAATAATCGGCACCGGACCCGCGGGCGTATCGGCCGCGCTCACAGCGACTATACGCAATAAAAAAGTGCTGCTGCTGGGCAGCGCGCTTCTCAGCGAAAAGCTTGCAAAGGCGCACGAGATAAACAATTATCCGGGCTTTCCGAAGGCCTCGGGCGCTAAGCTGGCCGAGGTACTCGGGCAGCATCTGGACAGCCTCGGAATCGCGATAACCGAAAAGCGCATAAACACTGTGTACGCGATGGGGGATTGGTTCGCGCTGCAGGCGGGCGAGGAGATGCTTGAAGCGTCCAGCGTGATACTTGCAACCGGCGTGCTCGCGGGCAAGCCTCTGCCCGGGGAAAACGAGCTGCTGGGACGCGGGGTAAGCTATTGCGCTACGTGCGACGCGCCGCTTTACCGCGGCAAACGCGCGCTGGTCATAGGCTACAGCCCCCGCGAGGAGGCCGAGGCTGCGTTTTTGAGCGAGGTCTGCGCGGAGGTAATATACATTCCCGTCTACAGTGCCGAAACGCATCTGCCGGATAAAGTGCGCGTCGTGTGCGAAAAGGTAAGCGGCATAGCGGAAGAAAACGGCGTGCGCACAGTGAGCACCGATAAAGGAAAATACGAAACCGACGGCGTGTTCGTGCTGCGCGAGGCCGTGGCGCCCGGGCAGCTCGTGCCGGGGCTTGAGACCGAGGGCGCGCACGTATGCGTAAACCGAAAAATGGAAACGAGCATTCCCGGCATATTCGCCTGCGGTGACATAACCGGCACGCCGTATCAGTACATAAAAGCGGCGGGAGAAGGCAACGTGGCCGCGCTCAGCGCGGTAAGCTATCTCGACAAATCAAAACGCGTCTGAAACGCGGAAGGAGAATACTATGGTCAAAAAGATAAACGCTCAGCAGTTTGAAACCGAAGCCAAAAACAGCGCCGTCGCGGTGGTGGATTTTTCCGCTACGTGGTGCGGCCCCTGCAAGATGCTTGCGCCCGTGCTCGAGAAAGTCAGCGCACAGTTTGACGGCAAGGTCGACTTCTACAACGTGGACGTGGACGACGCGCCGGAACTCGCGGGCGAATACAACGTGAATTCCGTGCCCTGCCTGATTCTTATGAAAAACGGCAAGCTCGTCAGCCAGTCTGTCGGCTTCAAGCCCGAGCCCGTGATTTCCGCGTGGGTCAACGGAAATATCTGAGATAATAAATCCGCTGCCGTCCGGTCTGCGCAAGCTTAAGCCTGCTGTGCGCAAGCGAAAGCCGGACGGCAAATAAGTGCTTAGCCGCTTACGCGGCGGGAGACTCAAAGTGACAGTAGAAACAACCGTTCCGGACGATTATCCGCAGCTCAGACTCGGCAGCCAGCTCTGCTTTCCGCTGTACGCCGCCGCGCGCAGGGTCGTAAGCAGCTACACGCCGTACCTTAAGCCGCTCGGGCTTACATACACGCAGTACATCGTAATGATGGCGCTGTGGGAGAAGGAAGCCCTCACGGTGGGGGAGCTGTGCCGTCTGCTGTATCTGGACAACGGCACTGTTACGCCGTTACTTAAAAAGCTGGAGGACGCCGGATACGTAGCGCGCAGCCGCTCAAAAACGGACGAGCGCGTGGTGACTGTGACCATAACCAACACCGGCAGAAGCCTGCGCGAACAGGCGAAGGACGTGCCCTTCGCCGTGGGCAAATGCATAAGCATGCAGCCGGACGAGGCGCAGACGCTTTACAGGCTGCTGCACAAGCTTATGGATATGACTAACTGAGATCGCCTAAGCGTAATTCGATAAACAATCCGAGAGGCCGTGAACAGCCTCTCGGATTGTTTATAACGTGAATATGACGGCGTATCGTTACTTGGCCGCGGCGGCTTCGGAAGCGTTCTGTGCGTTCAGCTTTGCGGCTTCCTCTTCCTCGAGCACCCTGTACGCCACCTTGCCTACCAGCGTCTTGGGCAGATCGTCGCGGAATTCGATATCGTAAGGCATTGCGTATTTCGCTATGTTTTTGCGGCAGTATTCTAACAATTCGTTTTTGGTGTCCTCGTTTGCCGGAACGTCTGCCGCAAGCTTCACGAACGCCTTGACCTTTTCTATTTTGTAGGGATCGGGCACGCCGATAATGCAGCTCATCTGCACCTTTTCGTGCGCGTCGAGAATATTTTCAAGCTGTGCCGGGTATACGTTGTAGCCTGAGGTCACTATCATGCGCTTGGCGCGTCCCTTGAAGTACACGAAGCCTTCGTCGTCCATGAATCCGAGGTCGCCCGTGTACAGCCAGGCCTGTCCGTCCGGATGCGTGCGCAGCGTCTGCGCGGTCTCGTCGGGATGCTTCATGTATTCCTTCATCACGGTGGGGCCGGAGATCACTATTTCGCCGGTGGTGTTGTAGGGCAGCTCCTCGTCGGTGCCGGGCTTTACGATTTTTATGTACATATCCGGGAACGGTATGCCTATGCTGCTCTCCTTGAACATTTTGGGCGGCGTCAGACAGCACGCGGTCACGGTTTCGGTGGTGCCGTAGCCCTCGCGTATCTGAATCACGGCCTTGTGATCGTACAGCCATTTGTCCAGCTTTTTCTTAAGCTCTATGGACAGCGAGTCGCCGCCTGAGAAAACGCCCTTCAGACAGGACAGATCCGCCTTGTCGAGATTGTCGATTCTTAGCAGCGCTTCGTAAAGCGTGGGCACGCCCGCGATGAAATTGCAATGGTATTTCACCATGTCCTTGGCGTAGCTCTTGGGAGTGAAGCGCGGGATCAGTATGCACCTGCCGCCCTGCGCGAGCATGGTGTGCACGCATACGCCCAGACCGAAGCCGTGGAAAATGGGCATCGCCGCGAGCATTTTGTCGCCGGGGCGGAACATCGGGTTCGCGGCTACGACCTGCTGGCTTAGGGCATTAAAGTTTTTGTTCGTAAGCACTATGCCCTTGGTCGTGCCGGTGGTGCCGCCCGAATACAGTATCACCGCGGGATCGTCGCTCGTGCGCTTTACGCGGTAGTTGTAGAAGCAGTGTCTGCTCATGCGCAGAAAATCCTTCCACATGATTATGGGCGCGTCGTCGGGGATTTTTTGTATTTTGCGGCCTGCGGTCATCATGTAGCCGTAGCGTATGGGGCGCGTAAGCTCGTCCTTCACGCTGGCGATTATTATGTTTACTACCTTCGTGTTCTGACGGATGTGCTCGAATTTGTGATAGAACTGATCCAGCGTGATCGCTGTGACGCTCTCGGACTCGTTCAGATAAAACTCTATTTCCTTTTCGGCGGAGAGCGGATGAATCATGTTTGCGATAGCGCCGATCAGATTGACTGCGTAGAGCATGTATATACCCTGCGGGCAGTTGGGCAGAGCGATCGTAACTTTGTCGTTTTCACGTACGCCTATGGTACGCAGCGCCTTCGCGCACTGCTCTATGTTGGCAAGCATCTGCTTGTACGTGGTATGCTTGCCCATAAAATCGAATGCGATGTTGTCAGGATACTTTTTCGCTATTTCGGCGACTATTTCATACATCGAACCGTCAAAATAGTCCAGATGCAGGGGGATGTCTTCCATAAAGGGTGCCCAGGGAGCTTTAGCTGCGCTCATCAGTATTCAACCTCCGTATTCAGTGGCTGTTCGAGCAGCTCCGGCTGTTCGAGCAGTTTTTTAAGCAGTTTTACCGTTTTGGAGTAATAGTATCCGTCGGCTATGCGTTCGTCCACGGTCAGGCCGATATCCACGCTGTCGCGCATCACGAACGTGCCGTCGTCGTTGTAGAACGGGCGCATTTTGCGTTCGCCTATCGCGCAGAACACGCTGTTCGTGCCCCAGTTGGTCAGATGATGATAGCCGGAATGAAGCTTTATGGAGCCCAGATTCGTCAGTACGACGGACGAATAATATGGGTCTGTGGCGATGAGGGATCGGGGCACCCAGCCGTGCCGGTCGAGAAAGCGTATGCACGCGATGATCGATTTTGAAACGAAGCGGGGCATTTTGTTGAACATGTCCATGCTCGCGGTGGAGGCGTCCTCCTTGTTCTCGCCGCGGCAGCTGCTCACCTTTCTGAAGATCGTGTCGTGCACGCTGCTTAACGTATCCGAGGGCTTTGAATGGATAAACGCGAGCGCCTCGCCGCCTTCGTCGGAGAATATCTTTTTTACCACGAACGCGGCGGAGACCTCGTTTCTCTGGTAGATATTCTTGTTGGCGATAAAGCGGTTCATCTTGGGTCGCAGCGTTATGCACTTAAGCAGCGCCGTCACGATCAGCTGAAACAGATTGTACTTGTATTCGGGATCGCATGCGTTTTTCTTATCGAGAAACGCAGCGGCGTTCGTGAGATCGATCTTCTCGGAAATGAAGGCCTCGTTGTCACAGCGGTTGGGATACAAAAGGGGCACGATGAAATGCATCGAATCAATATCGCGTACGAGATACCCGTCCTTGCGGTCGCCTAACCTACGTCCCATACTGTTCGCTTCTCCAAATCTCTCAGCATTAAATTAAATTTAATTATATCAATTACAGTGAAAGAATACAAGTGCATCGCAATAGAATAAATAAAACTTTTGGTAAACAAGCGGCAAAAGCCCGGGGCAGGCTTAGAGGATCGGGCTTTTTGACAGTTTGTGCTTACTGTATCAAAAAAACCGACTGAAATGAATTTTTGTTTCATTTCAGTCGGAGCGACTTGCAGAAGTGCCGTGTGCGAGCGAATTAAGATTGTTTCTTTGCAAATTCGCACGCGGGGTTTGCGGCGCGCACGAGGTCGGCTATGCCGGGTATAAGGCTTACGAGCATGCAGATAACGACGTCCGGCCCGAGGTAGCTTATGTTGTAAACGAGCGAATATATCAGCGCGTTCTGATCTCCTGCGTAGGATGCGAAGAATACGGTTCCGGATATCACGGCCATTATGTAGCGCCCTATACCGGCAAACAGCACGGCGCACGGAAGCGTCAGTATCTTGCGCTTAAGAGGCAGCTTGAGCGCGACGAAGCAGAGCGCCAGCGCGCCGAAGGCGAGCGGATAATCTACCAGAAGCTGTATCGGATGAATGACGTAGGGATCCTGTACGAGCTGGAGAAGGCCGTACGCACAGCCTGCGGCGAAGCCCTTCAGCGGCCCGAACGCGAGTACGAAAATCACGATCGGCAGCATGCTTGCGGGGGTAATCGAGCCGCCCTGTGCGAAGGGGGCCGAAATCTTCATGCAGCTTAAAACGAAGGCAATGGAAATGCACATCGCGCCCATCGCTATCGTACGGCTGTCCCAGCGCGTACGTCTGCCCGCGATAAACAGAATCAGCACGGCCGCGATAAGCGCCGCTATTATAGCTACGGTGTACCATTTAAGCTCTTCGTCGTCGTCTTCTTCTTGCGCGGAAGCGTCCGCTTCGGTTTCCGTCAGGTCTGCGGGCAGAGTTTCGGTTTGCGAGTTAGAGGGCGCAGCGGTTTCGCCTGTTTCGCCTTCTGTAAGCGCCGTGCCGAAGGCGAGCAGTAATGCGAGCAGTGTGAGCAGTACAACGATTTTTTTCATGTTTTTTCCTCCTTTGCTTTTCCGCAAAAGAAACCCGCGTGCGTCAGACGCACACGGGAAACGGGAGGCCGCGCTAAAGCGGCTTTCCGCTTCCCTACGGTGGGATTACCCACTTCAGGTTCCAAGGGACAGGATTTTCATCCATCTCAGCCTTTCGGCGCCCCCAGCGGTTACAGTCATATTTTACGGATGCGCGGCGTTTCTGTCAAGTAAAAAGTAAGCTTATCTTTCCTCTATCGGCACGTAATGCGCGCCCTTCGGCATGACCGCCTTATAGCCGGGACGCATGAGCTTGCCGCCGGAGATAAGCTCCTCCAGCCTGTGCGCGCACCAGCCGCTCACGCGCGCTACCGCAAACAGCGGAGTGAACATTTCGTCGGGTATACCGAGCATCCTGTATACGAGACCGGAATACATATCGATGTTCGCGCACATAACGCGGTGCTCCCTGTGCTTCTCGGCCAGCATCTCAAGACCGTTTTTCTCTATGCGCTCCATAAGCTCGAAATCCTTGTCGGCGCCGGTCTGCGAGGCGAGCTTGCATGCGTATTTTTTAAGCAGTAACTCGCGCGGATCGCTTTCGGTATATACCGCGTGTCCGAGCCCGTATATCTTGCCGGACATGTCGCCGGCTTTGCCGTCGATAATGAGCTTCAGATAGTCGCGCAGCGCGCCGTCGTCGGGAGTGTCGCCGATATGCGCTTTAATGTCGTCGAACATCTGCATCGTGCGCGCGTTCGCGCCGCCGTGCAGCGGGCCCTTCAGCGCGTTTATAGCGCCCGAGATCGCGGCGTAGGTGTCGGTGCCGGTCGACGTAAGCGCGCGGCAGGTGAAGGTGGAGTTGTTGCCGCCGCCGTGCTCCGCGTGGAGCGTGAGGCACAGATCCAGCAGATGGGCTTCGTCGTCGGTATATTTTTTATCGTCTCTCAGTAGGCGCAGCATGTTTTCCGCAATCGAAAGCTCGTCCTTCGGCATGTGCAGATACAGCGAATCGTTGTCGAACAGGTGACGCTTCACGTTGTAGGCGTTCGACATGAGTACGGGCAGACGCGCGATGAGCTGTATCGACTGCCTGAGCACGTTTTCGGGCGACACGTCCTCGGGGTTGTCGTCGTATGAGTACAGCGCCATAACGCCGCTGGAGAGCTTGTTCATTATGTTGGGATTGGGCGCCTTGAACAGCACGGCGTCATTATAGCCGTCGGGCAGATGGCGCGCGCTGGCAAGCGCGCTGCGGAAGTCGTCAAGCTCGCCCTGCGTGGGCAGCTTTCCAAGCAGCAGCAGATAACACACCTCTTCGAAGCCGAATATGTGCCTTTCGGCATGATTCGTGATAAGCTCGTTTATTTCTATGCCCCTGTAATACAGGCGTCCGGGCATGGGGATGGGATCGCCGTCCAGCATCATGTAGCCCTGTACGGAGCCGATGTTGGTAACGCCCGCCAGTACGCCCGTGCCGTCCGTGTTTCTGAGCCCGCGCTTTACGTTCAGGGAGCGGAACTGATTGGGGTCTATGGTATAATAGCGGCGAATGTCGCCGTCTATGCTGCTGACGTAATCCTGCACCGCCGTGCTCTTATCAGAATACTGCATGTTGTCCTCCGTGAATAAATATGCGCCATTATACCTTAAGCTGAGCCAAAATGCAAGCAGCGCAGGTTAATTTATTTATATTTTGAAAAATATAACGCTGATTGGCGTTTAATATGAATTTTATGTGCGTGCAAGCTTGCAATTTTGTATAATTATGGTATAATCCGGATATAACGCGCAAAACGGAGGAATCTATTATATGAAGCTTATCGATACGCCCGTACGGGTCGAAAACGGCACTGTGCGCCCGTGTCCGGACGCGCGGCCCGGCGGCAGCCTTGCTGAAACCATACTTAACGCGCACGGTGGAACGCATATCCGCTTCGACGCGCTTATATCGCACGATATCACGTATGTCGGCATAATACAGACCGCGCGCGCCAGCGGAATGAAGCGCTTTCCGCTGCCGTACGCGTTTACGAACTGCCACAACTCCCTGTGCGCCGTGGGCGGCACGATAAACGAGGACGATCACGTATTCGGGCTGTCGGCGGCCAAAAAATACGGCGGCATATACGTGCCCGCAAACCTTGCGGTTATCCATCAGTACGCGCGCGAGCAGCTGGCGCTGTGCGGCGGCATGATACTCGGCTCCGACTCGCATACCCGCTACGGCGCGCTGGGCACGCTCGCGATAGGCGAGGGCGGAGGCGAGCTGGTCAAGCAGCTGCTTAAAAACACTTACGATCTGCCCTCGCTGCCGGAGACGGTGCTCGTGTATCTGACGGGCCGTCTTTCGCACGGCGTGGGGCCGCACGACGTCGCGCTGGCGCTGTGCGCGGCGGTGTTCAAAAACGGCTTCGTCAAAAACAGGGTGCTCGAATTTGCTGGGCCGGGCGTGCGGGATTTGAGCATGGACGAGCGCATAGGCATAGACGTGATGACCACGGAGACCGCGTGCCTGTCCTCTGTGTGGGAAACAGACGAAAAAACGCGCAGATATTACGAGGCGCACTCGCGCGGCGACAAATATAAAGAGCTGAAAGCGGACCAGGGCGCAGTATACGACCGGGCGGTCGTTTTGGATCTAAGTGAAATAGAACCGATGATCGCGCTGCCGTTTCACCCCTCGAACGCCTTTTCGATACGTGAACTGAACGCGCAGCCGCACAAGGTGCTCGCGCTTGCGGAGCAGAACGCGGGACTTGCGCCCGGTACGCTTGCGGCGAAATGGACAGGTAAGGGACTTAAGGCAGACCAGTTCATTATAGCAGGCTGCGCGGGCGGCGGTTATGAAAACATACTGAACGCGGCGGCGATACTGAACGGCCAGAGCGCGGGAAATACGAGCGTATACCCGGCGTCCGTGCCGATAGAAAGCGCGCTTATCAAAAACGGCGCGCTCAGCGGTCTGATTTCTTCCGGCGCCGTGCTTAAGCCCTGCTTCTGCGGGCCCTGCTTCGGCGCGGGGGACGTGCCGTCGAACGGCGCGCTTTCGCTCAGGCATACCACGCGCAATTTTCCCTACCGCGAGGGTGCGAAGCCCGGCGAGGGGCAGACGGCGTACGTGGCGCTGATGGACGCGCGCTCGATAGCCGCCAGCGCGCTTACGGGATACGTGACCGGCGCGGATACGGTTTTTTACGAGGATATACACGACGCGCCGTACACTGCCGATCTGAGCGCGTACAAAAACCGCGTATACGACGCGTGGGGAAGGCCTGACGAGGACGAGCCTCTGGTATTCGGCCCCAATATCGCGGACTGGCCGGAATTCAGAGGGCTCGAGGGAGACCTTGAGTTCGAAATCGCGTCGCGGCTTGACGACAGCGTGACCACGACTGACGAGCTCATCCCTTCGGGCGAAACCTCGTCCTACCGCTCAAATCCCGTCAGGCTCAGCGAGTTCGCGCTTTCGCGGCGCGATCCCGGCTATGCGGGACGCTCAAAAAGGATAAGGGACGCGGGAAAATACAGCGCGATTGCCGCGGTATGTCCGGGAGACGGCTCTGCGCGCGAGCAGGCGGCTTCCTGCCAGAGAGTCCTGGGCGGGATCGCGAACGTCGCGGTAAGCTACGCGACCAAGCGCTACCGCGCGAACCTCATAAACTGGGGCATCGTGCCGTTCGTGTGTGCGGACGCGCTTGCGCTTGAAGTCGGCGACAGGCTTCTTATTAAAGATTTCGCGTTGAAGCTCAAAGCGGGCGCGCGCGAGTTCGACGCCATTATAAACGGCGCGCGCACGCTTAAGCTCACGCTGCCCGCGCTCACCGACGGCGAGGCGGAGATACTTTCGGACGGCTGTCTTATAAACTATTATCGCAGAAAGGCGAATGCATGATGAACAGGATACAGATGCGAAACCCGATCGCCGAGCTGGACGGCGACGAAATGACTCGCATACTCTGGAAGCAGATAAAGGAAACCGTGCTCGAACCGTATATAAAGCTGAATACGGAGTATTTCGATCTGTGCCTGCCGGAGCGCGACCGCACCGACGACGAAGTGACGCTCGAGGCCGCAAAGGCGATAAAGCGCCTGCGCGTCGGCGTAAAGTGCGCGACCATCACGCCGAACGCCGCGCGCATGACAGAATACAATCTGAAACGTATGTATAAATCGCCCAACGGAACACTGCGCGCGTATCTGGACGGCACAGTTTTCCGCGCGCCGATAACCGTGCCGGGACTCAGGACGTATATCCCGGGCTGGGTAAAGCCTATAACCGTGGCGCGCCACGCTTACGGAGACGTATACAAGGCGGTCGAAATGCGCGTGCCCGGCGCGGGCAGGGCCGAGCTCGTGTTCACGGGAAAGGACGGCAGCGTTACACGCGAAACGATATTCGATTTTGAAGGCGCGGGCGTGATACAGGGCATACACAACCGGCTGGATTCGATACAGACCTTTGCGCGCGTATGCTTCGAGTATGCGCTTGAGGTCAAACAGGACTTATGGTTTTCGACCAAGGATACGATCTCGAAAACGTACGACGAGGCGTTCAGAAGCGCGTTTCAGGAGATGTACGACGCCGAGTATAAAGAAAAGTTCGAGTCGGCGGGGATAAAGTACTTCTATACTCTGATCGACGACGCGGTGGCGCGCGCGGTGAAATCCGCGGGCGGCTTCGTGTGGGCGATGAAGAACTACGACGGAGACGTGCTCTCGGATATGATATCATCCGCCTTCGGTTCGCTCGCGCTTATGACGAGCGTGCTGGTCTGTCCGGGCGGCTGCTGGGAATACGAGGCCGCGCACGGCACGGTCACGCGCCACTATTACAGATATCTGAAGGGCGAAAAGACGTCTACGAACCCGATGGCCACTTTGTTTGCGTGGACGGGCGCGCTCGCAAAGCGCGGCGAGCTGGACGGAAACGAAGCGCTCGTAGGCTTTGCGAAAAAGCTGGAGTGCGCTTCTATAGAAACGATAGCCTCCGGCGTTATGACGGGCGACATGGCGCTGCTTTACGAAGGTGAGGCGAACACCGTCGACAGCGAAGCTTTCCTGAAGGCGATTGCCGGAAGGCTTGAGCAATAAGCGCCGATATGTAAGCAAAACTGCGCCGGTAACCACAGGAGGACGGGCTTATGAATCTGCCGCCTGAAACGCTGCAATTGAAAAACGGAAAAACCTGCATTCTGCGCTCTGCGCAAGCGGAGGACGCCGCGCGCATGATCGCGTATATGAAGCGCATGCTGAACGAAACGCCGTATCTGCTGCGGACGAGCGAGGAATTCGATTACACAGTGGAGGCGGAAGCGGAGGTGCTTGCCCGCAAGCGGGACGATCCCCGCGCGCTTATGATTTTAGCCGAGACTGGCGGAGAGATAATCGCCGTGAGCGACGTGACGCCGCTTAGCAATAAAAGCCGCACGCTGCACCGCGCCGTGCTGGGCATGTCCGTGCGGCGGGATTACTGGCAAATGGGTATCGGCTCGGCGATGATGGAGCGCCTGATCGCGCACGCCGAAGACGCCGGGTTCGAACAGATAGAGCTGGAGGTCGTCGCCTCCAACCGACGCGCGATCGGCCTGTATACGAAGTACGGTTTTCAGGTTTACGGCACCCGTCCTCACGGTTTAAAGTATGCGGACGGCACATACGCGGACGATTATCTGATGCGCAGGGAGCTGTGAGCGTCAGTTCTGTGCGCTCTGTAATTAAACCGTACAGAAAACACAGGAGCGCTGACGCAAAGCTTCAAAACGAAATTTTACAATCTGCCGCCCAAATAAACCGGCATGATTTGAGTGCGGAATGTTGCGCGCGGGCTTATAAACCGCTATAATATAATCAGATTATATAAGCGGCTGAAGCCCGCGCAAGCGGCTTCACGCTGCCGAAAGGCAATAAGTATGCGTTGTGTGGCGTCTAAGTTCGGCGGCTCCTCTCTTGCGGATGCCGCGCAGTTTATTAAAGTAAGAGATATAATTTTGCAGGATCCCGCGCGCAGGTTCATAGTGGTATCGGCGCCCGGCAAGCGCTTTGAGGGCGACGTCAAGGTCACCGATCTGCTCGACAGTTGCCGTGAAAAAGCACAGACCGGCGCGGATTTTACGCGCGAGCTGGACGTTGTGAAGCAAAGATTCGTGGACATCGCGGGCGCGCTTGTGCCGGGCTTCGAGCTGGACGGCGAATTTGATACGATAAGGCGCGTGCTGAAAGCGATGCCTTATCGGGATTACGCGCTCAGCCGCGGCGAATACCTGTGCGCGAAGCTCATGGCGGCATATCTGGGCTTCGATTTTATAGACCCCGCGCAGTACGTGCATTTTAACGAAACGGGCGAGCTGAACGAGGAATGGACGAACGACGACCTCGCGTGCGCGCTTACCGATCTCAAGGGCGCGGTCATAGCCGGCTTTTACGGTTCGCTTCCGAACGGCGCGATCAAAACGTTTTCGCGCGGTGGCTCGGATATAACCGGCGCGCTGGTCGCGCGGGCGGTCAATGCCGATATATACGAAAACTGGACAGACGTGTCGGGACTGCTGGCCGCGGATCCGCGCATAGTTGATGATCCGCGCACGGTCGAGCATATAAGCTACAGGGAGCTGCGCATACTCTCGTATATGGGCGCGTCCGTGCTGCATACCGACTGCGTGCGTCCGGTCAGCCTTTGCGGCATACCGATAAATATCCGCAACACGAACCGTCCGCAGGACGCGGGAACGCTGATTGTGTCGCAGCTGCCCGAAAAGCGCGAGGAGCGCGCCGTGACGGGCGTCGCGGGGCGCAAGGGTCTGTCCGTGGTGCAGGTGGAAAAGAGCATGGTGAGCGACGGCGCGGGCTTTACGGCGGTGCTGCTCGACATATTCAAATCCCACCGCGTGCCGTTTGAGCAGTGCCTGACCGGGATCGATACGATCTCCATCGTCATAAGGGGAGATTTGTTCGCGCCTGCGCGGGAGGAGATAATGCGCGACATCGAAACGCAGCTGAAGCCCGATACGCTGTTCGTACGCGAAAACCTCGCCATGATAACCGTGGTCGGAGAGAATACCACTCGCGCGCACGCGGTGACGGTAAACATACTCTCCGCCGTCGCCGCGGCGGGCATTCGCCTGAGCACGATAAATCAGGGCGCGGGCAATTTAAACCTCATAATAGGCGTCGAGGAAGAGGATTACGCTGCGGCCATACGGGCGATATACGGCGTTATAAAAACAGAAAATCTGAATTGATGTCGGGCGGAGGACACTAAGCGTGAAGGCGAAACGTAAGCGTAAAAAGCGGGGCGGCATATGGTGGCTTTTGCTGCTTTCTCTGCTTGTCGTGTGGACGCTATGGGCAAATACGGCGCTTGTCGTTACGCGCTGCACGTTCGTTTCGCAGCGTGTGCCGGCCGCCTTCGACGGCTTCGTCATATTGCAGGTGTCCGATCTGCACGACGCCGAGCTCGGCGAAGACAACTCGGAAATAGCGGACGCGGCGGCGCAGGCGCAGCCTGATATAATCGTGATAACCGGAGACCATATAGATTCGAACCGCCTGAATATCGCCCGCTCTTTGTCGCTTGCGGCGCGCCTTGCTCAGATCGCGCCCGTGTATTACGTGACGGGAAATCACGAGGCCGCGCTTTCCAATGATAATTATACAGAGCTTAAAAACGGGCTTGCCGCCGCAGGCGTCGCGGTGCTTGAGGACGGCGCCGTGTATATCGAACGGGGGAACGACGCGATCCGGCTGATAGGGCTTAACGACTTAGGCTTTTATAAAGGCACCGTTCCGGTAAAACAGCAAAAACTGCTTAAAAACCTCACGCTTCTTAACGACGAGAGCTGCTTTTCGCTCGTGCTTTCGCACCGTCCCGAATTGATAGATATATATGCGCAGGGGAAGGCCGACCTCGTTTTATGCGGACACGCGCACGGCGGTCAGATACGCTTGCCGTTCATAGGCGGGCTGTATTCGCCCGGGCAGGGAATGCTGCCGGAGTATACCTCGGGTCTGTACCGTAAAGGCGATACGTCGATATTCGTCAGCCGCGGCATAGGCAACAGCAAGTTCCCCTTAAGGTTCAACAACCGTCCTGAGCTTGCGGTGATCACGCTGAAAAGAGGCTGAGCCGGCGCAAGTCTTAAGGAATCCCTGATTAATCCGGCGGCACATACGGCGGCGCCTTTTCGTCAGCTGCTGCTTGCAAATTCTTCGATTTACTTAAAACTGCATCGGCGTGAAAATACCGTCTCCTTATTATAACGCTTCAGCTGCCGCGCGTACCTGAGCTGCGAGGCATGCGCGGTTTTCTCATTAACAATCACTTTACAATCAACCTATTGACAAACGCCTGACCTCTGAATATAATAGTCAAAGATGGTCAAAGTATTAAACGCCATCTCTTACAGGCAATTACATGACGAGGAGGGTGACTTTATGAACGCCGAAAAATACACGAGAAAATCATTGGAGGCGCTCCAGCTTGCCCAACAGACCGCTATAAAAAACGGAAACCTGCAGATAGAGCAGGCTCATATTCTGTATGCGCTGCTTACGCAGGACGGGGGACTCACGCCCGAAATACTTAAAAAGCTCGGCGTGAGCACGGACGTCTTCGCGCGCGAATGCTTGAAGATAATCGAGCGCACGCCGCGCGTGAGCGGAGGAGGCCGCGAGCCCGACAAGGTGTATATCTCTCAGGACGTGAACAATACCCTAATGACCGCGGAAAGCGAAGCCGAGCGCATGAAGGACGATTACGTATCGGTCGAGCATATGCTGCTGGGCCTGGTCGAGACCGCGTCGGGTCAGGTGGCGGCGCTGTTCAAAAGGTACGCTGTCACGAAGGACAAGCTTCTGACCGCTCTGCAGAGCGTGCGCGGAAATACGCGCGTGACCACGGATTCGCCGGAAGAAACGTACGAAGCGCTGGGCAAATACGCGCAGGACCTCACCGACATGGCCAGAAAGCAGAAGCTTGATCCCGTGATCGGCAGGGACGACGAGATAAGAAACGTCATCCGCATCCTTTCGCGCAAAACCAAGAACAATCCCGTGCTGATAGGCGAACCGGGCGTAGGCAAGACTGCTATAGCCGAGGGACTCGCGCAGAGGATAGTGGCAGGCGACGTACCGTCGTCCCTTAAAGACAGGCAGCTGTATTCGCTGGACATGGGCGCGCTGATCGCGGGCGCGAAGTACAAGGGCGAATTCGAGGAACGCCTTAAGGCCGTACTGAAGGAGGTCACGTCTTCCGAGGGCAGGATCATACTGTTTATAGACGAGCTGCACAACATAGTCGGCGCGGGCAAGGGCGAAGGCAGCATGGACGCGGGCAATCTCTTAAAGCCGATGCTCGCAAGGGGCGAATTGCACTGCGTCGGCGCAACTACCCTTGACGAATACCGCAAGTACATCGAAAAGGACGCCGCGCTCGAGCGCCGTTTCCAGCCCGTTATGGTGAACGAGCCTACCGTAGAGGACACGATAAGCATACTGCGCGGGCTCGAGGAAAGATACGAGGTGTTCCACGGAGTCAAAATAACCGATCACGCGCTGGTGGAGGCGGCGGTGCTTTCAAACCGCTACATCACCGACCGTTTCCTGCCTGACAAGGCGATAGACCTTGTGGACGAGGCGTGCGCGATGATCCGTACCGAGGTCGATTCGATGCCGACGGAGCTCGACGTGATCAGAAGAAAGATAATCCAGCACGAGA
>JAFYFC010000047.1 GCA_017543905.1 Clostridia bacterium
ACCCCAATTTCTGAACTACTTCTCCTATTGAATCACATTCATGATATAGGGTGAGTGCGCGTTCCTTCTGCGCTTCTGTGAACATGCCTCTCTGACTCCTTTCGGAGCCCTATGTGTCCAGCTTTTTGTCCGCACCCCCAATCCGGATTGTTCATACCTGTAATCCTGTCTAACATGGTTGAGTACGCGCCATCGTTGATTCTGTCAATGGATGTACCGTCTTTACTCTTTAATTCAAATTGATTTCCGCAGGAAGGACAGAAAAAATCCGCAACCGGCTTGTTGTTTTCAAAATGTTCAATACGGAAACAGCCACAGCGAGGACAAAACATATTGCTGCCTACCCAGGATTCTGTGATAACCGTGTCATTTGAGAAGCACTTGTATAACTCCGTGCTATTGAAGAATCCATCTGTAAAAACATATCTGCACCCGTTATTATGCAATGCCATCACAAGCCCGTTCAAAGTCAAGACAGGTTATAGTTATATCCGACTGGCGGAGGTATTCGGAAATCGCTCTAATATTATCTTCATCAATAGACTTGCCATTGACTTTGTTGTTATACGGCACGTTAAACAGTCCACGATTATTCACACGGTAAAGCCCATTAAAGCAATGCTTGTTTATCCATATCATGAGCGCGGCGCATTCAGCGTCAAACGCCTTTGCGGCAATCTTTTTGTTATACAGTTCGCGAATAGCATAGTATAATTCTTTGTCGCAAGGGCGCGCGTCCATTTCATTGACCATTCTAATAACGCTGTCAACGGCTGTTTTAAGCTGTGTATACAGATTGACAAGCTGTTCGTTTACATCGTTGACGAACGCCTGTGTCGGGGATATGCCTAAAAGGACGGCAGCGCCGCCTATGAACGGTTCATAATAGTGATTATATGAAGCAGGCATATTTGCCGCAATCTGTTCTAATAGCTGTGTCTTTCCACCTGCCCATTTAAGGACGGGCGACATTCTCCGTTCTGCCATTGCGCACACCTCTTTCCGGTTTATCGGACGGGCATTGACAGCCGTATACAATAAACCATTTTCATTGTACCACAAGCCCCGTCCGTTTACAAGTAGAAGTTGTTATCATTGTCGCTTATCACGTAGTATCTTCAAGTATCTGTTAGCAGATTTAAGCGACAAATAAGCTACAAATCAACAGTAAAACCGCCTGAAACCCCTTGATTTATGGGGATTTTGGGCGGTTCGCATATCTTCCTTTTCAGAATAAATAACGCTTGCGCTTATTTATCCCATTTTCCGCTGCCTTCTGTCTGTACTCAGTTTATTTCCCTCACTCCGCCCCTTCCGTATCTCTCTCCCCGCATTTGAATATCCCAAGCCGTTTCATCGCCTGCTTTTCTATCAGGCGCATTCTGGATTTGTCTGTTTCGGTCATGTGGTCGTAGCCCAGCAGGTGGAAGGTGGCGTGGGCGGTCAGGTAGGCGGTCTCGCGCTGCACGCTGTGGCCGTATTCGGCGGCCTGCTGCTGCGCGCGGGCGATATTCAGCACTATATCGCCCAGAAACGGCTTGCCGCACGCGGGATCGTAGGCACGCCGCAGCTTATCCGGCACGTCCCGCGCGGTTTTTCCGGCGGGATAGCTTATTTCCGGAAAGGAGAGCACGTCCGTTTCCGCGTCCGTATTTCGGGTGCGCGCGTTAAGAGCGCGTATGGTCTGCCCGTCCACTATGCTCACGCACACGCGCGCGTCCAATGCGCCCTCGCACTCGAGCGCCGCGCGCGCCGCTGCTTCTATAAGCTCCGCCGCGCCCTCGGGCAGGTATGAATTTTCGTCTATTATCTCGCACACCGCGCTCATAGTCTGCATTTTAATTGCCGCCCTCAGGCGCGGGCTTTTCCGCTTCGTCCTTTTCAATGCGCTTTTTAGGTATCTCCACGGCGGGATACTCTATCCGTTCGTGGAAGGCGCCGGAGAGCACGGTCACGAAGGCGGAGATTATGCGGCTTACGTCCCTGAAGGTTATATCGCACTCGTCGAGCTGGGAATCGTCTATCTTCTGACGGACGAGCTTTTCTATAAGCGCGCGGATTGAGTCCGTGTCCGGGTTCGGCAGCGAGCGCGCGGCGGCCTCCACGCTGTCCGCGAGCATTACCACCGCCTCTTCACGGGAACGCGGGCGCGGGCACTTGTAGCGGAAATCGTCCACGTTCGCCTCGCCGTTTTCTTTAAGGCTCTTGTTGTAAAAATAGATGACGGGGCTGTTTCCGTGGTGCGTGAGGACGATGTTTTTTATCTCCTCCGGTATGAGGCTTTCCTTAAGCAGCTGCACGCCGTCCTGCGGATGCGCCGTGATTATCGCGGCGGACACGCGGGGATCGGTGCGGTCGTGCGGATTGTCGCCCAGCTGGTTTTCGGTAAAATACATGGGCCGCTTTAATTTGCCTATGTCGTGATAGTACGCGCCCACGCGCGCGAGCAGGGGATTTGCGCCGATCTCGCCCGCCGCGGCCTCGGCGAGGTTCGCCACGATTATCGAATGATGGTAAGTGCCGGGCGCCTCAAGAAGCAGCCGGCGAAGCAGCGGCTGGTTGGGATTGGACAGCTCTATAAGCCGCGTGGTGGTGACGGCGTTAAACACCGCTTCGAACGCGGGCATCAGCACTATGCACAGTATCGCCGCGATCACGTCGCTCGCGCCCGAATATAAAGAGGTATACAGGGAATTAAGCAGGCTCGTGGAGTTTACAAGCCCCACTGCGAGCGTGGTAAGCACGCTTGAAACCGCGCTGAGCCCGCCCGCCAGCAGTATCTGAAGCCTCGTCTGGCGAAGCTTAAGAAGCCTAAGTACCAGTACGCCGCTTACGAGCGTGCTGATTATAACGGTGTAGGTGGTCATGTTGAAAAAGCTGTCTCCCGCGCCGGTGAGCATCGACGCGATTACCGAAAGCGGGAAGCAGATATACAGCGCGATGCGGCGGTTTATAAGCAGCGCGATCATGAACACCGAGAGCGTGACAGGCATTACGTAGGTATTTATCGATCTTGAGATTATGCTGAACAGTATCGTTATAAGGCAGATAAGCGATATCATCAGAAGCTGTCTGGGGCTTTGGTACACGGCCTTTTCGAACATGTACAGGTATATCGCCACCGCGATCACGAGCGATATTATAAGTATGCCCAGGCCCGCGTACAGCCAGATGTCTATGCGGCTTTCCTTTATCATGCCCAGCGTTTTGAGCATTTCGTACTCCGCCTCGGTCACCTTTTTGCCGTCCTCGGTTATCGCCTCGCCCTTTACCTTTATAACGGGGCTGACCGCGTCGCGCGCCTTCTGCTTGGCGTCCTTGGTAAGCTCCTCGTCGTAAATGTAGTTTGCCTTAAGATATCTGGTCACGGCGGACATCGCCGTGTCCGTGAGGGCGGAGGGATACTTTTTTTCGGAAAGGCCTTTGCGTATCTCGGAAAGCGATGCTTCCACGTCGTCCTCCTTAAGCTGCGTGCTCATTTCCGCGCGGGCGAGATTTACGCTCTCCGCGAACATTTCGCTTAGCAGCGCCGCGTCCGCGCTTTCGAGCGCGTCAAGGTCCGCTTCGTTTATTTCGAGGCGTTCGCCGAGTATCGCGCGCGCGCGCTCGAGCCTTTCAGTCTCAGTCAGCGCGCGGGGCGCGTCCGCGCCCTCCTCGTATACTTCCCCGGGCAGGGAGGCGATTTCGCTGAGCGCCGTAAAAATGTCCTCCAGCGCGTTCGTCACGTCCGTAAGCGCGTTGGGTACGTCTGAATATTTGTTGCCCGCGCGCTTTTCGGCCTCCGCGCGCAGGGCCTCCGTGGTTATCTTGTCCTCTACGTCCTTCGTGGCCTTTATGGTCGCGGGCGCGGGCTTGCCCAGCTGTATGTCGTATTTCGCGGGCGTAACGGACAGCGCGAGCATCGCAAACAGCAGAACTGCCGTAACGAGCGCGATCATCACGCACAAGAGCTTAGTGCCGTTTACAGGACGTTTGGTTTTTATTTTTTTGCTCGTCATAAACACCGCCTCTTTCAGGCTTTAATGTACGTTCGTATATTTTTTACGCCTTCGCGCTCTTGGGGGCGAGCAGGTCGCAGGCGACTATGCACGCGCCGCCGATCAAAAACGCGATTATGCCCGCAAGGCTTATTGCCGCCTTCCAGCCCGGGAACACGGGCAGTATGGAGCCCACGACGAAGCCGAGTATGGCCGAATACGTCACGCGCTCGTGATGCTTAAGCAGCCACTTTATGCCCTTCGCGCAGAACACGATGCCCAGCAGCACGCCTGCGCCGAAGGGGAGCAGGTAGATTATGTCAAAGTGCGCGACCGCGTCCATTATGCCCTTGTACTGGCCGAGCATGACCATCACCAGCGAGCCGGATATGCCCGGGATTATCATGGTAGCCGCGGCGACCGCGCCGTAAACGAACAGCATGACAAGGTGTCCCGCGCTGTGATCGGGATCATACTCCTCCTTTTCGGAGGCAGGCGCGTTTTCGCCCTCGCCTGTAACTTCTGCAAGTATCTCCTCTGTCTGCTCCTTTTCCGCCTTGAGCGCCGCCTTTTCGTCGTTTGCGGGGCTTAAATACATAAACACCATCAGCGCGAGCATAAGAACGAAGGCGATAACGCAGCAGACGTCCGTCTTTTTGCTGCGGCGGCGCTTTTTGTTCTTTTTGGTCTTTTTGACCGTGATTGCCTTTTTGAGTATGCCGGGAATCGAAAACACGATAACTCCGATAAAGAACATCTGCGTGACCTGCGCGTGCTTGTCTAAAAGCGCGCTCATGATTTTTCCGAACAGAATTATCGCTATCCCCATGCCCGCAAGTATCGGCAGGAAGAATTTCCATTCGGTTTTTATCTTTTTGAAGAAGTCGGTGATAATGCCGATTATGCGCTCGTATACGCCCAGCACCACCATTACCGTGCCGCCCGAAACGCCCGGGATCACGTTCGCGAAGCCGAAGAGTATGCCCACGAACACGCGGTAGAGTATCTGCGGAAGAGTGTTTTCGTTTTTTGCTGCCTGAGCCTGCATGATTAGGTCTCCTTTAAGCTTATTTTGCGTATGGTTTATATTTCCTCAAAAACCTTTGTGAAGTCGGTTTTGCCAAATTCGCTTATGTCGAAGCCGCGCGCGCCGCACTCGATCTCGCCGTCCTGACTGTCGCAGGGATCGTAGCGCAAAAAGCGTTTTGGCGCGCCCGCGTCCGTCATGTAGCGGCGGTTCGCTACCATGCGGTAGGGGTCGAGATTGCCGAAATAGTATTCGCGCCGCTCCTCGTTTCCGCGCCTGTGCGCGCCGCCGCCGTAGGAGGGATCGGCGAACAGCCAGCCGAATTCGCTCGTATAAAACTGCGCCCAGTCGTGCTCGCCGCAGCTTTCCCTGTCCACGGTCAGCCCGCTTTGCCAGCGTGCGGGCACGCCCAGCGCGCGGCAGAGGGTGATAAACAGTATCGCCTGTATGCCGCAGTCGCCCTTCATGTTCACGGCGGCGTATTCGGCCTGGTTTTCTATAAGCCGGTAGGGCGGCATGAAGGAGTAGCGCACGTTCGTGGTTATATAGTCGTATATGCGCTTTGCGATGTACAGCGGGCGCGTTTCGCTGCCCTTTATGTCCTGCGCGAGGCGTTTTATGTAGGGCGTAAAGCGGATATGCGGCAATTGCTCGCTTAAATCGTCGTCACTTGGCGCGTTCTCGCCCGGATAAACGATATGCGCTTCGTCCTTGAGCGGATTTACGTACTTAAGCCGGCTTTCGTAGGTGAAGCTTACGCCGAAGGGTGCGTTTTTATTAAGCTTTCTTACGTAGCACACGCATCTCTGGCACGAATCCGGCGCGCTTACAAGCGCGTCCGCGTCCGCGCAAATGCGTATTTTGTCCGCGCTCTGCTGCGCGCTTTTCGCCGGCACGGGAATATGCACGGTGTAGGTCTCGCCGGGTATGAAGCACTCGTCATCAAGCTTCAGCGTGGACTCGATCTCGTACCTCATCGCAAATTCGCCCTTTGACTTTATCGCGCATATAAATTCGTCAAGGTCCGGCTCCGCGGGGTTGTTTTTCGCGTTAATCTCGCGCTTAGCAAGCGCGGGATCGTATTTTATAAGCGTGCCAGGGCAGGAGGTCAGATATCTTTTTTCGCCGCGCAGGTAAACGTATTCGCACATGCCCTCGCGCTCGTATTTGTCGAGCTCCTCATCTTTAAAATCCGGCACGCGCTCGCGCAATTTTTCAAGCGTCTGCGCGCGGGTAAGCTTATAGCGTCTTTCGCGCAGCGCGCAGATCTCCCCTTCGTATTCGAGGCGTTTTTTTAAAAGCGGATGCGTAAGGGGGCTGTCTGTGCGCGCCTTGATGAGCTTTAAAAGCGCGTCTGTGTCGCCTGCGTATTTCGCGCGCAGCACGTCCTCAGGCAGAGGGTAAGAGAGGTATTCGTATTTGTTTGATTCCGCGTTCATAAGCCTTCCTCCCTGTGAACGGATTTGTCTGCGTCGAAGCCCGCGGGATAGCGCTTTTTGAGCTTTTCGATGTTATGTATGAGCACGTCCTCCAGCTTTACATTAAGCGCGTAGGCGGTTTCGGCTATGTACCACGCCACGTCGCCCAGCTCGTCTATAAGCTTTTCGCGGTTTAATTCGTGCCCCTGAAACAGGTGCTTTTTAACTATGTCGCTCGCCTCGCCCGCCTCGCCGCACAGGCCCATTACGCCGTTTGTAAGCGTCTGCGTGCGGTCGAGCTCTTTATTAAGCGTAGTCATTGCGAGGGTCTGGTATTCGTTTATGGTCATTATGCGTCCTCCTGCGTGTCTATGCCGCATTCTTTTCCTATGCGCTTCGCGGCGAAATACGCGGCTCTGCCTGTTTCGAAGCTGCCGAGCTCAGTATAGTGCTTTTTAAGCTTCTCAGCGTATTTTTCTTCATTGAACGCGCTTATGTTTTCCTTAAGCTCCTGCATATTAAGCGCCAGCGGGAAGGGCCAGGAATGTATGTCGGTATAAAAATCCCGCTCGCTTAAGTATTCATTTAAGTCCGGACAGTACAGAAACACCCTTTTGCCCGCGAGGCCCGCGTCCCATATGCTCGAGGAATAGTCCGTGATCAGCGCGCCGCACACGAGCAAAAGCTCCTGCATGTCGGGATACGCGCTCAGATCCAGCGCGCCCTGCGAAAGGCTCTTTTTGTCCAGATACATGGTAACGTGATGGCTGCGGTAGCCTGTCACCCATTTGCCCCCGAAGCGCGCGGATAACGCCGCGCAGGTCTGTTCGTAGTCCGGCTTTTGCTCGTGCACGCGCGCGTCGCGCCTGTAGGTGGGCGCGTACAGGCACAGGCTTTCGCCGTCCTTAAGCCCGATCTCGCGGCGTATGCGCATGATCTCTTCTTCGTCCGGCGGGTTTATAAGCAGGTCGTTTCTGGGCATGCCCTTTTCGAGCACCTCGCCGCTAAACCCGAAGGAATCGCGCAGCGTCAGCTTTGTAAACGCGCGGCTCGAGGAAAGGTATAAATCCGCCCCGCTCTGGCGCAGGCGCGTTATTATCCTGTCCAGAGGCGGCATGTCCTCGTATCTGCCCACGCGCTTGTACGCGCCGCCCCCGTGCCAGGTGCGCAGGTAAAACTGCTGTTTCCTGCGCGGGAGCGTGGGCTTATAGTAGGTGTTGGTCACGACTACACGCGCACTAAGCGCGTAAAGCACGAATTTTAGCGACCTCGCGTCAAGCACCCGTATCCCCTCGCGCGCGAGAAAGCTGAATTTCTCCGGGTATCTGAACGCCCAGCAGATTTCGAGCTTGTCCCCGTACAGCCGTTTTAGCTCGCGGCTTATGTATTTCGGGTTGCAGGAGTACTGCTTTTCGAGGAAGGAGCTAAACAGCACCCTGTTTTTTTTGATTTTTAGCGCGCGAAACGGCTGAAGCAGCGCTTTTATTATAAGCGTGCATACGAGCCGCCTTAAAGACAGCAGCGTTTTTTTCATACCGGTGCCTCCCGCGCGCCCAGCAGGTCGAGCGCCCGTTTAAGGGATTTTTGCGTGTGTTCGTCTGTGCCGCGCGCGAGCACGTAATACGCGTCGTAGCGCAAAACGCGCTCGCAGACGTGCTTTATGCCGTCTTCGTCAGGTATAAAGCCGGTATACAGCACCTCGCGCGCGGGCGAAAGCAGCGCAAAGGGCTTTTCCCCGCGCGATTCGAGCTCCCGCACGAATTCGTCCATCTCGCCGCGGGTGTTTATGAACCTGCCCGGCGCGCTCACGCACTCTTTATACGCCTTCACGCAGTCCATATACGCGCAGAGCGTGCGCGCGGCGCGCTCGGACACGCCGCATTTTGCGATTATGTCCTCTGTTTTCGCGTTTAAAAGGCCGTTTAAGCCGTCAAACGCCTCGTCTATTCTGTGCGCGGTATCGTTCACGTCCCGGCGGGGCGTGCAGGTGTAGAGCATCAGCTCTATCACCTCGTGGGGCGAAAACGTCATAATGCCGCTTTCGCGCAGCGCCCGCTTAAGCCGCGCTCTGTGTCCCGAATGATCCGTTTTTGCCGCGTCCATTTTATTTACCCACGCAGAAGCGCTCGAATATCCCGTCTATCGCGCTTTCGGTCATGTTTTCGCCCGTTATCTCGCCCAGCGCGTCGAGCGCGTCGGTTATATCCTGCCTGAGCAGGTCCGTATACGTGTTTTCAGGCAGCGACAAAAGGCGGCTAAGCGCCTCCTGCGCGCGCGCGGCGCATTCTACGTGCCTAAGCGACATCAGCTTTTCGTCGTCCTCGTCCGGCTTTATTATTTCATATATCTTATCTTCAAGAGCCTTGAGCCCCGCGCCGGTCAGCGCGCTTACGGGCAGATACGCGCCCGCGCCGCCCGTCAAGTCGGTCTTGTTGGAAACGATTATGTATCTTTCGTCCGCGGCGCTTATAAGCTCCGTGTCCTCGCGCGCAAGGGGCGCGTTTTCGTCCGTCACCAGCACCACGCAGTCCGCGCCGTCTATGCTCTCACGCGCGCGGCTCACGCCGATTTTTTCTATGCTGTCGCCGGTTTCGCGTATGCCCGCGGTATCGGTTAAGGTCACGCGCAGCCCGCGCAGGGTTATTTCGGCGTTCACGGTGTCCCGCGTGGTGCCGGGAATGTCGGTGACTATCGAGCGTTCGCTCGAAACGAGCGCGTTCATAAGCGAGGATTTTCCTACGTTCGGCCTGCCCGCGATCACCACGCGCGCGCCGTCTGAGATTATGCGCGCGGCCCTGGGGTCGGCTGCCCGTTTTATCTCCGAAAGTATGCTGCGCGCCTCGGAAAAAATCTGCGCGTTGGTCGTGCTTTCGTCCATTTCGTCCGGAAAATCCGCCTGCGCGTCTATAAGCGCGGTAAGCGCGAGCAGACGCTTTCGGCACGCGCCTATGCGCGAGGACACGCCGTGCCTAAGCTGCCTTACCGCCGCGCGCGCGCTTTTTTCGCCGGAGGCGGACACGAGCTGCATGACCGCCTCGGCGCGGCTCAGGTCTATCCGCCCGTTTACGAACGCGCGGTACGTGAATTCGCCTCTTTCCGCGCAGCGCGCGCCCGCGTTTATAACTCTTTCGAGCGTCATAGACGCGCTTATTCCGCCGTGGGTGTGTATCTCGCACACGTCCTCGCGGGTATAGGAGCGCGGCGAAGCAAAATACACCGCCATCGCCTCGTCGATTTCCTGCCCCTGTTCGTCCTTGACGAGACCGTAAAGCATATGCGCGTGAATAAAGCGCGCGCGCGTATTAAGCGGGAAAAACACGCGCTTTAAAATACTTAGCGCGTCCGGCCCGCTTATGCGCACTATCGCTATGCCGCCCGTGCCGGCGGGCGTCGCCAGCGCGGCTATGGTGTCGTCATTACTGCGCATTCGTCCTTACCGGCAAAACCAGATATGTGAACTCGTCGCCCTCGGAGGGGCAGATCACGCAGGGGCTCACGCTCGTGCCGAGCTTTATGAGTATCTCGTCGCCGTCCGTCATTACGCGCGCGATCTCGGTAAGGTAGCGCACGTTGAAGGAAATGGAGATATCGCCGCCCTCTACGCTCGCGTCCAGCTCCTCCCGCGCCTCGCCCGCGTCCGACGAAGCGCTCACGACCAGCTGGTTTTCGCCCACGTCGAAGCGCACGAGGTTGTTTCTGCTCATGCGCGCGATCAGCGCGGCGCGCTCTATGCACGCGCAGAATTCCTCTCTGCTGACCGCGACGGTGACGTTAAAGGCCTTGGGGATCACGCGCGTGTAGTCTATGTATTCGCCGTCTATAAGCGAGGAATACAATTGCGTCTTGCCGTTTTCGACAAGCACGCGCCCGCGCGCGAAGGACAGTTTCGCCGTCTGTTCCTCGTCGTCGCCCATAAGGCGCGCGATCTCGTCCAGCGCCTTGGCGGGAATTATCGCCTTGGCGGTCTTTTCCACGTCGCTCACGCGCGCGCGCTTTACCGCCATGCGGAAGCCGTCAAGACCAACGAGGTCCAGTATGCCGTTTTGCATGTTCAGAAAGCCGCCCGTCAGCACCTTTCTCTGATCCTCGAGCGGAACGGAGAAGGAGATTTTCTGTATCATGTCCTTTAGAAGCGGCTGCGGCAGGCTTATTTCGTAATCGAACGCGCCCGTGTCCACGGCGGGATAATCCTGCGCGGGACGCCCCGCGATGCTCATGCGCGAGCCCGCGCACCTGAGCGTGAGCACGAAGGAGTTGGAAAGCGACGCGCTTATCTCGCCCTCGGGCATCCTGCGCACTATGTCGCTTAAAAGCCTGCCGGGCATGACCGCCGCGCCGTCCGTCTCCACCGCGGCGTCTATGCGCGTGACGGAGGTCATCGTGCCGTCTGAGGCGGTCACGGTAAGCCCGCCCACGTCCGCGTCCAAAAGAACGCCCTCCAATATCTCTATAGGCGAGCGCGCGGCCATCACCCTTATGGCAGTCTGCACCGCGCTGACCATATCCCTCGAATCGCATGTGAACTTCATTTCGTTTCCTTTCCGCGGCGGAGTCTCCCCGCCGCCCCCTTCTTTAATACCGGTATATATAAAATATAAAACAGTTATAGAAGACGAAGCTGTTGAAACTGTGCAAAACCCCTGAAACGCACGGATTTATAAGGCTTTTGGCTGTAGACAAGCCTGTGCACGCTTTCGGAGGAATTGTGCGTATTCATTCGCTCTCCCGAAGCTCCCTTTTAAGCTCCGTGACCGTCTGGGCGAATTCGCGGTTTTCGTTCAGCATTTCCTCGGCTTTTTTGCAGGCGTGCATCACCGTGGAATGGTCCCTCCCGAACTCCTCGCCGATTTTCGTCGTGGAATGGGACAGCATTTCGCGCGTCAGGTATATCGCGAGCTGTCTGGGCACGGTCACCTCGCGCGAGCGGCGGGAGGAAAGTATGTCCTCGCCCGTCAGGGAATACTTCCTCGCGACCGCCTCTATTATCGTTTGCGGCGTGAGCCTCTGCGCGCCCTTCGTGCGCCTTATATCGCCCAGCGCGCGCTCGGCGATGCGGGCGTTTATTTCCTCTGCGCCCTCGACCTTCGCAAGCAGCGACGCGTTCGTGAGCGCGCCCTCAAGTTCTCTTATATTCGTGTCTATGCGCTCTGCGATCAGGCTGACCGCGTCGTCGGATATGTATATGTTGTTTACGGCGGCCTTGCTTCTGAGTATCGCGATCCTGGTCTCGACGTCCGGCTTTCCTATGTCCACCACTATGCCGCTTTTGAAGCGCGAGCGCATGCGCTCCTCAAGCGCCGCTATCTCGTCCGGCGGACGGTCGGAGGAGATCACGATCTGCTTCGGCGCGGCGTAAAGCTCGTTGAAGGTGTTGAAAAACTCCTCCTGCGTGGCGGTGCGGTTGGACAGAAACTGTATGTCGTCTATAAACAGCATGTCTACCGAGCGCATGCGGTTTCTGAGCTCCGCGGTCTTTTTCTGGCGTATCGCCTCCACGACCTCGTTCGTGAACTTCTCGGAGTTTGAAAACTCGATGTTCACGGAGTGGTTCTGCGCGAGCACGAAGTTGGCTATTGCGGTCATCAGGTGCGTTTTGCCCAGCCCAGCCCCGCCGTAAATGAACAAAGGGTTGTATTCCGTGCCAGGAAACTCCGCTACCGCCATCGACGCCGCGTGCGCAAGGAGATTGCTCTGGCCCACTATAAAGGTTTCGAAGGTGTATTTGGGATTTAATTTTATCTCCCGCAGTTTGCGGATGTAGTTTTCCAGCTGCTTTTCGGAGTATATCTTCACATCCTCGAAATCCACCGAAAAATACGTGGGCGAAATGTTGTAAAGCTGCTCGCGGTACTTGCGCGTCACGTGCATCGCGACGAAATCGTCCTTGGTATATAAAATCAGCGCCTTGTCGTCCGCCGAGTATACCTTCATATCCTTGAACCAGGAATTGTAGCGGTCGCTGCCCAGCATCTTTCTGAGCGCGGCCTTCATTTTCTCCATACATTCCTGCGCGGTATTTATATCCATGCGATTTTTCTCCGTTCGCCGTTTTTGGCTGTGTAAAACTGTCTTTTGTGGATAACTTTGCTTATAATAACAGATTCGCGCGCTGAAATCAAGCTTTCCGGCGCCGCGTTCTGTGGAAAAGTCCGGATTTTACATGTGGAAAACGCACTCACACGCGTTTATTGCAGCACGTATTCCCCTGTAGGTACGTTTTTGCGTGCCCTCAGCCATTCTCCGCGCGTGAAATCCGGTATATCCACGGGCTGACCGCCCGTCGCCGCGGAGCTTTCGCTGAGCGGCGTTATCGCCATCCAGCTTGCGGTGTCGTAGGTGTCTATAGGCGGCGTTTCGCGCTTTTGCACGCTCTCCACGAACGCGCGCAGCACCAGATAGTCCATGCCGCCGTGTCCGCCGCGCAGGCCGAATTCGCGGTACGCGCGCCAGAGCCCGTGCTCGTATTCCTGCATATATTTTTCGTCGCTTTCCCAGCGGTGGGTCCAGTAGCTTTTGTCCTCTTTGGACATCCCCTCTATGTATATGGAGCGGTTGTCCTCCATCCAGATGCCGCGCGTGCCCTGAATGACGCCTCCGCGCGAATACGGGCGCGGCAGCGTGCAGTCGTGCGTAAGCAGTATCGTTTCGCCGTTTGCGCACTTTATTATCGTGTTCACTATGTCGCCCTGATTTACCTGCGCGCGCGCAAGGGGCGATTCCGGCCTGTGCTCCTTAAGCCACTCGTTAAGCCCCGCCGCGCCGGAGGCCACCGACACCAGCGACACCATGCGGTTGCCGCGGTTTATGTTTAAGTACTGCGCGATTGGCCCAAGCTCGTGAGTGGGATACAATTCGCCGTTTCTGCTCAGAAAATGCCGCTGCCTGTAATGACGGTTCACGTCGCCCATGCCGATCTCGTCGCGCAGATCGTGGCGGTAGCCGCCCTCGCAGTGCATCACGCGCCCGAACAGTCCCTGCCTGACCATGTTTAAAAGCGTCATTTCCTCCCTGCCGTAGCAGCAGTTTTCAAGCATCATGCACTCTATGCCGGTCTCCTCGTACGTGCGCACGAGCTGCCAGCATTCCTCAAGCGACACCGCGCCGCCCACCTCGGTCGCCACGCGCTTTCCCGCGCGCATCGCGTCTGTGCAGATCTTTATATGCGTTTCCCACGAGGTGAACACCATTACCGCGTCCACGTCGTTTCGTTCTATCACTTTTCTGTAATCGGTCTCCGCCGCGGGAGTGTAGGGGCGGTATTTGCGTACCAGCTCCTGCCCTTTTTCAGCCCTGTCCGCGTATTCGTCGCATACTGCGCTGACCTCTACGTCCGGCATCTGCAGAAGCGTCTCGGTCTGTCCTCTGCCGCGTCCGCCCAACCCGATTATGCCCAGGCGCACCGTTTCGCCTTTTTCGCCCATCTTCATGATATTCGTCCTCCCGCCGCGCGTGTTTTGCCCGGCGCTGTCTTGTTTTTTTCGCTGCCCGCATATTATATCACACGTTTTTCCGCTCCCTCCCGTTTTTAACACGATACAATGTAAAATTAAGATTAAATATTTAGCATAGCGTTGCCCGCCCTGCGCGCCTATTCCCGCCCGAATGCGGCTATAAGCCCTGTTTATGCGTGTTTTTCTACTAACTTTTACGCTTAAATAATACTAAAGACGGGTTTTCGTGATATAATTCAAAATGCTGTAATATGTATAAAGGAGATACTTTAATGAGCGCGACATACGAGAAGCTTTCTTCGAATCAGGCGAAGCTTTCATTCACATTCAGCGCGGAGGAATTCGAAGCGGCGGTGCAGAAGGCGTACCGCAAGAACGTATCCCGCATTAATATACCGGGCTTCCGCAAGGGCAAGGCGCCCCGGCACGTTATAGAGATGCACTACGGCAAGAGCGTGTTTTACGAGGACGCGCTGGACGAAATGTTCCCGCAGGCGTATTCCGACGCCGTGAAGGAAAATAATCTTGAGCCCGTAGACCGTCCGGAGCTCGACGTAGAGCAGATGGAAGGCGGCAAGGAGCTTAAATTCAGCGTGACCGTATACGTAAAGCCGGACGTGACGCTGGGCGATTACAAAAACATCGAGGCCAAAAAAGAGGTCGCGGAGGTCACCGACGACGACGTAAAGGCGGAGATCGAGCGCGCCCGCGAGAGAAACGCGCGCTTTATCGACATTACCGACCGTCCCGCGAAGCTCGACGACGAGGTAAACATTGACTACGAGGGCTTCGACGGCGATAATCAGTTCGAGGGCGGCACCGCCAAGGGGTACAATCTGGTGCTGGGCAGCGGCCAGTTCATACCGGGCTTCGAGGAGCAGCTGGTGGGCGCGAGCGTGGGCGACGACGTGGAAGTGAACGTCACCTTCCCCGAGGATTATCACGAAAAGAGCCTCGCGGGCAAGCCCGTGGTATTCAAGGTGAAGATCAATTCCATCAAGGAAAAGGAGCTGCCCGCGCTGGACGAGGACTTCGCAAACGACATGTCCTTCGACACACTGGACGAATATAAAGCGGACGTGCGCGCGAAGCTTGAAAAGGACGCGGACGCAAAGGCTGAGAACGAGTTTGAAAACGCGGTAATAGAAAAGGCTGTCGAGTGCTGCACGGTGGATATCCCCGAGGGCATGATAAACAGCGAGATAGACGACATGCTGCGCGACATGGAAATGCGCATGGCGTATCAGGGCCTTAAAATGAAGGACTATCTCATGTACACCGGCCAGACCGAGGAGCAGCTGCGCGGCATGTACCGCGAGCAGGCAGAAAACCGCGTGAAGGGACAGCTGGTGCTCGAGGCGATAAAGGACGCCGAGGGCATAAGCGCCACGGACGAGGAAGTGGACGCCGAGATCGCCAAGGTCGCCGAGGAGCGCAAAAAGAGCCTTGAGGACTACAAGGCGCAGATGAGCGAGAGCAGCTTAAGTTACTTCAAAAACATGACCGTCATGCAGAAGGTCGTGAAGTTCCTGAAGGACAACGCGAAGTAAGCAGCCCCCGCAGGGAAATAAACAAAAGCATACATATTAAACCGTTATTAAGCAAATGGCGCGGCACGTCCGCGCCAAGTGTAAATAACGAAGGCGTAAGAATTTACGGTACAGGCGGCAGATAAACGCAGCGCACACTAAAAGGAGAATCGATGAAAAACTATCTTATACCCACCGTGATCGAAAAAAACGAAATGGGCGAGCGCGCATACGACATCTATTCGCGGCTTTTAAAGGACAGGATAATCTTTCTGAGCGGCGCAATAGACGACGGCGCGGCCAATACAGTAGTGGCGCAGATGCTCTTTCTCGAAATGGAGGACCCGGACAAGGACATTATGCTCTACATAAACTCCCCCGGCGGCTCCATAAGCGCGGGCATGGCGATCTACGACACGATGAAATATTTAAGGTGCGAGGTCTCCACGCTGTGCATAGGCATGGCGGCGTCGATGGCGGCGTTTTTGCTGGCGGCGGGCGCGAAGGGCAAGCGCAAGGCGCTGCCCAACAGCGAGGTAATGATACACCAGCCGCTGGGCGGCACTGAGGGTCAGGCGACCGACATACTCATCCACGCCGAGCACATCCGCCGCATAAAGCAGCGCATGAACGAGGAAATGGCCAAAAACACCGGAAATACGCTCGAGCGCGTGATGGAGGATACCGAGCGCGACAACTTCATGACCGCGTCTCAGGCGCTCGAATACGGCATCATAGACGAAATAATACCCCCGAGGAGATAAAAATGGCTGCAAACAATAAAGAAACGCGCTGCTCGTTCTGCGGCAAGCCCGCCTCTCAGGTGCGCCGCCTGATCTCCGGCCCCGGCGTGTTCATCTGCGACGAATGCGTATTTCTGTGCCAGGAGATAATGAACGAGGACGTGGTGAGCGACGCGGACGAAAGCGCCGTTAACGTCAAGACCCCCGCGGAGATAAAGCAGGTGCTCGACCAGTACGTCGTCGGGCAGGACGCGGCCAAGAAGGCGCTCAGCGTGGCGGTGTACAACCACTACAAGCGCATAAACTACAAGGGACGCAAAAACGACGTGGAGCTGCAGAAGTCGAACATCGTCATGCTCGGCCCCACCGGCTGCGGCAAGACCTACCTTGCCCAGACGCTCGCGACAATACTTAACGTGCCCTTCGCCATAGGCGACGCGACCTCCATAACCGAGGCGGGCTACGTGGGCGAGGACGTCGAAAACGTGCTGCTTCGCCTTATACAGAACGCGGACTACAACGTGGAGCGCGCGCAGAAGGGCATAATCTACATAGACGAGATAGACAAAATCGCGCGCAAGAGCGAAAACCGCTCCATTACCCGCGACGTATCCGGCGAGGGCGTGCAGCAGGCGCTGCTCAAAATGCTGGAGGGCACCGTGGCGAACGTGCCCCCGCAGGGCGGGCGCAAGCATCCCCAGCAGGAGTTCATAAAGATAGACACCACCAACATACTCTTTATCTGCGGCGGCGCCTTCGAGGGCATAGAGCGCATAGTCGAAAACCGCGTGGGCGTAAAGACGCTGGGCTTCGGCGCGGAGATAAAGGGTCAGGCGGAAAAGCAGAAGGACGACATATTAAAGCTGCTGGAGCCGGAGGATCTGCTGAAGTTCGGTCTGATACCGGAATTTATAGGCCGTTTGCCGTTAATCGTCACGCTCTCCCCGCTGGACGAGGACGCGCTGGTAAACATACTCACAAAGCCCAAAAACGCGCTCTGCCGCCAGTACGCGAAGCTGCTTTCCATGGACAACGTGACCCTCGAATTCACGCCAGAGGCGCTCAACACGATCGCTCACAAGGCGATGGCGCGCAAAAGCGGCGCCCGCGGCCTGCGCGCTATAATAGAAGAAATAATGACCGACACGATGTTCGAGCTGCCGGGCATGAAGAATGTGAAAAAGTGCGTGATCACCGAGGACGCGGTGAATAAACTCGCCCCGCCGGAGCTGATCTACGACACGGTGGAGCTGCCCGAACGTGAAAACAGGCTGCTTGCGGAAGAATCAAATGCCATGAAGCCCGCGGCGAACGAATAAAAATCGTTCAAAATGGAATTTCATTCCATTTTGAACGGTTAGGTTGCGTCTGATTATACAGATACTGCTCAAAAACGTCAGGCTTTCGGCAAGTTACGCAGCAGGTTTGCAGTTTTTGCTAAAATGCCTGCGGGCATTTTACGGGCGCAAAAACCGTAGGGTAACGATTTTTGCTTTGGTCGTCTCCGCTGCGCTGCGCTCCCGTCGCAAAAATCGTTCCTCGGACGGGCAAAGCCCGCCCTGCGGAATGAAGTCGGAGGGGTTTACCCCTCCGGTCCTCCCCGCAACATCTCTCTCTGCTTCTGCAACAGCCCCAATGAATACCGAAAACAGAAAAACGAATAACCGTAAACTGAAAGTCAGTTTGGTTTTGCCGTATATGCGGCTTACGCCAAACTGACTTTTCATTATTAATTCTTAAGTCTTAAGTCTTCAGTATTCATTAAACTGCGCTTCGCCCCCTCACAGGGGAAGCCCTTGGCTTTATCCCATGCCTTCAAATTCAAGGGGTAGCCTTTGGCGCGGGGCTTAGGTTACGGGATTATGGATTCAGTCAAAAAAGCCGGACGCGGACACAAGGGACAACATTTTTAGTAGCGTGGACATAGTATATACTGCCTCCGGCGAGGACGCTGCCACCGGAGACGACTTCAGCAGCGTGAACAGACGCGGAGCCGGGGGAACGAAGCCACCAGTTACTTACTCCATACCCTGCTCCCTGAGCTTTCGCGTACTCGGTAGGCGGCTTTATCAGTCTGTCTTCCCCGTACCAGAAATCTTCAATTCCCGTGTTCTTGTTTATGCTGTAATATTTCTGTATCTCTTCGAGGCTGAGCAGGAACACGTAGTCGTTCGTGTCGTTGCCGCCATCAGTGCCGAATACGGGATTGTCCGCGTTTTTGTTCTTTGTAACCACTATCTTCCCGCGCTCGCTTGTGCTGAACGCGTTATTGTAGAAGCTGTTTTTGAGCCAGCTCCTGAGCGTGCAGCTCTCCCAGGTGACGTCTGCAAATTCTTTATTATAAGGTCTGCAGTCCAGCGCGTACTTGCTTATCAGCAGGCACGTGCCGTCGCTTTCGATATTCAGCACTTCCCATTCGATTGGTTCCTTGCCGTTCTTTGTGTTGTTGTCCTGCTCATAGGAGCCAAACTTGACTATGTCCCCCACCTTGTACGGGAATTTGGGCGTTGGCGTGGGAGTAGGCTTCGGAGTAGGTGTCGGTTTCGGCGTTGGCGTGGGAGTGGGCTTGGGTGTGGGAGTGGGCGTCGGCTTCGGCGTCGGAGTAGGTGTAGGCGCGGGCAGCTTCTCCCGTGCAAGGGTCTGAGTCTGCGTTTCGATCTGGCCCACCACCGCGTGTACGCGGAAATCGTACTCCTTCGACTGCTGAAGTCCGGTCAGCGATATGCTTGTGCCGGTTACGGTTTCGCTCGTCCAGCTTCCGCTGCCGCTCAGCCTGTATTCGAAAACGTAGTAGCTTGCGTGCTCGGCCGCGTTCCATTCTATGGTAATGCTGCCGTCCGCGCTGCGTCTGCTTACGCGCAGGCCGCTCACGCTGCCCGGATTGTCGTACTCGTTTACGGGAGTGTA
>JAFYFC010000048.1 GCA_017543905.1 Clostridia bacterium
GAGCCGCTTCAAGACCCGGAAATATGCACCAGAATAGCGATATTTTTGCTCAAACAGTAAAAATCAGGCGCTAACAGATTGACTTCTGCGTATAGATAAGCTATAATTTGTATGGGCGCTGAATTAATCAGCGGTTCCTTAGTATATACTCAAACGGGAGGCGAGAGCATGTACAGACGGAGAAAGCTGCGGACGTGGGCGTGCGTGTGCGCGCTTGCCGTGCTTATGTGCACGCTTGCGCATGTGTGCCTGTGCGACAAGGAAGACTGCAGCGTGTGCGCGTTTACAGACAGGGCGCTGTGTTTGTGCGCGCTGGCGCTTTTCTGCGCGGCGCCTTCCGCGGGCGGCAGCGTCTGTCTGCGCCTGTGCGCGCACAGAGTATATGCGTGCGCGCTGTTTACTCCTTCGGTATACAAATACACCTGCTTAAGGTGCTGACAGCGTTTCTGCGGCGCTTAAGCATTCATGAATACCAGACCTATACCCATATAACGGGGACGTGAATTCATTATGATAAAAACGCATTCGCTCGTCAGGCGTTTTGACGGGTTTACAATTATTTCCTACGACGATTATGTGTTCGAGGACGGCAAAAGCTATGTGATGCTGGGCGCTTCGGGCTGCGGCAAAAGCACGTTTCTGAATATGCTCGCGGGCGTTTTGTCCCCCAGCGAGGGCAACGTCGAGATAGACGGCGTAAACATGACCGCACTTTCGCAGCATCAGCGCGACAGCTTCCGCGCAGCGAACGTCGGCTATATTTTTCAGGACTTCCGGCTGCTTGAGGATATGAGCGTGCAGGACAACATAGACATACTGAAGCTCGAGGGCGTGGACGTGTCACGCTCAGGCGCGCTGCTTAAGGAGCTGGGCATACTTTCAAAGCGCGGCAGAAGGGTCGCGCAGCTTTCCGGCGGCGAAAAGCAGCGCGTGGCGATCGCGCGCGCGCTGGTCAAGCAGCCCTCTTTTATACTTGCGGACGAGCCCACGGGCAATCTGAACTATGCGATAGGCAGGAAGGTGACGGAGGAACTGTTGAAGGCAGCGCGCGGCAAAACGCTTATCTGCGTAACGCACGACGACCGACTTTCGGAGCTGTTCGACGTCGTTATAGACATGAACGAGCTCGCGCACGCGGAGGAGTGTGATACGAATGCTTAAGTTTGCGCTCAAACACATGTTCACGAAGCGCGCGCGCATGGCGCTGGTGGCGCTTTCCGTTATCATCTCGGCCACGGTCGGACTGCTCGCCTACAACGTATCCTCTCAGATAAACGACGGCATACAGGCCTCGGCGGTATATTACGACATAATCATAGGTCCCGCGGGCTCCTCCACGCAGCTTGCCATGAACACCATGTTTTTCACAGACAAGCCGCTGGGCACGATTTCATACGATTACGTGGACGAGCTTATGGCGACCGGCCTTGTGAACAGGGCGGTGCCGATGACGATGGGGGACAGCTATAACGCCTCGCGCGTCGTGGGTACGGCTGCGGAGCTGCTCGAGGACAAAGCGCTCAAGGAAGGCAGGCTGTTCGAAACGGACGAGCTGTACGCCGCGGTCGTGGGCAGCAAGGTCGCTTCGCAGTACAGCTTAGAGCCCGGCGACACGATGATCACTTCGCACGGGCTGTCCAGCGCGGGCACACAGCACGCGGCCTCGCCGTATACCGTGGTCGGCATACTCGAAACCACTCATACCAACTACGACAACACCGTGTTCACAAGCTATAAGACCGTGTGGGCAGTGCACGGTCACGAGGAGGAGCACGGGGAACACGAAGAGGCCGAGGAGACCGAGACGCCGGCGCAGACGGCGCAGGAGCGCGCGGACGTGATGAGCCACACCGCGCGGGGCACGACGGCGCAAACGCACGCAGAGGAGGACGAGGACGAGGAGGGCCACGCACACGAGGGCGAGGTGTGCGCGATACTCGTAAAAACCAAGTCGCCCGCCGCTTATTCGCGCATAACAGACGCGTACTCGGGCAATTCCTCGCTGCTCGTAATAAACCCGGCCACAGTGCTGCGCGAGGTATTAAGTCAGGTGGATACGAGCACGCAGATCGTGTACGCGCTGTGCGCGGTTATACTCGTAATGAACATACTCGTGATCAGCGTTATAACGCTGCTCAATCTGATAGACTCCAAAAAGGAAATCACGCTCATGCGCACGATAGGCATATCGATGAAGCACGTGGGAGAGGTGTATCTGGTGCAGAACGCGCTGCTCGGACTGGTATCCACGCTGGTCGCGCTCGTTTTAAGCCATGCTTCGCTTGCGCTGATAAATACGTATACCGTCGGCATGGGCATAGTTACTGATCCGTACAGGATATATCCGTTTGAGTGGCTGATCGCGCTGACGGTGTTCGTGATAAGCGTGCTGCCGACCATGATAAGCATAGGCGCGATGGCGCGCAGGGACGTTATAGAAAGCAGGTGAGAAAATGAAAAGGCTTGTATCGATAGTGCTGACGCTGTGCCTTGCGTGCGCGCCCCTGTGCGCGCAGGCGGCGAGCGAGCTGAGCTTCTCGGCGGCGAACGACATAAGCCAGCTTAAGGCGCTTAACGGCAAAGAGGTAACGATCATGGGCTATATGGCTACGCTTTCGCCTATCAGCGGCAAGTACATGTATCTTATGAATCTGCCCTACCAGTCCTGCCCGTTCTGTGTGCCCAACACTCAGCAGCTGGCAAACACGATGGCGGTGTACGCGAAGTCGGGCAAGACCTTTGAGTTCACTGACAGGGCCGTCCGCGTGACCGGCATATTAAGAGTCGAGGATTACGAGGACGAGTTCGGCTATACCTATAATTACCGCATAACGGACGCTGTGTACCGGGTAGTCGACATGAGCGAGCTGCCGGCAAAGTACGCGCTGTGGCAGACCGTAGCCTCGGACGGCATAATCGCGGACGTCTACGCGATGTTCGATTATCTGCATTTCGTGTGCCAGTGGCAGGATTATCTGTTCAATTATTACGACGAAAACGACGTCTACAGGCAGGTGAACATCTATCCGGGCGACGTTATGAATTTCCTCGAGGACGACGGCCCTTACGGCTACAAAACCGAAACCGACCCCTCCTACTATCCGGGACTTATCGCCCGCGTGCGCGCGATAAGCGCCACGGAGCTTAAGGGGCTTACGGACATACTCGAAAGCTGCGAGAAGATCCGCGATTACGCGCTTACGTGCCTGTATTCGAACGAATTCGAATACATAGAGGCAGAGGATCGCTTCACCCAGAACAATTACGACGAGCTGTACGACCTCTGGTACGGCGTATGGTACGATTTCTCCGTATGGCTGGAGACGTGGCAGATGTAAAAACAGGGCGCGAAATGAACTTGGAGGGGCTGCTGTGCTCCTCCAAGCTGCTCTTGGGCTTGGCGCTTGCGCTATAGCCCGTTTTCAGTTTTGGATCATTCTGTTCTCAGCGCTACTACGGGGTCCTTGTGCGCGGCGCTGCGGGAGGGGATTATGCCCGCGAGCAGCGTGAGCAGCACGCTTATGCAGATGAGTATCAGCGCGACCTGAGGCGGCAGCTGCGCGGAAAGCCCGCTTATGTCGGTAAGCGAGTGCAGTATCAGGTTGAGCGGTATGCACGTAAGATAGGTTATCAGTATGCCTACTATGCCCGACGCCAGCCCTATCAGCACGGTCTCCGCGTTGAACATGCCGGAGACGTTGCGCCTTGACGCGCCGATCGCGCGCAGTATGCCTATCTCCTTCGTGCGCTCCTGCACGGATATCAGCGTGATCACGCCTATCATTATTGAGGACACTATCAGCGACACGCCCACGAACGCCATCAGCACGTAGCTTATCGCGTTGATGATCGTGGTTATGGAGGACATCATAAGCCCCACGTAATCGGTGTATTTGAGCTGTGCAAGCTCGTCCGCGCCTTCGTTGTAGGTCTGTATAGCCGCGGTTATCACGTCCTTGTCCGCGAAGGAGGCCGCGTACAGGCTGATGGAGGCGGGAGAATCCAGATCCACGCTGCCCAGCAGCGCCATGTTCTGCTCGTATGTGGAGGAGGAGCTCTTTACCAGCAGATCGTAATACGCTGCCTGCTCGTCCTGCGTGAGGGTATTAAGCAGCGCGTCGAACTCCGCGGCGAGCTCGGCTTCGCTTGACGAGGCGAACTGCGCCGCGACGCGGCTTGCGTATTCGCTTTCGAACTGCTCCGCGATATACGGCTCGAACATCGTTTTAAGCTGTTCGTCGTCCACGCGCTTAAGGTACGTGCTGACCAGCGACGCGTTTATGCCCTGCGACAGCGCGTATTCCTCGGCGAGCGCTTCCATGTTTTCGCGTGTGAGCATAGACATGGCTTCGTCTATATATGCCTGTCTGTCCTGCTCGGAGGGCGCGCTTTTTACGGTTTTGTACGCAGCCGCCTTGCCGCTTGCGTCGAGCCTGCGCGCGTAGCGCAGGAACGCTTCGGCCTTTTCGGACGCAGTCAGGCGCGTATCTCCGCTGTCGAAGGGCAGACCGGTGAATATGTCGGTATCGGGCGAGGCGGTCTGCGCCGTGACCGCGGGGGAGGCGCCCGCCTTCTGCGCGGCGTATTCGGTAAGCAGGCTTGTATAGCCTACGTAGTTGTTCGAGGACGCGCCTATCCTGCCGTCGGCGGGCCTTGCTATGCCGACTATATGCAGACTAAGCCCGTCCGCGTAAAGCATTTCGAGCCCCGCGGCGGCTTCTCTCAGGTCGCGGTACACTCCGGCTTCCGCGTCGTAATGCCAGCAGTCGCTTTCGAGTACGACCCGGAATTCCTTGGAGCAGACGTCCTCGTAGGACCAGCTGCGGGAGGAATAATCCACGGCGGAGCGCGTAAGCGTCGCCTGCACCATTTCGTCTATCTCGCTTTGCGGAATAAGCCCCAGCGCGTACAGCGTCATATCGTCGACTTCGTTTTTTTCGTCCACGAACAGCACGCATTCGTCGTACCTTGACGGCCAGCGTCCGTACACTACGTCGTACTGCTTTTCGATCACCGGGTTCACGGGCTCGCCGTTCCGGCCGGGCAGCAGCTCCTTCCACAGGGCGCTGCTCTGGGTCATCATGTCGTTGTAGGAGCTGCCCAGCAGCGTCTGATTGCTCATCTCGAGCATGCCGCTCATGTCTATGCCCACGTACTTGCTCATAAACTGCAGCATCACGCTCTGCGCGTCCGAGTCCATGATTTCGCCGCCCGGATTGCGGGTATATACGCTCATGTTTATGCCGTAGGTGTATTTTATGCCGTTCAGCGCCTGCGAAAGCGCGCTGTCCTCAGAGGCGGTCTCGGCTTCTATATACTTTTTGAAGCTCGCAAGGTCGTTTTTGCGCGCCTCCAGCGAGTTCATGGCGTTCAGCATTTCACGCAGCATCGTTTTTTGGTATACGGCGTCGTTTTCGTGCTCGGTAAGGCTTTCGGCGTTCCCCATGAACATCTGCACCATATAGCTCACGTCTATCGTCTGCGCTTCTATGGTGATAGGGTAGGAGGACAGCGTTTCCTCCTGCACGCTGTCTATGAACACTGTGGCGCCGTTGCTCACCGCGTAGATCAGCGCTATGCCGATTATGCCTATAGAGCCTGCGAAGGAGGTCAGCAGCGTGCGTCCCTTCTTGGTGAACAGGTTTTTGAGGGACAGCCCGAAGGAGGTCGCGAAGGACATCGAGGGCAGCTTTCTGCTTCGCGCGTCCGCCTGCCGCACGCGGGAAGCCTCAAGCTCACGCGCGCTCTCTTCCTGCGAAAGCGGGCGGCTGTCGCCGGTTATCAGCCCGTCCAGCATGTTCACGGTGCGCGTGGCGTACTTTTCCGCCAGCGCGGGATTGTGCGTTACCATTATTACCAGGTGGTCGCGGGAGATTTCCTTGAGTATCTCCATTACCTGTATGCCGGTTTCGGTGTCGAGCGCGCCGGTGGGCTCGTCCGCGAGTATGATGTCGGGATCGTTTACGATAGCGCGGGCGATCGCCACTCTCTGACACTGGCCGCCGCTCATAAGCCCGGGGCGCTTGCGCGTCTGGTCGCCCAGACCCACCTTTTCCAGCGCCTCGCGCGCCCGTCTGCGGCGCTCCTTTTTGCTTACGCCGGTAAGCGTGAGCGAAAGCTCCACGTTCTGCAGCACCGTCTGGTGCGGAATCAGGTTATAGCTCTGAAACACGAAGCCCACGGAATGGTTTCTGTACGCGTCCCAGTCGCGCTCCTTATACATGCCCGTGGAGGTGCCGTTTATTATAAGGTCGCCGCTCGTGAACCTGTCCAGCCCGCCGATAATGTTTAACAAAGTGGTTTTGCCGCAGCCGGAGGGGCCCAGCACGGCTACGAATTCGCTGTTTCTGAACTGCAGGTCTATGCCCTTGAGCGCGCGTACGTCCTCGCCCTCTCCGGTATAGGTCTTTGTTATGCCTTTTAGCTCGAGCATCGGATGTCCTCCGCGAAAAATATTCAGTTTATTCTAACGCGGAATTGTTATGTTGCAAGCACGACAATGCGATAAATTCATGAAATCGCCGCAGGCAGGAAAACGCTTTTATGCGGCGAATATCGTTTATAAAGCGGACCCCGCCGACGCATAAGCAGAACATAACTGCCCGCGCGCGCGTCAGATACGGCAGAAACGGGCTGCCCGGCAGCCCCTTGCAGCGGAGGAAATCATATGGGAACCAATAAACGGCAGAGTGCGCCGCGCGAGGCGCTGCGCTTCGCCGTGAGCGGCGGCGCGTGCTTTCTGATAGAATTCGCCGCGCTTTCGCTGCTCAAAAAAACCGGAATGCCGACTCTCGCGGCGAACGCGATAGCGTTTTTGATAAGCGTCGCGCTGAACTACCTGCTCTGCGTGAAATGGGTGTTTCCGCAGGCGTCGGACGGCGGCGCGGCGGCGCGCGCGGGCTTCCTGATAACCAGCCTGATCGGGCTTGCGCTGAACGAAGCGTTCATGTTCGCACTGATCAAGCTGCTGGGCGACGAAGCGGAGCTGGCGACCGTCGCCTCCTTCACGTTCCGTATGTACCATCTGAACAAGCTGATCTGCGCGCTGCTGGTCATGATATGGAACTATTTTACCAAAAAAAGCATATTGACTGGCGCGTGGACGCACAGACTGTCCGAAAAACTCGAAAAACGGCGAAATAATCGATGACGGCACAGAATCAATTGGAAACCAGCCCCGGCTGACACGGTAAAGGCCGTAAATAGCGGACTCCTGTGATAGGGACTTGATTGTCGGGGCCGGATGTTAAAAGATTGTCGGGGGCAGTTTAAAATCTTTCATTCGACCTTGGTTATTGTTTTACCAGAAACAGGCAGATTTGTCAAGGGAGTGCCATGACTTCACATTATAAAACGGGGGTGCGGACAAAATCTTGGACAACTCACACGGCTAAGCCAAGACTCTTCCTGTACTCCATAGGGCTCATATTACTAAGAGATACCTTGATTCTTCTTTCATTATACCATAAAAGATACTCGTTGAGAATAGTTTTAAA
>JAFYFC010000049.1 GCA_017543905.1 Clostridia bacterium
CGAAGCCGAAGCCGTAGCCGTAGCCGCCGTTGGGATAGCCCGAATAGCGCGTGACGTTCTGATAGTTGTTTATGCCCACGACGCTGGGCTGCACCTTGTCGATAACGCCTATAAACGGGCTCGTGATAAGAGATTTGTCGGTTTCGGTCTGGGTGACAGAGGCGGCGATGTCCGCAGCCTCGTCGCGCGTGAGCGCAAACGCACAGGCGCCTGCGGCCAGAACCAACGCGATAACGATACATAAGATTTTTTTCATAATTTCGTCCTCCTGACAAATATTAGCTTATTTGGTATAAGGGGTAAGCTCAGACCAGTAAGAAACGTCGAGCTCGTATTCGGCTGAGGCGTACAGGCGCTCGTATTCGGCAACGTAGGCCGCCTTGCGGGCGTTATACAGCGCCTCGCCGAGCGCAGTCTGATACAGGTCTGTACCGCGGGCGGACAGCCGCAGCACGAACAGCCCGAAATTCGTTTTTATCACGTCAGAGCATTCGCCTGCGTCCAGGTCCTGCACGGCCTCAGCGAAGCCGTCCTCGGTATCGGAAACGGAGAGTGTGCCCGCGAGCACGTAATCGAAGTAGTTCGCCGCGTCCTCGTATTTGCCCTTGAAGCGGCTTACCGTCCTAAGCAGCTCGCACATTTCGCCTTCGACCTCGGCGTCGTCCGCGTACACGTAATACGGAACGCACAGATATTCGCATTCGCTGGTCTCGTAATCGGCGGGATCGAGCGTGTCCGCGACCGCCTGCTCGTCTACGTCCGTGCCGCTCAGCAGCAGCGCGTACACCTTGTCGGCCAGCAGCCGCTTTTCGTACAGCGCGGCGAGCGCATTTTCGCTTACGTCAGACGCTCCGCCCTGCGCTATGCGTGCGTGTGCGTCCGCGGCGCACGCTGCGCGCTCGTCTGCGCTTACGCTCACGCTCAGGCTATCCGCCATCTCCGCGAACACGTTCATCATCACGAGCTGCTCGAACGCGTCCGCCTTTACGCTCTCCCATACCGTCAGACCGTTCGGGTACGTGAGCGACCACAGATCGCAGTCCAGACTGCTTTCGTAATACTCGCATACGTCCGCGTACGTGTCCGTTACGCAGAGCATGAACGCGCCGCATTCTTCCCTGCTTACGGGCGTGCCGTTTACGGTGAGCGCGGTTTCGGACAGGGAGACGCAGCCTGAAAGCAGCGTAAGCGCAATGATCACGCAAACCGTTCTGCTCATGATATCGCCTCCCTTTCCTTACTTACGCGCTCATTATAGCAGCGCAATTCTTAAAATGCGAGTCCAAAATTTCTTATGAATTCTTAATTCTGCGCCGTTTGGTGTGGCAAAAAGCGCGTTTATATAATATAATAATAAAAGAGGTGATACTGTGGCTGACAAAAGACGCATACTGCTGGCGGACGACGATCCCGATATAAGGGAGGTCGCGCGGATACTGCTGGAAAGCGAGGGCTTCGAGGTGCTCGAGGCCGCGGACGGAGACGAGGCGTGCGCGCTGGCGGAGCCGGAAATAGACCTGTATATACTGGATATAATGATGCCCGGCAAAAACGGCTATCAGGCGTGCCGCGAGATCCGCAGGATATCCTCCGCGCCTATACTTTTTCTGACCGCGCGCACGCAGGACGGCGACAAGGCGATGGGCTTTTCCGTGGGCGCGGACGATTATCTGGCCAAGCCCTTTTCCTATACGGAGCTCACCGCGCGGGTAAAGGCGCTGCTCAGGCGCTATTACGTGTACAAGGGCAAGCAGGAGGACGCTTCGCAGGACGTCATCACGATAAAGGACCTCGTTATAAACAAGGCGGCGTGCGAGGTCAGGCGCGCGGGCGTGAACGTGCCGCTTACGGACATAGAATACCGCATGCTGCTGCTGATGGCGGAAAACCGCCGCAAGGTGTTTTCCGCGCAGGAGCTGTACGAAAAAATCTGGAACGAGCCGTATTTCTACGCGTGCAACAACACCGTGATGGTGCACATCCGCAACCTCCGCCGCAAGGTGGAGCCGGACGCGGACAATCCGCAGTACGTGAAAACCGTATGGGGAAAGGGCTACAGAATTGATTAAGCGTAAGCGCCGCGCGCGCCTGGGCGTGCTGCTAATAGTGTACACGCTGGTTTCGCTGGCCGCGGCGGCAGGGGTGTTTTTCGCGGCCCGCGCGCTGGGCGGATATATGATCGACCGGCGCGTATATACGAAAGAACGCATACTCAGCCGGGAAAAGGAGTATTTCAACGAGTTTTATTCCTATCTGACCGAAAACGCGCTTTCTCTTACCGACCGCGGGCAGATAGAGCCGTGGTTCGAAGGGCGCAGCGACCTTATAATCTGCGCCTACAACGGCGGCATGCCCTTTGCAAAGGACGACAACGGAGTAATAATCTATTCGTCGGTATCCGACGCGGGCTCGGTGTACGAGCTTTTGCAGCAGGAGTACGAGGGCTACTGGTACACGCGCCCCATCACCGTGAAGGGCGACTATATGCGCTCGAAAACCGTGCGCGTTATGTATTTTCCGATGTACTCGGCGCACAGGGCGCTTATGTACGCAAGCGTGCTGCTCGCATTCGCCGTGTTCGCACTGTGCCTTATGCTGCTGGTAAGACGCAAAACGCGCTATATGTCGGAGCTCTCCGCGCAGCTTGCGGTCATGGAGAGCGGGGATCTGAGCGTGCCTATGCGCATACGCGGCAACGACGAAATAACCACCCTCGCCGAAAACACGGAGCAGATGCGCCTGTCGTTTATAGAGCGCCTCAGGCACGAGGAGGAAATGACGCGCTCATCTCAGCAGCTGCTTACGGACATGTCGCACGATTTGCGCACTCCCCTGACCGCGCTGATAGGGTATCTGGACCTGATCGACGGCGGCAAGTGCGAAAGCGAGGCGCAAAAGGCCAAATACATTTCCTCCGCCAAAAAGCGCGCCTATCAGATAAAGGACATGACGGACGAGCTGTTCGAGTATTTTCTGGTATATTCCGAGCAGGACGAGACGCTCGAAACAGAGCAGACCGACGCGGTCACGCTGTACATGCAGCTCTGGGAGGAAAGCGCCTTCACGCTGGAAAGCGAGGGCTTTAAAACAGAGCTGGCGCCCGCCGAAGAAAGCGCTTGTCTTAACGTGAACGTAAAGCTTTTGCGGCGCGTGTTCGACAACGTCGCCTCGAACGTACGCAAATACGCGGACAAGAACTTTCCGGTGCGCGCCAAAATGTATGCCGAGGGCGGATACTTCGTGTTCGAAGCTGAAAACCGCATACTCGAGGGCAATTCGCGCGCGGAAAGCAGCGGCGTAGGGCTGGCGTTCTGCAAAAGATGCGCCGAAAGGCACGGCGGCGCGTTCGAGAGCGGGGCGGAGAACGGAAGCTTTATATGCAAACTAAAGCTGCCGACGGCAGATCGATCGAAATGAAGCTTTGCTTCATTTTGAACGGCTTGGTTTTCTGCAGCTGAATAAGGTGCTTGGATAAAACGTCACACGTTCGGCAGATTACGAAACTGGTTTTGCATTTTTTGCTGAAATCTCTGCGGAGATTTCCGGGCGCAAGGCGCACCGCCTCAAATCGCAGATTTGAGCCGATGCGTCCCGCCGAAGGCGGGATTGATTTGCCAATGGCAAATCAACCTCAAATTGTAAGGAAGCGATTATTTACTCCGGTCGTCTTCGCTGCGCTTCGTTCCCTTCGCAA
>JAFYFC010000050.1 GCA_017543905.1 Clostridia bacterium
CGGCAGTGCCAAACTAACTTTAATTTAGCGGTTATTAAGTCTTCAGTTTTCAGTATTCATTATATAAGCCCATCCAAGCCACCCCTTGCGGGCTTGTGCGCTTCGCTGAAGCCCGTGGGGTTGCGGATTGGGTTATAATGAGTGTGTTCTGAAACGGCAGGATTTTGGCGGTTTCGCTCCGCAGGGCTGTAGTATTTCTGCGGCTTCTTCTTTAGATTATTTTAAGCTCGTTTACGGCTGTCTTTATTCGCTTTACGGCCTCGCGCAGGTTTTCGTGACATGTGGCGAAATTCAGGCGCACGAAGCCTTCGCCGGCGGGTCCGAAGAATTTTCCTTCGTTTGGGATGACGCCCGCGGTCTTTACGAAAAAATCCCTGAGCGCGTCGCCCGCGAGCCCGAGCGCGCGGCAGTCCACCCACATAAGGTACGTGCCCTCCACGTGCGTGGGGAGGAGACGTCCGGTATCGAGTATGCCGCGCTCGAGTATGTCGCGCCCCTCGCGCAGGTATACAAGCAGCGTGTCAAGCCATTCCGCGCCGGTGGTATAGGCGAGCCGCGTCGCCAGACGGCCGAACAGGTTCACGTCCGCCATGACCTCGCTCAGCCGGTCCGACAGCTTTTTGCGCGCCTGCTCGTCGCGGCACACGACGGCGGAATGCCTGAGCGCGGCTAAGTTGAAGGTTTTCGTGGCGGAAACGAGCATTATCGCGTCCTGCGCGCCGGGTACGGACAGGATGTTCGTGTGCTTTCCCTCAAGCTCGAAATCGCAGTGGATCTCGTCCGCGATTATCCGCACCGAATAGCGCCTGCACAGCGCGGCGAGCGTTTCAAGCTCGGCTTTTGTCCAGATGCGTCCGACGGGATTGTGCGGCGAGCAGAGCATAAGCGCCTGCGCGCCGGCTTTGAATATCTCCTCCAGCCCCTCAAAATCCATCTGCCATTTGCCGCCTTTGCGGACGAGCGGGTTTTCCACGGCCTGCATGCCCGCCTTTTCGCATACGCTGAAAAACGGCCCGTACACGGGCGGCTGTATAACTATGCGGCTGCCCTTCGGATACAGCGCGCACAGCGCGTGGTATAACCCGTCCACGACTCCCGGGCAGAAGAGTATATCGTCCGGCGTGAAGCTGCAGCCGTGCCGTGAAGCGTACCAGTCTGTCAGCGCTTGCCTGTCCCTGTCCTGACCCAGAGAGTAGCCGAACGCGCCGTGCGCGGTGCGCGCTGAAAGTCCGCTTATTACGCCCTCGGCGGTGGGAAAATCCATGTCCGCTATCCACAGCGGCAGCGCGTCCGCGTTGCCAAGCTCCGCGCGCATGTCCCATTTTACAGATTCCGTGTCCGTGCGTGAAAAGGGCGCGTCAAAGCGCGCGTATATCTCAGCGTTCATACGTGTACCTCCGTGAAAAATATATGCCTCTCAGGCTATTTTAGCACCGCAGCCTCAAAAAGTAAATACCCGCAATCCGCCAAGCTGGACGCTTTATCTGCGAACCTTATTCAGCTGCAGAAAACCCCGCGGGCTTCAGCGAAGCGCACAAGCCCGCAAGGGGAGGCTTGGAGGGGCGCAGCCCTTCCAACTTCAATCCGCAGGGCGAGCTTTGCCCGCCCGAGGATGCGATTTTTGCGAAGGGAGCGAAGACGACCGGAGCAAATAGTCGCTACATCTCAATTTGAGGTTGATTTGCCATCGGCAAATCAATCCCGCCTTCGGCGGGACGCATCGGCTCAAATCTGCGATTTGAGGCGGTGCGCCTTGCGCCCGGAAATGCCGCAGGCATTTCAGCAAAAACTGCTTTCATGCCTCAGCGCTTGCCGAAATCCTGCTGTTTCAGAATATAATCTTCAAAAATCAACGCAACCCCATCCGATTGAAATGGAGCGCAGCTCCATTTCAATCGATTTTTTTAACTTTACTTTTTGCTCCCGCAGGACTATAATTACATAATCTGCAGCCATGCGGTATATTTAAACTTATGAAAGGGGAAGAGCCATGAAGGACATCACGGTGCGCGAATTATTCCGCAATATACCCACCGGGACGATAAACGGCGTGCGTGTGCGCGGCTGGGTGCGTACCTCCCGCGAAAGCAAGACGTTTGCTTTCATAGAACTGAACGACGGGAGCTTTTTTAACAATCTTCAGATAGTCGCAGAGGAGAGCGCCGTAAATAATTACGCGGACGTGATGAAGCGCGTAAGCGTAGGCGCTTCCATAGAGGCGACGGGCAGCATAGTGCCCACGCCGGATATGAAACAGCCCTTCGAGATGAAGGCGGACAGCATTACGGTGCTGGGCGACAGCCCCGTGGATTACCCGCTGCAGAAAAAGCGTCACAGCGTGGAATATCTGCGCACGATACAGCATCTGCGTCCCCGGGCGAACCTGTTTCAGTGCGTGTTTCGCGTGCGCTCCATAGCCGCGCAGGCGATACACCGCTTCTTTCACGACAGGAACTTCCTGTACGTGCACACCCCGCTGATAACCGGCAGCGACTGCGAGGGCGCGGGCGAAATGTTCCGCGTGACCACGCTGGACGCGGGTGACCCGCCGCGGTTGCCGGACGGGAAGGTGGACTTCGACAAGGACTTCTTCGGAAAGCCCGTGTCGCTTACGGTGTCCGGCCAGCTGAACGCGGAGGTGTTCGCGCTCGCGTTCAGAAACGTGTATACCTTCGGGCCGACCTTCCGCGCGGAGGAAAGCTACACCGCGCGCCACGCGGCGGAGTTCTGGATGATAGAGCCCGAGATCGCCTTCGCGGAGCTCGACGACGACCTCGCGCTCGAGGAGGACATGATAAAATACATAATCTCCGCGGTGCTCGAGGAGTGTCCGGAGGAGCTCGCGTTTTTGAACGAGCGCGTGGACAAGGGCCTTATCGAGAGGCTTTCGGGCGTGCGCGACGCCGATTTCGCCCGCGTCACGTATACCGAGGCGATAAAGCTGCTGGAGAAGAGCGGGCGCGAGTTCGAATACAAGCCCTACTGGGGCTGCGACATGCAGACCGAGCACGAAAGGTATCTGACCGAGCAGGTGTTCGGGCGTCCCGTGTTCGTAACGGACTATCCTGCCGAAATAAAGGCGTTTTATATGCGCCAGAACGACGACGGCAAAACCGTCGCGGCGGCGGATCTGCTGGTGCCCGGCATAGGCGAATTGTGCGGCGGCAGCCAGAGAGAAGAGCGCCTGGACGTGCTGAAGGCAAAAATAGAGGCGCTGGGCATGAACCCGGAGGACTACTGGTGGTATCTGGAGCTGCGCAAATACGGCAGCGTGAAGCATTCGGGCTTCGGCATGGGCTTCGAGCGAATGGTAATGTACCTTACGGGCGTAAGCAACATAAGGGACGTGCTGCCCTTCCCCAGAACCACGCGCTTCGCGGAATTCTAATACAAAACCATCCAATATTTAACCGGCGCGGGGCTTGACCGAAAGCCCCGCGTATATTATACTTGCCGGGCCTTGCGGCAGACAGTTCGAAACCATCCTGTCTATAAACAAAACTAAGGAGGAGTACGGCCCGGTTTTCATCGCCGGTCCCGTCAGAATTGCAATGAAGATGAATCATACTGCCCGTTACATCACCCGCGGCGCGGCGATCGCCGCGATCTACGCGCTGCTCACCCGTCTAATCTGGGCGTTCGGCTCAGGCGCGATCCAGTTAAGGATATCCGAAGCCATGTGCGTGCTCCCGCTGATCTGGCCCGAGGCCGTGCCCGGCCTGTTCGTAGGCTGCCTGATAGCCAACCTACTCGGCGGCGGCCACATACTGGACATCATATTCGGCTCCCTCGCCACGCTGATCGGAGCGTATCTTACCATGAAGACCGGCTACAGGCTGCCCGAGGTCAAAAGCCCCAAATACTGGCTGGCCGTCTTCTTTCCGGTGATCAGCAACATGCTTATCACGGGCACCGTAGTGTGGTACGCGTACGGCTTTTCCGGCTTCGGCATAAGCGAAAGCCACGCCTGGTCATATCTGCCCCTCACCATGCTCACGGTAGGCGCGGGCGAGCTGATCTCCGTATTCCTGCTGGGGACAGTGCTATACTGCGCGCTTAAAGCGCGATCGAAATGAAGCGTTGCTTCATTTTGAACGGCTTGGTTTTCTGCAGCTGAATAAGGTGCTTGGATAAAGCGTCAGGCGTTCAGCAGATTACGTAACTGGTTTGCAGTTTTTTCTGAAATTTCTGCGGAAATTTCCGGGCGAAAAAACTGCAAGCAAGCGATTATTTGCTCACGCAGAGCAAGCTCTGCTTCGCAAAAATCGCGTCCTCGCGCCGTACGAGGTCAACTTGCCTGCTGGCAAGTTGATCCCGCTATGCGGGACGCTTTGGCTCAAATAGAATTTGAGACAAAGCGCCTTGCCGCCACTGCGGAATGAAATTGGAGGGGCAAACCCCTCCAAGCCACCCCTTGCGGGCTTGTGCGCTTCGCTGAAGCCCGCCCAGAGGCTTCCACTTGAGGGGCGCGAAGCGCGTTTCGGTAGTGAATGACAGTCCAGTGGACTGTCAGAGCCGAACCGTGACCGAGCCCGCAGGCGAGAAGGCAAGGCTGCGCCCATCCAAGGCTCCCTGCGGGCTTTTGCAGCAGCTCCTATTTTGCCATTATCTACGATGGGAAAGCATGCGAGCCAAGTAATCAAAACTTGCCCGCAGGGCAAATTTCATGCCGAAGGCATTTCACGCGCGCATGCGCATTTCACTTGTCCGAAGGACAAATTTCACTGCACTGCCCGTGCCTCACGGGCAGTGCCCTTCCGTATTCCGTGCGCCGCTTTTCCGCCTCGAACACGAAGTAGCCGTCCGTTTCGTATACGCGGCAGCCGCCGAACACCGCGCGCAGCTTGTTTTCGTACCACGCGCGGCGCTTGGTCACCATGTACATTTTCCCGCCCAGCGCAAGGCGGTTGAAGCCCTTTTCGATAAAGCGCTTCGCGACCGAAAAATCGCTCTGATACGGGGGATTTGTGAGTATCAGCCCGAAGCCCGCCTCCGGCACGTCCCGTACGCCGTCGCTTACGTACGCGCATATCTCAAGGCCGTTCGCGGCGGCGTTTATGCGCGCGGCGGCGACAGCGGCGGGGTCTATGTCGCACATGACCACGTTTTCTGCTCCGCAGACGAACGCAGCGTATATGCCCACTATCCCGCAGCCGCAGCCCAGATCCAGCACCTTCACGCCCTTTTCGAACGGTACGTGCTTAAGCAGCGCGAGCGTGCCCCTGTCCGCGCCGCGCGGCGAAAACAGATTTGCGCTTTCGGCTATCACTACGCGCGCGCCGTTTATCGTTGCTTCGTACATGCGCCGGCCCCGTCGCCGCTCTCAGAACAGCCGCACGCGCACGGCGGGCACTACGCCTATGTCTGCCTGGGTCACAACGCTGCCGTTTAAGTACAGCGTGCCGCCGCTGAATACGTAGCACGCGTACAGGCCGCTGCAGCCCGTGGAGCGCAGCCAGTACCAGCTTGCGCCGTCGTACGAGTCGGCGCCCTGCGCCGCGGCATAGCGGCTTGGCGCGGCCCGCAGCCCGTCTCCCACGTACCAGTACCATTCGTTGCCCGCGCCGGTATTTTTGTTGACGCCGTAGTATTTTTCTATCTCATCATGGCTCAGAATGAATACGTAATCGTTCGTGTCGTTCCCGCCGTCCGTTCCGTATACGGGATTGTCCGCGTTTTTGTTTTTCGTCAGCACTATCTTTTCGCGCTCGGCTGCGCTGAAGGCGTTATTGTAAAAGCTGCCGTTCAGCCAGTTTCTGAGCGAGCAGGTCTCCCACGTCACGTCCTTCTGCGCGGCGTTGTAGGGCTTGCAGTCCAGCGCGTATTTGCTTATCAGCAGGCATACTCCGTCGTTCGACACGTCCAGCACCGTCCACTCGATCGCTTCCTTGCCGGTGGAGGTGTGGTTGTCCTGCTCGTAGGAGCCGAACTTCACCGTGTCGCCTGCGCTGTAGGGCGTGAACACCGGAGCGCGTCCCGTATCCTGCGGCTGAGCAGCGGCGCCATCGTCGCTGTCGGAAGACGGTGCGGTATCGTCTGCCGAGGGACGGACACGGATTGCGGGGACGACGCCGAATTCAGTTCTGCTGATTATGTTGCCGGAGATATAGACTTTGCCGATACTACCGACATTTACAGCACAATTGGATTCGGAACCGGGAGAGCGCAGCCACCACCAGCCGGCCATGTTGCCGTCTTGATAACTATAAGCTCCCTGCGCTTTTGCATATTCAGTCGGCTTCTTTATAAGCCGGTTTTCTCCTATCCAATAATGTTCGTTGCCAGTTCCTGTATTCTTATTGATGCTGTAATACTTCTCGACTTCTTCAGGACTGAGCGGGAACACATAATCGACGGTATCGTTTCCGCCTTTAGTACCATAAACAGGATTGTCTGCATTCTCGTTTTTTGTCAGTGCTATCCTATTCTGTTCTTCGGCGTTGAATGCTGTATTGCGGAAGCTGTTATTCAGCCAATCCCGCAAGGTGCATGTTTCCCACGTTACATTTTTCTTTTCCGTATTGTACGGCTTAGCGTCCAGCGCGTATCTGCTTATAAGCAGGCAGGTGCCGTCGCTTTCGACATTCAGAACCTCCCATTCGATGGGCTCCTTGCCGTTTGAGGTATCGTTATCCTGCTCGTAGGAGCCGAAGGTGACTATTTCTCCCGCCTTCGGGGTATATCCCTCGCTCAGGGCGGCAGGCGCGGCGGCAGCGGTCACGTTTTCGAGCTTCGAACCCGCGGTTTTGAAGCGCTGCGCGTACGCGGTGACCAGAAAGTCGTAGGCTTTGCCGCTTTCAAGCCCGCTTACGGTGTATTCGGTGCTGTTCGTTTCGCCCGCCTGCTTCCACGCGGATTCGCCCGCGCGCCTGTATTCCACCGTATAGCGGGAAGCGTGCGCGGCGGCGTCCCAGCCGAGCGTGACGGACGCGGCGTCCGTGCGCCTGACTGCGAGCTTCTGCACGCTGCCCGGGTTGTCCTTTTCGTTTTCGGGCGCGTAGCCTATCTGTTCCTCGATCGCGGCGAGCATCGCGCGCGATTCCGCGTAGTCCTCGCTTGTCAAAAACTCCATGTACGCCGCGGCGGGATCGTTCGCGCTCAGATACGCGCTGCCGCGCTCGTAGGCGCTGACGGCCTTCTGCATGACGAAGCTCATATAACGGTCGGACACGTCGTAAAAGTTCATGCACTGTTCGTAATACGCGGCGGCGGCGTCCGGGTCGTTTTTGTACTCCGCCTCGCGTCCGCGCGCGTAGGCGGCAAGCTTGGCCGTGCCCGCGATGGGCGTGCTGCCGAGAGAGGTTATAAACTCGTCGAATTCCGGCATCTGCGAAAGTATGGTCAGATACGTGTCCAGCTGCATGTCGAATTCCGCGTTCGCGATTTTAAGCAGCACGCTCGCGTAATACCATAACTGGCGGCTCTGCGGCACGCCGCCCAAATCGTAAAACTGTTTGGCTATCGCGTTGAGCCGCGCGGGGTCTTCCCTTAAATCCATAAGGTAGGCTTCAAGCTCGCCGAGCGTTTTGTTGAATATGTCCTGCTTTTTAGAGGTGCTCATCATTTCCCCGCGCGCGCTTAATAAAAGCGCGAGCGCGAGCGTAAGCGCAAGTATCGTCTGCAAAAGCTTTTTCATAGTATCCCCCTGTCCTCAGGCGCGGTTTATACCGATTATAAACGTATTTTAACACGTTCGGCCCGTATATGCAAGCGGAAAAACGGCGTTACAGGCGATATCGCGTCGCGCTTGCCATATTTTCGCAGCGGTGGTATAATCTGCGTGCGCATATTAAGCGCAGGCCAATTAAGGTTATGGGAGGCGTTTTATGGCGGTTATAATAGGGCCGGGCTCGCTGAACGCGGACATTACCTGCTTCGCGCCGCGTCTGCCCCGCATGGGCGAAACGGTGCAGGGGAGCCTTATCCGCATGGGCGCGGGCGGCAAGGGCAACAACCAGTTCACAGCCGCGGCGCGGCTGGGAGCGGAAGCGTACATAATCGGCTGTGTGGGCGACGACGCGCAGGGCGACGTGCTCATGTCGCACGTGCGGCGCGAGGGGATACGCACCGACTATCTGGACGTGATAACCGCCTCTCACAGCGGCAGCGCGTTTATAGAGGTGCAGGAATCTGACGCGCAGAACCGCATAATCGTGTGCGAGGGCGCGAACGCCTGCGTGGACGGGGCGCGTGTGCGCACGGCGGAAAAGGGCTTCGCCGCCACAGACGCGGTGCTTGCGCAGCTTGAGACCACGACTGAAGCGGTGCTCGCCGCGAAGCGTCTCGCGCAGGCGTACGGCAAGCCCTTTATACTGAACCCCGCGCCCTGCGTGCCGCTGCCTGATGAAATGTTCACGGGCACGGACTATATAACGCCCAACGAAACCGAGGCGGAGGCGCTTACGGGTATAAGCGTGCGTACGGACGCGGACTGCCGCGCCGCAGCGGAAAAGCTGCTGTATATGGGAGTAAAGCGCGTGATAATCACGCTGGGAGAGCGCGGAGTATATTATTACGACGGGACGCGCGAGATCCGCGTGCCTGCGCTCAGTGTAGAGTGCCGGGACACCACCGGCGCGGGCGACGCGTTTAACGGCGCGCTGGCGACGGCGATAGCCGAGGGCAGAGACATACACTACGCGCTGAGGTTCGCGACGTGCGTATCCGCGCTGTGCGTGACACGCGAGGGCGCGGCGGACTCGATGCCGTATAGAGACGAGGCTCTGGCGCTTATGAAGGAGGCGTTCGGCCTGTAAGCGCGGCGCGCACGTAAAATGCGCATAAAGCCGTCCGGCACGTTTTTATAAACGCGCGCGGCGGCTTTTTCATTCCGGGCGGATAATTTATGCCAAAATGCATTGAAAACGGCTTAAATCAGTGCTATAATGCATATTGGGAAAAGATAAAATTCAAAAATGGGTGTTTTATGAGGATAGTTATAAAAATCGGCACCTCCACGCTCGCGTATAAGGGCGGGCGCCTCAACATCAGGCGCACGGAGGAAATCTGCCGCACGGTGTGCGACCTTAAAAACGCGGGGCTGGAAATAATACTCGTGTCCTCCGGCGCGATAGGCATGGGCGCGGGCAAGCTGTCGCTGAAGGAGCGTCCGCGCGACATGGCCACCAAGCAGGCCGCGGCCGCAGTCGGCCAGTGCGAGCTTATGTACACCTACGACCGCCTGTTCGGCGAGTACAACCACACCGCCGCGCAGATACTCATTACCGCGTCGGACGTGCGCAGCGAGGACAGGCACAGAAATTTCGTGGCGACGCTGGAGCGGCTGCTGGAACTGGGCACGATACCCGTAATAAACGAAAACGACACGATCGCCACCGAGGAAATCGAGATAGGCGACAACGACACGCTCGCCGCGATAGTCGCGCAGAGCGCGAAGGCGGACGTGCTGGTGCTTATGAGCGATATAGACGGACTGTTCACCGCCGATCCGCGCAGGGACAAAGACGCGCGGCTCATAAGCGAGGTGCGCGAGCTCAGCGCGGACATACTCTCTCTTGCGGGCGGCAGCGGCTCGGAGCTGGGCACGGGCGGCATGAAAACCAAGCTCGCCGCGGCGAAAATCTGCATGGACGCGGGCTGCGACATGGTTATAATGAACGGCGAAAAGCCGCTGCTGCTTTACGACATAGCGGAAGGGCGCAGCGTGGGTACGCGCTTTTACGCGGGGAGGAAATGACATGACTACGACAGAAATACTTTCGCTTGCGCGTAAAGCCAAGTACGCAGCGGCGCTCCTTACGGCGCAACAGAAAAGCGCTGCGCTTGAGGCCATAGCGCGCGCGCTTAGCGAAAACAGCGAGTATATACTTTCGGAAAACAAAAAAGACGTCGAAGACGCGCGCGGGAGGATAGGCGACGTGATGCTGGATAGGCTGTCGCTTAACGAAAAGCGCGTGCGGGACATGGCCGCGGGCGTGCGGGAGGCAGCCGCGCTGCCCGATCCCGTGAACGAAGTGCTTGAAGAAAGGACGCTCGAAAGCGGGCTTAAGCTTAAAAAAATCTCCGTGCCGCTGGGCGTGGTCGCGATAATCTACGAGAGCCGTCCGAACGTGACCTCGGACGCGGCGGCGCTCTGCCTTAAAAGCGGCAACGCGTGCGTGCTGAGAGGCGGCAGGGACGCATACCGCTCCTCCCGCGCGATAGTCAAGGTGATGCGCGAGGCGCTTTGCGCGCTCGGCATGGACGAAAACATGATAAGCATCATAGAGGATACCACCCGCGAGGGCGCGCGCGAAATAATGCGCGCGAGCGGCTACGTCGATTTGCTCATACCCCGCGGGGGCGCGGGGCTTATACGCGCGTGCGTGGAAAACGCGTGCGTGCCCTGCATAGAAACCGGCACGGGCATCTGCACTGTGTACGTGGACGCGGACGCGGATTTTTCCAAAGCGCTCCGTATAATAGAAAACGCGAAAACGCAGCGTCCCAGCGTGTGCAACGCGGAGGAAACTTGTCTGGTGAGCGAGCGTATAGCGGAAAAATTCCTGCCGCTGCTTAAAAAAACGCTGGTCGACGACAGGCGGGAAAACCCGGTGGAGCTGCGCCTGTGCGAGCGCGCGCTTGGTATAATTCCCGGCACGCCCGCGCGGGAGCAGGATTTCGACACCGAGTTTCTGGACTACGTACTCGCCGTCAAGGTGGTAAAGGACGTGCGCGAGGCGTGCGAGCACATAAGCGCGCATTCCACGCATCATTCGGACGCCATAATCACCGAAAACGCAGACGCAGCTGAATACTTTACCTCTCACGTCGACAGCGCGGCGGTGTATGTGAACGCCTCCACGCGCTTTACGGACGGCGGCTGCTTCGGTCTGGGCTGCGAGATGGGCATATCCACACAGAAGCTGCACGCGCGCGGGCCGATGGGGCTTAAGGAACTTACGAGCTATAAATACGTCATACAGGGAGAAGGGCAGGTACGCGTATGAAGGTGGGATTTATCGGCTGCGGAAACATGGGCGGCGCGCTGGCGAGGGCGGCTGCGAAGGCACTCGGCGCAGGCAGCATATTCGTGACGGACGCGCTTAAAGGAAGGGCGGAGGAATTCGCGCGCGAGACGGGCGCAAACGCGGCGGACATAAGTCTCATCGCGCAGAGCTGCGATTATATATTTCTGGGCGTCAAGCCCCAGCAGATGCAGAGCATGCTCTCCGAAATAAAAGACGCGCTCGCGGCGCGCCGCACGCGCTTCGTTCTGGTCACGATGGCGGCGGGGCTTACGATCGAAACGCTGCGCGCGTACGCGAAGGGCGGCTATCCGATTATCCGCATAATGCCCAACCTGCCTGCAAGCGTGGGCGAGGGCATGGTTTTGTGGTGCGCGGAGGGCACGCAGGACAGCGAAAACGAAGCCTTCGAAAAAATACTCTCCTGCGCGGGCAGGCTGCTCCACACGGAGGAAAAGCTCATAGACGCGGGCAGCGCGATCTCCGGCTGCGGTCCCGCGTTCGTGTGTCTGTTCATAGAGGCGCTCGCGGACGGCGGCGTGCAGTGCGGGCTCAGACGGGACGCGGCGCTCGAGCTGGCCGTGCAGACCGTGATCGGCACGGGAAAGCTGCTGGAAAAGACGCGCATGCATCCCGCCGCGCTCAAGGACGCGGTGTGTTCGCCGGGCGGCACCACGATAGCGGGCGTGCTCGCGCTGGAGGACGGCGCGTTCAGAGCGGCAGCGGCGCGCGCGGTGACGAGCGCGTACGAAAAGACGCTTAAGCTGAAGGGCTGAAGCAAGCCCGGTTCCGTAAGTATAAAACCGAATTTTTAGCCTGAGCCGTGTTGACAAGCGGGCTTTAAAATTGTATTATATATACAGGTTAAAAGGAGGAGTATGCATGAGCGCTTCTAAAATACGTAAAAACAATATAGGCAAGGCGGCGGTGCGTTTTCTTATAGGCGCAGTGCTGATCGTTGCGGTTATTTTGCTGCTTGACAAGTTTGTGCTGGGCAACAAGGATGACAAAAAATCAGATACGGAAGGCACGTCCGTAGCGGTCAATACCGAAACGCAGACCCCGCAGGACGAAACCGCGCAGCCCGCCGACACGCAGACGCAGGACGGCGACGTCACGCTGACGGACGGGGGAGATTTGACAGGGGAAGACGTAACGGACGTTTTCGGCACTATAGAGGAGCTGGAGCCGACGCCGGAACCCACCCCGGAGCCTACGCCTTCACCCACGCCTGTGCCCACGCCCACGCCTGTGCCCGCCGTGCTGTATAACGGACAGGATCAGAAGCCCGCGACCTCAGGCTACAAGTGGCGCATGGACAAGGACACCCGAGTAGATCACGGCATAACGGACTTCGCACTGGGCACGAGCGAGACCGGCGGCAGCGTGATCAGCATTACAGGCTGGTCCTACGGCTATTATCCGGGCTTCAACGGCAAGAAGGACAGCATGATCTGGGTCACCGTGACGAATCAGAAGGGCGACATCGTGTATTACGGCGTGAACGTGGTTGCGGGCATTACCGGCCTTACGCACGAGCGCAAGCAGCAGGGCAGCATAAATCTCGACATGGCTGACTTCACCTGCGTAATAGACGTGAGCAAATTCCCGGACGGCACGTATTCGCTGGGCTCCGCCAACAGGTTCAAGACCAGCGACGGCTGGCATTCCTTCGGCTATACCTTCGGCGACGCGTATAAGTTCACGGTCGTGAGCGGCATAGTGACCGAGGTCGGCGGAGTGGAGAACTGATGCGAAGGCTCGCGCTGTACATAATTGCGCTTGTCGCGTGCGCGCTGACGTGCGCGTCGGCTTCGGAGGTATTCTTAACCCCAGGCTGGGTGAGCGCATATAACGGCTTTGCTGCGCAAAACGGCATGCCGATCATGAAATCAGGCCTTAAGGCTGACCACGATTCGTCGTTTGGCAAGTACTATTGGTACGAGTTCGATCTGAACACGGGGCTGATTATCGTGCCGGACGAAAGCGGCGCTGTCAGCACTCTTGCGGTGGAAGGGCTGCCGGACGATCAGAGGCTTAAGGGCATATCCGCGTGCGCGCTGGCGGCGAGCAGCGGGGGCACGATGACGTACGAAGCTGCCCTGTCCCTTGCATACAGCGCGTTTGCGCAGCTTAACGCGGAATCGTACGGCTATGAAGACGGCTGGTATTACATGGTGTACACCGAAAAGGACGAGGACGGGGAATATCTGATGGCGATGTTCAGCCGGGCTGAGGACGCGCAGCAGGAGGAGATACCCTCTGAGCCCTTCCCGCATGAGGGGGAAGACGAAAACGGCTCGGAGCCCGATGCGCCCGCCTCGCCCGGGCAAAGCAAGGACGCGAAAGTATATAAGATCTGAAATCGGGCCGCCGAACGCGGCCCTGCTTTTTATACGGATGGGTAAGGATGTATATAGCCGGCGTTGATCTCGGAGGCACGAACATAAAATTCGGCCTCTTCACCGAAGCGCTCGAATGCGTGTTCACGAGCGTGACCCGCACTATACGCGGCGACAGCCGCGCGTGCGCGGGACAGATTAAATATATGCTGGAGCACGCCCCCTACAGGGCGGAGATACTCGGCGTGGGAGTGCCGGGCGCTGTTTTCAGGCCCGAGGGCTACGTAAACAGCGGCAATCTGCGCTGGGCGAGGGTGAACTTCGCGGACACGCTCGCCGAGGTAACGGGCATACGCGCGCACATAGACAACGACGCGCAGGTCGCGCTCGCGGCGGAAACGCTGGAGGGCGGCTCGTGCTGGCAGGTCACGGACGCGGTGTATCTGACGCTCGGCACGGGCGTGGGCGGCGCGCTCATGATAGACGGCAGGCCCTGGCGCGGGCGCGATAACGCCGCGGCGGAGCTGGGGCATTTCATCACCCACGCGGGCGGGCTTAAATGCGCGTGCGGGCTGAGGGGCTGCTTTGAGATGTACGCGTCCGCGGGAGCGCTGGGGCGCTTTGCGGGCGGCGTGCGCGCGCGTGCGGTGCTCGACAGGGCGCGCGCGGGCGACAGGCAGATGACCGAGGCGCTGGACAGATTCGCGCGCGAGATCGCGACGGGGCTGTGCTCGCTGTACATGATATTCCGTCCGCAGGCGATAGTGCTGGGCGGCGGAGTAAGCGTGGACGGAGAAATCCTTATCGAGCGCATACTCAGGCATATACCCGACGCGTACAATCTCGACGCGGACATAATGCGCCGCGCGCTGCGGCTGGCGGTGCGCCAGAACGACGCGGGCATGGCGGGCGCGGCGCTGCTGGCGAAGCAGGAATTCTTATCCGGAGGCTCAGAATGAACGAATATCTCGCGGTGGGCGAAATACTGAAGCCGCAGGGCGTGCGGGGCGAGCTTAAGCTTAAGCCGCTCACAAACGACGTAAGCCGCTTCGGGGACCTGGACGAAGCGTATCTCGAAGCGGACGGCGCGTACCGGAAAATACACGTGCGGCTCGTACGCTGTGACGACAGCGCGGTTTATATCCGCATGGACGGCGTGGAGGACAGAAACGCCGCCGAGACGCTGCGCGGACGGCTTATATACGTGGACCGCGCGCACGCGGTCACGCTGGGCGAGGACGAAAACTTTATAGTGGACCTGATCGGGCTTGCCGGCGTGGACAGCGAGGGTAATTCCTTAGGCGTGCTTACGGAGGTCATGCAGCCGGGCGGCAACGACGTGTACGTGTTCACGGACAGGGAAAAGAAACGCGAAACGCTGGTGCCCGCGCTCAAAAGCGTCGTGCTGAACACCGATTTGGCGGGCGGAAAAATGTATCTGGACGCGCGGCGGCTTGCCGAAACGGCGGTAACGAATGACCTTTAAAATACTCACCATCTTCCCCGAAATGGTGGAAGCGGTGCTCAGTACCAGCATACTCGGGCGCGCGCGCCGCAGCGGCGCGATCAGCGCGGAGGCTGTGGACATACGCGCGTTTTCCGCAAGCAAGCACAAAAATACGGACGATACGCCTTACGGCGGAGGCGCGGGCATGGTGATGCTCGCGCAGCCCGTGCTGGACGCGATGAAATATGCCGGGGGCGCGGGCTTTACGGGCAGACGCATATATCTTTCGCCGAAGGGCGCGCCCTTCACGCAGAAAACCGCCGAGCGGCTTGCGCGGGAAAAGGACGTTATACTGCTGTGCGGGCACTACGAGGGGATAGACCAGCGAATAATCGACTCCTGCATAGACGAGGAAATCTCGGTGGGCGACTACGTGCTCACGGGCGGAGAGCTGGGCGCGCTCATAATCGTGGACGCGGTGGCGCGGCTCATTAAGGGCGTGCTGGGCACGTTTGAATCCGGCGTGGACGAGAGCTTTTCGAGCGGACTGCTCGAATATCCGCAGTATACCCATCCGCGCGAGATAAACGGCAGGGCGGTGCCGCAGGTGCTGCTGGACGGCAATCAGGCGCTCATAGACAGATGGAGGCGCGACGAAGCGCTCAGGACGACCCTTGCGCGCAGACCCGAAATGCTTGAAAGCGCGCTTCTGGACAAGCGCGACCGCGCTTTTTTAAGAGGCCTGCGCGCGCAGGAGGAAAAGGTTTTTATAGACATACTCGCGCCTGAATATATGTATCTCGCCGCGCGCTTAAACGAAGAAACGCAGGGCAGGACAGATATACGCGCGGGCAGTGAAAACGTGATATGCGCGCCAGGGAGCATACCGGACGGCGCGCGGCGCGTGTTCGTGCCCGAATACGTGGGCGCACGCATGCGCGAAGCGTACGCGCGCAAGGGCATAGACGTATTCGGCTTTTCCCCGCTTGCGTTCGACGCGCACATAGGACGTCTGTGCGGCGACGAGGGCATACGCACGGCCGTGTTTACAAATCTTACGCAGCAGGAGTTCGCGTGCGCCGCGGCGCGGATTCTGAAGGTGCAGCGCATGAAGGGCGCAAAATGCGCGTACTGGGGAAAGGGACGCCGCGCGCTGCTGGTGTCTGAAAAAGACGCTGAAAAGCGCTGCCGCATCGAGTGGGAGAACGGCGACGAAGCCGAATTCGGGCTGTATCCCGCCTCGAACGCCTTTGTGCGCGCGCTCGGCGCGTTTTTTATCGCGGGCACCTGTCCGGTGGACGCAGATATGCTCGCCGGAGCGGAGCTTATATGCCCGGAGGAAATGCTGTGACCACATACGAACGAGTAAAAGCAATGTACGAGCACCGCGAGGCGGATCGCGTGCCGATAATAGATACCCCGTGGGCGTCGACGCTGGAGCGCTGGCGGCGCGAGGGCCTGCCCGCGGACGCGGACTGGCGGGATTATTTTGACGTGGACAAAACCGCGCACGTCTCCTGCGACAACTCGCCGCGTTTCGAAAAGCGCGTGCTGGAGGAAACGGAGGAGTACGTGATCAGCACCACCGCCTGGGGCGCGACGCTCAAGCAGTTCAAGCATCACGGCGGCGTGCCGAAGTTTCTGGATTTTAAGATAAAGGACTTCGAAAGCTGGCTCGAGATCAAAAAGCGCATGACGCTTGACGACAGCCGGATACCGTGGGAGCGCCTTAAGCGCGATTACGCGAAATGGCGCGCCGAAGGACGCTGGATAATCGGCACGCTCTGGTTCGGCTTCGACGTGACCCACTCCTGGGAGATAGGCACCGAAACCGCGCTGATCGCGCTTATGGAAGAGCCCGAATGGATACGCGACATGTACGAATGCTCGCTCAGGCTTGATCTTGAAATGCTCGAACGGGTTTGGGACGCGGGCTACCGCTTCGACGAGATAAACTGGCCCGACGACATGGGCTACAAGGGCAGCCAGTTCTTCTCGCTCAAGACCTTCAGGGAGCTTGAAAAGCCGTATATAAAGCGCGCGATCGACTGGGCGCACGACAGAGGGATATATGCGCGTCTGCATTCCTGCGGCAACATAATGCCCTTCGTGCCGGAGCTTGTCGAAATAGGCCTGGACGGGCTCAATCCGCTGGAGGTAAAGGCGGGCATGGACGTGCCGGGTCTTAAGCGCACGTTCGGCGAAAAGCTCTTGTTCCACGGCGGGATAAACGCCGTGCTCTGGGACAAGCCGGAGCTTATAAAGCAGCAGATCGCGCAGACGGTGCCCGTAATGAAGCAAAACGGCGGCTACATATTCGCCTCCGACCATTCTATCCCCGAAAGCGTGAGCCTTAAGGATTTCGCGGCGATAATCAAAGAAGTGAAGCAAGTGGGAAGATACTAAAAAACGCAGCCGGGTTTTTGCCCGGCTGCGCTTTTGAAAGGAACCGTTTACCTGATTATGAAGGGCTTGATCTCTTCAAGCAGCTGTTCGCAGTTGTCGTCGTAGATCTCGACGGTGATGGGCTTGGACATGTCCAGCGAGCACACGCCCAGCACGCTTTTGCCGTCTACTACGTACCTGCCCACGCGCAGATCCACGTCGAAGGGATAGCGGCTGGCGATGTCCGCAAAGAGCTTCGCGTTTTCAAGTAAACTGAGTTTGATATTTACAACTTTCATTGTAACGATCCTTTCCGAAACGCAAAATACGCGTAATTGTGAATTAATCATACAATAACAGTATTATTTTTTCAAGAGGGAAAAGGTTGTTTATAGACATTTAACCAATTGAAAAAGTATGTGAAGCGGATTCGGCATTCTGCTGCGCGTGAAGTGCGCCTTATAAAACAGACGCCCGCGGTGCGTTTCGTCCTGCGGGCGTCTTTCAAGTTAAGTTTTATATTTGGTCAAAATCACATCTTCGGGAGCATGGAGAGACTGCGCTCTATATCGGCGTCCGTGGGGATGTAGTCGCTCATCGTGCCGTCGTTGAACTGCTGGTACGCGACCAGGTCGAAGTAGCCCGTGCCGGTAAGCCCGAAGACTATGTTCTTCGCTTCTCCGCTCTCCCTGCACTTCATCGCCTCGTCTATCGCGACCTTGATCGCGTGGCTGCTTTCGGGCGCGGGCAGTATGCCCTCGACGCGGGCAAACAGCTCCGCCGCTTCGAATACCTCTGTCTGAGGCACCGATACCGCCCGCATAAGCCCGTCGTCGTACAGCTGGGAAAGCACAGGGCTCATGCCGTGATAGCGCAGACCGCCGGCGTGGTTGGGCGCGGGAATGAAGTCGCTGCCCAGCGTGTACATCTTGGCGAGCGGACACACCATGCCCGTGTCGCAGAAATCGTAGGCGTATTTGCCGCGCGTGAAGCTGGGGCAGGACGCGGGCTCGACCGCGACGATGTCGTAATCCGCTTCGCCGCGCAGCTTCTGTCCCATGAACGGCGCGACAAGCCCGCCCAGGTTCGAACCGCCGCCCGCGCAGCCGATGATCATGTCCGCCTTGATGCCGTATTTGTCGAGCGCGGCCTTGGTCTCAAGCCCGATCACGCTCTGGTGCAGCAGCACCTGATTTAATACGCTGCCCAGCACGTATCTGTAGCCGGGAGTGGACGTAGCCACCTCCACCGCTTCGGATATCGCGCAGCCCAGAGAGCCGGTGGTACCGGGATGCTCGGCGAGTATCTTGCGGCCGATATTTGTCGTTTCGGAGGGGGAGGGCACGACCGACGCGCCGTAGGTGCGCATGACCTCGCGGCGGAAGGGCTTCTGCTCGTAGGAGACCTTTACCATGTAAACCTTGCAGTCGAGGCCCAGATACGCGCACGCCATCGAGAGCGCGGTTCCCCACTGGCCGGCGCCCGTCTCCGTGGTGACACCCTTGAGGCCCTGCTTTTTGGCGTAGTACGCCTGTGCGATCGCGGAATTCAGCTTGTGCGAGCCGCTGGTGTTGTTGCCCTCGAATTTGTAGTAGATGTGCGCGGGCGTGCCCAGCTTTTCCTCCAAGCAGTACGCGCGTACCAGCGGGCTGGGACGGTACATTTTGTAGAAGGCGCGGATATCGTTGGGAATACGGAAGTAGGGGGTCGAGTTGTCGAGCTCCTGCTGTATCAGCTCGTCGCAGAATACGCCTGCGAGCTCCTCCGCCTTCATGGGCTCGTGGGTGCCGGGGTTGAGCAGCGGCGCGGGCTTGTTTTTCATATCCGCGCGCACGTTGTACCAGCACTCGGGCATTTCGTTTTCTTCAAGATAGATTTTGTAGGGGATTTCTGTGTTTTTCATGATCCTGCACTCCTTTTTATTATTTGGCTCCGGGGTTTGGTCTGCCTGCTGCGGAGTGTTTTTTGTAAACAAAAAACCCGTCCACAGCTGTTTGCCGGGACAGGTCGAATATATCTTCCTGCGGTGCCACCCTGCTTGGCGCTCTCGCGCCCACTTAGCGCATACATTCATATGCCGACGTTTTTTGACGGAGCGCCCGACTCCGGCTCGCATACTCGGCTGCCCTTTCCGCTTGCCCTCAGAAGTCCATTCGCCTTCATACCTTCTGCCGCGTTTCCACCGCCCGCGGCTCTCTGTGAGAAAGTGGGTGAAGGTTACTCACTCTTCTTCAACGGTTTAGCGCAGTATAGCAGTCGGCGTGAAGGTTGTCAAGCGGATTCCTTACGGATTAACGTAAGGTTTACAAAAACGGCGGCATATTTGCAGGAACGCCGCGCGGAAAATGCAAAATCGGCCTTATGCGTGTGTTTACAGTGTTATCGGAAATATTTCCCCTGAAATATGTTGTGAAAAACCGCCGCCCGTGGTATACTGTGTATTCGGAAGGTCAGATCGAGCTTTATCGGCTGACGCAGATACTCGTTTAAGGAGACAGCTATATGAAATTAGGCGTAGTGGGGCTGCCGAACGTAGGCAAAAGCACACTCTTCAACGCGATAACCTGCGCGGGCGCGCAGGCGGCGAATTATCCCTTCTGCACTATAGAACCCAATACCGGCGTGGTCGCGGTACCGGACGCGCGGCTCGACGTGCTGGCGGAAATGTATCATCCCGAAAAGTATACGCCGGCGGTGCTCGAATTCGTGGACATCGCGGGACTCGTAAAGGGTGCGAGCAAGGGCGAGGGGCTCGGCAACAAGTTTCTCAGCCATATCCGCGAGGTGGACGCGATAGTGCACGTGGTGCGCTGCTTCGAGGACGAAAACGTGATACACGTGGACGGCAGCGTAGACCCTGCCCGCGACATAGAAACCATACAGACCGAGCTCGTGCTCGCGGACATAGAAACCGTGACGAAGCGCAAAGACAAGGCGGAGCATCTGCTCAAAAACGGTGACAAAAAGTACGCGCTCGAGGTGGAAACCGCGAACATACTTTTAAAGCACATGGACGAATTGAAGCCCGCGCGCACAGCGCCGCTCGACAAGGAGCAACGCGAGGTCGCGGAGAGCTGGTTCCTGCTTACGATGAAAAAGGTGGTGTACGCCGCGAACATCGGCGAGGACGACGTGGGCAAGGACGAGGACAGCCTGCCGCTCGTGTGCAAGGTCAAGCAGATCGCCGCGGGCGAAGGCAGCCAGGTGCTGGTGATCTGCGCCAAGCTTGAGGAGGAGATCGCGCAGCTCGAGCCGGACGAGAAGCAGGAATTCCTGGAGGAGATGGGCATAGGCAAAAGCGGTCTGGACCGTCTGGTCACGCTGGGCTACGCGCTGCTGGGCTATATCTCGTTTTTGACCGCGGGGCCCAAGGAGGTGCGCGCATGGACGATAGTGAACGGCACCAAGGCGCCTCAGGCGGCGGGCAAGATACATACGGACTTCGAGCGCGGCTTCATACGCGCGGAAATCGTATCCTACGAGGACCTCGTGCGCGAGGGCAGCATGAACGCCTGCAAGGAAAAGGGTCTGATCCGCTCCGAGGGCAAGGATTACGTGATGAAGGACGGGGACGTGACGCTGTTCCGCTTTAACGTGTGATGAGATACGCAAAACCGGTAGAGCTGCTTGCCCCGGCGGGGAGTATGGAAAGCCTGAACGCCGCGCTGCGCTTCGGCGCGAACGCGGTGTATCTGGGCGGTCCGTTTTTACAGCTGCGCGCGGGGCAGACCGCGTTTTCCATACCTCAGATCGCACAGGCGGCGGACAGCTGTCACGCGCGCGGCGCGCGTTTGTACGTCGCCGCGAACGCGTTTACTTTCCCGGAGGAGCTGGAGCGCATGGGCGAGTACGCGCGTGAGCTGAGCGCTGTCGGCGCGGACGCGATGATAGTAAGCGATACAGGCGCGATACGCGTCGTCAAGCGCGCGTGTCCCGGCATGGAGGTGCACGTCAGCACTCAGGCCAACTGCACCAACCACGAAACCGCGCGCGCGTATTATGAGATGGGCGCGCGCCGCGTGGTGCTCGCGCGGGAGCTTTCTATTAAACAGATACGCCTGCTCAGACAGAACACTCCGCCGGAGCTTGAAATAGAGGCCTTCGTGCACGGCGCGATGTGCATGGCGTATTCGGGCAGGTGCATGATAAGCGCGTACCTGACCGGCAGGAGCGCCAACCGCGGCGGCTGCGCGCAAAGCTGCCGCTGGAAATTCGCCCTCACGGAGGAAAAACGCCCGGGCGAATACTTCCCTATAGAAGAGGACCCGGACGGCGACACGATCCTTTCGTCTTACGATCTGTGCGCGCTGCCCGTGCTGGACGAGCTTACGGACGCGGGCGTGACCTCGCTCAAAATCGAGGGGCGTATGAAAACGCCCTATTACGTGGCAGGCGCGGTGAACGCTTACCGCATGTATCTGGACGGCGGCGAATATGCAGGCAGCATGAGCGAGCTTCATGCGATCAGCCACCGTCCGTATTCGACGGGCTTTTATAAAGGCGAGATCAAAAACTCCATACACGCGCCCGCCGGCTATTTCAAGGACTGCGATTACATCGGCCCCGTGCTGGACAGGCAGAACGGCCGCATAATCGTACAGGTGAAAAACAAGCTCGTGTCAGGCGCGCGCATAGAGGCGCTCACGCCCGGACGCCCGGGCGTAGGGTTTACGGCCTGCGATATGCAAAACGAAGCGGGCGAAGCGATAGAGACCGCCGCCGTTCCGGACACCCTCTTCACGCTCCCCGCGCCGGAGGGTATAGAGGCGGGGGATTTTATACGTAAAAGAATAAGCCCTTCAGATTGAAATCCGTTTAAATCCGGAGGGCCTGCGTGATTTGCGTGGAGTTCAGACCGCAAAGGGAAAACAGAGCATCTGTTCTGTTAAAGGTATTAAGGCTCATAACGACCTCTTACTTCTGCGGACAGCGGCAAGCGCCTCCATATCTCCGTGCTTAATCTCGTTGTCGAGCACTGCCACGATTCCTTTCTTACGCGCAAGGAAATCAGGTCCCGTCAGGTTTTTCCCGGATACCGTGTGATGCGTGATAAAATAGCAGTCGCAGGTCAGATGCTCCACAAAGGTCTTAAGTTCAATTAGCATTTCCTCTTCGCTGAGCGTCGGGAATTCACACTTCTGCTTCCTCCAGCAGCGGCGTGCTGGGGAACCGGGTCAACCCTCCGGTGCCCACCACCATGGGCTTGCACTGGCTGAAGATTTCAGCGGAGTGGATCAGCTAACCGTTCGAACGCTCCTTCCCGAATGCTTTCATCGTTTCCTGCGTTTTGCAGGCCTTATTGAACGGCCAAGCGCTGCGAGGATGGCGGGGAGTACGAATACCACAAGCAGCGTCGCGGAGATCGCGCCGCGCGAGATGGTAAGACAGATCTCGCCTATTGCGGGATTGGCGAACAGGAAGCCCAGTATGCCGGGAGCGACGATCATGATAAGGGCAGAAGTGAGGATCGTGTGGAGCCCGCCGTCATAGGCGCGGCAAATTGCGGCCTGATGGTCCGCGGACAGGAGGCTTTCGCGGTAATAAGAGGTGTAAAGAATCCCGTAATCGACGGTCGCGCCCATGAGTATGCACTGTACGATGAGCAAGGCCAGATAATACATGCCGCTGCCGCTAAGTCCGATGAACATCATCGTCAGGTAGATTCCGCACTGGACGGTCAACACCAGAACCAGCGGGATCAAAAGAGAACGGAACGTCAGCGCGACGACGATGAAGATCGCTATGGCGGAGAACAGGGTGATGCGGGTCATTTCCGAATCGAAGGTCCGGGCCATTTCTTCATTCATGGCGGAGGTGCCGATCAGCCAGGTTTTGCCTTCCAGAACTCTGTCGCAGCTTTCGAAAATCGATCTGAGGAATGCTCTGGTCTCGGCTGAGTCTTCCGGATAGACTGTGGTCAGGATCACCAGCCCGTACTTTTCGCCTTCCAGTTTTGCGTCGTTCTCCCTGATCGTCTTTGCGGCTTGTGCGATCTGCTGCCGTATCCCGTCGTCGATAAACCGGCTGAACAGCGGATTCTCCAGCACATGAGCCTGAATAAACGGCACCAGTTCCCCGAGTGTTACGTCTTCGACATGCTCATAACCGTTCTGAGCGGCATAGAACTGCAGCAGAAGGGACATGGTGTCCTCATTGGCCAGACCTGAGGAATTTCCAAACAGCTCCGCCAGCTCTTCCGCCCGGTAAGGTTTTCCGATCGTATTGTAGTATCCTGTGATGCCGGTGACCTTCTCGTCAGCCTCCAAGGGGGCCATGACATCTGCGATCCTGTCGCTGTCTTTGACTTCATAGAGCAGAACCAGCGAGTGACGTTCTGAAAACACATGCTCGACCGGGCTGTTTGTTTGCAGCATATACAGTATCTGCGTATTGTCCTTAAAGAAAAACGCTGCGGCAAACAGCGCCAGGAACGATACTGAAAGGACGAGCCTGTGTTTTGCCGCAAAGCGGGAATAGCCTGCCATCGGGATATGCAAAGCCTTTTTCTTCGTCTTTTCGATCAGTCGGTCGCTCAGGAGAATAAGCGACGGCAATACGGTGAAAATGCAGATAAGGCTCACGATCACGCTCTTCGCCAGCGCGAAGCCCATGTCCGCTCCGAGCCGGAAGCGCATGAAGGCCATTGTGAGCAGCCCGGCAAAGGTCGTAAGCGAACTGCCCGCGACAGATGGAAAAGCCGCGGCGATCGCCGCTTTCATGGCGGGCAGCTTGTCGGCGCCGCTTGCTTTTTCCTGTGTATAGCGGTTTAGCAGTATAATTGAATAATCCATGGAGAGCGCCAATTGCAGGATGCCAACTATGGCGCTCGTGTATTCGGATATGCCTGAGAAAACAACGTTCGTACCCAGATTGATTGCGACTGCGATCCCGATGTTCGCCATGAAAACGATCGGCTCGAACCAGGAATTGCACATCAGGATCAGTATCAGCAGCACCAGCCCGACTGCGGCAGCGATTATGTACAGCGGCAGTATAGGTACATTTGCTTCGTGGATGCTCCCGCCTGTAGCTATGCCGAAGCTGTCGTACTTCTCGTGCACCGCGCCGAACAGGGCGGCCGCTTCCTTTGAATGGCTGTCATGCTCTGCTGTAAGCTCATACAGGGTATATCCGTCGCGGTTGTATCCTTCTCCCGGCTCCCAGCTTACTTCGGACACATAAGCGAGGCTTGACAGCTCCTCAAATATCCCGCTTTTCTCCTCTTCTGGCAGCCCGCTGAACATCACGCGAAGCTGAGACGAAGCAGAAGGCCCGAATTCCTGCTCCATCAGGCGCATACCTTGCTTCATGCGGGAATTCTCCGGCAGGTACTTCGAAAGGTCGTAATCGATATTCACCCGTCCGGCGAACAGCAGCGAAACAGCCGCCAGCAGCAGAAAAAAGCACAAAAGGATGTGCCGCCTTCTTACCAGGAAATCCGCTGCTTTTGTCATGCTCTGAACCCTCTTGTTTTGTCTTGACAGAACGACTCCATGCAAGTATAATTATAAACAACAGGTGTTTTATAAACAACCGACAGATATTTTCTAATGGAATGTTGACAAACACAGGCTGCAAAAATGGGATATTTATCGACACTCAGGCTTCAATTGTTGCTCTGCGCGAAATAAAGGCGATACGGAGGGAAGGTATGCAGAAGAAAGAGGATCGCAGGACGGCAATGACGAAGCGCATGCTGAAGGACGCGCTGACTGAACTGCTGCGGGAAACGGATATTTACCATGTTTCCATCCGTGAACTGTGCGAGAAGGCCGACGTCAACCGCACGACCTTCTATAAATACTACGGAAGCCAGTTTGATCTGTTGACAGATATGGAAAACGATTTGCTAAGTTTTCTCTCGAAGACGATTACCGAGCATGTGACGAATACGGAAAAAATAATCGAGACTGCCTGTGAATATCTGGAAAAGCACTACGAGTTTGTGCGCCTGATCATAAACAACAACGTAGACCCGCTGTTTCCGCAAAAGCTGTTTTCCCTCGAGGCTATGAGAGAGGCGACGCTTAAGGAATACTATGGCAAGTACGACGATACGACGATCCAGTATCTGTTTAACTATATCACTTATGGAGCATACAGGATAATATGCATGTGGCTGTGCAAGGAACAGCGGGAATCGCCCGAACAGATCGCCAGATTGGTAGCAAGCTTCATACAGCGGCAAAACTGACGTGAGCACTGTGCTGAGCCCAATAAAGAGCGAAACAAACGGGAGAAATCGCTGAAGCGACAGGGGGTTATGAAAGCTTATGGCAGTAAACTGACCGAAGCTATAACTGCGCTGTACATTGGCAGCGGAAACAGAATGTGCTGCCCCTGCCGCCGATAACGATACGTTCCAAGGTCGAACCGCAGCGGGGACAGGGTTTTCCTGCATGACCGTATACTTTAAGAAAAGGCGTGTTTTTGTATTCCTTGCCTTTGCCTTCCAGATACTGCTTGGGAGTGATTTTGTTTTTTCGTATTGCCCAATTTATGGTTTCCGGGATCATTTTGGCGAGAGAAGCCCAATTGCCGTCAGTTAAATCACAGCATTTCGCCGCCGGATTTATGCCGGCCGCAAACAGTATTTCGTCCGAATAGATATTGCCTATTCCCGCCACAACGGATTGATCGAGCAGCATTTCTTTAACCGCGATCCTGCGTCCCGCTGCGCTTTCTTTCAAATATGCGGCCGTCAGCTTTTTGTCGGTCGGTTCGATCCCTAACTTGTCAGCGCCCGTGATCCCGAGGCTTTCTCCTTTTTTCAGATACCAGAAACGCCCGAATCTGCGCGTATCGATATAGCGGAGTTGATTCCCGCCTGAAAGCCCGACGATCAAATGGGTATGCTTTTCGATATCATGCTCCGCCGGAGTCACAAGCAGCTGTCCTGTCATTCGCAGATGCAAAATGAGTCTGTCCTTGTTTTCGAAGAGAAGCGCCAAGAATTTCCCTCTGCGCTTCATGTCTGTTATGATCCGGCCTGTCAGATTCAAAGCAAAACTCTCCGCGTCCGGATAAGCGATTATCTGCGGATGATGCACGTCGACTGACGCAATTCTTCTGCCCATGATCTGCGGCTTTATGACCCGTTTTACGGTTTCGACTTCCGGAAGCTCCGGCATCGGCTTTCCTCCATGAAACGTTTATATGCTTTTTTACGCTCCTCAGGGCTCTTTAACGAGCATTCCTATCAAGAGGCCGACGTCAGCTTCAGGCGCTCACGAGCGTAAAAGCCGTGATTTCGATCGGAATATCTGTTTCGATCGACAGCGTCAGTTCGCCTTCAGCATCGATACTGTGTGTGATTCTGGCGTTTCCGCTTCCTGTATATGATACACACGACAGGTTCCGCGTAGACGGATCGAGATAACGGTATGCTGCTTATACCTTACCGCTCCCCACGATCAACCTGTCGCCGTCTATCCAGGCGTTCCTGGACAGCCTGCACGCCTGATATCCGTACAGAGGCTCGCCGATCCTGTACGGCGCTCCCATGCCTATCGAAGTCGGCCGGACTTCATGGATCAGCCTGTCCGGAGCAACGGAGATCGGCTCTGCGCACATCTTCCTCAGATAGCGGCTGTTTTTCGTGCTGCGGTGGTAAAACACATACCACTGACCGTCGACGCACTCTATGCTGCCGTGATTGTTCCATGTCTCCGGGTCGCAGCCGTCGTTGTCTATGATGACGCCCTGATACTTGAACGGTCCTAACGGGCTTTGGGAAGTCGCGTATCCGAGCGCAGTCTGCTTTCCTCTGTGTATATCCGCGAATATATAGTAATATGTATCGCCGGTTTTTCTCATCGACGAGCCCTCATGGAAACCGTGATCTTTTTCGGTCAGCAATCCTGACACGAGCGTGTCTTCTTTGATCTTCGTCAGATCTTCTGTCAGCTCAGCGCCATAAGAACTGATCTGCCCCCAATAAAGATATACCTTCCCGTCGCTGTCCATGAAAACCGCGGGTGCAGACTTCTAATTGTAGTTACCAGACAAACAAGAAGGAAGTCAAGCTATGCTCCGGGAAGAAGATAACACAATTGAGCTGAAATGTCAACAGTTTCACTGCAAGAGTTACATGCGGGATCTGAGCGAAGAGAGGTCAGTGCTGCTGTTTGAGAGCAAACAGGAAACAAAAACCGTCCGCTGTCCGCATTGTCA